>NZ_OZ376393.1:2400000-3000000 GCF_977927515.1 Cyanobium sp. ULC065 | reverse complement strand
TGGAAGCCTGCACCGGCGGCGTTCGGGCTCACCACGGGCAGTGCACGGTCCTGGTGGAGGGCCTTGCCGAGACGGAAGTTGGTGCCGGCAGTGTCACCCTTCACCGAAGCAGCCGCTCCGCGGGTGAGCTGCATCAGCCACGAGAACTGACGACCGGCATGGCCTGCGGAATAATCCCAGCCATGCAGGTAGGGAACGGTTTCTTCCCCGAACCGCGCCTGATACTCATCGCTGTCGATGTAGGAGTCGATTTCGGCGTCGTAGCCGTGCTCCTGGAGGATCGTGAAGTGATGCAGCATCTCCGCCTTGCTGTGAGGGGCGCGGCCGAGCAGATGCTTGTGATTCAGTTCAATGAAGTGGTAGGGGTTGCAGTTCTCGAAGAACTTTGCCCTGTACAGGCCACTTTTCGCCATCATCCGCACCAACTCGCGGATGCTGAGGTAGCCGTTCTTGAAGAGGGACTCTGCCCCTTCAAGCCGCTCGCTCTCCATCAGGTATTGGTAACCGAAAACCTGCCGGTAAACGGCGCGGATCAGTTTCCCTTTGTCCTGATCGGAGCCGTTGCTCCAATTTTCGTTACCGCGATCGTTGGCGAAGCGCTCAATGCCGAGATAGGCGGCGTTGACGAGTGTCATGGGTGCCGGGCTGGAAGAGGGTAAAAAAAAGGAGGCCGTGAGGCCTCCGTTGCGCCGATGGCAAGCGAGGAGAGAATCCTCGGTTGCATCGCTGAATCCGCGAGGGATCAGACGAGGGCGTTGATGGCGTAGTCGATGTAGTTGTTGGCGATGACACCGGGGTCGCCGGAGACGCCGTGGTTGGCCTTGATGTAGTTCAGGGCTTCAACGTACCAGGAGGGGGAGAGCTCGAAGGCACGGTTGATTTCATCGAGACCAGCGATGAGGTACTCATCGAGGGGGCCGGTGCCACCAGCAACGAGGGAATAGGTGATGTGACGGAGGTAGTAACCGATGTCACGGGCACACTTCTCTTTGCCCCGGGGGGTGGAGGCGAAGTTGGAACCCTGCTGCTGGGTGGTGTAGGGGTACTTGTTGTAGACGGCCTGAGCAGCGCCGTTGACGAGAGCGTCAGCGTTGGCGGTGAGCTGGCGAGCAGCTTCGAGGGCGTTCTTGGCGCGCTCGAAGCGACCGAAGGCGGCGTTGAGCTCGGTGTTGCTCAGGAAACGACCCTGGGAGTCGGCGGCAGCAACGGCCTCGGTGAGGGGAGTCTTCGACATTGGGTGAAGGAGAAGAAGGTGGGAACCGAAGAAAGGGTTGGATCAGCGGGATGAGACCAGCCGATCCAGGTGCAGCCGATCAGCCGACAGCAGAGGCGGCGCGATCGAAGTAGGTGCCGATTTCGGAAACGAGAGCGGAGCAATCACCGGGGGTGATGCCGTTGCGATCGTTGACGAGAGCGATGGCGGCGTCCTTCATCTTGCGGACTCCTTCAGCCACCGAAGCGCCGGGGACGCCGAGGGCGAGATAGGTTTCGCGAAGGCCGTTGAGGCAACGATCTTCCAGGACGGAAGCGTCGCCGGTGAAGACGGCGTAGGTGACGTAGCGGAGGATGATCTCCATGTCGCGCAGGCAGGCAGCCATGCGGCGATGGGTGTAGGCGTTGCCACCGGGGGCGATCAGAGCAGGCTGTTGATCGAAGAGATCGCGAGCAGCGTTGGTGACGAGGCTGGAGGCGTTGGAGGTGATGCGGTTGACAGCATCCATGCGCTTGTTGCTGTCAGCGACAACCGACGCCAGGGCGTCGATCTGGGCGCTGCTGAGGAATTCGCCGCGGGCATCAGCCTGAGCAACGACCTTGGTGAAGGCGTCGAACATGTAAATGAGCTCCTGTTCTCGACGGGTGGGGTCGGGAGGGTGGGTGTGCAAAGCGAGAGCGCCAAAGGCGTTCACGCGAGCCAGAAAGGTGTGTCTTGCGCTGAACACCGTTGTTTGACCGGTGCCAGCGGACCCCCGACTTGGCCTACGTATTTTTGGCCCAACGCCTAATCTTGTGAGCGATGCTTAACAAATGGTCATTGCCTGCTGATATCCATTGCGGGGCAAGGCTTTTGCGTGGTGCAGCCAGGCTTTCTGTGCCCAGGCTGAGGTGGCAGGCCCCAGTGAATGTATCTGAGGGAACAGAAACCTGGTGAAAATCCCATGTGTGGGATCACTTTGATGCCCACGAGTTGTGGGAATCCTGCTCGAGCGCTGCAAGTTCAACGTTGAGGGGATCAACGCGTCCAGTCCACTTCCGTGCTGGTCAAGTGCGTCCAGTTCAGCTTGGTTCGGATTGACTCTGGCCAGCTCAGCTCCGCGCTGCCCGACCGCACCCCTGAAGTCACCCCCTTGATCGGTCCAGGCCGAAGGAGAGTTGTTGGTTGTGGTCATGCTGCAGCTCCCAGTTGAGCTGCTCCCAGGGGCGCATGACCCTGGAGGGCTGAGTGCGGCCTGTAGACGAAGTCAAGCGGAGCTCATGGGTGTTGTGGTCCCTCTGCTATTGGTCTGATGGCAACTGGGCCTCGGTTGGTGTCGAGAACAGTTCCGTATTCAGGAACGCATCGCGGAACCGTCCGTTCAACGACTCGGCAAGCCGTTCTGCCAAGGCGATCCTGGCTCGATCTAGGCCGTTCCCGTACCGCTGCTCTCGCTCCAGCGTCTGAGGGCATGAGCAATGAACTCCGGCCCGTTGTCACTGCGGATGAAGGCCGGAGCTGGGTAGAGCCTGATGAGCTTCTCCAGCACCGCCACCACATCTCTGGCCTTGCAACGCCGTCCCAGACGGATCGCCTGGCACAGGCGGCTGTCCTCGTCGATCACATTCAGGAACTTGAGCCGCCTTCCATCAGCGGTGGCATCGAACTGGACGTCCATGGCCCACACCTGGTGAGGCCGCACGGAGCCTTCGGCGGGTCGTGCACGCTTCTGCTTGCGAGGAGTGGGGCGCTGCAGGCCTTTCTCCCGCCACAGCCGTTGCACTCACTTGTGATTCACCATCCAGCCCTCACGCAGAAGGCGATAGGCCATGCGGCTGTTCCAGCGGATGTGTTCGGCCGCGATCCTTAGGGGGCGCCGCCGGAGCTTGCTCTCCTCCAGATCGATGACCTTGCCGCCATGGCGCTGCGTGCTGCTGTGCTGGCCAGCCACCCGACAGACGAGGCGTTCAGATGCCCGGTATCGCTCCTGCAAGGACCACGACGGCCCTGCGCCGGAGTTCCGGGCTCAGAAGTTGCTCTCGGCAAGGTCTTTGAGCATTGCCTTCTCCAGCTCTGCCTCAGCCAGAAGCTTCCACTCCTTCGGAAAAGCCTTCGGCTAGAGCGTGCGGAGGATCTGCTCGGGTGAAGGCCTGGTGTGTTTCATGGTCGAGTCCCCGGCTCAAGTCGGGCTGGCTGAAGACTCTCCTTCACCCTGTACTGGCTTCCGGGGTTCACGCCGCCCCGTTCAAATCCAGGTCATTGCTGCCATAAAAAAACCTCCCAAGGAGGAGGTTTGATGAGAAGAGGCCCAGGAAGGGCCCCAGGCTTCAGGCGCTAGGCGGTGTGGGTTGTCCCCGCTGGAATCAATCCGCTGCGATATCGCCGCCGCTGACGGAGACGTTGGTGACCTTGCCGCCAAGGCGGTTCACGAGCCGAAGCGTGTCGTTCATGCGGGTGTAGGGAACCTGCATGACGCAATCAGAACTGCGCACATAGTCGTTGTTGACGATGCCGGTGACGCTGATGGTGACTTGGCGGTTGCTGCTGAAGCTGCTGCCGCGGGTGCCTGCGGAGACCTTCATGGCTGGGATGGCGAGGGGATGGAGAAAAAGATCAGTTCACTGGTGTGAGGCTGGCAACCTTGCCACCCTGGCGGTGAATCTGCTGCTGGTACTCCAGCAGTTTGTCGAACGGAATGAAGCGCACACGGTTGCTGCGCTTGTGCAGTTTGTAGTTGTTGAAACCAGTGATCTCAACGCGATAGGTGCGGCCTTGCTGGCCAGCACCCACGCCCATGCGGGTGACGCCATCGTCTTCCACCTTGCGGAAAGCCGAACCGCAGGCATTCGGGCTCACCACCGGAATGGGGGCTTCCTTGTGAATGGAGGGGTTGAGACGGGATTGGTTCTTGGCCAGATCACCTTTCACGGAAGCGGCCACGCCGCGGGTGAGCTGGAGGAGGTAGGAGAACTGAAGGCCCTGCTGCCCGGCGGAGTAATTCCAGCCGTGGAGATAAGGGACCTGATCTTCTCCGAAACGCTCCTGGTACTCGGCGCTGTCGATGTAGGAATCGATTTCGGCGTCGAAGCCCTGCTCCTGCAGGATGGTGAAGTGCTCAAGCATTTCAGCCTTGTTCTGGGGAGCGCGCCCGAGAAGATGCTTGAAGTTGAGTTCGATGAACCGGTAGGGGTTGGTGCTTTCGAAGAAGCGCTTGCGGTAGAGGCTGCTCTTGGCGATCTGGCGAACCAGCTCGCGCACACTCAGATAGCCGCGACGGAACAGGGATTCAGGACCCTCAAGGCGATCGCTCTTGAGGACGTATTGGAAGCCGAGAACCTGCTGGTAAACAGCCCGAATCAATGTGGCCTTGTCGGATTCGGTGGCGTTCAGCCAGTTTTCCTTGTTTTGCGAGGTCGAAAAACGGTCAATGCCCAGATAGGCAGCGTTGACGAGTGTCATGGGCGTGCGAGCCGGGGGTGGGGAGACAGGGCCTGTCGGGAGGGTGCCGTACACGGCGCGGCACTCGCGGACGGGTCTGGCATTAGCGGGATCCTATGGGGGGACTACAACCTCCAGCGCCTGGTTCCAGAATCGTTACAAAGCAGAGATCTGGCGCCATCTGCCAACGCCGATACCATCCGGCCATGCCTTGGTCTGTTGTGTGAAGCCATGACGTCCCTGCCTACGGCGGATTCCTGGTCCCATCGCATGAGCCTTCAGCTCCAGTCGCTCAGTGTGATCTGCGAAACGCTCACCCTCCGTCTGCTGGAGCTGGAAGAGCGCATGGGCCGCTGGGATGAGCAGAAGCGGTGCCTGGAAGAGCAGGCTTCGGTGCAAGCCGGCAGCGCCGCCGCTCTGGTGGATGTGCTGGAAGCCACCGGCCAACGGCTTGCCTCTCTGGAGTCGCTCCTGGAGGGGACACCGGGGGGAGTTGCTGAAGCCAATGCCGCGCCGCCGCGTTTGCAGGTGCTGCATGCCCAGCCCAGGCGCCGCACCCAGGTCGAAGGGCCCCCGTTGGAAGAGTCGTTGCTCGAAGCATCGCCGCCCGAGCCTGGCGACAGGGACAATCTGGCCGCTGCTGAGGCTGCTGGCGCCATGAGCGGGGCCAAGGTGTTCGGGCTCCATGCTCAGGAGCCGTCGCTGGCGAAGGCGCGTTCCATGCCGGCAGCCTTGGAGCGCCCTGAACGTCCCATCGAAGCCGACGATGTGTTTCCCGAGGACGAGGAACAACCCTTCATGGATGAACTGACGGCCTGAAGCGGGCTGCCTGGGCAAGCCATCTGAAGATGAACGATGGGCCTGGGCCATGGGCGCCCAAGCCCTTGCTCACGCTTGGGACTCAGCCCCCGGAACCGGTGCTCAGCATGGCGCCAGCCGTTGTGAGCAGCACCCTCACCAGTTCGAGGGCGCCGAGGCCGCCGGCCAGCAGCCAGAGATTCATCGCAAGGCGTGGTGGTTGGCCGTTCTTCCAGGTGGGCGACACCTGAACGGGAACCGGGCCGGGAGCCATCACGTCGGTGCCCATCACCATGTGGGGGGTGCTGCCCCAGGAGCGGGTGCCGCGGAAGGGCCCTGCAGGCGCTCGTTTGGACTGGGCGTCCCTCCAGTAAGCGGTGTAACGGGGGGCTTGCTGGTTGAACGGCAGCTCACCGCCGGGGTTGCCAGGCAGCACACGTCCCAATTGCTGGGGAACGTCCATCTCGCCGAAACGATCGAGATACTCATTCGACTCCAGCAGGGCATCGACACAGCCTTCAAGCCCGCGCTGCGCAATCAGAATCGAGAGAGCGAGCCGTTCCCCATCCCCATTCACTTTGCGGCCGAGAACGCGGCCGACGATCTGATCCACCATCGCGTAATTGCTGTTGCAGCGATAGAAGCCTTCACGGAATCGCGGCGATAGCAGAAGACCGCGAATGAAGAGTCGTGTTGTGATCTGGCCGTTGCGAAACTGCGATTCCAGGGCGGCGTCGCGGTCGACTTTGAAGGCGTGGAAGAAGATCTGGCGGTAGGAGCGCTCGATCAAAGCGTCCATGTCCTGAGGGCTGCGGCGCAGACCTTCGGGGGAGCGGCGGGGATCCTCCTCACTGCCGACGGAATAGCTTTTGACGCGGGCATTTTGCGCGATCTGGCTGTATTCGAGCAGGGGCAGAGGCATGCGAAAGTGTTGTGCTGGTGGTAGAAGCTAGAGGCTCTCGTCGCGATCTTGGTGAATGAAAAGCATCCACACATACTCCTTTACAAAATAAGAGTTCATGACATTCTCTTCATGAAGAAGTCTTGAAGTTGGTGGGGCAGGCTGTGCCGCCCGCCCCGGTCATGCCTCAGGCGGCGAACCAATCGGCTGGGATCTCTGCGCTGTAATCGTGGGTTCGCTGAAACTCGAAGGGGCCAGCCACTGATCCCCACAGCTGCTGGTGGGTTTCCGGATCGTGGCCGCGGTCGATCGTGCGCATCCCGCAGGGATCGAGCTCAAAGCTGCTCACCAGGTAGGCCACGCTCCCCTTGCGTTCCACCAGGCAACCACAGCCGGGCTCCACCTCGCCCACGAAACCGTCTCCCTGCTGGCGAACCACGTACGAGCAGCCCTTGAGCAGGCGCAGGTCGTCGTTCTGGATCGTCGCCATCCGCTCCGGCTCCTCCACAGCCCCCCAGAACCGCTTCTCCTCCACCAACGCGTGGTTATGGATGCGCACCGAGCCATCCGGTGACGCCTCGGCCCGCAGGATGCGGATCCGGTAGGGCTGCCGCGGCGCGAAGGCATACGACTGCTCCAGCAGCAAGGCACCTTCTCCGAGCTGCGGCACGGGACGGAAGGCCACCAGGATGTGGGCGTAGATCGGTGGGTTCTCAAACGCCTGGTGCTGGTTGCTGAAGCCGGCGCTCAGCATCTCCACCAGACGGCGCAGGGTCGTGGTCATGAGCGGATCCTATGAGCGGAGCCTGCGCTGGCAGTTTCTGGCCGGAGCCTTTGCTGGAAGCCTGTAGTGGAAGCCGAAGAACGTTGCGGTGCAGCATGCCCCAGCCTCAGCCGCCCAGCAACCGCAGTCGGAACGCCGCCACATGGGCCACCAGATCCGGCTGGTTGATGGCGAAAGGGTGGTCACTCAGGGCGTCCAGGATGGCCGCCAGCCTCTCCGCCTCGCTCAGGTCCGGGGAGGGGTCGGCCGCCAGAGAGGCCTGCCAGGCCTGATCAAACGACATGCCAAAGCTGTCGGCGTTGTTGAACAGTTGATTCGAGTCCCACTCGGGGGGGGTGCGCATCATGAAAGCTGCGTCGGGAAGGGCAATGGAAGTTTCGGCAAGCCCCGGCCTGGTGACCGCCGCCAACGCCGGAATCGACCCGGAGTTTCAGCGGCTGAGCACGAAGCCAGGCAGAACTACACAACGCACGGTGCCCGAAAATCGCGGCACGCAAAGGCTGTAGGCCAGAAATGGTGGATGCCAGGACCCAGATTTGAACTGGGGACACGGCGATTTTCAGTCGCCTGCTCTACCAACTGAGCTATCCCGGCAGGCTGCGGCCGCAGCGCTCCCGGATCTTAGATCACGGCGCGTGGCGCCTTCATGCTGGCGTGCGGGCCAGACAGAGCAGCCCCGCCACCTGGAATCCCCCCTGTCCCAGGGCCAAAGCGGCGGCTTGCGCCGTCGCGCCGGTGGTGAGGATGTCGTCCACCAGCAGCACCTGCTGCTTCCTCCAGGTGGGGGCCGGCAAGTCGCCGCAGGCGCGCAGGCCTTGCTCGGCCAACCGCTCGCCTTCGGCACTGAGGCAGAACGAGCCAGCTTGGTTTCGCTCCCTCAGCTGGCGATTGAGGTGGTGCTGCCCGAAGGTGGCGTGGCGGCGGCGCAGCAGCGCGGCCTCCGGCAGGGGGAGTCCGGCGCAGATCTGTTGCGGCAGGGGATTCGCCCGGCGCTTCCAGCTCGGCACTGCCACCAGCAGCGCGTCACGGCAGAGTGCGTCCGGCAGGGTGGCGCCCAGGCTGCGCGCCAGGGCGGAAATCATGGCCGGATCAGGGCGCTTGCGCAGTCCTAGCAGCTCGCGGCGGAAGGCGCCGTCATAGGCGCCCAGGCTCCACCAGGGCAGCGGCTCGGTTCCCTGCAGCCCGATACCGGTGAACTCCAGGTGCTCCTGACACGGCAGGCACAAAAGCCTGGCCTGCTCTCGGCTGGGCAACGGTTGGCGGCAGCGTGGGCAGACCGAGATGGTGAGCAGCTCACAGCAGCCGCTCAAAAACGACCGGAACATGGCGTGTGGGCGGGGGTGGCGGGGAGTGGCAGGACTCCCACCTGCCGTGTCTCCTCAGCCTTCCCAACCGGCGCCATTGTGATCCCTGCGGCTGAGACGCCGCTCAGCCCGGCTGTGAGGGCATGGCCCGCAGCATGGCGACGAGGGTCCGGTGAGCGTCCTCACTGTCCGTGAGCGGGTGATCGAAGGGTACGGAGATGGTGGCGCCATCCACGTCGAGTTCCATGGCTTCCGGCAGCACCTGAAGCATGTGGGCCGCCTGGGCGTCTGCCACTCCGCCGTAGTGGCGGGCGTAGGCCAGTACGGCCTCGGCGTGGTCGTTGTTCATGTGGGCGCAGATGCGTGCGCTGACGGCTGGGGTGAGGGGATCGGCGGACATCGACGCGCAAAGGAGTGGGGCGAAGCGCGATTCTGGCTGGCCTGCTCGCCCCTGCGCCTCTAGCCGGCCCCGAAGCGTTGCCAGAGGAGCAGCCCCAGCCGCACGCCGCTGAAGGCCACATAGCCCGCCAGAACAACGAACAGCCCCATGGAGATGACGGTGCGCAGTCGTTCGTTCATCGCAGGCAGGCAGACGGTTCCATGGCCATCATCCTCGGCCAGCCAGCCATTGCCGCCAGCCTCGCTGGGCCAGCAAGGCTGAGCCGAAAGCGCAGCTCACACCCGGTCGGCAGCGCACCGGGACTCCCAACAGCTGCTCACGCAGCTGACACCACTGGGGGTTGCGGGCCCCACCCCCCAGCGTCACCACCTGCTGCACGGCCGGCGCGCCGAGCTCCTGAAGTTTCCGCCAGCCCTGTGCCTCGATACGGCTGAGGCCCTCCAGCATGGCCTGCAGGTACCGCACATCGCTGACCGGCCGTGGCTCCAGCACCGGCTCCAGAGTGGGATCGTCAACCGGGAAACGCTCTCCCGCCGATGGCAGCGGCAGCAGATCCAGCCCGCTGGGGCGGCGTATGTCGATCTGACGGCTCAGCTGCCGCAATTGCTGATCGGTGAAGAAGCGCCTCAGCACCACGCCGCCCGCATTCGAGGCTCCTCCCACCAGCCAGCGCCCAGCCACGCGATGGCAGCTCACCCCGGCCGCCTGGATCGGGTGCGCCACGAACTGCTTCAGCACCAACGTGCTCCCCAGCACGGCAACCCCTTCGTGATCCCGTGGTGCCGCCGCCAGCACGGCCGCGTTGGCGTCGGTGGTGCCTGCGATCACCAGGCAGCCAGGAGGCAGACCCAGTGCGGCGGCCGCTGGGGCATGCAACGGGCCCAGAGCGGTGCCACTGGCCACGATCTCCGGCAGCGCGCCCGACCAGTGCTGCTCGCCGATGGCGCCCGCCCAGAGGCCTGGTTCCAGCTGCCAGCCGAGCTTGAGATTGTTGCCTTCCTCCCCCCAGCGCCAGTTCCCCAGCAGCCAGCCCATCACCCAGTCGGCCTGATGGCGGAGCAGAAGGGCTGGTTCCTGAAGCGCGTGGACCTCCAGAAGCCGCAACGCCCTCGCCAGGCTGCCGGAGCTGCTGCGAGCCGATGATCCGGGCTGCACCAGTGCGACCAGGCTGGCGGCGTGCTCTGGGCAGGCCAGTGCATAGGACAGCGCCTCCCCCAGTGGTTCACCATTGGGGCGGCAGGCCAGCAGGGTGCCGGAGGTGCCATCCACACTGAGGGCCGCCACCTGCTGCCGCCAGTCTGCCGGCAGGGATTGAACCAGGGCCATCAGTCCGGAGCGCCAACCGCTGGGCTGTTCAAACGGCTGTGGGTAGGGCAAGGCCCGCTCGCCTTCAGCCACCGGCAGTCCTGCCGCATCGACGAGGGCAAGGCGCAGGCCGCTCGTGCCCAGGTCAATCCCCAGGCAGAACGGGGCTTGCGGTCCCGCCCCGGACATGGCGGAGGCCTCCAGTCAGGCGGCGCTTCCGGCTGGAATGCGATCGGCCGTGGCCTGCCTCAGCTTGGCCGCCATGGCGTCAACGTTCTCCCAGGGGAGGTTGAGGTCGCTGCGGCCGAAGTGGCCGTAGGCCGCCACGTCCTGATAGAAGCGACCACCGCGCTCCTGGGGAAGGGTGCGCAACCCGAAGACGTCGATGATCGCCCCGGGCCGCAGGTCGAAATGCTCCTGCACCAGGGCGGTGAGTGCCTCATCGCCGAGCAGGCCTGAGCCGAAGCTCTCCACCAGGATGCTCACAGGGCGGGCCACACCGATCGCGTAGCTCAGCTGCACTTCCACGCGGCGGGCAAGCCCTGCCGCCACGAGGCTTTTGGCCACGAAGCGGGCGGCATAGGCCGCGGAGCGGTCCACCTTGGTGGGGTCCTTGCCGGAGAAGGCACCGCCGCCATGGCGGGCAGAGCCGCCATATGTATCCACGATGATCTTGCGGCCGGTGAGTCCGGCATCCCCCTGCGGCCCGCCCACCACGAATTTCCCGGTGGGGTTGACCAGGAAGCGGGTGCTGCTGCGGGACGGGCGGATGTAGAGATCGGCAGTGGCCGGCTCCACCACGTGCGTCCACAGGTCGTCGGCGATCCTCTCGCGCAGGGTGGTTTCATCGCTCACCACCGCGCCATCGGCAAAGGTGATCTCCGCCAGGTGCTGGGTCGAGATCAGCAGGGTGTCGATGGCCACGGGGCGGCCATGCTCGTACACCACACTCACCTGGGTCTTGCCATCGGGAAGCAGGTAAGGAAGCGTCCCCTCGTGGCGCACCATGGCGAGGCGCCTGGAGAGGCGATGCGCCAGGCTGATCGGCAGCGGCATCAGCTCCGGCGTTTCATCGCAGGCGAAGCCGAACATGATTCCCTGGTCGCCGGCACCCACCAGATCAAGCGGGTCGCCATCGTGGTCATCGGCTTCATTGACTCCCTGGGCGATGTCGGGAGATTGCTGATCGAGAGCGATCAGAACGGCGCAGCTGTGGGCGTCGAAGCCGCCGGCCCGCGCTCCGCTGTAGCCGATCCGTTCGATCACCCCTCGCACCAGGCTGGTGAAATCCACCTTCGCGTTGGTGGTGACCTCCCCCGTCACCAGGCAGAGCCCGGTGTTGACAACCGTTTCACAGGCCACACGGCTGGTGGGGTCGGAGCTGAGCAGGGCATCGAGCACCGCGTCGCTGATCTGGTCGCAGATCTTGTCGGGATGCCCTTCGGTGACCGATTCGGACGTGAAGACGTATCGCGCCATGCCGGTGGAAAAGGGATCTAGAGGGGTGAGCCTATTCCCTGAATCCCCAGGGGTTCGTACTCAGGTAGCGGATCCGTTGGTGCCCGGTGCCTCCAGCACAGTGAGCTCCGACCAATGGTGGATGCGGGGGTAGCGGGCGTCGAGCGCCGGTGGTGTGAGCCAGCCGGAGAGATACCCCAAGGCCACGGCAACTCCTGCGGCCTCAGCCATGGATAGGTCGCTGTCGGCGTCGCCGATCAGGGCGCAGGCCGCCGGTTCCACACCGAGCTGCCTGCAGAACCCATGCACGGCGCCCGGGTCGGGCTTGGCGGGCTTGTGATCGGCACTCCAGATGCCACGAATGTGGTGCTGAAGTTGATGGGCCCTCAGAAAGCGCTCGATACCTGTGGCTTGATCGTTGCTGATCACCCCGATCACCACGCCCGCAGTGTCGAGCTCAGCCAGCAGCCGCTCCAGGCCCTGGGTAGGCAAAGCTACAGCAGCGGCCTGATCCTCCCCTGGCGCAGCATCGGTGCAAAAGAACACCTCCTCGCTGTGGCGGAGGGCTTCCGGCCAGCCCAGTCCCACCAGGCAGAACACCGTGGCGGTGGAGATGAGGTTGTGGCTCTGGCTGGCCACCGCAGTGGTTCCGGCAGGGTGGAGACGATCGCCCGTGAGCCCATAAGCCCGCTCCAGCAGTTCACGCAGCTCAAGGCGGCGCTCAGGCGCCACCCGTGCCTCGCAGAGATCGATGCGGGTGCGGGCCAGGCTGGTCAGCAATGGCTCGCTATGGCTGAGGGTTCCGTCCTTGTCGAACAGAACGGCATCCAACTGGCCAATCGGTTCACCGCGCAGGGCCAGGACGGCCATGGATGCACCCGGGGGGAGAGGCGTGGATCAGTCGAGGTCGAGGGTGACGCCCATCGGCTCACTCTCTTCAGCCTGTTCCAGCAACATCTGCTTGTAGCGGGCGGCCATCTCTTCGGCCTTGTCGAACACCTTCTGGGGATCGGTGAGCATGTCACCGGGTTCGGGTTCGAGCGCCTTGGTGGAGAGGGAGATCCGACCACGTTCTGCATCGAGGTCGATGATCATCACCTTCATCTGATCGTTGACATTGAGCACCGTGTGGGGTGTTTCGATGTGCTCGTGGCTGATCTCGGAGATGTGCAGCAGGCCGCTGACGCCGCCGATGTCGATGAAGGCGCCGTAGGGCTTGATGCCACGCACGGTGCCGATCACCACTTCGCCGACCTCGAGGCGGTTCATCTTGCGTTCCACCAGGGCGCGGCGATGGCTGAGCACCAGACGGTTCCGCTCTTCGTCCACCTCCAGGAACTTCAGGGGCAGGAAGTCGGCGACGAGATCTTCCTTCGGCTTGCGGGTGCTGATGTGGCTGCCGGGGATGAAGCCACGCAGGCCTTCCACCCGCACCAGGGCACCGCCACGGTTGGTGGCAAACACTTCGCTGTAGATCGTGGCGTCTTCCTTCTGGAGCTGACGCACGCGCTCCCAGGCCCGCTGGTACTCAATGCGGCGGATGGAGAGGGTGAGCTGGCCGTCTTCGTTCTCCTCGCTGAGGATGAAGAATTCGCGAACCTCACCGGGCTCCAGCACGTCGCTGAGGTTCTCGACGCGGTTGATCGAGACCTCCTGGAGAGGCATGAAGGCAGCCGTCTTGGCGCCGATGTCGATCATGGCGCCCTTTGGCTCCATGGCGAACACAGTGCCGTTCACCACGTCGCCGGGTTTGAAGTTGTAGTCGTACTTGCTGAGAAGAGAGGCGAACTCCTCCAGGGTAAAACCGGCCCCATCGGCGTCGCGGCTTGCAGCCCGGCTCGAGGGGTCGTCAGCGGTGGGAACCTCTTCCGGAATGTCGAGGTCCAGATCAGCGGCGATGGTGTCGATGAGTTCGAGGTCGGCCTCGGCGCTGCTGATGTCGGAAGGGGTCACGGTCATGAAGGAGTGGCGGTCTGCCTGTGGCAGAGCGAAGGTTCGGCCTGGCTGCCCGCCGACAGCGCAAACCCAATCTCCGACTATACGAATCGGCGCGACCGTCAGTTCAAGATGGCCAGTGCCGGGCTGGATCCGTCGTTGCGGCGCTTGGCGGGACGCCGGCTCAGCCCTTCGAGGGCGGAAACGAAATCGCTGATCCCCTGGAACTGGCGATACACCGAGGCGAAGCGCACGTAGGCCACTTCACTCATCTCGCCGAGCTGCTGGAGCACGAGCTCGCCGATCTCGGCACTGCTGACCTCACGACCGCCGCGTTGCTGGAGCTGCAGCTCGATCTCGTCGATCACGGTTTCCAACCGGGCCGGCTCCAGGCCGGTTTTTTCGCAAGCGCGGATCAGTCCGTGCAGCAGCTTCTCGCGGCTGAACAGCTCCCGCTGGCCGTTGCGCTTCACCACGGTGACCGGAACCGTTTCAACCCTCTCGTAGGTGGTGAAGCGGGCTTCGCAGTTGAGGCACTCTCTGCGACGGCGCACACTCCTGCCTCCATCTGCGGATCGGGATTCGAGGACCCGGCTGTCGGTGTGTTGGCAGGAGGGACATTGCATCCCTTTTTTCGCCGCAAGTTGCGCTTATCAATTGTAAGCAGACATTCATTCAATGAAAAGGGTTCTCGCCCTCAGGTTCCCCCCCCTCTCTCCGGCCCGTCGGCATGAAAAAGCCCCCGCCGGGGCGGGGGCAGAGCTGGACAGGGATCACTTGCCGATCTTCGGGGGATCGCGGAAGGCGATGGCGAAGAACAGGGTGGCGATCGCCAGGGTCAGGATCAGGATGTAGGCGAAGCTCTCCATCGAGGTTCTCGTGCGAAGGGACGATCAGCTGAGCGTGCTGCCGGCCGGGGGCACGAAGCCCTCGGGGATCCGACGGGTGGAGCGGTCACCGAGTTTCTGGAAGAGGCCGAATTCGACCTGCTCGCCAAGATCAGGATCGATGCCTGCGAACACATCGCGGTAGAGGGTGCGAGCCCCGTGCCAGATGTGGCCGAAGAAGAAGAGCAGCGCGAAGGTGGCGTGCCCGAAGGTGAACCAGCCGCGCGGGGAGCTGCGGAAGGTGCCATCGGAGTGATAGGTGTCGCGATCGAATTCGAAGGCTTCACCCAGCTGGGCCTTGCGTGCCAGGCGCTTCACGTCTGCAGGGTCGGTGAAGGTCTGACCGTCGAGAGCACCGCCGTAGACGGTGGCGGTGACGCCGGTCTGCTCGAAGGAGTACTTCGCTTCGGCGCGGCGGAAGGGGATGTCAGCCCGCACAATGCCTGCGCTGTCTTCAAGGACCACGGGGAAGTTCTCGAAGAAGTTGGGCAGACGGCGAACCTGGAGATCGCGCCCTTCTTTGTCGGTGAAGCTGATATGACCCAGCCAGCTGGTGGGCAGGCCGTCACCGTTCACCATCGGGCCGACGCGGAACAGACCTCCCTTGGCAGGACTGTTGCCGACGTAGTCAAAGAAGGCAAGCTTCTCAGGGATGGAGGCGTAAGCCTCCTTCTTGCTGGCTCCGGACTCCATGGCCGTGGCCACGCGCCGGTTGATCTCGGTTTTGAAGTAGCCCTGATCCCACTGGTAGCGGGTGGGACCGAACAACTCGACTGGGGTGGCCGCAGAGCCGTACCACATCGTGCCAGCCACGATGAAGGCTGCAAAGAAAACGGCTGCGATCGCGCTGGCGAGCACCGTTTCGATGTTGCCCATCCGCAGAGCCTTGTAAAGACGCTCCGGGGGGCGCGTGGTGATGTGGAAGATGCCGGCGATGATCCCAACGATGCCGGCGGCGATGTGGTGAGCCACGATTCCACCGGGGTTGAAGGGGTTGAATCCTTCGGGCCCCCATGAGGGCTGAACGGGCTCAAGGTGCCCGGTGAGGCCGTAGGCATCGGATACCCACATTCCAGGGCCGAAGACGCCTGTGAGGTGAAAGGCTCCGAAGCCGAAGCAACCGAGGCCGGCCAGCAGGAGGTGGATGCCGAAGATCTTGGGCAGATCCAGGGCGGGCTCGCCTGTGCGAGGGTCCTGCCAGATCTCAAGATCCCAGTAGGTCCAGTGCCAGATGGCGGCAAGGAACAGCAGGCCACTGAAAATGATGTGAGCGGCGGCTACGCCTTCGAAGCTCCAGAAGCCAGGGTCGACACCGGTTTCACCGGTGATGCTCCAGCCTCCCCAGCTGCCTGTGACCCCGAGGCGGGCCATGAAGGGCATCACAAACATGCCCTGGCGCCACATGGGGTTGAGCACCGGGTCGGAGGGATCGAAGATGGCGAGCTCGTAAAGCGCCATGGAGCCGGCCCAGCCGGCAACAAGAGCGGTGTGCATGAGGTGCACGGCCAGAAGGCGGCCCGGGTCGTTGATCACGACCGTGTGCACCCGATACCAGGGCAATCCCATGGGGGTTAGGTCCGGGGAAACAAACGGCTGCAAGGGTGTGACCCGAGCAGCGGACGATCAGATGGATCGTTCCGTGCTGGCGATCGTAAGGGTTTCCTTCCGTTGCGGAGAGGCCACCAAGGGAGCTGAAACGAGCCGTGATACGGGGTCTGGCCCTGTCGCGATTGTGTAGTTACATTTCGCAACCTTAGGAGCACAATGGCGTGGTTTGAGCCGTTCCTCCATGCCCGTGATCCGCTTTGTTCGTGAAGGCCGTGATGTCAGCTGTTATCCCGGCGAAAACCTGCGGGAGGTGGCCCTGCGCGAAGGGGTGGAGATCTATGGCCTGAAGGGGAAATTGGGCAATTGCGGCGGCTGCGGCCAGTGCATCACCTGTTTTGTGGCGGTCGAGGAGCCGGCAACGTCTGCGGCCGCCCTCTCCCCACGCACCGCTGTGGAGGAGCGGAAGCTGCTCAAGCGTCCTGGGAACTGGCGCCTGGCTTGCCAGGCGCTGGTGCAGCGCTCGCTGATCGTGGTGACTCGCCCCCAGGTCGCCTTGCCGGACGGTGACCGGCTGCTTGCGGAGGCCCATCAGCAGCCGCTGCCGGAGGGCCCCACCAGCTGGCCCGTGGTGGAAGCGCCGTTGGACGACGAGGACGAGGGCGCCACGACCGCAACGACGGGTGAAGGGCTTCCTGAAGCGTCTGGCAATGGTGATACGGTCCGCTGAGTCCTCCATGCCTTGATGGAAACCAACGATCTCGGTTTCGTGGCCAGCCTGTTGTTCGTGCTGGTCCCGGCCATTTTCCTGATCATCCTCTACATCCAGACCAACAGCCGCCAGCAAGGCTGAGCCCGCACCTGGCGCTTTTTCACCCCAGAGCAACCTCAGGTTTGCCCTGGGGTTATTTTTGGCAGAGAGAAACCCGTTTTTTCGTCCGCCTGCATCGCTCCCTCCGCTCACAGCTTTCGGGCAAGGTGAGCGCAACGCATGGGCGCAACCCAGTGGTTTGCTCACGCCTTTTGCCGCAGGAAAGGTTTTCCCCAGAGCTGGCCGTTGGTTCTGCTTGCTAGAGATCCAGTCAGGTGGTCGTTCTTCAGGCCGTGAAGCCAGCTGCCTGAAAGCAACTGCACGAACGCAATTGCCTCCATGCAACTGCCTTTACGCCATTACCTGACAACTGCACCACCGGCTCCGGCTGAAGCGGGCCAGAGCTTTCGGATTCAGGCGCGGCGTTCGGGTTCGCGCACCAGCAGCACCGGCGCGGGAGCGTGCACCCGGATGAAGTCGCTTACCGAGGTCCCGAGCAGCCGATCGATGTCCACCAGTGCCTTGGCCACCAGCGGGCGACGATCCTGAGAGGCAATCACCAGCAGATCGGCCTCGATCTCCTTGGCTGCTGCGCACACTTCCCGGCCCACATCGTTGCCATCGCGGTGCACCCCCTTGAGCTCCACGCCAAAGCTGCGCGCGCGCTGCTTGGCCTTCTCCAGCACCTCGTCTGCCGGGGTTTTTCCGCCTCGGCTGGGAGCCAGTTGCTGGCGGCTCACGTGCACACCGGTGAGCGTGCCCCCGGGAATCTCCTTCACCAGCTCACAGGCGATCTTGAGGGCGTCATCGCCCACGCCGGTGCCATCGATGGTCACCATCACCCTGTTGAGATGCCGGACGTAAAGGTCGTCGCGGACCAGCAGCATGGGCCGCGTGGACAGCTGGAAGACGTATTGGCTCGAGCTGTTGCCCAGGATCGACTGCAGCCGTCCAAGGCCGCGCGACCCCATCACGATCAGGTCGGCATCCAGCTCATCGGCCACCTTCAGCACAGTCTGCTTGGCATCCCCCTGACGGATGATCGTGTTCACATCGGTGGGATTGAGGCCCAGGCGTTGAACGGCCTCCGCCATCAACCCGCCGGCACGCTGCCAGTGCTCCTGCACGGTTTCCCCCGACTGCTCGGGCACCACATGGAGCAGGTTGAGCCGTGCCTGCCGGAAGGCCGGGAGGTCGCGCAGCATGCGCACCATTTCCTCCACATGACCTTTGCCGGAATCGGCGATCAGAAGGTTGCGAAACACGGGGGCGTCACGGTTCAAAATCAGCCTATGGCCGCCTCCGGGGCCAGCAGCTCCGCCCTGTCGAGGTCGTAATGGACGATCGTGAACCGACCTGGCCCTGGCGTCTGACCCGGCGCGTGTTGCCTCAGCACACGGATCACGCAGGGGTGATGTGGCACGGGGCCTACCTCCGCTGGTTGGAGGAGGCGTGGGTGGAGGCGCTGGCAGCGGTGGGCTTGCCCTACCGGGTGCTCTCCGACCGGGGCCTTGAGCTGCCGGTGGTTTCGCTCACCATCGACTACCGCCGCCCGCTCCAGCACGGTGACTGCGTGGAGATCGAGAGCATGGTGGGTGAGGCGCAGGGGCTGCGACTGCCCTGGTGCAGCAGGTTCGTGGGCATGGAAGGGCATGTGGCTGCCACCGCGCGGGTGGAGCTTGTGCTGGTGGAATCCAGGCCCCATCCGGCCGGGGGCGTTCCACAGCGGCGGCTGCGACGCCAACCGCCCGCCGATCTGGCGGAGGCGCTGGCAGCCCTGCGGCGGGGCCCTCGGACCGCCATGCCATAGTACAAGCGTACTGATCTTTTGTCGGCGGAATGGGAGAGCTTGTTGCCGTCAGCTTTCCTCGGGGCTCTGGCGCTGTGCCGAGCCCATGGCCCAAGGGCTTCGTTTCTGGCAATCCCACGTCTGAGATGGGGCTGCCATGGCCAGAGCGGCGTCGGCGGTGGTGGTTGCTCTGGGCTGGCTGCCCGGGTCTGGGAATCCGGCGGCTGGAGGGGCTGGAGCAGCGGTTCGGCTCTCTGGAAGAGGCCTGGAAGGTGCCGGCCGCGGATCTTGCCGCTGTGCAGGGGTTGGGTGCAGGGTTGCGGGCCGCTGTGGAGGCCTATCGGCAGCGGCACGGCGCCGATCCGGTCGCCGCCGGCAAGCCGGCGCCGGCGGCGATGTGCCGGGTGCTGCTTCCCGGGGATCCCGCCAACCCGCGGGCGTTCACTGCCCTGGAACGGCCACCCCTGGCGATCTACTGGCAGGGGCAGGGCGCCTTATGGCCGGTGCTGCGCCGCCGCGAGGCAGTGGCTGTGGTGGGCACCCGCAACCCCTCCCTGCACGGTCTGGCGATGGCGGAGGCCGTGGGTGCTGCCCTTGCCGCGGCAGGCTGGCCTGTGGTGAGCGGCCTCGCCGATGGCATCGATGCCGCCGCCCATCGAGGGTGTCTGGCTCAGGATGGCAAGCCAGTGGCGGTGCTCGGCACGCCGCTAAGGCGGGCTTATCCCCGCCATCACGGGCCCCTTCAGCAGTTTGTGGCCGCCCGGGGGCTGCTGATCACCGAGCAACCCCCGGGCGCCTCGGTTCAGCGTGGCCATTTCGCCGCCCGCAACCGCCTGCAGGTGGCCCTAGCAAAGGCGGTGGTAGTGATCGAGTGCCCCTTCAAAAGTGGCGCTCTCCATTCCGCGGCGCTGGCCTGGGAGCAGGGTCTGCCGCTCTGGGTGGTGCCGGCCGATGCGGCCAAGGTGTCTGCCCAGGGCAGCAACCGCTTGCTGCTGCAAGGTGCCACACCGTTGCTGCAGCCTGGGGATCTTGTGCACCAGCTGGGCCCCGGCCCGCTGTTGCAGGCGCAGAGCTCCGCTGAGCGGGCCACAGGTTTGCCATCTTGCCGGGTGGGGGCACTGACGTTTGTGCAGCGGAATCTGCTCGCCGCACTGGGCAGCGGGGCCTCGCTTGAGCACCTTTGCCAGTCTCTTGGAGAGCCACCAGCGCATCTCTCCAGCCTGCTTCTGGATCTGGAGTTGGCGGGGCTGATCAGCGCCGAGCCTGGGCTGTACTGGCGGCCCGCCCACGGCAGCTTTGCTTAGCCTTTCCGCATCGGCCAAACGCAGTCCCATCGCAGTTCCAGCCTCGCCACAGACGTTCTCCCCCGTGGAAACCCCATCCACAGGCTCCGCAGGGCCGATTCGGCTCAGCGGCAAGGAACTCTGGCCTTGGCGCCGCGAACAACTTCGCCTCGGCGGAGTTGCCGCAGATTTCGATTGGCTGCTGGATCTCGCCGGCGGAGTGGATGGCCGCGGCCGCCATCGCCTGCGGCTTGAGCCTGAGCTCAGCGTGGATCTGCGATGCAGCCTCGGCGAGATCGAGCGCCTCTGGCGCCGTCATCTGAGCGAGCACATCCCCCTTCAATACCTGGTGGGGTTATGCCCCTGGCGCGATCTGGAGCTCGTTGTGGGGCCCGGGGCCCTGATTCCCCGCCAGGAAACCGAATGGCTGGTGGAACTGGCCTTGGAGCATGCCGGCGCCCTCGCCCCCGGCTGGCCACGCCGCTGGGCCGATCTTGGCTGCGGTTCCGGTTGCCTGGCAGTGGCGCTGGCGCTGGCTTTCCCAGAGGCTCAGGGATGGGCAGTGGATTGCTCCCCGGAGGCGCTTCACCACACGCACAACAATCTCCAGCGCGCCCGCGTCCAAGGCCGGGTCGCACAGCTGGAAGGGTCCTGGTGGGACCCCCTGCAGGCCGTCTGGGGGCAGCTCGATCTGGTGGTCAGCAATCCCCCCTACATCCCCTCAGCCGAGGTGAGCCAGCTCGATCCCGTGGTGCGCTGGCATGAACCCCATCTCGCCCTCGATGGCGGTGCCGATGGCCTTGATGCAGTTCGCTTGATTGCCGCCGGAGCTCTCCAGGCTCTGGCCCCCGGGGGCTGGCTGCTGCTCGAGCATCACCACGACCAATCCTCCGCCGTGTGCGCTCTGCTCAGCGCGGCCGGTCTGGAAGCGGTTGTTGCCCACAAGGATCTGGAAGGGCACTTCCGCTTTGCCCAGGGCCGGCGTCCGCCCATTCCCCACTGATGGATTCGTTGCCTGCTCCTGGTTCCTCTCTGCCGCTTACCCTCGGGCCAGCGGCTCTGGCTCAGCACCTGGTCGGTGGCGGAGCAGCGGTGTTTCCCACCGACACCCTTCCCGCCCTGGCCACCCAACCACTTGTGGCCGCCCAGATCTGGCGTCTCAAGCAGCGCCCTGAAGGCAAGCCGCTCATCCTCATGGGGGCAGATCCGGAGCCGTTGTTTGCGGCGTTGCACCAACCTCTTCAGCCGTCCTGGCTGGAGATGGCGGCGCGCTGCTGGCCAGGCGCGGTCACCCTCGTGCTGCCGGCGAGCGGCCCGATCGTTGAGGCCCTGCAGCCCAGTGCGCCCAAGCAGGGAATCTCCCTGGGCCTGCGCATTCCAGCCTGTGCCCAGGCTTTGGATCTGCTGCGGCGCACCGGCCCTCTGGCCACCACAAGCGCCAACCGCTCAGGGGAGCCGCCTTGCCGCACCCCTGTCGAGGTGGCTGCGGTGTTCGGCGGGTTGCCGATCCTGGCTCCGCTGCCGTGGCCGTCGATGGAGGGCCAGGCCAGCACGGTGCTTCGCTGGCATCCGGACGATCGCTGGGAAGTGCTGCGGCGTGGGGCTGTGATGCCCATCAACGGCGCGCCATGATTCCGCCATGCTCTGGCTGATCCTGCTGATCGTGTTCCTGCTCACGGGATTCGACGCACTCCTGGAGCCGGTGCTGCGCGCCTTCACGCCGCTCCTCTCCTTGAGCGGCTGGATCTGGCTGCCGCTGATCGCTGGCGGCTGGTTGCTGGCGGGCCGGCGCTCCTGAAAGACGGCGTCGGCTCTGGGGCTTCCCCGTGTGTTGCTTGTCTTGCCTCCTGAGCCGCTGACGTCCTGCAGGGCATAGAGCAAAACAGCATCAAGCGGCAAGGAGCAATGCTGTTGCACAGCACGGGGAAGGCCGGCACGCCGCCGGAACCTGCTGGCGAGAAGGAAACAGCAGTGAGCTTGAGGGCAAAGAGAAGCCGGCTAACGGATTTGAACCGATGGCCTTCGCTTTACAAAAGCGCTGCTCTACCGCTGAGCTAAGCCGGCACGCGTTGAGCTTATCTCTCCCCCAGAGCCCACAGCAGCAGCTGGCTCCGGTTGTTGCAGCCGGTTTTTGCCAGCAAGTGCGACACGTGGCTTTCCACGGTGCGGTGGCTCAAGGTAAGGGCGGCGGCAATGCCTTTGTTGCTTCTCCCATCTTTCAACATATGCAGCACGCGCCTTTCGGCAGGGGTGAGCACGGGTGAAGTCAGTGTGGGTTCGCTGGTGGCAGGCAAGGGATCCATCGCTGAAGTGGGGCTCATGCCAGGGTTCCCACGCAACCGCAGCTTCGCCCTCGTTGCTGGCCCTGGTTCCCACTTCACTCCGGCGTAGCCCATGGCCAGCGGCTGAAGCCGCTGGCTTG
The DNA here is from genome assembly GCF_977927515.1 of Cyanobium sp. ULC065. The sequence continues at coordinate 2,977,748 of NZ_OZ376393.1, read as the reverse complement.
CTCAGGCGGAGGCGGCAGCCGTGCCAGGCGGTGGAGGTAACGGTGTGGGGCGGGCCCGCTTGATCGGCAGGTTGGCCACCAGAGCAGTCACGCGGTCTTCGGTTTCCAGGCTCACATCGCCTTCCTCCAGATCGATTTCCACGTAGCGCGACACCACTTCAAGGATTTCACGGCGCATCTGCTCCAGCAGTTCAGGATTCAGATCACTGCGATCGTGAGCCAGCACCAGCTGCAGCCTCTGCTTGGCGGTGGCAGCGCTGGCCGGTTGACGTCCAAGCAGCTTGTCGATGAGTTCGCGGAGCGTCATCGGTGATCAGAAGATCTTGGTTTGCATCAAGCGGCCGATCTTGGCCCTCAGCCCAGGTGCTTTCTTGGTGGGATCCACCAGTGGAACGTCCTCGCCCCGCAGGCGCCTGGCCACGTTCATGTATGCCTGGCCTGCGGGGGAGCGGCTGCCATTGAGGGTGAGCGGTTCGCCGCGGTTGGTCGACACGATCACCTGCTCGTCCTCCAGCACCAGGCCCACCAGCGGCAGGGCGAGGATGTCGGTCACGTCGTCGACGGCCAGCATCTCCTGATTGGCCATCATCTTTGGCCGCACCCGGTTCAGCACCAGCTGCACCGGCTGGATTTCCCGCGTCTGCAGCAGGCCGATCACCCGGTCGGCGTCCCGCACCGCGGACACTTCCGGAGTGGTCACGATCAGGGCCTCGCGGGAGGCGGCCGCTGCATTCTTGAAGCCGTCCTCGATGCCGGCCGGGCAGTCGATCAGTACGAAATCAAAGCGCTCCTCCAGCATGGCCACGATCTTCTTCATGTCGTCGGGCGTGAGCCACTCGAGCATGCGTGGGTTGCCTGCGGGCAGCAGCGATAAATTCGGCTCCTGCTTGTGCTTCACCAGAGCCTGCTCCAGGCGGCAGGTTTCCGCGAGCACTTCCTGCGCCGTGTAGACGATCCGGTTTTCGAGGCCGAGCAGCAGATCCAGATTGCGCAGACCGAAATCGGCATCCAACACGGCGGTTCTGGCGCCTTGCTTGGCCAGGGCGATGCCGAGGTTGGCGGTGAGGGTGGTCTTGCCGACCCCCCCCTTGCCGGAGCAGATGAGGATCGTGCGGCTCGAGGCGGAGGTCACGGCGCTGCCAGGGATGCCTGCAGGTTACGTCCACTTGTGGTCGGCACCCTCCGTACCCGTTGCTGCTGCGGGCGAGACGCTCCTGAGCCCAGTAAAACGGTGCACGTGCTGTCACCTGTCCGATGCCGGATCCGCTCCCCCATTACCAGAGGCTTCTGGTCATGCCCGACGACGGCGCTGAAGCGGTGGTGGCGCTCATTGAAGAGGCCAGGGAGCAACTGCTGCTGAAGCAGTTCAAGCTGGAATCGGAAGCGGTGGAAGCGGCCTTGCTGCGGGCCCATCAACGTGGTGTGCAGGTGCGGGTGATGCTCAATCCTCACACTTCCGGCGGCGATCGTTGGAACGATGCCGCCTACCAGCGCCTGTGTGACTGGGGCATGGAGGTGAACTGGACGAGCGAAGCCTTCCCTGTGACCCACGAGAAATCGATGGTGGTGGACCGCGAACAGGCCCTCATCGCCACCTTCAACCTGAGTGACAAGTACTTCACCCAGACGCGGGACTATGGCGTGGTGAGCTGTGCCAAAGCTGTGGTGGAGCAGGTGATTGCTGGCTTCGAGGCCGACTGGAACCGCACCTTCTTCTCCCCTGATCTGGCGGTCGGCCTGCTGTGGAGCAGTCTGCACAGCCGCGGCCAGATGGCGCGGATCGTGGATGCTGCCAACAACACGCTGTGGATCCAGCATCCCAAGTTCGTGGATGCGGTGATCCTCGACCGGATCATTTCGGCCCGCGAAAGGGGGGTGAAGGTGCGCGTGCTCTGCGGAGGAAAGCACGGCATCAGTGACTGGGACATCTACGACACCTTCTCATCGCTGCGGGTGATGGAACGCTTCGGTGTGAAGGTGCGGCGGCAGAAACATCTCAAGCTGCACGCCAAGCTGATCCTCATGGATGGCATTGCCGCCCAGACCGGATCCATGAACATCGACCGCAGCGCCTTTGATCTGCGCCGGGAGTTGGGCATCGAGTGTGATGCCCCGGCCGTGGTGGAACGGCTCAAGGCCACGTTCGCAGCCGACTGGGAGCAGGCCAGCCCCTATGCCGCCCCCGACCCGCTCAATCCAAGCCTGCACGAACTGGGTGAACTCCCCCCTGATCCCCACTTCGTGCACGATTGATGCCTGCGTCTGCTCCCGAACCGCACCCGATTCCGTGCCCTGCCGGGCTGGCGCCACCCCCCGGCCTCCGTCAGCTGTTCATCGGCATGCTGCAGGTCGCGCTCTCCTCCTTTGGCGGTGGCCTTTCGGCCTGGAGCCAGCGCATCGTGGTGGAGCAGCGCCGCTGGATGTCCGACCAGGACTTCCTCACCGGCCTCACCGTGGCGCGCCTGTTCCCCGGGCCCAACCAGATCAACATGGCCGTTTACATCGGCGCCAGTTTTCACGGGCTCGTCGGAGCGCTGGTGGCTCTTGCCGGCATGTTGGTGGTGCCATTCACGCTGCTGATGCTGCTCGGCCTCGTGTATTTCCAGGTGCATGAGATCCCGGCCGTGGATCGGGTGCTGGCCGGGGTCGTTGCAGCGGCGGCCGGCATGGCCCTGTCGATGGGCTTCAAGATCCTGCACACCTACTGGCGAGATCGGGTTGCCCTGCTACTGGCTGCGCTCACCTTTGTGGCGATGGCCGTGTTCCATGTGCGGCTGATTCCGATGGTGCTGGTGGCGGGTCCACTGGCCATGGTCTGGTACTGGCCCCGCAGCAGCGCCCAGGAGCCGTTATGAGCTCGCCGTTGGTCTTGCTTTCCTGCGCGACCCCTCCCACCACTCAGCTGGGTGACTTCCTTCAACTGATCTGGACCTTCCTTTCTCTTTCGTTGTTTTCGCTGGGAGGCGGCAACACCCTGCTGGCGGAGTATCACCACATCAGTGTGGAGCAGTTCTGCTGGCTCACCGATTCCCAGTTCTCGGATATCTACGCGCTGGCGGAGGCGGCCCCGGGCCCCAGCTCAATGATTGTGGGGTTGCTGGGCATGGGGGCGGCCTGGAAGGAAGGGCCATGGATGGCGCTCGTGAGTGCCTACGCCGCTGAACTGGCCATTCTCATTCCATCCACGCTGCTGATGGTGGTCGCCTGCCTCAGCTGGAAACGCCTGGAGCATTCCCCCTGGCGGGTGGCATTTGAGCGCGGTCTTGGGCCGATCACCCTGGGCATTCTCTTCGTGGTGGGCTTCAAGATCCTCAACACGGCCAACCACGGGGTTCCGGGTTATCTCGTTTCGATTGTGGTGTGCTTCCTCATGCTGCGCACGCGCCTTTCGCCGCTGTGGTTCATGGGGGTGGCGGGCCTTTTGGGCGGGCTGGGGATCATCAACCGCTGATGAGCTGGCAGCACCGAACCAATGCCGGAACCCAGAGATTTTCAGCAGCGATAACGTGCCAGCCAAGGGATCTTCAGGCCTCCGTCACCGGCCAGAACGGTTCCGCCGGATCGATCCGAATGCTTCCTGCCACCAGCGTGGCCTGCTCGCAGAAGCCCAGCGGTGGTTGATCTTCGGGCCCGCGGGCCACGGCATCTGCGATCCGCAACTGCAGAGGCCGCAGGTGCAAGGCCACGATCCTGGCGTTTGCATCCCCTTCGCAGCCCGCATGGGCAATGCCCCGCAGCCGTCCCCACACGAGCACATGACCCGCGGCGCGTACACGGGCGCCCGGATTCACATCCCCCAGCACCAGCAGCGATCCCCCCACCTCCACGTGGTCCCCGGCGCGCAGCGTGCCGCGATGCAGGCTGAGTCCGTCGCTGCCGGGCAGCCCTGCGACGGTGCCGCTCGCCTGGCTGTCGCTGTTCCCCGCCGCGCCTGACCCCTCTTCCGAGCTGCGGCTGGAGACAACGGCAAGTCCGATCGCCGCCGCCGCCACCAGCGTTTCCTCGCACCGCCCCTCCACCCTGCAAAGCTTCAGGCCATGGCTGCGGAACAACCGCTGGAGCTCGCGCAGCTGCGGCAGATCCAGCTGCCAGGTTCCGCTCTGCAGCACCACCGGCCCCTGCGGTGGTCTGTGCCCCAGAGCGAGGCGCACGTTCTGAAAGGCAGTGGCTGCTCCGTCAGGGGAGGCCGGCAGCAGCATCTGATGGGCGAGGCCGGGCGCTGAAGCCGCAATCAGAACGGCAGCCATCGGTGCGGGCGAAGGAGGACAACTTACCCAGGGGGTCTCGATTCAGCCGATCGCTGCCGGAGCGCTTGCCTCAGCTGCTGGTTGACCTCAGCCGGATGGATCAGCCAACACAGCTCCACCGGTTTGACCAGGCTGCTCACCAATGGCGATCGCTCCTCTAGCGCTTCGAGCGTGTGACCGTCCCATAGCCGCAGCCCACCTTTGTATGGGTGATACCCACGGCTCTGGCGCTGATCGAGCCCGCAACACACCCGTGGTTCGAGGCCGGCGGCGGCAGCGTGGCGCTGGGCCAGTGCCAGCAGCTCCAACCGGCCCTGCGCTGGCAGGGCGCTCACGTCAAGGGCCTTCAACAGCCTGCGCTCCAGCAGGCGAGCGCTCAGCTGCCGCAGGGGCTCAGGTCCGTCCTCGGCCCAGCGAAGCAGGTGGTACCCGGTGCGTACGTCATCGTTGGCCAGATAGGTGGAGACATCCAGCGCCGCCGGCTCCCACAGCCAGCGGGCCATGACCGCATCGGCAAACACCTGATCGGGGCGAGCGTCGCGGGCGGCCAGGATCAGCTGCCGCAGCAGCCAGTTGCAGACCACGTTGAGGCGGTGGTTGTACACGCTGCGGTGCATCAGATTGCGCACCACCAGGTAGTGCTCCACTGCCATCAGGCCTTTGGGATGGATGGCAAGGCTGCGGTCGGGGGCCAGGGTCAGGGCGGCCAGCAGGCGGTCGAGGTCCAGCTGTCCGAAGCAGGTTCCGGTGCTGTGGCTGTCCCGCAGCAGGTAGTCGAGGCGGTCACAGTCGAGCTGGCTGCTCACCAGCGCCGCGATCGAGGGATGCGGGTGGCTGCCCTCTTCCAGCAGGCTGGCCACAGCCTCGGCGGTGCCGGGAGCGAACTGCTCCATCGGGCCGCGCAGATCCGGGTGCTCGCGCACCAGCCGGGCCGACCAGCGCTCGTGCCGTAACCCATACATCTCCTCGCCCGAGTGGCTGAGCGGGCCATGGCCCACGTCGTGCAGCAAGGCCGCGGCATACAGAACGCCCTGGGCTTCGAGCAGATCGGGAGCCTGGGGAGTGAGTTCCGCCAGAGCGCGACGGACCAGATGGAGCACCCCGAGGGAATGGGTGAAGCGGCTGGATTCAGCTCCGTGAAAGGTCAGAAAGGCGGGCCCCAGCTGGCGGATGCGGCGCAGCCGTTGAAACGGCACGGTATCGACCAGTTCCATGGCCAGCGCTTCGGCTGGATTGTCACGGTTGAGGCGAATGGCCCCATGCAGGGGATCGTGATAGGTGCGGGTGCGTTTCATTCAGGCCAACTCCCCGGCGAGCCTCGCGGCCGCTTCCGCCAGCCAGGTGTCGTCCTCTCCGCCGGGGTTGAGCGGTTCCGGCTCGGGCAGGGCCTGATCGGGGGTGATGCCCAGGCTTTGGATGTCGCGGCCGCTGGGGGTCACATAGCGGGCCACGGTCACCGTGAGGCCACTGCCGTCGCCCAGCCCGATGAGTGTCTGAATCAGCCCTTTCCCGAAGGTGCGGCTACCCAACAGTTGCGAACGTCCATCGTCCTGGAGAGCCCCGGCCAGGATCTCACTGGCACTGGCTGTGCCGCCATTCACCAGCGTGAGCATCGGCCCGCGGAACAGTTGGCCGGGAGGGGCCTGCCTTTCTTCGCTCAGGCCGCTGCGGGTGCGGGTTTCCACGATCGGCTGGCCATCCAGCAAGGCTCCGGCCACGGCAACTCCGGCATCCACCAGTCCGCCGGAGTTGTTGCGCAGGTCCAGCACAAGCCCTTCCACTCCATGGCTGTCGAAGGCAGTGAGGCTGTCGCGCACCTGTTCGGGCACCTGCTCGCTGAACTGACTGATGCGCAGGTACCCAAGCCGGTGGCCCTGCGCATTGAACTCGCGCTGCCGCACGGGTTGCAGGTCAACGGTTCTGCGTTCCAGCAGCAGCAGCCGTTCCACGCCTTCGGGTGAGCGCACCAGCAGCTGAACCCGGCTTCCAGCCGGCCCTCGCAGCCGTGCCGCTGTGGCCTCCAGACCGAGTGAGGCGCAGCTTTGCCCCTCCACTTCAAGCAGGGCACTGCCGGAGCCGATGGCCGCCTCGGCAGCCGGCGAGCCATCCAGGGGCGCAATCACCACGATGGTCTGGTCGTTGCCCACCGTCCCAAGCTGCAGGCCCACCCCGCTGACGCTCCCTTTGGTGCTTGAACGAAGAGCGGCGTAGTCAGCTGGGCTGAGGAACCGGGTGTAGGGGTCACCCAGCGGGCCCAGCATGGCGGCGATGGCGTCGTAGGCCTCACCACTGCTTTCGATCCTCTGTTCAAGGGCCTGCTGGCGCAACTGGCGCCAGTGCACAGTCTCGAAGCGCTCGGGGTCCACATAGCTCTGGTTCACGAGGCGCCAGGCCTCCACCACCAGTTGCTGCGCGTCGTTGAGGGCCTGCGCGGGGGGCGGGCACCCCACCAGGATCAGGGCCAAAGAGGCCGCCGACACCAAGGCCCATGCCCTCTGTTTCAGAGGCCTGCCAGCAATCACGACCGGTCCACGGCAATCGGTAGACTCTCGCAACCCACCGTCCCCTGCTGCATGGCGAACTCGTCTCCGGCTGCCAAGTCGTCCCCTGTGTACGACTGGTTTGAGGAGCGTCTGGAGATCCAGGCGATCGCAGACGATATCTCCTCCAAATACGTGCCGCCCCACGTCAACATTTTCTATTGCCTCGGCGGCATCACCCTGGTGTGCTTTCTGATCCAGTTTGCCACCGGCTTCGCGATGACCTTCTATTACAAGCCCACCGTCGCTGAGGCTTATGCCTCGGTTCAGTACCTCATGACGGATGTCAGCTTTGGTTGGCTGATCCGCTCAGTGCATCGCTGGAGCGCCAGCATGATGGTGCTGATGCTCATTCTTCACGTGTTCCGCGTGTATCTCACCGGCGGCTTCAAGCGTCCCCGTGAGCTCACCTGGATCACCGGCGTCACCATGGCCGTCATCACAGTTTCTTTCGGGGTCACCGGCTATTCCCTCCCCTGGGATCAGGTGGGTTACTGGGCCGTCAAGATTGTTTCCGGCGTTCCTGCCGCCGTCCCAGTGGTTGGCGACTTCATGGTTGAGCTGCTCCGTGGTGGTGAAAGCGTCGGTCAGTCCACCCTCACCCGCTTCTACAGCCTTCACACCTTCGTGATGCCTTGGCTGCTTGCGGTCTTCATGCTCATGCACTTCCTGATGATCCGTAAGCAAGGCATTTCCGGTCCCTTGTGATCTCTGCCTGTTTTTTGCCCCTGTTCTCTGCTTTCCGCCGCCCTCACTAGGTTCCCTCCATGCACATCCTCAAGAAGCCTGATCTGAGCGATCCCAAGCTCCGCGCCAAGCTCGCCAAGGGCATGGGGCATAACTACTACGGCGAGCCCGCCTGGCCCAACGATCTCCTCTACATCTTCCCAGTGGTGATCCTTGGCACCATCGCCTGCGTTGTTGGGCTCGCTGTCCTCGACCCAGCCATGCTGGGTGACAAAGCCGATCCATTTGCCACTCCTCTGGAAATTCTCCCCGAGTGGTACCTCTATCCCGTCTTCCAGATCCTCAGGGTTGTCCCCAACAAGCTGCTCGGCATCGCTCTTCAAACAATGGTGCCCCTCGGCTTGATGCTCATTCCTTTTATTGAGAGCTTCAACAAGTTCCAGAACCCCTTCCGCCGCCCTGTGGCCATGGGGGCCTTCCTTTTTGGTACCGCGTTCACGATTTACCTGGGCATCGGTGCCGCCATGCCGATCGACAAATCCCTCACCCTTGGTCTGTTCTGAACCTCTTCCGAGCTCAGCTAATACTTCTCCGCCGCGGCACCAGCCGCGGCTTTTTTATGGGAGAACGGTCCGCTGGCAGGTCCTGGGCCTTCTTCTGTCTTGAGGCAGGCCAGCAGCTGCTATCGCCTCTGTTGCCTCGGTTTTGCTCTGGCCTGGGCAAGCTTGGTTTGGCCTCTCGGTAGCGCGTCTGTAGCCGAAAGCCACACTCTGCTGTTCAAAGGCCTCCCAGGGGCAGAGGTCCGGTTGAGGCTAAGGGTGCTCACAGCTTTGAACGCACCTTCCTGAGCACACTGGCCCTCCGTATGGCTGAGGGCTTCTGGGCCTTATCCGTCCGTCGCGTTCACCAAGCCGGCCGCTGGGTGGTGAGAAGCGGAGTAGCGGAGCGGATTGGAAGCTGGAATGCGATGGGGCTTGGAACGGCTACGTCCGAAGAGCTTGTGCTCGGCCTCTGGTGCGAACCGGCTTCTCTCAGCTCTGCCAGGAGGGGCTGCGCTGGAGAGGTCTGAGCGGAGTCGTTGCCTTCTTGTGGCACCTGCTGTCTTCTCTCGTGGCTTCATGCGCGGCCAGCGCAACCGTGAGCCAGGGAGCCGCGTGACTGTTGCATAAGTTCATAGTGGACGGTTCGGCTCGTTTCGCAGTGGCTCTTGATGCTCGTTGAGAGCAGTGGCTGCAACGCAGTCCCACCCCTCTAGTAGCTGGCGAAAGCCTTGCGAGCACAGACTTTCCCGTGCTTGCGGCGAGCAATAGCGAGCAGCTGGCACGCTTCGCGCCATGGGCGGAGGCATTGGTTGAAGCGGGGGGGTGAGTTTGTGTGCTAGTTTTTTGGACTGCGCGGGAGCCGAGAGGCGAGCGCTGCAGGGCTTACGGAGAAGGAGGCGCGAGCCGACGATGCTGTAAGTTTTGAAAGCGGCTGAGGAAGCCGCGAGAGCCGAACCCTGAAGAAGGGGGAGGCGCACCTGGACAACTAAAAAGTTTAGGAACTGACGCTTTTGCTGCGTCATGACCGAAGGAGGAGAGCGCGGAAGCGCTGCCTTTGGAGGAAGTGACGAACGTGCAGCAAAGGTGTGAGGTCCCGTCAAAAAGAAACAAGCGACTGAGTGAGCTGAGATGTTTCTATTTGCGTTCTCACGATGTGAATAGGGATGCAAGTTTCGGTTTACGAGGAAGCGACCGGATCTGAGTGATTTGGAAAGTCATTGAACATCGAGCAATGAGGCGAAAGCAAGATTGCTTGATTGTAGATGCGCTCTCGAACCCTTCCAAGGAAGGAGGTCACGACTGAAAGCATGAGCTTTGAAGAATCGATACGCGAGTGTGGTTTTGAAGAGGTTGATGATTTTGGACGTAGACGGCATTGTTTGCGATCGACGAGTTTAAGAGTTTAGCGAATGCTAAAGGCTTTGATGAATTGATTTAAAGGAACAGTGAATACAACGGAGAGTTTGATCCTGGCTCAGGATGAACGCTGGCGGCGTGCTTAACACATGCAAGTCGAACGAGCCTTCGGGCTAGTGGCGGACGGGTGAGTAACGCGTGGGAATCTGCCCTCAGGAGGGGGATAACGGCCGGAAACGGCCGCTAATACCCCATATGCCGAGAGGTGAAATGAATTTCGCCTGAGGATGAGCCCGCGTCTGATTAGCTAGTTGGTGTGGTAATGGCGCACCAAGGCTTCGATCAGTAGCTGGTCTGAGAGGATGATCAGCCACACTGGGACTGAGACACGGCCCAGACTCCTACGGGAGGCAGCAGTGGGGAATTTTCCGCAATGGGCGCAAGCCTGACGGAGCAACGCCGCGTGAGGGACGAAGGCCTCTGGGCTGTAAACCTCTTTTCTCAAGGAAGAAGACATGACGGTACTTGAGGAATAAGCCACGGCTAATTCCGTGCCAGCAGCCGCGGTAATACGGGAGTGGCAAGCGTTATCCGGAATTATTGGGCGTAAAGCGTCCGCAGGCGGCCCAGCAAGTCTGTTGTTAAAAAGTGGAGCTTAACTCCATCCAGGCAATGGAAACTGCTGGGCTAGAGTGTGGTAGGGGCAGAGGGAATTCCCGGTGTAGCGGTGAAATGCGTAGATATCGGGAAGAACACCAGTGGCGAAGGCGCTCTGCTGGGCCATAACTGACGCTCATGGACGAAAGCCAGGGGAGCGAAAGGGATTAGATACCCCTGTAGTCCTGGCCGTAAACGATGAACACTAGGTGTCGGGGGAATCGACCCCCTCGGTGTCGTAGCCAACGCGTTAAGTGTTCCGCCTGGGGAGTACGCACGCAAGTGTGAAACTCAAAGGAATTGACGGGGGCCCGCACAAGCGGTGGAGTATGTGGTTTAATTCGATGCAACGCGAAGAACCTTACCAGGGTTTGACATCCTGCGAATCCCTTGGAAACTTGGGAGTGCCTTCGGGAGCGCAGTGACAGGTGGTGCATGGCTGTCGTCAGCTCGTGTCGTGAGATGTTGGGTTAAGTCCCGCAACGAGCGCAACCCACGTCTTTAGTTGCCAGCATTCAGTTGGGCACTCTAGAGAGACCGCCGGTGATAAACCGGAGGAAGGTGTGGATGACGTCAAGTCATCATGCCCCTTACATCCTGGGCTACACACGTACTACAATGCTACGGACAAAGGGCAGCAAACTCGCGAGAGCTAGCAAATCCCATAAACCGTGGCTCAGTTCAGATCGTAGGCTGCAACTCGCCTACGTGAAGGAGGAATCGCTAGTAATCGCAGGTCAGCATACTGCGGTGAATACGTTCCCGGGCCTTGTACACACCGCCCGTCACACCATGGAAGTTGGCCATGCCCGAAGTCGTTACTCCAACCCGTAAGGGAGGAGGACGCCGAAGGTGGGGCTGATGACTGGGGTGAAGTCGTAACAAGGTAGCCGTACCGGAAGGTGCGGCTGGATCACCTCCTAACAGGGAGACAAAACTGATTGTGATGTCTGAGCGCTATGAGGATGAAAATCTGAGTAGCAACTTTGTCTTAGGCCACAATCCTGTCATCTCGAAGGTCGATCGGTACCTCAGCTGACAAATCAGAAAGCAGAAATTATATCCAGCGATGGATGTGATTGAAGACTTGTCTGAGGCGTCTTTTCAGTTCCTAAACTTTGTCTAGGTCACACCCCACAGAGAGTGAATCCCGAAAGGGAGGCGCTTAATGGAAAGGTAAAACTCCTGGGCCATTAGCTCAGGTGGTTAGAGCGCACCCCTGATAAGGGTGAGGTCCCTGGTTCAAGTCCAGGATGGCCCATTCGTGTTTGGGGGTTTAGCTCAGTTGGTAGAGCGCCTGCTTTGCAAGCAGGATGTCAGCGGTTCGAGTCCGCTAACCTCCACTGACCAAACCCTTCACAGCGAAAGCAGGAGGAGGAACCCGAGCCATGCCACGGTGTGACGAGACATGTCCGCTGATCGAGAATTCAGCTTCTTTTCATTTGAGATGGAATTGCCATCCAGTTGAAAAGACGCTGAGCTCTAGCAGCATGAATTGAGACTGAATAAGTCTAAAATCATGCTCTGATGTTCAGCCGAACCTTGACAACTGCATAAGTAAAGTCTGGAAATGAAAGCATCTCATGGATGCTCGATTTTTGCTGAAAGGTTTCGAGAGAAACTTTTGAAGTGTGAATCGAGAAGTTCTTGAGCAAGAGCCGAGACCCAGCATTGTTCCTCAATCATCGCCGAGATGAGAGGGGTTTGATTTTGGCATTCAAACCGTTCATGACAAAGGCAAAGGCAATGAAAGTTGTCTTTATTTTGTCATGAAGAGGTGAATCCGAGAGAATCTGCGATTCAAGGCAGCAATGCAATGTTGGGATACATTGGTCAAGCTACAAAGGGCTCACGGTGGATACCTTGGCACACAGAGGCGATGAAGGACGTGGTTACCTGCGATAAGTCTCGGGGAGCTGGAAACACGCTTTGATCCGGGAATTTCCGAATGGGGCAACCCCTAGAACGGCCGCCTGAATACATAGGGCGGCTCGAGCCAACCCAGCGAACTGAAACATCTTAGTAGCTGGAGGAAAGGAAAGTAAAAACGACTCCCTAAGTAGCGGCGAGCGAACGGGGAAGAGCCTAAACCGATGGTCTCGACCATCGGGGTTGTGGGACAGCAATGTGGACCAGGGACGTTAGTGGAAGCGTTTGAATGGCGCGCCATAGAGGGTGAAAGCCCCGTACACGAAAGCGAAACTGGCCTAGCTGTATCCCGAGTAGCACGGAGCACGTGGAATTCCGTGTGAATCTGCGAGGACCACCTCGTAAGGCTAAGTACTCCTGTGTGACCGATAGCGCAACAGTACCGCGAGGGAAAGGTGAAAAGAACCCCGGGAGGGGAGTGAAATAGAACATGAAACCGTGAGCTTACAAGCAGTGGGAGCCCGACTGATCGGGTGACCGCGTGCCTGTTGAAGAATGAGCCGGCGACTTATAGGCACTGGCAGGTTAAACCGGGAATGGTGGAGCCATAGCGAAAGCGAGTCTGAATAGGGCGATCGTCAGTGTTTATAGACCCGAACCCGGGTGATCTAACCATGGCCAGGATGAAGCTTGGGTGATACCAAGTGGAGGTCCGAACCGACTGATGTTGAAAAATCAGCGGATGAGCTGTGGTTAGGGGTGAAATGCCAATCGAACCCGGAGCTAGCTGGTTCTCCCCGAAATACGTTGAGGCGTAGCGTCTAGTGCTATAGCAGGGGGGTAAAGCCACCGTTTCGGTGCGGGCTGCGAGAGCGGTACCAAATCGAGACGAACTCTGAATACCCTGTGTGAAACTAGGCAGTCAGACTGTGGGGGATAAGCTCCATGGTCGAAAGGGAAACAGCCCAGACCGCCAGCTAAGGTCCCCAAATCAATGCTGAGTGATAAAGGAGGTGGGATTGCCCAGACAACCAGGAGGTTTGCCCAGAAGCAGCCATCCTCAAAGGAGTGCGTAATAGCTCACTGGTCGAGCGATCCTGCGCCGAAAATGAACGGGGCTAAGCATTGTACCGAAGCTGCGGATTTAACTTGTTAAATGGTAGGGGAGCGTTCCATGTGGGGTGAAGCGTTAGCGTAAGCGGGCGTGGACTGCATGGAAGTGAGAATGTCGGCTTGAGTAGCGAAAACATGGGTGAGAATCCCATGCCCCGAAACCCTAAGGGTTCCTCCGGCAGGCTCGTCCGCGGAGGGTTAGTCAGGACCTAAGGCGAGGCCGAAAGGCGTAGTCGATGGACAACAGGTCAACATTCCTGTACCTGTCATGTTTTGGGAAGGGGGACGGAGAAGGCTAGCCCAGCCAGATGTTGGTTACTGGTTCAAGCGTTCGAGGCGTTGAGGGGTGGTGAAAACATCCCGAGCTGAGGCGTGAGTACGAGCTGCTACGGCAGCGAAGTGGGTGATGTCAAGCTTCCAAGAAAAGCCCTATACCCGTTAAGGCATGACGGCCTGTACCCGAAACCGACACAGGTGGGGTGGTAGAGAATACCGAGGGGCGCGAGGTAACTCTCTCTAAGGAACTCGGCAAAATGGCCCCGTAACTTCGGGAGAAGGGGTGCCACCGCAAGGTGGTCGCAGTGAAGAGGCCCAGGCGACTGTTTACCAAAAACACAGGTCTCCGCTAAGTCGCAAGACGATGTATGGGGGCTGACGCCTGCCCAGTGCCGGAAGGTTAAGGAAGCTGGTCAGCGAAAGCGAAGCTGGCGACTGAAGCCCCGGTGAACGGCGGCCGTAACTATAACGGTCCTAAGGTAGCGAAATTCCTTGTCGGGTAAGTTCCGACCCGCACGAAAGGCGTAACGATCTGGGCGCTGTCTCGGAGAGAGGCTCGGCGAAATAGAATTGTCTGTGAAGATGCGGACTACGTGCACCCGGACAGAAAGACCCTATGAAGCTTTACTGTAGCTTGGTATTGTGCCCGGGCTCTGAATGCGCAGGATAGGTGGGAGACATTGATGCATGGCTTGCGGGTCATGCGGAGTCAACGGTGAGATACCACTCTTTCAGAGCTAGGGTTCTAACAGCCACCCGTTATCCGGGGGCTGGACAGTATCAGGTGGGCAGTTTGACTGGGGCGGTCGCCTCCTAAAAGGTAACGGAGGCGCGCAAAGGTTTGCTCAGGCTGGTTGGAAATCAGCCGACGAGTGTAAAAGCAGAAGCAAGCTTGACTGTGAGACCTACAAGTCGAACAGGGACGAAAGTCGGCTTTAGTGATCCGACGGTTCTGAGTGGAAGGGCCGTCGCTCAACGGATAAAAGTTACTCTAGGGATAACAGGCTGATCTCCCCCAAGAGTTCACATCGACGGGGAGGTTTGGCACCTCGATGTCGGCTCATCGCAACCTGGGGCTGAAGTCGGTCCCAAGGGTTGGGCTGTTCGCCCATTAAAGCGGTACGCGAGCTGGGTTCAGAACGTCGTGAGACAGTTCGGTCCATATCCGGTGCATGCGTAAGAACATTGAGAGGAGTTCTCCCTAGTACGAGAGGACCGGGAGGAACGCACCTCTGGTGTACCAGTTATCGTGCCAACGGTAAACGCTGGGTAGCCATGTGCGGAGAGGATAACCGCTGAAAGCATCTAAGTGGGAAGCCCACCTCAAGATGAGTGTTCTCATGGCTTAAGCCAGTAAGGTCACGGGAAGAACACCCGTTGATAGGCTCTACGTGGAAGCTTGGTAACAGGTGAAGCGGAGGAGTACTAATAGACCGAGGGCTTGACCAACACTTGGCTCCTTGCTGAGGAGACCAGGGATGCATTGTTTCCAGACGTCACTTTGAGATGACTCATTGCAGCAGGCTTGTGCTTGTAAGCAATGAGATAACTTCGATAGGATGACTAGCTTATGCAGTTCTCAGGGTTCACCTGAGGATGAAAAGTCTATTTCCTGGTGTTCATGGCACTGTGGCCCCACTCCGATCCATCTCGAACTCGGTTGTGAAACGCAGTAGCGGCGAAGATAGTTGGAGGGTAGCTTCCTGCAAAAATAGCTCAATGCCAGGATAAAACTTTTCATTCCTACCAAGTTTTGCGTTGATCGAGCTTGTCATCTGATGATGATGAATCGAGAGAAGCAAAACACTGAAAGCCACCCGAAAGGGTGGCTTTTTTGTTGGTTGCGTGTTGGCTGGATGATGGATGGCTGGTGGGGGAGATTCAAGACACAGGCTGGGCATCATTTGTTCATGGGTTTCGCCTCTTCGCTCCCAGCAAGTGCTGCTGCAACAGGACTCTGTGAGGCGTGATCCAGCTGCCCATGCCAAGAATTGCGCTGTGCAGCCGCTGGTGTGTGCTTAAAGTATGCAGGCTGGCCGTGTTGATACTGTGCCGATCAGGCTTCCGCTGGCAGCAAAGAGGCTCGCTCTGACTGGTTGGAGGGCCTATCGCCTCTGGGATCGTTGTGACTGTATTGACCTCAGTGCGGCCTTTGCATATCACACGCTTCAATCCATATTCCCAGTGTTGCTGATCGTGCTCTCTACTGCGAGTGGGATTCTCGGTAGAGAGGATGGACTTACTGAACAGATTATCAGTTGGTCTGCCCAGTTTTTCCCCGAGGCTTCTTTGCCACTGATTCGCACCACTCTGCTCAAGTTGCAATCTGCCAGGGCCAGTGCTGGTTGGTTTGGGTTGGGGATGTTGTTGCTCACCTCCAGCAACGCCTATCTCACACTGCAGCGTGGGGCTGATCGTCTCTGGGGCGATCATTCGGCCATCCCTTCCGTTGCCTCTCCCATTCAGCAACAGCAGCCCTGGTTCGCTGTGCGCCGCTTTGTATTGCAACGCCTCAAGGCGTTTGGATTCGTGGGTTCAGTCGGTCTCCTGTTGGTGATTGATCAGCTCACCACTAACCTCCGATCAATGGGCACGCAGACGTGGCGTTCCATGTTTGATTCACACTTCTCCTGGTTGATCCAGGTCTTCCTTCCTGACCCGACCGTGTTGAATCTGGTGGGGTCGCTGCTCATCTCCGTGTTGGTGGCACTTCTTCTTTTGCGCGTGTTGCCTTCAGGGGTGACGCCTTGGCGTCCCCTGCTGCCTGCTGCGTTGTTGATCGGGGTGGTGCAGTTGGTGTTGAACTTAGCGGTGGGCCGCAGTCTAGTTTCCCTAGGGACCCGCTTTCAGGCCTATGGCGTGATCAGTGGTGTGCTCGTGCTGACTCTTTGGGTCTGGTTGCAGGGTCTGATTTTTTATTACGGCATCGCATGGAGCGTCGTTCTGGGCCGGCGGCGCAGTGGGGGCGATCCACACCTCGATTCGGCCGATCGTCTTGCGCCATTCGCGCGAGGATAATGGGAGCTAGGAGTAAACGCGTGGCCCGACCAGGTCTCTCCCTCCGACCACTCCCCGCCAGCCTTTTGCTGCTTGCTGCCGGTGTGGGCTCCATCGTTCTGATTGGCCTTCTCAGCCTTGCCTTGGTGCCTGTACTGCTGGGGGCTGGCCTCCTGCTTTGCTTTTTGGTGGGCGTTGTGCTTTTCAGTTGGGCTGGTATTGAGGGGCTTGCGGCTCTGGAGCGGTGGATCGAAAGCGACCCTCGCTTTCAACGCTGATGGAGCGGCGGATTCCCTGGGTCTGGATTCTGTTGGGTGCTCTGCTGCTCTTGGCACCGGGACCTGCTGGACGGCTCATCCTTGATCTGTTGGGTGGACTCACCCTCATCATTGTGCTGCTGCCATTTTTGCTGGCCGGCGGTGGATGGGTGGCGTGGAGAATCATTAGCAGCCGCGTGCGCACTTGTCCCACCTGCGGACTCACCACCCTGTCGGCGGTGAACTGCCCGGCCTGTGGATCCCGACTTGATCTAGATGGACCACAGGCTCGTGGCGTCGATCAGCAAACACAGGCACCAATGGACGCCGGATTACGGCGAGATCCGTTTTCTGCCGCGTTGTTCAACCGCTCTCTTTTCATTCAGGTCGATGACGACCCTGGGAGGGACCAAGCGAGCCGCACGACTGGTTTAGAACGCGAGGTAACCGATGTGACCATTGACGTTGCTGCCAGGCCGATCAGTGACAACGAACCGCCGGAATAATCCAGTACCGATGACACTGTTTGTGTTGATCGTATCCAGAAGAGATTGAGGAGACCCCCAGGTGAGTACGGTCTCCCATCGCTAACGGCCGACACATAATGAGGATTAGTGAGTCAGCGGGACCCATGGCCGTAAACATACAGACTCTGATTCGGACATCTACATTTGATACCGTTCGCACCGCCTAACCATCCAACACTGTCGACATCGCCGATGTCCCCACTGATTGTCTCCGTGAACACCATTGAAGCTTGAAACCTGTTGTCAGCGGTTTTTTCAACCGCCGGCATCGCTGATCCCCGACGCTCAAGCGGCTGAGACTGGTGACTAGCCTCTATGTGGCTGCTAAACGATCAACCGAGCCGCGGGAGATTGGCCCAACGGAACCGAGCAGAGGCGCGGCCAGCAGGAACGAACCGGTCCTCTGTTCTCCTACGTCCCCAACCAAGGACCGAATCCCCAAGCGCCACCCCATGCGGCAGGTACAGGAGTTGGACGACTAGGTGCTCGACCGGCTGACTCCAAGCTTTTTCAGGCTGTACCCCAAGGGTGCCTGGCCCTCAATCCCTCCTGAGCAGTTGCTGATGGCCCTGTTGCTGCAGGGGATCTACGGCAATCGCACGGAGCGGATGCTCACAGATGCGCACAGGAATCGCCCGATTGGCCGACCGGCCTCCCCACATGGCGCCGACAAACGTCGCCGGGAGTGGGGCAAGTGCTACACCAATCGGTTGAGCGGCAATTTCAGCGGGCTCTTATCCGCTGGCTGCGTTGGTATGGTCCAGCTCCTGCAACCGCCGTTCGCGAAGAAACAGAAACAAAGGAGCACCGCAGGCGAAGGCCAGCGTCACACAGCAGAGGAGGCAGATTGCGATGCCCTTCACCTGCAGCCGACGGGCTTCTGCCACCATCCAGATGGTTATGGCTGTAGCGCCAATGAAAAGATCACGCGAAAGAGACTGCGCCGCCGGATTGGCATTCGCCAGGCGGAGGAACAGACCCAGGTCAAAGGCGCTGTTGCTGAGTTGGATGAACTCCAGATTCGCCAGCCAGGGCAGGACGGCTCCCGCCACCGCCAACGCCAGATAGAGCCACTGAAGTCGATGCGAGCGGGCGGGCGCCCCTGTGATCGGAAGGACAGTGGGCCGTTCTGACCGTTCCGGGATTGTCATGGCTGCGTCTCGATGAATGGGGCGGCAGTGGCTTGATCACTTGCGTTGACCTCAAGCTGCAAGACCTCTTGCTCCACCTGCTGCAGTACGGCTTCGCAACGGTGGCCGTAGGCCAGTGCCCACTGATAGAGCTCCGCCATTCTTTCCACCTCAAGATCCTCCGACTGGAGCTGGGCTAGGGCCAGCTCCAGTGCCGTGAGGGCCTGGCTGTATGTGAGTTCGCCGATCTCCGCAGCCCAGGCGGGCGGAACGCTGGCAAGGGGGCCTGCTGCGTGGGCTTTGGCCTGTGGCTTGCTTTTGCGTATGGTCATGAAAGGGGCAAGCTGACGGAAGACTCCACCATGGCTTCGCCGATGGGGGTGGTGTCGGTGACCTGAACGTCCGCTAGCCCATCAGTCCATTCCAGCTGAAGGTGCTGGCCGATGCCCACCTGTCTGAGCGAACGCACGAGCTGACCGTTCTCGCTACGGGCCAGACAGAAGCCCCGCCGCAGCAGGCGTTGAGGTGAAAGGGCTTCGCGCAGATTCTCCAATTGCTGAAGCCGCTGGCGACGGTCCTGCAGGACCCGGGCTGGATGGCAGCGGTCGCGCTGGGCCGCTAGGGCGAGCAGGTTCTGGCGCTGGCTCTGCAGGCGCCAGCGCAATTCGTCGCCCAGCTGGGACCTGAGCGAGCGCAGGCGCTGGAGGGCACTGGTGCGGTCCGGCAACAGGGCCACCAGCGCAGCGGTGGGTGTGGCGGCCCGATAGTCCGCCACCAGGTCAGCGATGGTGGTGTCGCTTTCATGGCCGAGCCCGGTGATGACGGGGAGCGGGCACGTTGCCAGAGCCTGGGCCAGTCGTTCACCATCGAAGACGGAGAGATCTTCACGGCTCCCCCCACCACGGGCCAGCACCAGCGCCTCAAGGCCGAGGGCGCCGGCGTGCCGGCCCGCAGCTGCAATGGCACGACAGATCTCGTCCTCCACGCCCCCCTGTACAGGGATCGGCAGGATCACGATCCGGGTGGCCGGCCATCGCTCCCGTGCGGTGCGAAGCATGTCCGCGAGCGCTGCGCTCGGCACGCTGGTGAGTAAGGCAATCGCCTCGGGGAGAGCGGGGAGGGGACGTTTGCGGGCGGCACTGAAGATCCCGGACGGTTCCAGCAGGTCGCGGACCCGCTCAAAACGACGCAGAACACTGCTGAGGCTTGGCCGAACGTCGAGAACCTGTACACAGAGACTGGCCCGCGCCGGCCAGAAATTCAGCTTCCCCACCACCGTGACGCCGTCCCCATCGCCGGGGCGAAAGCTGAGACGCGGCAACTGGGAAGCCCACACCACACCGGCAATGGAGGCCTCTTCGTCCATCAGCGTGAGCCAGAGGTGACCCTTCTTGAGCTGAGGCCGGGACACCGTGGCTTCGAGCAGGAAGCGTGGCGCGAAGCCCCGCTCGATCAAAGTGCCGATCGCCACGTTGAGTTCGGCGACGCTGAAGCGGGGGAGAACACCGGTGGCGGAGTCAGCGTTCAAGACGGCCGTAGCAGAAACCCCAGTAGAGACTCACGGCCGCGGCCACCAGGAAAATGGATCGGCCGCTGGGGTGATCAAAACGGACCAATCCCGCGGCGCACACCACGAGGGCCGTGCTCAACAGGCGAGATCCATCGCGTCGGTTCTTGACGTAGAACGGAGCCATGCGAGCAACGTCGGCACGGAAGGCCCAGTCTTGCCGATCAGGAGTCGTCGTGGTGGACCAGTGGACAGACCAACTGTGAAACGTCAAAGGGATAGGCCCCACCACTCCTGAAGAAGCGGTGAGGCCAATGGGACGCTTCAGGCAGGAAATCAGCCCAGGCCGATCTGGGAGAGAATTCCCTGGCCGGTGAGCACTTCGGTGGTCAGGCCGATCACGAAGCCCAGCATGGCCAGGCGGCCATTCCAGGTTTCCGCGAAGTTGACGAAGCCGAAGCGGGGGGAGGTGGAGTCAGCCATGACACAAGCTCAATGACAGATCAAATCGTAACGAAAGATGGGGATGGCTTGACAGTTGCTGGTCTGTCGTTGGGAGGTTCGGGAATCCGTTCTGGGGATGCTTGCTCCACCGTGTTTCCGAGGGTTCTACCAACTGCCAACGACCAACCGGCAAACAGCCAGCAGTTATTGAGCCAGCAGACAGCCACAGACAAGTGCGGCAGAGGCCGCCGGCCAGCACTTCGCGAGCCAACCCGCCGCAGTTCAGCCCTCCGCAACCCAGCGCTCTGCAATCCACCCCTTCGCGATCGTTCACTCCGCACGCTTCAGCGATCAACGCTCCACCCGTCAACGCCCCACCGATCGACATCCCATCGTTTACCCCGCCATCGATAACCACCCCTTCAAACAGCACGCCGGCGGCCAACACTTTGGTGACCATCTCACCAACGACCACCGCGCCATTGGCCATCCCGCCGCTGATGTCCGCGCCATCAGTTGCTGCGCGACCGACCATCCGGCCACGGCCCAGCTGGTGGCTCGACTGCCGCGGGAGCCGCAGCTCGTGCTCGTCACCGATCTCGACGGCACGCTGCTGGAGGGCAGTCCGGCGGCCAAAGGCGCCTTCTACGCCTGGCTGGAGCAGCGCCGCGACCGGGTGCTGCACGTCTTCAGCACCGGCAGGGATCTGGCCTCCGTGGGTCGCTTGCTGCTCCAGGAGACCATCCAGCGGCCACCAGCTCCCCATCTGGTGATCAGTGACGTGGGCGCCACCGTGGCCTGTGGCACCAGCCTGGCGCTACTGCCGGGTCTGGTGGATCCGATCGATCGCCGCTGGCAGGGCTGCGCGGAACGGCTGGCCCCTCTGCTGCGGAACCAGCCCGGGCTCAGCCCCCAGCCGGTGAGCGCCCACCGCCGCCTCGCCTACGACGTGGATCTTGGCAAGCTCGACCCGGGCCTGCCGTCCCGCCTGAGCGACTTGGGGGTGGATTGCCTCATCTCCGCCGACCGCTACCTGGATGTGCTGCCGGCGGGAGTCAACAAGGGCTCGACACTGCAGGCACTGGTGGAGTGGCTGGAGCTGGATCCGAACACGGTGATCACCGCCGGCGACAGCCTCAACGATCTGGCCATGTTCGAGACCGGCCTCAAGGGCGTGATGGTGGGCAATGCAGAACCCGCCCTGCGCCAGGAGCTGCCCCGGCTGCAGCGCACCTATGCGGCGCGCGCTCCTGGCTGTGAGGGTATAGCGGAGGGGTTGAGGCATTTCGGCTTTGCCCACCTGTTCGACTGACACTTCGGGCCAGCCCTTCGACGTCGGCTCGTCGCTGCCACATCTTCGCCGCCGTCATGTTGCGGTCATTTCCGGGCAGCGGGCTTGGCGCGGCTCGTGGGCAGGGCCTGGCGGGGATCCTCCGGCCAGGGATGGCGCGGGTAGCGGCCCCGAAGCTCGGCGCGCACCTGCCGGTAGCTGCTGCCCCAGAAGCCGTCGAGGTCCTGGGTGATCTGGACCGGGCGGCCCGCGGGGGAGAGCAGGTGCAGGGTTACGTTCAGGCGCCCCTGGAGCAGCGCCGGCGTGCGGCTGCAACCGAACATCTCCTGCAGCCGCACGGCCAGCACGGGGGGAGAGTGGCCGTAGTCGATCGGTACCAGCCGTCCGGACGGCACCAGCAGCTTGGCAGGCAGGAGCTGGTCCAGGTCGCGGCGACAATCCCAGGGGATCCCCGACCAGAGCGCTTCCTGCAGATCGAGCGCCTGCAACTCCTGCAGGGAACGCCGGCCGGCGAGTTGATCGCCGAGCCAGGCGCCGAAATCACCCCCCAGGGCCGCCTCGCTCCGGTCTGGCCAGGGTGGCCCCAGCTCCCGATGGGCCAGGCAGAGGCGTTGCTGCAACTGCCGGCTGCCGGCGCTCCAGGGCAGGGCGATGAGGCCGTGCTCCCGCAGGCCCGCCATCAGGGCGTCCTGCACCTGATCGAGTGGGGCGTCCTGCCAGGGCCGCCGGCTCAGCACCAGGGCCCCCAGTCGGTGCTCCCGCACGGCCACCACCCGTTGCTCCTGGCCATCCCAGCGAACCGTTGCCACGCTGCTGCCTTCCAGCTGGGCCAACTGCTCCAGGCTGGCCCTCGCCAGGGGGAGGGCCAGCAGAATCCGGGCCTCGCTGCCTCCGGCGTCGGCCCGGGCGATGGCCAGGACCTCGGCGCCCGCCAACGGATCGCCGGGATGGAGCCGGGCGCCGCGACCGTTACGCATCAGAAAGCGGCCCCCGGCTTCCTGACGGGCCAGGGCCACCTGCTCCGGGTAGGCCAAGCCGATCAGCTCGGCCGCCTGCTGGGCTTCAGAGCCACCCGTGCTGGCTCTGAAGCCGCTGGTCGCCAACGGTTGGGCCACGCGCCACCCGCCCGCTTGCCGCTGTAGCTGTGCCAGCTGTTGGAGCAGGAGCTGACGGCGAGGGTCAGCGCCTCCTTGCCTCAACCAGTCGAGCCGCCGCAGCAGATCCGAGCCGGCTTCCTGTAGCCCGAGCGGATCGCGGGCCTCCAGCAGCACCGCCAGCTCGCAGGCCAACGGCAGCAGGTTGCGTTGCTTGGCGATCAGCAGCATGTGGGCGAGCCGGGGATGCAGGCCTAGCTGGGCCATGGCACGGCCATGGGCCGTGATGCGGCCGTGGACGTCCGTGGCTCCGAGCTGGCCCAGCAGGTCGATCGCCGCCAGCAATGGCTGCTGTGGGGGGGGATCCAGCCAGGGCAACGACCCCCCGGCTCCAGCGCCCCACTGCGCCAGTTGCAGGGCCACCGGCAGGGGATCCCGCTCCAGCAGCTCCGGCAGATCGAACGGAGGACGCCGCTGCTGCTCTGCCGGCGACCAGAGCCGCAGACAGCGGCCCGGGCCCAGTCGTCCGGCCCTGCCCTGACGCTGGGTGGCTGAGGCCTGGCTCGCTGGCTGCGTGACCAGCCCATCCATGCCGGTGCCGTGATCGAAGCGGCTGCGACGGCTGAGGCCGCTGTCGATCACCAGACGCACCCCCGCGATCGTGAGCGAGCTCTCGGCGATGACGCTGGCGAGCACTACCTTGCCCGCCTCGCTGCGTGCCTCCCGCATGGCCGCCGACTGCGCTCCCAGCGGCAAGCCACCGTGCAGGGGGGCAAGTTCCAGCTGCGCCCCCCAGCCGGTGGTCTGGATCGCCCGTTGGCATTGGAGGATTTCCCGCTGCCCGGGCAGAAACACCAGCACGGTTTCGCCTGTGCCGCGGGCTTCAAGCCAATGCTGCTCAAGCCCGCGCACCACCTGCTGCTCCAGGGTCTCCTGCGGCCTCGGGGGCTGGTACGCCAGTTGCACCGGGAAGCTTTTCCCTTCACTGCGGATCACTGCGGCCTCCGGCAGCTGGCGGGCCAGCGGGGTGAGATCCAGCGTGGCCGACATCACCAGCAGGCGCAGCTCCGGCGCCAGCAGTGGCCGGGATTCCAGTAGTAACGCCAGGGCGAGATCCGTGTCCGCTCGGCGCTCGTGAAACTCGTCGAAGATCACACACGACACGCCCGTGAGTGCGGGATCGCCCTGCAGCCGCCGCAGGAACAGCCCATCGGTCAGCACTTCAAGCCGGGTGGCTGCCGAACAGCGCTGCTCGAGCCGCACCCGATAGCCCACCGTGCCGCCTACCGCTTCATCGAGGCTGGCGGCGAGCCGCTGTGCGGCGGCCTTGGCCGCCAGACGCCGGGGCTCCAGCATCAGAACGGTGTGGGGTTCAGCCTGGGGCAGTTGCTCCTGCAGGCGGCGCAGTAGCGCCAGCGGGACACGTGTGGTCTTGCCTGCTCCGGGGGGGGCGTGCAGCAGCACTGTGGATCCGGCCGGCTCAAGCCGCTCCAGGATGTCCGGCAGAACCGCCTCAATCGGCAGGGGGGCCTTGGACGGGCCAGAGGCCGGAGGGAAGCTACGACCGCGCGGTTGCATGCCGGATCTCAGCGGCAGTCCGACGATTGTCCCCGGCAACGCAGGCGGGGGGTCAGCCGGAGGTCGCTGCGGGATCAGCCGAGCAGCTTCAGGATCAGAGCCAGCAGGGCGGTGCTGAGCAGCCCGAGGGATGCCAGCAGTCTCACCAGGGGTCCGATGGACAGGGCCAGCGAGGACATAAAGAAAAACGGAAGAAACCGATGCGTCCGTTTTAGCGCCCCTCTGGACCACAGGTGGTGGTCTTAGCCACGTTTCTTTGCCTGTTGATCAGGGGTAGCGCCGCTGCCACGCCGATCGTCAGCAGGTTGCGCACGGCACCGCCGGCCGCCTTTCAACGCACGTGACGGGCGCCATCCACCGGGTGATACGCCTCGCCGGTGGTTTCTTCGTAGACGACTGCCGGCAAGCCGGTTTCAAACATCGTCTGCAGGGCTTCCTTCAGGTAGGGGTTCCAGCCCCCGGTGGTGACCTTGCCGTGCCGCACTGTCCAGTCCCAGGTGCCCTGCAGGTCGCGAGGGATCCTGCCCTCCCGATCGCGGCGTGCCACGAGATCCTGGGATTCCACCAGGCCCACCAGGATCGGATCCTTGCCGTAGGAGGGCGTGAGGCTCAGCTCCAGGCGGATCGGATCCTCCTTTGTGAGCTGGAGGCGAAACCGGGGAGGAAGTTTGAGGCTGCGCATAACGGCCGCCACGATTCGAGTTCTCTGATCCAACTGTCGGCCTCCGCCGTGATTCGGTTCTACGTTCTGGTTGTACCAGCCCATGGGACCGCAGCAGGCTGATCCGGTGCGCATGTGCGCAAGCCAAGGATCCGCTCAGAGCGGGTAGCAGTTCATGGCGCCTTGGCTGGGCTAAGGGGTTTCCGGAGGAAGAACCGTTTCCTCCGCACCATCACTGAAGCGCACTGTCAACAGATCCTCCTGGGTAAGGCTGCCGTCGGCGTCGAGCAACTCCGGGTGGATGGTGAGACGGCCGGTGCGGTCAGTGCTCTCCGGCTGAGCACTGACCGGGGCGAAGGGGCTGGGAAACGGGAGATCGGCGGGTCGGGAGACCGCTGTGAATCCCTTGGCCATCACCCGGAACGCCTGCCACAGCAGGCCAAGCAGGCAGGCGCCGTAGAGGAGGGGAAACAGGCGGGCGAGAAAGGGGTCCATCGGTGATGGGCAAGCTGCCGTGGCCGTGGAAGGCCATGGCCCATCATCGCCTGCTTGAAGACCCGGGTGCCATGCTCCAGGCCCAGAGGGTGCTGCAGGCGGCGCCAAAGGCGAGAAACACCAGCAGAACGCTGCTTGTGTCCATATTCATTCATAAAAGTTCTTCAACCCTAGGGGCGGAGCGTCTTGCGTGCAGAGATCCTTTGAGCCTGCGCTTTGCCGCACTTCGTCACACCTTCACTGCCGCAGGCGTTCCTCAACGCCAGGCAACACCGTTACGGTCGGAATCACGTCCCGTTCCTGTTCTGATCGCCATGTCCATGAGGCGTTTGTCTCTCCGCCAGCTGCCTTATCTGCTCCCCCTTGCCGTTCTGCTGGCCTCCCCGGTGCTCACCCGGCCCGCTCCTGCGCCGGCCCAGGCTCAGCCAGGCGGTGCGCCTGGGCTCTCCCGGCAGTCGTTCGTCGCGGACGCTGTCCGCAGCGCCGGGCCGGCGGTGGTGACGATCGACACGGAGCGCACGGTGGTGAGCGGTGGCGGCTCAGGGCTGCCGCGCGGCCTGATGGCTGATCCCTTTTTCCGCCAGTTCTTCAACCTGCCCCAGGCTCAGCAGCCGTCCCAGCGCACCGAGCGGGGTCAGGGCAGCGGTGTGATCTTCCAGGCCGATGGCCTGCTTCTGACCAACGCTCACGTGGTGGAGAACAGCGACCGGGTGTATGTGGGCCTCAAGGATGGGCGCCGGGTGGAAGGGAAAGTGGTGGGGCTTGACCGGCTCACCGATCTCGCCTTGGTGCGTTTGCTGAGCCCAGGGCCGTGGCCGGTGGCCAGGCTCGGGAACTCTGATGCGCTGCAGGTGGGCGACTGGGCGATTGCAGTGGGCAATCCCTTCGGTCTCGATAACACCGTGACCATGGGGATCATCAGTAACCTCAACCGCAACGTGAGCAAGCTGGGCATCACCGACAAGCGGCTGGATCTGATCCAGACCGATGCCGCCATCAATCCCGGCAATTCCGGCGGGCCCTTGCTCAATGCCGATGGTGAAGTGGTGGGGATCAACACCCTGGTGCGCTCCGGCCCCGGCGCCGGCCTCGGTTTTGCGATTCCGATCAACCGCGCCCGCAGCATCGCGAATCAGCTGCTGGCCACCGGCCGAGTGGACCACCCGATGATCGGCGTCGGCCTCGACAACGTGCCCGGCACAAATCCAGGCAGCGCCCCGCGCGGTGCCCTCGTGCGCTCGGTGCTGCCGGGCAGTCCTGCCGCATCAGCGGGTCTGCGGCCCGGCGATGTGATCGTGGCGGTCGAGGGGCGTCCCCTGCCCGGCCCCGCCCAGATGATCGCCGCCGTGGAAAGCAATGGTGTGGGCCGGCCGATGGCGTTGCGCATCATCCGGAACGGCGCTGACATCGACCTTCAGGTCACCCCGACTGCCATGGTGGGCCAGGGCCAGCGGCGCTGATCGATCTCCGGTGCCCAGCGATCCGGGCCACTGAGCAGCTCGCAGAAACGAACGGTGATCAGCAGGGCCACAAAAACGAGCACTGCTGCAGACCCTGGCGAGAGGAATCACGAAGCGAATGGTCAGAGAAAAGCCATTGGGTCGTCAGACCCAATGGCTTGCTCGTTGGTGTTCAGGCTTGAGTCAAACGGGCTTGGGCCCGTCCTCCTTGGGACAATCGGCCGTGCGCCAATCGGCATTGCGATCGGATCTTTTGAACCATGCAGCCGCTGGTTGAGCGCTGCCGGCCGGAGGGGCTGGCAGCGCTGGGGCGACAGTGCAGAGGCCACCGTCAGAGCACGTCCGGGCCAGCCACGGAAAACTCCTGATTCAGTTTGAGAGCCGTGGGCTGGCTCTGCCCCTGAGGGTCGCTGAGGCGGCTCGGCGGACTGCCAAGCTGCTGGCGCATCATCCACTCGGTAGCGGCTCGCTGGGTTTGCCAGGCCTGGAGCAGCTGTTTGGCCAGACCGCGCAGCGACTGGGCGTCTCCGGTGGAGTCGATGACGCGGGTCATGCGCTCCAACTCAAATTGCTGGCCAAGGGTGAGGGCGAGCGGTTCGGACATTCCTGGCATCGCGGCGGATCAATGAACCGCCCCAATGCTACGAAGTGTTTCGAGGTCGCTCGTATCGATCGCCACAGAGTTAAGGGGATCGTGTCAGGGTCCCACCATGGCGGGTCTCGCGCCCAGGGATCAGTGGTGCATCCGCAATTGCTCTACACACTCGGTGATGCAGGCACCATCATCCAGTGAGCAAGTGGTGATGCATTCGAAGTAAGACTCAACAGAGTCTCCTGCGGCATCTCGCCCGTGGGCAGCATCCATGGCGATCATGCCGGCGTCAAGGGCGTCGGCGCCAAAGGAGGAGGGGGAGGACAGACGGGGATCGCTCATTGGTCCTGCGGCGTGGGATACGGTCAGGATATGCAGATCAATAGGAGGGGTCCAGGAAAATGAGTTTTCCTGCCTAAGCCTTCATGAAGTTTTCTGTGGTAACTGCTGCATAGAGCGGGCTCTCAGGCGCTTCTCCTGCCTCAGGTCCATGTGATGCATCCGGCCGTAAGCGGGTGTGGAGTGGCGGGAAGCGGGCCTGGCCATGGTTGGCGCTCCGCTCAACAGGCCTGGGCACCACTGACCCGGCACCGCTGAGCCCGGCTCCGACAGCGGGTGATCAGGCGTTGAGGGGCCGGTGGGATGCACCGATTGGTCCGGTTGCTTTCGGTTGGTACCCCTGCTTCCTGGTGGTCAACCGTCTGAGGTTGGCGCTGTGGCTTGCCCTGGCTGCGGGCGGCCGCGCTCAGTCCTGGCGGGTCTTGCGCGAGGCCGCTTTGGCCTGTTGCTTTTCCTTGTTGGCGGCCGTTCTGGCGCGACGGGCCTGGACCTCCTGCTCCAGCCGCTCGGCTTCGGCCTCTTCGCGCTTTTTCTCCAGGTAGTAGGCGTAATCCCCCCGGTAGAGCACCAGCTCGCCATCGCGCAGCTCCACGATGCGGTTGGCCACCTGGGCGATGAAATAGCGGTCGTGGGAGACGATCAGCGCCGCCCCGTCGTACTCCTGCAGTGCCTGCTCGAGCATCTGCTTGGCGGGGATGTCGAGGTGGTTGGTGGGCTCGTCAAGGATCAGCAGGTTGCAGGGAGTGAGCAGCATCAACGCCAGAGCCAGCCGCGCCTTTTCGCCGCCGCTGAGCTGCCCCACCTGTTTGAACACCGCATCGTTGCTGAAGCAGAAGCTGCCCAGCAGGGAGCGCACCTGGGTCTGGGTCCAGTCGGGCACCGCCTCGAACAGGGTGTCGATCACGGTTTTCTCCAGATCGAGTGCCTCGGCTTGGTTCTGCTCGAAGTAACCCGGCACCACGTTGTGATCGCCAAGGCGGGCGATGCCCTCGTCCACCGGCTCCAGACCCATCACCAGGCGCAGCAGCGTCGATTTTCCGGCGCCATTGGGGCCGACAAAGGCGATCCGATCGCCCCGCTCCACCTCAAGACCCGCGCCGAGAAACAGGATCCGGTCGCCGTAGCTGTGGCTCATGTCTTCGATCAGCGCCACCTGCCGGCCGGAGCGGGGCGCCGGCGGGAACTGGAAGCTGGGGCCGGACACCCCTTCCAGCGGAGCTTCGATCCGCTCCACCTTCTCCAGCAGCTTTTCGCGGCTCTTGGCCTGGGTGCTGCGGGTGGCGCTGGCGCGGAAGCGGTCGATGTAGGCCTGCTGGCCCGCCAGTTCCTTCTGCTGGCGTTCGAAGGCGGCCTGGGTGGCTTCCCTCTCCAGTGCCTTCTGCTCGAGGTGCTGGCTGTAGTTGCCCAGGTAGGTGCGGGAGATGCCGCGCTCGGTTTCCACGATCTGGTTGCAGATCCTGTCGAGGAAGGTGCGGTCGTGACTGACCACGACGATCGGCACGGGCTGGGCCACCAGGTAACCCTCCAGCCACTGGATCGTTTCCACATCCAGGTGGTTGGTGGGTTCGTCGAGCAGCAGCAGATCGGGATCCTGCAGCAGGACCTTGCCGAGCGCGATCCGCATCTGCCAACCGCCGGAATAGTCGCCCACCGGCAGGTCGGCGGATTCGGGGGTGAAGCCGATCGTGGGCAGGAGCTTGTCGATGCGGGCGTCGAGCTCGTAGC
Organism: Cyanobium sp. ULC065; assembly: GCF_977927515.1. The sequence goes on along the minus strand of NZ_OZ376393.1, from coordinate 2,948,364 downwards.
CGTGCAGGGCTTCGAAGCGGCTGTGCAGCCGCCCCAGTTCGTGGATCAGATCGTCGAGATGATCGGGGTCGGCGCTGGCCTGCTCGCTCGCCATTTCATGCTCCACCCGATGCTGACGGATCAGCACCTCGGCGGCCTCCCCGAACGCCTGGAAGAGCTCCTCCCGCACGGTGCGGCTGGGATCCACATCGAATTCCTGCTTGAGGTACACGATGCGGGGATTCCCCTGGCGCACCACCTGGCCGCTGCTGGGTTCCTCAAGCCCGGCGATCAGCCTCAGCTGGGTGGATTTGCCGGCACCGTTCACCCCCACCAGACCGATCCGGTCGCCTGGCTTCACTTCCCAGGTGACGTCGCGCAGCGCTTCGCCGGTGGGGTAAAGCTTTGAGACGCGTTCCAGACGAAGCACAGCGTGGGGGGTATTGGGAGTTGTGTCCCATCATCACGCCTGTGCCCGCCTGGAACCGTATCGGCACACTGGAGGGAGGAGAAAGGCGCCGCGATGATGGCCCACCGGCTGGAGCCATGGTGAAACGACTGGAGCAAGTGGCGGCGCTGGTGGTGGCCGCCGGTCTGGCACTGGTGAGTTACTGGCTGTTCTTCAGCTGGTCGCAGGGTGGCCGCTCCGATCGCCTGGCTCCGCGCAGCCTGACGCCCATGCCGGAAGGAACGGGAACCGAGCTGGCGCGCCCCCAAGGAACAGCCGCGCCGTTAGCAGGGGGAAACCTGCCGCTGCCAGCGGACCGCACACACCCCTGAGCGGGCGCACGTCCCTCTTCATCAGACGTGCGCCAAGGGGCTTGCGCAGAGCCACGCCGGCTGGGTTACGTAGAGCTCGTTGGCCTGGCCTGAGCAGGTAGCTGCGCGCCTCGATCAGAGCCCGCCGCGCGCCTTGACCAGCCACTGCCGCGTGCCTTCATCGTGGCTGGCCAGATGCTCCTTGACCTGCTCGGCGGTGACGGGCAGATTCCATTGCGCGCCCAGTTCCACGATCCGCTGCAAGGTGCCCTTCGGGTCTTGCAGCGCCTGGCGGAACAGCAACTGGGTGAGCTCGTGGTCTTGCTGGATGCGGGCGTACAGCTCGGCAACGGGGGTTGGAGCAGCGCTGGAATCTGTCATGGAAACGGATGGGAGCCGTTGATCTGGTTCGACGTTATGGGTGGCTGGTGAGTGGGGCGAGAGATTGTGTGGTGTTGATGGACTTCGGCACCAGGCTGCGGCGGAAGGGGCGTGCCTCCCGCGGGGCCCGCAGCAGCTGGGAGAACAGCACCGCCAGCGCCTTCCACTCCGGCGGAGCCTGACGCTGCGGCCAGCTGCCCGGGGTGCAGTACAGAAACTCAATGAGCGCGTTGTGGCTGTCCCAGCTGAGCGCCTCCCAGGCCAGTGCCACGTTCCGTTTCCGCTTGGCCAGGCAGCTGGCCGGCAGGGGGGCCGGCAGGCCAGGCAGCTGCAGGGTGGCCTCGCTGAACGGCGGCAGGTCGGCGGTGAGGCGGCCTTCCAATCCCCGCTCGCTGATGGCTTCGACCTGGAGCGTGCAGGTGATCCCCTCCGCCCGCAGCTGGACCGGCAGGTGGAGCGCCAGCCAGGGGGTGGGATCGAGACAGGGGGGATCGATGCAGCAGCGCAACGCCACCAGCAGGGCAAAGGTGTTGAGGCCGCCCCAGAACAGCCCCACCCAGTGGGTGGTGGGAGCCAGCGGGCCCGCCTGCAGTTGCAGCAGCACGGCGCCGAGATTGGCGAGGTTGACCACCAGCAGCACGAGCAGAGGCAGCATCAACGACCAGGCGCCTCCGCCGTGCTGGCGCAGGCGGTGCTTGGGCGTGATCGTGAAGCCTCCAGCCGGCATCACCAGGCTGCGCAGCACGGTGATCGCCAGTGGCACCGCCAGCAGCCAGCTCATCAGCTCCGGCAGCAGGGCATGGCGGGAGCCGCGGGTGAGCCAGCCCACCAGGGCCAGTTGGCTGCAGAGCACGGGCAGGGCATAAACGAGAAACTGCTCGAGCGTCATGCGGATCGGCAGGATGCCCAGCAGCCCCACACACAACGGCATCAGCAGCAGGATCAGCCGGGGCAGGTTGTTGAACCAGTGCAGCAGCCCCTCGCTGTAGGAGAAGCGCTGCTGTGCCGAGAGCCCCCGCAGCCGCAGAGGATTGGCGTTCAGGCGCAGGGTCTGCAGGGTGCCGGTGCACCAGCGCAAGCGCTGCTGGACGAAATCGGCCATCGTTTCGGCCGCCAGTCCGGCGCTGAGCTTCTCTGGCAGGTACACGAGGCGATGGCCGCGGGCGGTGAGCTCCAGGCCGGCCACGAAATCCTCGGAGAGCGCCCCCGGATTGAACCCACCGATGGCCGCCAGCGCCGAACGCCGCACCACGAAGGAGGTGCCGGCACAGACGACGGCGGCGTTGCCATCCCGCACCGGCTGGATCCAGCGGTAGAAGCTCTCCTCATCGGGAAGCAGCCAGCGCTCCATCGCCAGGTTGCGCATCAGCGGGTCGGCGTTGATGAAGGTCTGGGGGGTCTGCACCAGCGCCACATCCGCCTCCAGAAAGAAGCCGAGCGTGCGCTCGAGAAAGTGGGTCTGCGGGATGAAGTCGGCATCGAACACCGCCACCAGTTCCGCATGGCTGTGGCTGAGACCGAAATTCAGATTGCCCGCCTTGGCGCCGCGGCGATCGGGGCGGCTGAGGTAAGTGCAACCGAGGCGGTTGGCGAGCTCTTCCACCTCTGCGCGGCCGCTGTCGTCGAGCACGAACACGCGCTTGTGGGGATAACGCATCGCTGTCACGCCCACCAGACAGCGCCGCAAGACCGCCAGCGGCTCGCCGCAGGTGGGAATCAGCACATCCACCGGCGGCTGCCAGGTTCCGGCGCGGAAACAGGCTTCGAGTCGATCGGCCTGCCGCTCCCGTGGCGGAATCGCGCGCCAGCTGAGCAGGATCTGCATCATGCCGGTGCCCAGCAGGAAGGCTTCGCAGCCCAGCAGCACCAGAGAGAGGGTGAGCGCCAGCGCTGATGAGGTGTTGAGGCTGAAGCCCACCCGCCACACCAGGTAGCGCAGCACCAGAAACAGCAGCAGGGCCGCCGCCAATCGGCGCGCCGCCAGCGGACGCAGGGCTTCAGGCCGGTGGGTGAGCCAGCGGGCCGCCGCCAGCACCAACAGCACCGGCAGCAGGGCGGGGGCCAGCGAGGCCGAAGGAATCAGAGGGAAGGCGTTCAAGGTGGGGTCGGCGTTCCCCGAATACCGTCCCAACACCTTGCCGGATGCATTCCTGCGCCGTGGAAATCGCCGGCCGGGCCTGTGACAGGGTGCGTCTGAGCGTTGCTTGGCCAGCGGGACAGGGGCGCTCGCTTCAGGCCGCGCAGGGCGAGTCGAGCTCCTCCTGTTCGGACGCGGAGGCATCTTCCATGGTGCGGGCGTCGAGGCAGAGCACCTTGCGCAGCTGGGCGTAGTTGGAGGCCTGGGATTTGTGGCCCTCCTGGGCTGCGGCGAACTCCGCGCGCTGAAGAACGTGGTGCAGATGGGTGAGCAGATACGTGCTGATCACGGCGGACACGAGCACGTCACTTTTCTCGGCGCCACGGCCCGATCGATCGCTGCTGCCGGCGGCGCGGGCTGCAGTGCTGGCGGCGCGCCTGGCGGGTTTCGAGGCTGCCACCTGGCTTGCCTTGGTGTCGCCGGGGGTGGTGGGCCCGTCCGTGGCCCGGGTCACAGCCCTTGTCACGGCTTTCGTCATGGCTTCGGTCGTGGCTTTGGTCATGGCTTGGGGGCGGCGCATGCGCAGAGCTCCACAAGCATACGGCTGGATACTATCCCTGTGCACCTCTGTACACTCGTGTGTAGAGCAAGCGCACCCTGGGGCCGTGGCCACCCGTCAGACCTCCGCCAGCGGCCGCCCCAAGTCACCTCGCATTCAGGTGGTGCTGCCTGAAGAACTCTGTGAGCGGCTCGCCGCGGTGGCGGAGGCGGAGTCGCGCACGGTCAGCAACATGGCCAAGGTGCTCATCCAGCAGGGTCTGGATCGTCTCGATCAGCCGCCGCCCGAGCTGCCGCCGGAACGGCCGCGCGATGCCCGCAGTCAGCGCCAGTTGCGCACCGATCAGTTCCGCCAAGCCCTGGAGCGGCAGCAACGCAATGGACCAGGTCGTCTGCGGGGGGCGCCGCGGCGCCTACGGCTCTACCGGCCGGCGAGCTGAACGGCTTTTCTGGTCCGCCGGTTGACCGCGGCTTGGGTTGGCCGGTGCCTGCGGCGGCGGCAGTGGCGGGCGCTCAGGTGGTGGGAGTTGCGCGCACGCCCAGCACTGCGCTGCGGGAGGCCCCTGTGACGGAAGGCAGGGAACCGGGATGGCAGTGGTGGTGCCACCAGGCCAGCAGTGCGAAACCCAGCGCTTCCCGCTGGGCCGGCTCCACCCCCAGCTCCGACAGGGGCCGCACCATCACGCCGCGGCAGCGCTGGCGGAGCTCACGCACCAGCGTGCCGTTGTGGGCGCCGCCGCCTGCCAGTACCAGCTCCACTGGCCGGGTGCCCCGCTCCAGGTCCTGAGCGACAACCGCCGCACTGAAGGCGGTGAGGGTGGCAAGTGCATCTGCCTGCTGGGTGGCAAGTCCTGAGTTCTCGGGTTCGGCTGCCAGGGCGAGTTCCTGCAGGCGGCGGCGCAGATCCTCCTGGCCGAACAGTTCGCGGCCGGTGGACTTCGGCGCTGGCAAGTGGAAATAGTCGTCCTGCAGCCAACGGGCGATCAAGGCGTTCTGCACCTTGCCGCGGGCAGCCCAGGCGCCATCGCGGTCGTAGCCGAGGCGGCCATCGCTGAACTGCGCCACCGCAAGGTCGATCAGGGTGTTGGCCGGGCCGCAGTCCCAGCCCGTCACCGGGGCCTGCCGCTCCGGGCCACTGGCCGGCGGCAGCAAGGAGAGATTGGCGATGCCACCGAGGTTGAGCACCGCCCGCCAGCCGCCGATGCGTGGCAGCAACGCGGCATCGGCGGCTGGCACCAGTGGCGCGCCATGCCCGCCGAGTGCCAGGTCATGGGCGCGCAGATCAAACACCACCGGCGTTTCCAACAGCTGGGCCAGCAGGGGGCCCTGCAGGAGTTGCCAGCTGGCACCGCGACCTTCGGGTGTGGGCGGGCGATGCCAGAGGGTCTGGCCATGGCAGCCCACCAGCTCCGCCTCGCCGGCAGGATCGCAGCTGCGGGCGGCGCGCGCCTGTTCGACGGTGACCGCCTCCGCCAGATCCAATAGCGCGGCAGCGGTGTGTGGCTCCCCCTGACCCACCGCCACCAACTGGGAGCGCAGCTGCTCGGGGTAGGGGGTCGAGGTGCTGTGCAAGACACGCCAACGGGGATGGTCGCAAGGACCTTCAAAGCTGGCCAGCACGGCGTCGATGCCATCGGCGCTTGTGCCGCTCATCAGGCCCAGAACCTTCATCGGCTCAATGGGAGGGAAGGGCCTCGAGCGCCTCGCTGCTGCCCATCACCACCAGCAGTTCGTCCTCGTTGAGCACGTGGGAGGCCGGAGGGTTCACGGTGAGGTGGTTCTGGGGACCGGCCGCCAACACACTGACGTCGTGGTTCTTGCGCAGGTTCAGATCGCGCAGCGAGCGACCCACGAACGCCGTTGGCACCTTGATCTCCTCGATGCTGTTGCGGTCGTCGAGACGCAGCCGCTCCAGCAAGTTGGGCCGCACCAACTCCATGCCGAGCCGGGTGCCCTGCATCTTCGAGGGGAACACCACCCGATCGGCGCCGACCCGCCGGAGCATCTTTTCGTGCAGATCGCTGGTGGCCCGCGCGATCACCTGGCGCACGCGGCTGCCGGGAGCATCCTTGACGATCAAGGTGGCGGTGATGCTCGCCTCGATCGGCTCACTGATCGCCACCACCACCGTGCCCACATCAAGGGCGCCAGCTGCGCGCAGCGCTTCCTCATCGGTGCAGTCCACGACCCGCGCCTCGATGGCTGGATCCACCTGGCGCATTTCATCGATCGCCCGCTGGGAGTTGTCGATGGCCAGCACTTCCGCATCGAAGCGGAGCAACTCCTTGCAGACGGCACTGCCGAAGCGGCCCACGCCGATCACAGCGAAGCTTCTCGACACCGTGTCACTGCCACCTTGCCACTGCCACCACTGGGTCATGAGCGGTGCAATGGCAGGGGACACAGGGAAAGGCGCATGACGATCAGAGGGAGAGCTCTTCGCGGGGATAGCCCACACGATTGTGGGTCCTGTTGGGGTAGAGGGAGGAGAGCAGCAGCAGAATCCCCGCCCGGCCCACAACCATGCCCACCATCATCACCACCTGCCCCCAGCGGTTGAACTGGGCGGTGACGCCCACATTGAGCCCAACGGCGTCGAAGGCCAAGCACCGGGGCCATGGCCACCACGCACAGCACGAAGCAGGGCGAATGTGGTGGTTGTGGTGGCAACGCCGGTGCCGCCCGGGCTGGCTCCGCTGAACGTCAACGCCATCAGCCCGAGGCCGCTGGTGAGAATCAGCCCCACCAGCACACGTCGTCGTTGGAGCAGAACGGGCTGGCCATCACCACGGTGCCCACGGCGACCATCAGCATCCCTGTCACCAGGGTGAACTGCGGAACGATGAAACGGTGCTGCCAGCCCGATCGTGTGCTCACGTGTTGGGCTGGGGGGTCATGCGCAGGTAGGGCTTGACCTCAGTGACGCCTTTGGGGAACTTGGCCCGGGCGTCTTCGGTGGAGATCGAGGGAACCACGACGCAGTCGTCGCCCTGCTGCCAGTTCACCGGTGTGGCCACCTGGTGGTGATCGGTGAGCTGCAGGGAATCGATCACCCGGAGGATTTCATGGAAGTTCCGGCCCGTGCTGGCGGGATAGGTGATCTGCAGACGCAGTTTCTTGCTGGGATCGATGATGAACACCGAACGCACGGTGAGGTTGTTCAGCGCCTTCGGGTGGATCATCCCGTACAGATCGCTCACTGATTTGTCCGCATCCGCCAGGATCGGATAATCAACGATCGTGCACTGGGTTTCATTGATGTCGCCGATCCAGCCTTTGTGGCTCTCGGCGGAATCAACGCTCAGGGCAATCGTCTTGACATTGCGCTTCTCCCACTCCGGGCGCAGGCGGGCCACTTCACCCAGCTCCGTGGTGCACACAGGGGTGTAGTCGGCCGGGTGGGAAAACAGCACGACCCAGCTGTCGCCGGCGAAGTCGTAGAGGTTGATCGGACCCAGCTGGGAATCCTGGGTGAAATCGGGGACGGTGTCACCGAGTTGAAGAGGCATGGCAGGGGGGATGAGACATCGTTGATCGTGCCATAGCCCTGCGGTCAGCAGACCTGGGTGATCATCCAGTTACGCAGTCCCTCCAGGCCGAAGTTTGCGGTCGCTGACACAAACAGCATGGTGGGGTGCAAGGTGCGGGCCAGCTCCAGCGCCTGCGCGTCGCAGCGGTCGATCTGGTTGCCAACCATCTGACGCGGCGCGGTGCTGCCGAGGGTGTCGAGCAGGGCGTTCACCGCTTCGAGCTGCTGCGGCCAGGCCGGGTCCGAAAGATCGACCACCACCAGCAGCTGATCGGCGTCGAGGGTTTCCTCCAGCGTCGAGCGGAACGCCTCCACCAGGGGCGGCGGGAGGGCGCGGATGAAGCCGACCGTGTCAGTGATCAACAGCCGCACCAGCCCCCCTTGCCCATCCGGCAGGTCAAGCCGCCGCGTGGTGGGATCGAGGGTGGCGAACAGCTTGTTCTCGGCCAGCACCTCCTCACCCGCCACCGGGCGGGTGAGGGCATTGAGCAGGGAGCTCTTGCCGGCATTGGTGTAGCCCACCAGGGCCAGCCGCCTGACGCCCTGGCGTCCCTCGCGCAGGCGCGCCCGGTGCTCCCCCAGCCGCTGCACCTCCCGCTGCAGGCGGTCGAGGCGTCGGGCAATGGCCCGCCGGTCTTTTTCCAGCTGGGTTTCCCCCGGGCCCCGGGTGCCGATGCCACCCCCCTGACGCGAGAGGCTCTGGCCGCGGCCGCTGAGCCGCGGCAGCCGGTAGCGCAGCTGGGCCAGTTCCACCTGCAGACGCCCGGCGCCGCTGGCGGCCCGCTGGGCAAAGATGTCGAGAATCAGTTCGGTGCGGTCGCTGATCGGCAGGTCCAGCAGCCGCTCCAGGTTGCGGGCCTGCACCGGCGTCAGGTCCCGATCGGTCACCACCAGGGTGGCTCCCAGTCGGCGGGCCTCCAGGGCCGCCTCGCGCAGTTTCCCTTCCCCCCAGAGCGTCTGGGGCGCCGCTTGCTGGCGCTTCTGCTGGATCAAGCCCACCGGCAGCGCGCCGGCGCTCCGCACCAGCCCTTCGAGCTCGGCGATGTCGCGCTGGCTTGCGGCACCGTCCTCACCGATCAGGGCCAGCAACAGCACCCGTTCGGGCCCAGCCTGGGGCGCCGGCCCCGGGGCGTCGTTGGCGGCCTCCGCGGGCAACGGCGAGTGAGCGGCCTCGCAGAGCTCGGCCAGGTCGGCCTCTCGGTACAGGGCCCAGGGGCGCCCCTCCTCCTGGCTGATGGTGTAGGACGCTGCCGCCCAGCGCCCCCCCGCGGCGGCCTTGTCGGGGTAGCGCAGCCACACCAGCGGCTCCAGATCGAGCCCCACCAGCGCTTCGCTGGCCAGCGGCTCCAGGCCGGGCTTGCGGCCCACGCAGGTGATCAGGCGCAGGTCGCTCCCCTGGCGCCGCTCGCTGCCGGGCAGTCGCTCGATCAGCCGGCCCGATTGCTCCAGTGGCCCCACCCACAGCAGGCGGGTGAGGCCGCGGCCGTCCACCACCAGGCTCAGCGGCAGCTCCAGCTCACGGGCCTCGGCGGCTAGCCGTTGCAGGCAGAGCAGTTCCGCGCCTCCCCCTTCCGGGTGCCGGCGGTGGGACAGCCGCTCCAGGCGGCGTTTCTGGGCGGGGCGCAGACCGCTGACACGCCCCAGCAGCACAGCTTGTTTCAACGGCGCGGGTGCATCGGGTCAGGGGCGTTGGATCCGCAGGCAACGCACACCGGTGGCTGCCGCCCCTTCAGCATCCTCGGGGCTGTCCCCCACATGCCACACCTCAGCGGCCTCAAGGCCGAGGGCCGTCAGCGCCAGCCGGAAGGGCAGGGGATCGGGTTTGGCGGCCCCGGCCGCGCTGGACACGATCACCGCCTGAAGATGTTCCGCCAGGCCCAGCCCGCTGAGCAGCCCGTTCAGACGCCCGTCGAAATTGCTCACCACCGCCAGCCGGAGGCCCACGGCCGCCCAGTGTTCAAGCGCGGGAGCCACCCCGGGGAGCACCCGCCACAAAGCAGGATCAGCAAAGCGGAGATACAGCTCCTCCTGCAGGGCGCCAGGGGCGCGCGCGCCGCTGCCAGCGCCCTGCAGGGCAGCATCGATGCGTGCGCCCCACCACTGCCGCTCGGCCCGTTCCAGTTCCTGCTGTTGCAGACCCGGAAAGGCCAGGGGCGGGGCCTGGCGCAGCACGGCCGGAAAGACCTGGTCGATTGCGGCAGCGCTCAGCGTGATTCCATGCCCGGCAGCGGCGGCGGCATAGGTGGTGCCCACCGATTCCCGCAGGCCGATCAGGGTGCCCATCGCATCGAGCAGCAGCCCCTTCGGGGCCGGCCAGGCGTCCGTGGCAGCGGCGGCGATCACGGTCGGGGCGGCGGCGTGCGGGCGGGTTCGCCGGCGCCGAACAGGGGGCGGCCCAGGTCGGAAAGCCAGCCGGAGGCCACGCGCAGCTGATGGGGGAGCCCCGGCAGACGGCCCAGGTAGGTGAGCTGGCGGAGGCGGTAGGCGGCGGATCCGGCCAGGGTGAGGCCCAGCCCGGTGAGGCTGGCCTCGCCGATGCCAAGGCTGATCATCTCGCCGAGATCGTTCCAACGGAATGGGCTGGTGGGTTCGCCGGCCAGGCTGCGAATCAGGTTGTCGGCCAGCACGTCGGCCTGCTGGAAGGCCACCTGGGCCGTGCCGGCCAGGGGCTCACCATCGGCATCGGCCGCGTGGGCCACATCGCCGAGGGCAAACAGGTGGGGATGCTGCACCAACGACAGATCGGGGTGGCAGAGCAGACGGCCGCGGCGGTCGGTGGCCGCGGTGGGCGTGATCGCCGGCGCCGCCGCTGTCACCCCGGCGGTCCAGACCACGCCATCGACGCTGAGATGCTCCGTGTTGGCGGCGCCCCCGCCCGCCGGTTCGTGTCGCAGCGTGACCCGGCCCGCCTCCACGGCTTCCACCCGGGTGTGGGTGCGCAGGCGCACATCGCGGCGCAGCAGGGCGGTGCGGGCCTGCTCCCGGTTGAAGGCTCGCGCCTCAGGCAACAACTCGGCGCCCTGCTCCACCAGCTCCAGCACGGCGTGGCCCTGCAGCAGGTCGGCAAGCTTGCAGGCCAGCTCCACTCCGCTGGCCCCGGCCCCCACGATCGCCAGACGCTGCAGGGGGCGCTGTTGCGCCTGGAGTTGTTGTACCAGCGCCTGAAGGCGCTCCACATCCGCCAGGCAGCGGAACTGCAGGGCGTGGTCGTGCACCCCGGGGATGCCGAAATCATTGCTGCGGCTACCGGTGGCCACCACCAGCCGGGAGTAGGGAAGGCAGCGGCCCTGCGCGGTGGTGACGGTGCCGCTGGCGGCGTCGATGCTCACCACCCGGTCGCGCAGCCAGGCGATGCCGCGGCTGGCCAGCAGGCTGGCGTAGGGCGGCGCCACCTCCCAGGCACGCAGCTCATCGGAGAGCAGCTCGTAGAGGAGCGGCAGAAAAACGAACCGCTCGTTCGGCTCCACCAGCACCACAGGCGGAGGGTCACGCCGGGCAGCCAGGGCCAGCGCCGTGTAGAGGCCACCGAAGCCGCCCCCGACGATCACCACCGGATGGGGGGGCTCCCACGAGGACGTGGTGCCCGCACCGGCTTCGGCTGGATTGGGGAAGGGGGTGCGGTCCCCGCTGGTCTCCGCCATGGGTACGGCGTCTCGGTTGTGGCGTTGACTACCCGAACCCTAACCAGAGCGTTTCGTCACAGGAGATGATGGCGTTCATGGCCGCCACCATCTCCCCCACCCTTCCCACCGACCGCCAGGGCCTGCCGCTCGACGCCGAGGCCGCAGGGAGGGTGGTGGAAGCCCTCCCCCCCGAGGACCAGCTGCGCTGGGGAAGGGACACCTTCGGTGATCATTTTGCTGTGATCACCAGCTTCGGCATTCAGTCTGCGGTGCTGTTGCACATGGCCGCCGCACTCGACGCCGCCCTGCCAGTGATCTGGGTCGACACGGGTTATCTCCCCCCCGAGACCTACCGCTATGCAGAGCAGCTCACGGATCTGCTGTCGCTCAATCTGCACGTGGCCCAAGCCGAGGTCAGCCCGGCCCGCATGGAAGCTCTGCATGGCCGGCTGTGGGCCACCGGCGATGCCGATGATCTGGATCTCTACCACCGCCTCCGCAAGGTGGAACCGCTCGATCGCGCGTTCGAGGCGATCGGCGTGGCCTGCTGGGCCAGCGGGGTGCGTGGCGTACAGACTGACCACCGCGCCTCAATGCTGCCGCTCCAACCGGTGCGGGGCCGCTGGTCGCTTCGACCGCTGCTGAACTGGACCAACCGGGACGTGTACTACTACCTGCAGAACAACGGCCTCCCCCAGCACCCGCTCTTCGAACAGGGTTATTCCACTGTGGGCGACTGGCACTCCAGCGGCCCCGACGACGGGAGTGGCCGCGCCACCCGCTTCGGTGGCCTGCATCAGGAGTGTGGCATCCATCTGCCCGGTGTGATGGGCGAAGGTATCTAGGTGGTGGGGGTCGCCGGCGGCACTCCGGGCCGCGCGGCGAGCTTGGTGCTGCTGATCGGCAACACTCACTGGCACTGGGCGCGGCGCGAACCGGCCTCGGAGCCTGATGAACTGGCAGGCCTCCGCTGCTGGAGCACGCGGCCGCCCCAGCGCCTGGAGCCAGCAGACCGCGACCTGCTGCTGGCCTGGGCCGCCGTGGGGCCCTTGCCGCCGGAGCTGGCCTTGCCGCTGCGGCACAGGTGCACGCTTGATGCCGTGCCCCTGCTGGGCATGCCGGCCTGGCTTGGCATCGATCGGGCTCTGGCGGGCTGGGGAGCCTGGCAGCGCCAGCAAGGGCGTCTGGCGCCTCAAGGGCGCCTGGGGGGTGGTGGCCAAAGCGATGGCCCCAGTGGCGCGGTGCTGGTAGCCGATGCCGGCACGGCGCTGAGCCTCACCCGGGTGGCCGGAAGCGGCGCCTTTGCGGGTGGAAGGCTGCTGGCTGGCGCCGGTCTGCAGCTGGCGGCGCTGGCCGGGGGCACGGCCCTGCTGCCGCAACAGCGACTGCCGGACCCGGCCATGCCCCTCGACCTCTGGCCCAGCGCCACTGGAGCCGCCATGGCCAGCGGTTGCCTGTGGGGGTTGGCCCATGCGATCGCCGGGGCCTGCCGGCAACACGATGCGGAGCCGCCGCCGGGCCTGTGGCTCACCGGCGGCGATGGCCCCCGGCTGGCCCCGCTGCTGCAGGAGCTGGGTCAGCCGTTCGAGCTCGTGCCCGACCTGGCGCTGGAGGCGCTGGACGCGCTGAGCGCTGCCCGGCTCAGGCGGCTGGGGCGCTCAGGCCCAGATCGATGAGCACCTGCTCCGCCATTTCCTCGGCTTTCACCTTGCGGTAGATCTTCTCGAGGGTGCCATCGGGGGCCACCACGAAGCTGTGGCGCATCATCCCCATGTATTCCTTGCCCATGAACTTCTTCAGTCCATAGCTCTCGTAGGCGGTGGCCACCGGACAGGGTTCCGCATCCGTGAGCAGGGTGAAGGGGAGCTCGTATTTGCTGATGAACTTGCCGTGGCTGGCGGCCCCGTCCTTGCTGATGCCCAGCACCTTGATGCCATGGGCTTCGAACTGGCTCCACAGATCGCGGAAGCCGCAGGCTTCCTTGGTGCAGCCCGGGGTGTCATCCTTCGGATAGAAGTAGATCACCACGCGCTGGCCCTTCAGGGCGGAGAGCTGCACCGGATGGCCTTCCTGATCCGGCAGGGTGAACTCGGGCGCGGGATCACCGATCTCAAGGGTCATGAAGCTGTCCAAAGCTGGGCTGGCTGGAGCCTAGGGGCGGCTAGGGTCCGCCCACTTCCTGGCCGCTCATGGCCCCCGTCGTGCGCCTTGGTCTGATCGGAATCCTGGTGGCGCTTGGCCTGGCCGGCCTCACCCAGCTGCGCCTGCACCCCCCCCTGGCCAGCCGTACCGATGCGGACACGGCGGGGCTGTTGGCGCGGCTGGAGACCCAGGAAGCCCTGCTCGGGCAGCGCCAACAGGTGTCGCTCTTGCTGAACCGTTTCGTGGGCGCGGAGATCACCCGCTACTTCTGGGGCGGCTTCACCCCTTACCTCGATGTGCTCGGCATCGAGATTCCCGCCACAATGACTGCCGATGTGGTCTTCAACCAGGACCGGGTTCAGCTGGTGCTCACCCCGACCGGTGGCGATGAGATCTACCTTGCCCGGGTGGAGGCGGTCGAGAATGCCCCCCGCGGTGCCGTCTGCCGTGGATCCCGGCCGGCGCCTGATCCCGAGGCCTTCCCCAGCCAGGACAACCGGCTCCTGTGTCCCTCAGGCTGGGTGGCCCTACCGGCCGTTCGCCCCGCCACCGCAGGGGCGGTGCGGTCTTGAACCCCTGGTGAGCGGCCTGCCGGTCATGCCCCACGCTGATGAGGTTCCGCTGCAGAGGCGCCGCATCCTTAGCACCTGACGCGCTTGGGTCTTCATGTTCGACCGATGACGAGTTGTTGGCAGATGCAACCGGGCTGATTAGGTTCGGATTGTTGTTCCAGAACTGATCCGTGCTGAAGCGTCTTGCCGCTGGCCTCCTGATGGGGTCGGCTCTCGTGGCCTCCACCCTGCCGGCCTCCGCCGCTGTTGATAACGACCTCCCCGTGCGCTGGAACACCGGCGGTGCCGTTTGGTCCACCCCAATGGGCGCTTTCGGCACCTTCCTTGAAACCGGCGAAATCACCGACCGTGGCTTGGCTGGTGGCCTCAATCTTTCCGGCTGGACGGCCGCCGAAGTGCGCGACGGTCTCTCCAAGTCGTACAGCGTCGACCTGGTCGGCGTCACCCGTTTCCTCTATTCCGATGAGGGTGTGAAGTTCCTCAAGAATCAGAGCCGCAGCTATTTCCCTTACTGGACGATGAGCACCTACGCCGTGCAGGGTCTGCGCAGCGCGATCATCGCCGATGCCAAGGATGGCCAGATTTCCTCGGCCGGAATCATGGCGGCGCTGCCGGTGGATTACCGCCTGGCGGATACCTGCGGCACCTACGACGGCAAGCAGAACATCTGCGCCGAAGGCAAGTGCAAGGAAGGTTCCGCCCAGTGCACCTCCCTGCTGTCCTGGTACGTCTTCCTGCCGGCCTGCATCCAGGCCAACCAGATGGGCGATCCCGTGGCCAAGGTTCAAAACTTCCAGGCTCCTGTGGTTGCCCCTGCCGCCGAGCCCATGCCCATCCGCGGCCTCTGGTGAACCCTCGCGGTTCAGCCTTACCGCCCCGGGATTCCCGGGGCTTTTTTCATGGCCACCAGCAGCGTGTGCTGCAAGGCCTGCGCCAGCTCTGCCCCTTCCAGATCGGCGCTGAGCTGCTCCAGCCGCCCAGTGGAGTTCCTGCCGAGGGCGGCGCTCAGCTGGTGCCCATAGCTCGCCCCCTCGCCGAACCAGCGCTGACGCAAACCGACAGAGAGCGTCATGCTGAGCGGTTCGCGCCACTGCTCAGGTTCCACCCTCCAGCCCCGCGCCTCAAGGCCCTGCTGCAGGGCGTCCGCGCCGGGTCCGTTGCCCAGCCCGCCGCTCTCCCACGCAGCCGCCTGCTGCAGGAGGGTTGCCAGCTCCTGCGAAACGGAACGCTGCCGCTGCCGCACCAGCTCAGTGAGGGCCCCAGCCGGACCGATCAGCGGCAGGCTCTGAAGCCACCGTATCTGGGCCCCTGGCGCCGCCAGGTCGCTGATGTGGTCAAGCCAGGTCGCCAGGCCTGACGCCTCCAGATCCTGAAAAGGGGAGCGGCCCACGATCCACTCGAAGCGTTCACCCGGCTCCAGGGCCGCGATCAGCGCCTCAGGGTGGGCGCCGGGAATGCACAGCAGCCGCGGGCGCCGCAGCTGATCCAGCACCTGCAGCTGGGCCTCCAGTCGCCCCCGTTCCGCCTCTGCCGCCACCGTGATCACCACGCCTCCTTCCGGCGTGGCGTCGAGCGGATCCAGGCTCCACAGCAGCGAGCGCGCATTCAACACCAGGCAACGGTCCTGCCGCTGCCACCGCACCCCCTCCCAGAAGCGCTGCCGCAGCCGCTCGAGGCGCTGGCCCTCACTGCCGATCTGGCGCCGCAGCCAACGTTGCAGGGCCGGATCCTCGGGGCCAGTGGTGAGCAGGATCCCCTGCTCGAGATCGGCTTCGGCCGCGGCCGCCAGCTGGGCAGCCCGACGCCGCTGCAGGCCCGCTCCGAGCCCTCCCTCCCAGCCCAGGGCACCCGGCTTCCAGAACACCTCCCCCTGCAGGGCACCGGGCAGATATTGCTGGGCCACCCAGTGCTCCGCGTAGGCATGGGGGTAGCGGTAGCCCACCCCGTCGCCGAAGGCCTTGCCATCGCGGTTGGCATCCCGCAGGTGGGAGGGCACCTCCTGGCGGCTGGTGGCACGCACGCTCTTGAGCGCATCGAAGAACCCGAGCACGCTGTTGCTCTTTTCGGTGGAGGCCAGGTAGAGCGCCGCCTGGGCCAGGGGGTAGAGCCCTTCGGGCAGGCCTACCCGCTCGAAGGCGGCGGCGCAGGCCTCCACCACCACCACGGCCTGCGGGTCCGCCAGCCCCACGTCCTCACCGGCGGCGATCAGCATGCGGCGGAAGATGAAGCGGGGGTTTTCGCCGGCCTCCACCATGCGGGCCAGCCAGAACAGGGCGGCATCGGGATCGGAGCCCCGCAGTGACTTGATGAAGGCACTGATCGTGTCGAAGTGGGCATCGCCCTGCTTGTCGTAGAGCACGGCCCGCTGCTGAATCGACTCTTCGGCGATCGCCAGATCGATGTGGATCACCCCATCGGCGCCGGGGTCTGTGGTTTCCACCGCCAGTTCCAGGGCATTGAGCAGGCTGCGGGCATCGCCGCCGGCCACATCCAGCAGGTGGGCGCTGGCGTCGGCCTCGATCTGGATCGGCCGCCCGCCATAGCCGTGCTCCACATCCGCCAGGGCCCGCTCCAGTAAGCGGCGCAGATCCCCAGGTTCGAGCGGTTGCAAACGGAACAGGCGGGAGCGGCTCACCAGCGCCTTGTTCACCTCGAAGAACGGGTTTTCCGTGGTGGCGCCGATCAGGGTGATCGTGCCGTTCTCGACCCAGGGCAACAGGGCGTCCTGCTGGGCAGCGTTGAAGCGGTGCACCTCATCGATGAACAGGAAGCTGCGCAGACCGTGCCGACCCAGCCGTTCGCGCGCGGCCTCCACCTCGGCCCGCAGCTCCTTCACCCCCGCCAGCACCGCGTTCAGGCTGGCGAAGTGGGAGCGGGTGGTCCCGGCGATGATGCGGGCGAGTGTGGTCTTCCCCACACCAGGTGGCCCGTGCAGGATCAGGTTGCCCACCCGGTCGGCGGCGATGGCGCGACGCAGCAGGCGGCCCGGGCCGAGGATCGCCTCCTGGCCGACGAAATCATCAAGCCCGCGCGGCCGCATGCGGTCGGCCAGCGGGGCGATCTGCTGGCGCTGGCGCGCAGCTTCGAAGTCGAACAGATCGGTCACACCCTTCTGTTTCGCCGCAATCCTCGGCATGCTGACCCGGTGGGTGACAATCCTGCGACCCACCCCGGCGCACTGCATTGACGCGTGGGCCCTTCAGAATCCCCCCAACCAGAGCCTGCTGCGTGATTCTTCCTCTCCGCTCCATGTCAGTTGGAACGGGTGTGTCTCTGGCGGCCGCCCTGCTGGCACTCTCGGGTTGTGGAAGCGGCCCGCCAGCGCCGCAGCAGCGCCAGGTGCAGGTGTCCACCCAGCCGGTGGCGCTGGGTCGCTTCAGCAACGATGTCGACACGATCAGCACCCTGGAGGCGATTGAGGAGGTGCAGCTGGCCGCCCAGACCGCCGGCCGCATCGAGCGCCTGTTCGTGCGTCAGGGTGACGTTGTGCG
This sequence comes from Cyanobium sp. ULC065, assembly GCF_977927515.1. Next base: position 2,931,253 of record NZ_OZ376393.1, on the reverse strand, counting down.
CCAGGGCCAGCTTCTGCTCGTGCTCGACCAGGCCCAGGTGCGCGCCGATGTGGCCAGCCTGATCGCGCGGCGCGACAAGGACCGGCTCAATTACGAGCGCTTTGAGTTTCTGGTGCGCCAGGGTGCCGCCAGCGCGCTGCAACGTGATCAGCTGCGCGCCGAATACATCCAGTCGCGCGAGGCGGTGGTGGCCCGACAGGCCGACCTCGCCTTCAACAACCTCACCGCGCCGATCGGGGGTGTGATCAGCGACCTGCAGGTGAAGCAGGGCGATGTGATCGCCGCTGGCGCGCCCTTCACCAAGGTGGTGCGCAACGACCGACTGATGGCCCGCATCGATGTGCCGGGTGCCTTCAGCGACCGGGTGCGGCCCGGCCTGCCGGTGGTGCTGCAGGAGCCGCTGGGCGATCGGGTGCTGGCCAGGGGCGTGGTGGGATCGGTGGATCCGGCCGTCACCCCCGGCACCCAGGCGTTGCTGCTGAAGGCGGAGTTTCCCAATCCCAATGGCGCCCTGCGCACCGGCCTGCGCCTGCGCACCCGCGTGCAGCTGGCGGCCGGCGATGTGCCCTCCGTGCCGTTCGTGGCGGTCACCCAGTCGTCGGGCCAGAGCTTCGTGTTCGCGGTGGGAACCCTGCAGGATCTGGAGCGCAACCCCGGCAGGGCCGACCTTGAGGCGCTGCGCAAGTTGCCACCGGGCACCAGCTTCGCCTTGCAGGTGCCGGTGCAGCTCGGTGAGCTGCAGAACAACCGCTATCCGGTGCTCAAGGGCGTGGATCTCAACGATCGGGTGATCACCACCAACCTGCTCACCCTGCGTCACGGCACACCCGTGACGGTGAAGTGAGGAGCCGCCGATGTCTGCTTCCGACAATTTCATCACGCGGCCGGTTCTGACCACCGTCTGCAGCCTTCTGATTGTGTTCGCCGGGCTGATCGCCATCCCGCTGCTGCCGGTCGAGAACCTGCCGGATATCGCCCCGCCCACCGTGCAGGTCACCTCCCGCTACAACGGCGCCGATGCCCTCAGCGTCGAGCAGGGGGTTACGGCCGTGCTGGAGCAACAGATCAACGGTGTCCAGAACATGGAGTTCATCAGCTCCAACAGTTCCGCCGACGGCACCAGCGCCATCACGGTGTCCTTTGTCAGCGGCACCGACGGTGACATCAACCAGGTCAACGTGCAGAATCGGGTGGCGCTGGCCCAGCCCCAGCTCCCCGAGGAGGTGCGCCAGTCGGGGGTGGTGGTGAACCAGGCCTCCAACTCGATCCTGCTGGTGGCCAACTTCGTGAGCGAAGACCCAGCCAACCCTTTCAGCATCGAGACGATCAGCGGCCTGCTGGATCAAGGGCTCACCGATGCCCTCCGGCGGGTACGGGGCGTGGGCAGCATCGCGTATTTCGGCAACCGCCAGCTGGCGGTCCGCCTCTGGCTTGATCCCGACCGGCTGGCCGTCAACAAGCTCACGTCAGCCGATGTGGTGGCAGCCCTCAGTTCCCAGAACCGGCTGGTGCCGGCCGGCCGGGTGGGCGGTGCGCCGGCGCCCGACGGCCAGATGTTCACCTTCACGGTGCAGTTGCAGGGGCGGCTGCGCACCAACGAGGAATTCGAGCGCATGATCCTGGGCACCACCCAGGATGGGGGCCTGATTCGCCTCAGCGACGTGGGCCGCGTTGAGCTGGGCGGTGAAAGCTTCGATGTGGGGGCCACCGACCTGCGGGGGGTGCCGTCCGTGGGCCTGGCGGTCTACCAGCTCACCGGCAGCAACGCCCTGGAGGTTTCCAACGGTGTCAAGGAGGTGATCGACACCTTCGAAGCCACCCTGCCGCCGGGCATTCGAAAGGAGATCATCTACGACAACACCGACTTCATCAACGCCTCGATCGAGGGGGTGACCGGAGCACTGCGGGATGCGGTGCTGCTGGTGGTGCTGATTCTGTTCCTGTTCCTGCAGGACTGGAAAGCCACGATGGTGCCGGGGATCGCCATTCCTGTGGCCCTCGTGGGCACCTTTGCCTTCGTCAAGGCCTTCGGCTTCTCGCTCAACCAGCTCACCCTGTTCGGGTTGGTGCTGGCCGCCGGCCTGGTGGTGGATGACGCCATCACCGTGATCGAGGACACCTCAACCAAAAAGAAGGAGGGGCTCTCGGCCGTGGCAGCCGCCATGGCCACCATGAACGAGCTGTTCGGTGCCGTGATCGCCACATCCCTTGTGCTGTTTGCGGTGTTCCTGCCGGTGCTGTTCTTCCCAGGCGCCACCGGCACGATCTACAAGCAGTTCGCCGCCACGATCCTCTTCGCGGTAACGATCTCCACCTTCAACGCGCTCACGTTTTCGCCGATGCTCTCGGCCCTGCTGCTGGCCCGGGAGAGCCCACCCCCTGGGCGCCGCACCTATGCCATCGCCGGCGCGGTGATCGGCGCCATCTATGGGTTGCTGCTCAGCGGTGGTTTCGCAAACCCCCTCCCCATCGTGTTGTTTGGCCTGCTTGGCCTGGCCCTGGGCTGGTTCACCCCGCCGATATTCAGTGGGTTCAACCGCTTCTATGCCGGCTTTGAGCTCCGCTACGAGGGTGCCCTTGGCTGGGCGCTGGGCCACCGCAAGTTGGTGATGTCGGTGTTGGTGGGGGGGGTGGTGCTCACCGGTGTCGCTTTCAACGCCATCCCATCCGGTTTTGTACCGGTGGAAGATCAGGGCTATGCCATCGGCTTCGTGCAGGCCCCGGATGGCACCTCGGTCCAGAAAACCAGCCAGGTCAATGCCCAGGTGGCCGAGATCCTGCGCACTGAACAGGACATCACCTCGGCGGCGATCTTCAGCGGCGCCAGCCTCGATGGCAATGCTCCCAACCGGGGGCTGTTCTTCTTCGGCACCAAGAACTGGGACGATCGCGGGGACGCAGACCAGTCGGTGAACTCGATCGTGGAGCGGCTGAACCGCAAGCTCTCGGTGATCGACGGCGCCCGTGTGTTTGTGGTGGAGCCCCCGGCCATTCCTGGCTATGGCGCCTCCGGCGGTTTCGAGTTCCAGCTGCTGGATCAGAGCGGTGGGGCCCTCAACCTGCCCGAGTTCGCCGGGGTGGCGGGCCAGCTGATCGGCAAGGCCAACCAGGCACGGCCGGATGGCCGTCCCCTGTTCAGCCGTGTGTTCACCCAGTTCAGCGCCGAGTCCCCCCAGCTGGCCGTCACGGTGGACCGTGATCGCCTCGCCACACTCGGCCTCGACTACGGCCAGGCGATGCGGGTGTTCAGCTTCTACTTCGGCGGGGTCTATGTGAACGACACGTTCCAGGAGGGCCGGGTGCGGCGGGTGTTTGTGCAGGCAGATGGCCCCTTCCGGGCCACGCCCCAGCGGCTGCAGGCCATCTTCGTCACTAACTCCAAAGGGGAACCGGTGCCGCTGGCCGAGGTGATCACGGTGGAGCCGGTCACCGGCCCCTCGATCATTCCCCGCTTCAACCTCTTCCGCGCCATCCGGGTGGAGGGCTCGGCGGCGCCGGGGCGCAGCTCGGGCCAGGCGATCAAGGGGATCCTGGGGCTGTTCCAGAGCCTGGATGTGCCCGGCATCGGCTACGACTGGACCGGCATCGCCCGGGAGGAGGTGAGCGCGGGGGCCCTGGCGGTGGTGATCTTCGCCCTCGGCATCCTGGTGGTGTACATGGTGCTGGCGGCTCAGTACGAGAGCTATAGCGATCCGCTGATCATCCTGATGACCGTGCCCACCGCCATGCTCGGGGCCCTGGCGTTCCTCGGGGCCCGTGGCTACGAACTGAACATCTACGCCCAGGTGGGGCTGGTGATGCTGATCGGTCTGGCGGCCAAGAACGGCATCCTGATCGTGGATCTCGCCAACCAGCGCATGGCCGCCGGCGCCAGCGCTCTGGAGGCGGCCCGCGAGGCGTCCCGCTCCCGCCTGCGGCCCATCATCATGACGGCCGTTTCGTCGTTGTTCGGCTTCCTGCCGCTGCTGTTTGCGAGTGGGGCCGGTGCCCGCGGCCAGTCCTCTCTGGGCACGGTGGTGTTCGGCGGCCTGTTGGTGGCTACGGTGCTGTCGCTGCTGGTGGTGCCGGTGTTCTACGTGGTGGTCAAGCAGCTTGTGCCGCCCCCTCCCGCTCCGCCGAAGGAGGCTCCTGAGGCTGGGGCGATCGAAGGAGCCTCACCCTGATGGCGGCGCCCCAGGCCCGGCTGCGGACGCGCGTAATCCTGCTGGCAGCTGCCATCGGCGCAGGCCTCGGGGCGGCCATTGCCTTCATGCTTCATGCGGTGGTGACCCACACCCCTGTGGAGGTGAGCCCACGCACCTATGTGATCTTCTTCGTGATCTTTACCGCCTTCGGGGCTGTGGCCGGACTCGCCCTTGAAACGGTGCGTCAGCTGCAGGCGGGCAACCCCGATCCTGCTTACCACCGCTACCCGCGCACCTTCCCCCGCTCTTCTCCTCGGCCCTCACCGCGACATAATCCCGAGGGGCCCAGAGATCCTGGTCAGTCATCTGATCTCGGGTGATCTTCGATATGTTCCCTTGCTTTAGTTGAGGTGTCTTAGGGGGCTCTTCTTTCTATCGGTGGGCGGCAACCTGGGCTGCATGCTTTGGGTGGTTGACTTGGCCATCACGTGACGCGCCTCGATCTTGCCAAGAGTGCTGGGAGTGGTGGCTGGATAGGGCCGCCCAAGGAGTTGATGGCCATCAAGCTCACTCTCGGATCTTGGACGACGGGGCTGTTGTTCTTGCCCGATCTTGGCTTTCTCTGAGGGGCTACGGCTGGCTGCAAGCGGATCAACCAACTCCTGTGATGGTGCGCTGGGGAGGGGTCCAGTTGACGGGCCAGCGGTTGGCGAGCAGGGCCACCACCAGCATCGGCGAGGCCAGACCGAAGCAGGCAAGCCATTGGTTGGCCGTCATCGGCGTTGTCTCGAACAGCAGATTCATCACGCGCCACTGACTGAACAGCACCTGCAGCAGAAAGGCAGCAATGATGCCGAAGCCGATGCGTGAGAAATTGCCCAGCTGAACCTTGCGTCCGCGCAGGCGTGCAATCAGAGAAGACCAGAACTGGCTGAGGCTGAACAGGTAGATCGCCAAGCCCGTGACCAGCGTCTGGATCGCCATCGTGCGGGCCAAGGTGAGATCGCCACTGGATTCGCGTATCCAGGCGAAGATGCCGAAGATGAAGATCAGGTTGAGCGTGGAAATCAGGGCGATGCGTTGGAGCAGGGGTGTTGACAGCAATGGCTGCTGGGGAGAGCGGGGCGGGCGCTCCATCAGGTCGTAGGGCTTGGGCTCGAAAGCGATGGGAACCGTCATCGTGATCGAGATGATCATGTTGATCCAGAGCACCTGAAGCGGCTGAATCGGCAGGAAGTTGCCACGTCCGGCCATCACGCTCAGAAACACGCTTGCGGCGAGGCCACCATTGACCGGTAACAGGAAAGCAAGCGCTTTCAGCAGGTTCTGGAACACATTCCTGCCTTCCTCGACGGCCGCTTCAATCGAAGCAAAGTTGTCGTCAGTGAGCACCATGTCTGCAGGTTCCTTCGCCACTTCCGTTCCGGTGATTCCCATGGCGATACCGATGTCCGCCTGTTTCAAGGCAGGCGCATCATTCACACCATCACCGGTCATGGCAACGATGTGACCGCGGGACTGCAGAGCCTGAACCAGGCGAAGCTTCTGCTCCGGAACAACACGGGCAAAGACGCTTCCCTCCAGGGCGGCATCGATGAAAGCGGTCTTGTCCAGATCTGAGAGCTCTTGACCACTGAAAGCCGCGGTTGTCTCCTGTTGACTGAGTTTCAGGCGATTGGCGATCGCCACAGCGGTGACCTTGTGATCACCGGTGATCATTTTCACGTCGACGCCGGCGCTGTGGAAGGCCTGTACGGATTGGATGGCCTCGGAGCGTGGTGGGTCGATCATTCCCTGAAGACCGAGGAAGACCAGCCCCGAAGCCAGAGCATCGTGATCGATCGTGGTGCTCGAATGCGGTTTCTTTGCAAAAGCCAGCACGCGCAGACCCTTCGAAGCCATTCGCTCAGCCTGCAAGGTGAGACGTTCCTTGTTGATCGGAAGAACACCTCCCTCCGAATCAAGAATCGAATCACTGCGCTTGATCAGGGATTCGACGGACCCCTTCATCCAGATCCAGCAGCCTGCCTCCATCGGCAACTGATTCAGGGTTGCCATGTATTGATATTCGGATTCAAAGGGAATGCTGTCGAGGCGGGGATGCGTTTTGGCGAGCTGGGCGCGATCAAGGCCGACCTTGCCGCCAGAAACCAGCAGAGCGCCTTCGGTGGGATCGCCCACGATGCTCCAGGTCTTGCCTTCATGAGCTAGTTCAGAATCGTTGCAGAGCACACCGGCGAGCAAACAGTCTCGTACGGCAAGCGGCATCTGGGTGATCTCGATCGGTTCATCATCCGAATTGAGTAGATCTCCCTTGGGAACATAGCCATCACCGATGAATTGGTAGTGATGACCGCCGGCATAAAGAGCCTGCACAGTCATTTGATTTTCGGTGAGGGTTCCGGTTTTATCGGAACAGATGATTGTTGCACTTCCTAGGGTTTCTACGGCAGGAAGATTCCTGACGATGGCATGCCGCTCCGCCATCCGCGAAGCACCGATCGCCAGGGTGATGGTAACCACTGCTGGTAGTCCCTCGGGAATCGCACTGACGGCAAGGGCAACGGAGGCCTGGAACATGTCGAACGGGGTGTTCCCCCAGGCCAGGCCCACGATGAACGTAAAGATGGCAATCCCTAGAATTGCCCGCAAAAGCAGATTGCTGAATCGTTCAAACTTTCGAGTGAGCGGTGTCGTCAGTGCGCTGCTTTGATCCATCAATGTGGAAATCCGGCCTGTCTCGGTTCTCTGGCCCGTTTCTACAACGATGCCTTCAGCTTGGCCGAAGGTGACGAAGCTGCCTGCATAGGCCATGTTGATGCGATCAGCCAGAGGCGTTTCCGGACCTAGTTCCTTGCAATCTGCATCCTTTTCCACGGCCACGGACTCTCCCGTGAGGCCTGATTCATTGATCTGCAGGCTGCGACTTGTCACAAGGCGAACGTCGGCCGGCACTTTGTCACCGGAAGCCAGCAGTACCACATCTCCTGGCACCAGTTCGACAGATGGCAGCTTCTGCATCTCTCCATTGCGACGAACCATCGCCTCTGTGGTGACCGAGGATGCCAGTGCTTTGATGGCAGACTCCGCCTTGGATTCCTGGGTGAAGGCGATCAGCGCATTCAGTACTGCAACACCGGTGATCACTCCCGCCTCAATCCATGAGCCCATGAAGGCCTTGACGGCACCAGCAATGAGGAGGATGTAAAGAAGAGGATTCTTGAACTGAATCAGAAACATCCACACAAGAGGGCGGCCCTTCTTGGCTTTCAGCTCATTCTTGCCAAAGCGATCCTGTTGCCGTTTGGCCTGAGCATTGGTGAGGCCCTGCTGGGGATCGACATTAACTCGGGAAATAACCGTTGAAAGATCAAGACTGTGCCAGGGAATCAATTGAGAATGGCTCTGGGAGGATTCAGAGCGAATTGAGACGCTTGCTTTGATCATTGCAGGAGGTTGTGCGCGAGATAGCGGCTAGGGTTTGAAGGAAGTTCGTTGTGTATAGCAAGAAATCCTTTGGTTCAATCAGTATAGGCATTCATAAACGGTAACATAAGTTCCGCGAAGGCGATCTGCTTCTGGAATACCCGATTCTTGACGCATCCAGGGGAATATCGGCAACCTGACTTGATGGTTCACCCAGTCGTGCCTGAGAACGATCGAACTCCCCTTCATGGATGAGAATGTGGCGCCTACCTCGGTCGTTGACACCAGGCAGACGCCGGAGCTGGGCTTCCCCTGCCTGTGGCCTCCCCGCGCCACAGTCCTAGTCCAGTCGACCTGTTCCAGACATGCCCCAGTCACAAAATAGGGTGCGGGAACCAATAAGGCCAAGGGGTTCGGGGCTGGATCGAGGCGCGCAAGAGGAGCACCTGAAGGGAAGCAAGATCGAGACCCAGGAGGAAGTTGTGATTTAGCCGTAGAGTCTGTAAGTGAAAACCAACTAAGCTCTCAATATGAGACGATTGTTTTGATGTCTGCCGTGGCTGCGATCCTTTGACCGAGATCAGCAAGAACAGACAGTGAGCCAAACACCAATAATCTGTCTCCCGCTTTGATCACACACTTCCCATTCGGAAATCGAAGATACATTCCTTGGCGACGGATTGCTTGAATTGTGGATCCGAATTGCTTCTGAAAATCAAGTTGAGCCAAGGACTTTCCGACGACTTCACTGCCTTCGGAAACGAGGATCCAGAGGGAAGAATCGGTATCCTCTGGTAACTGCTTTATTCCCCCTTCAACCAGCTTCTTGAAAGCGGCTAGTTCATCAACTTCTCCTACGAGTAAATAGTTATCCCCTTCTTGAATCAGGGTGTTCGACTCGGGGTAATCGATTTTCTCGCCACTGGCGCGTGTAATCGCCATCAAGATGACCCCGGAAAGCAAGCGTATGTGGGATTTCTCAAGGGATTTTCCTACTAAGGCAGAGTTGGGAGGCAGGGAATACATTTTGCTTTTCATCATGCGCGTGGCCTCCTTGATCTCTCGAGAGATCTGATCCTTGGATTGCTCTGGACGCAGAGTTGAGTAGTGAGAATCTCGAATTTGCTGGATGTTTTGCTGGATGGCAGCCAAGGGAAATCCCAAACCTGAAAAAAGATGTGACGATAGCTCTAGGCTTGCCTCAAACTCTGGTTGCACAACTTCTTTCGCGCCCATCTGATACAGGGGTTCAATGTCTTTCTCTGCGCTGGCACGCACCACCAGATCCAGTTCTGGGTTGAGCGCAAGGGATCTCTTCAGGCACAAACGAATGCTCATGGGATCAGGCAGGGCGATCGCCATGCCTCTGGCCTGATCGACGCCGGCCTTTTGCAGAACGAGGGCACTGGCTGCATTGCCAAAGATGTATGGTATTTCTGCATCCCTCAACTTTTGAACATATTGCTCTGATTGCTCAATCACCAATACAGGGTAGTCGCGTTCACGTAACAGCTTCACAATGTTGCTGCCAACTCTTCCGTAACCGCAGACAACAATATGATCCCGAAGGGATTGCGAATCTTCTGAGATTTCCATGGGGCCATCGGCCTGGGTAAACCAGGGTATGGACTCGGCTTTGGCTAAGAGCGCAGGCAGCCATTGCAGCACGAAGGGAGTGACGATCAAAGTAACGGCGGTTGTTCCAAGGATCAACGAGTAGACATCCTCTGAAATCAAGCCAAATTTGCTACCCTGCCCTGCCAGTACGAAGGAAAACTCACCAATCTGAGCTAAGCCCAGACCAGCAATGATGGCAGTATTCAGCGGATAGCGAAACAGGATAACCAAGGGCGTAATGATAAACGATTTGCCGACCAATACCAGTGTGACAAGTCCTAAGATCAGGGGCAGATTGTTCCAAAGGAAAACCGGATCGATCAAAATTCCAATCGCTGCAAAAAATGCAGCCGCACAGATGTCCCGGATCGGTTCAACATAATCGAGGGTCTGGTCGGAATACTCGACCTCTGAAATCATCAGACCCGCTACAAATGCGCCCATTTCAGTGGACAGCCCAATCTTGCCCGTGAGGAGTGCAATGCCCAGGCAAAGCGTCACGACTCCTAGAAGAAAAAGCTCGTGGCTTTCCGTCTTGGCCAGAAGCTGCAGGTAAGGAGGGATGAGCCATTTCCCCACTACGAACGCCCCTAGGGCAAACAGCGCGAGCTTCAGTACGGCGATTCCGATGGCAAATCCGAGCTCCTCGATCGGACTGTTCAGCGCCGGCAAGATCGCCAGCATCAGGCCAAGGGCAAGATCTTGGACAATCAAGATGCCCAGCATCACCTGCCCGTGGGCCGAGGCCGTTTCATCCTGCTCTGCCAGGGCCTTGATCACCACAGCAGTGGAGGAGAGTGACACCAACTCGCCGAGGAAGATACCCTGTGGAACGGAGGTGACCCAGCCCGCCACCACGGCGACCAAAGCCGTCAGGGAGATCGTGAGGACCAGTTGCAGTCCGCCACCACCCAATGCGATCTTTTTGACCTTATTGAGTTCAGCGAGGGAGAACTCAACTCCGATGGTGAAGAGTAGAAACGTAACGCCCAATTCGGCGATTGTTTCTACTTCCTCGTAGTTACTGATCAGCCCGAGCTCGAAAGGCCCAACAATCACCCCCGCAAGCAAGTACCCAAGAATGACGGGCTGCTTCATCAAGGAAGCCAACAAGCCTCCGAAAGCCGCCGCGGCAAAAATTATGATGAGCTCGGTCATGGGGGGTTGAGAACGGCTTGAAACGGTTGGCTTTCGCTGGGCAAAGACGAACTCTGAGATTGTTGTCTCTGAGCGGGGGATGGGTGAGTTTCATTCTCATTATAGGCGGCATGGAATTTTCTGCCTACCAGTGAGCAATGAGGGCTTACCTGTCAGCATCTCCAGATGGGGCGGGCAAGGCTGATTTACGCCTCTCGGCTATCTCTCTAGGCTAGGCTCTGAACGAGGCCTATACTCAGCTTCGCCAAGAAGCCTGCTCCTCCATGCTTGAGTGTTCACCACTCCGGTTTCAAAAAGATCTTGTCATGCCCCTTGGCTTCTGGGAAGCAGTGGCATCGCTTTCGGCCTGACCAGGCAATCCTGAACGTTTCTCCTTACAGCCTCTTGAGGAATTCCCTCGATCTGTTTTCTCACAATGTCATTCAGTGACCAGCAACCGCTGAATCCACTGCTGATGGCTGAGGCCACTTAGTGCACTTTGGCACCTGTAACCGTTATTGAACCTTGGATTTGGATGTCCCCAGGGGCTTCGCTCCTCCGATCTCAGGCAGGTGTCAAGCGACATCCGGTATTGCTCCTCTGGTGGCAGGAAATCTGCCCTGCCTTGTGAGGCTTCAGCACCGGATTGTTGATGCCGCAGTTGACCCCGGTTTTTCTTGCTCATCAGCCCATTGGGACGGATCTGGATTGGGAGACACGGGTTTTCATGGGCACCTTCCTCCTGCGTGGCGAGGATGGTGCTCACCGCACAGTTGGCCTTGATCAGGCCGGCGCAGTGTTTCCTCGTTGTTCGGTTTCTTGCCGCTGGTGTTCGCGAGTGGAGCCGGTGCCCTTGGCTAGTCCTCCTTTGGCCCGGTGGTTTTCGGCGGAGTGCTGGTGGCCAAGGTGCTGCCGTTGATGGTGGTGCCTGATTCTGATGGCGGGGCTGATTGGCAGTGGCCTCGGGGCCGCCTTGGCGGTGATGCTGCATGCGGTGGTGATCCACACGCCGGTGGTGGTGAGCACGCGCTCCTTTGCCCTCTACTGCGGGATCTTCTGCGGGTTCGGGGCCTTTGCCGGCCTCACTCTGGAGACGGTGCGGCAGCTGCAGGTTTCCACCTCAGATCCTGCTTCCCACCACAAGTTCTCCAGAGGCGGAGGAAGCCAGAAGCGCCCCTGATCGCCTCTCGTCGTTCCGTCATGTTCCCAGTACGCGCCGACGCCCATGCAGAAGTAGACAGGTCCCCTGGTGTGCGTCAACATTGATCGCACTCGTGACCAGCCCGTTGCGGCCACCCACCACCGTTCTGGCGGCATCCTCTCTTCTCTCGCTGGTTGCTCTCATTGGCTGTGCTCCGGCCAAGGTTCCCGAGCAGCCCCCGGCGGCCGTCAGGCTGGTGAATCCACGCACTTCCGTCTTCACCGACTCCGCCGATTACCAGAGCACGCTGGAGGCCATCCGCGAGGTCAAGCTCGCTCCAGAGATCGATGGCCGCATCGTGGCGATGCCGATGCAGGAGGGACAGGCGGTGAGAAAGGGAGAGTTGCTCTTCCGGCTCGACCAGGTGCAGCAGGAGGCCACCACCAATTCGGATCGGGCGGAAGCCCGGAAGGACCTGGTGAACGCCGAGCGTTATATCTTTCTCAACGAGCAGGGTGCCGTAACCACCAAGGAACGTGATTTTTATGTCACCCAGGCTCTGGTGAGCCGTGATCGGCTGCAGTCCTCAAAAGCCACCCTTGGTTACAAGAACGTCACGGCTCCGATCACCGGTCAGGTGGGCAGCATCAACGCCAAGCTTGGTGATGTCGTTCGTGCCGGCGGTGTCGTCACCAGCGTGGTCGACAACTCCCGCCTGTGGGTGCGCCTCGATGTGCCGGGCACCGATGCCGCCCGCGTGAAGGTGGGGCTGCCCGTGGTGCTGAGCGCGCCCGATCGCCCCGAGCTCACGGCCCGCGGCGCCGTGAGTTTTGTGGCCCCGTCCCTCGACAAGGAGCGCCAGACCCTGCTGGTGAAGGCCACCTTCGCCAACGACGACGGCGTGCTGCGCAACAGCCAGCGGGTGAACGCCAGGTTGATCTTCTCGCAGGGCAACGCGTTGTCGATTCCCGAGCAGGCGGTGCTGCTCCAGGCCGGCAAGACCTTTGTGTTCCTGGCTGTGAGCCCCGAGGAGGCACGGCAGCGGCTGGGCCGGCCGATTGAGCCACCGCCACCCGCGGGTGCCCTGGTGGCGGTGCAGGTGCCCGTCACCCTGGGCACGCTGCAAGGCGGCATGTTCCCGGTGGCTTCGGGCCTGCGGAGCACCGATTCGGTGATCCTGGGCAACCTGGCCCAGTTGCGCAGTGGCCTGGCTGTGCGCGCCGCCGCTGCAGCGGCGCCTGCTTCCGCCCCCCCGGCGGCCCGTCAATGAGCCTTTCGGACACCTTCATCCGCCGCCCTGTGCTCAGCACGGTGTGCAGTGTGCTCATCCTGCTGGCAGGCGTGATCGCCCTGCCCCTGCTGCCGATCGAGAACCTGCCGGACATCGCTCCGCCCACGATTCAGGTGAACGCCAACCTGCCCGGGGCCGATGCGCTCACGGTGGAAAGCGCCGTGACCGGCCCGCTTGAGGAGCAGATCAATGGGGCGCCGGGGATGGATTACATCACCTCCACCAGCACCGGGGAGGGCAGCAGCCAGATCAACGTCTACTTCAAGCCGGGCACGAACGCGGACATCGATCAGGTGAACGTGCTGAACCGCGTTCAGACCGCCACCCCGCAATTACCGCCCCAGGTGAATGCTCAAGGGGTCACGGTTCAGCAGACCTCCGGCAGCTACCTCCTCGTTTACAACCTCACGTCCACCAAAGGCCAGTTCGACGGCACCTTCTTGAACGGGCTCCTGCAACTGAATCTTGTGTATCCGCTCACGCGCGCGGATGGTGTCGGCCAGGTGAACATCTTCGGGGCCAGTGATCCCGCCTTCCGCCTCTGGGTGGATCCACTACGGCTGGCCCGTTTCAACCTTTCCATCACCGATGTGGTGAATGCGCTGAAATCTCAGAACGTGGTGGTGATTGCCGGCAGCGTGGGTGGCCCGCCCTCACTGCCCACCAACCGCTCCACCTTCCCGATTCTGGTGAACGGCAACCTGGAGACAGTTGGTGAATTCGAAAAACTCATTCTCTCCAAGGGCCCCGACGGCGGATTGATTCGTCTGGGTGATGTGGGCCGCGCAGAATATGCCTTTCAGAACTTCAATCAGGCCGCCATCAATGCCATCAGCGGCTACCCATCGGTGGGCTTCGGGGTGATCCAGCTGCCTGGCAGCAATGCAATCACCACAGCTGATGCGGTGGATGAGGTGCTCACCCAGTTCCGCAACTCCCTTCCGCCAGGTGTGGTGCTGGAGAAGGTGTTCGACCAGACCGACTTCATCAATGCCTCGATCGAAGGGGCCCTCGATGCCCTGCGCGATGCTGTGGTGCTGGTGTTGCTGATCATCTTCCTGTTTCTGCAGGATTGGAAGGCCACGGCTGTGCCGGCCCTCGCCCTGCCCATCGCCCTGCTGGGGGCGATGGTGTTCGTGAAGGCGTTCGGCTTTTCGATCAACGAACTCACGCTCCTGGGCATCATCCTGGCCACCGGCCTGGTGGTGGATGACGCGATCGTGGTGGTGGAGGCCGTGTCGGCGCGCATCGAAGCCGGCGACCCACCGTTTGTGGCGGCCTCCAATGCCATGAAGGAACTGACTGGCGCCATCCTGGCCACCGCCCTGGTGCTGCTGGCTGTGTTCGTGCCCGTGGCCTTCTTCCCGGGCGCCACCGGCGTGATTTACCGGCAGTTCGCGCTCACGATCGTCTTCTCGATCATCGTGTCCACCTTCAATGCGATCACCGGCAAGCCGCTGCAATCGGCGTTGCTGCTCGGTGGCGGCAAAACCGAACCCAGGGGCTGGCGTTGGACGGCGATCGGCGGGGCCTTCGGTGCGTTGTACGGCACCCTGGCCGGCGGCTGGCTGTTGGCTGTGGTGCTGGGCCTGGTGGGGGCCGTGGTGGGCACCTTCCTGATGCCCATCTTCACGGCCTTCAACAAGGTGTTCGATCAGGTGGCCCGTGGCTATGCCGCCCTGCTTCAACAGGTGATCCGGCTTCGGCGGCTGGTGCTGGCGGCGTTGCTGGGCGGGGTGCTGCTCACCGGCGCCGCCTTCGTGCTGATTCCCACCGGTTTCGTTCCCACCGAAGACCAGGGCTATGGCCTGGGCATCATCCAGTTGCCGGCCCAGTCGTCGATCGAGGCCACCATGGCGGTGGCGGATGAGGCCCGCAGGATCATCGCCAAGGAGCCTGATGTGGTGTCCGGAGAACTGGTGGGAGGGGCCGGATTCAACGGCGGCTCGTTGAACCAGGGCATCTTCTTCTTCGGCTTCAAGCCGATCGAGGAACGCACCAGTCCGAAGCAATCGGCGAATGCCATCATCGGGCGGATGAACCAGGCCTTCGCCAAGATTCCCGGGGCGATTGTGCTCGCTCAGGCGCCCGCGGCCGTGCCTGGCTTCGGCGCTCAGGGGGGCCTCTCCTTCCAGTTCAACGACCTCAGCAATGGCGGCTACAGCCCCACCGAACTGGCCGGCCTCGCCAAGCAACTGATCGCCAAGGCCAGGGGCACCGGCACCTTCGGCAACCTCTATACCCAGTTCGTCAGTGATGCGCCGGTGTGGCGCCTCGACGTGGACCGCGACCGCATGGCCTCGCTCGACATCGACTTCAGCGCCGCCATGGAGGCCCTGGGTACCCTCACGGGCGGCAGCTTCGTGAACCAGACCTACGAGCAGCAGCAATACCGGCAGGTGTATGTCCAGGCCGATGCGAGCCACCGCACCATGATCCAGGACCTCAACAATCTCTATGTGAGCAACCGCTCCGGTGGGCTGGTGCCTCTTTCCAACGTGGTGAAGGCCCGCCTCGACAGCGCCCCGCCGATCATCAGCCACTTCGATCTTTATCGCACCGTGCTGATTCAGGGGGTGGAGGCCGCCGGCAAGAGCAGTGGCCAGGCGATCGACACGATCGCGGCGGTGTTCCGCCGGCTCAATTTCGCCAACATCGGCTCAGCCTGGTCGGCGTTGACCCGGTCGGAGGTGCAGGCCGGCGCCCTGGCCATCCTGGTGTTCGCGCTGGGGATCGTGGTGGTGTACCTGGTGCTCTCCGCTCAGTACGGCAGCTACATCGATCCGCTGATCATCCTGATGACGGTGCCCCTGGCCATGCTCGGGGCGCTGATGTTCCTGGTGTTGCGCGGCCAGGTGAACAACGTGTACGCCCAGGTGGGCCTGGTGACATTGATCGGCCTGGCGGCCAAGAACGGCATCCTGATCGTGGATCTGGCCAACCAGCGCATGGAGCAGGGCATGAGCTCCGCCGAAGCGGCCATGGCGGCCGCCTGCTCCCGCCTGCGCCCGATCCTGATGACGGCAATGGCGGCACTGGCCGGCTTCTTCCCCCTGCTGGTCGCCAGCGGCGCCGGCGCCCTCAGCCAGCAGTCGCTTGGGGCCGTGATCTTCGGTGGCTTGCTGGTGGCCACGGTGCTCAGCCTGTTTGTGGTGCCCTCCTTTTATGTGCTGATGAAGCAGCTGGAAGCCTCCTGGTTCCCCGCCAGCCAGGCCACCGAACCGGTGCTGCCGTCAGGCCCGGCCGCCTGAGATGCCCCTGCCCCGCCCTGCCGGCTACCGTCCGCGCCGCCAGTTGCGGGTGGATCGCCGCCGCATCGCCCTGGCGGGATGTCTTTATGCCCTCGCCGTGCTGGTGCTGCTGGTGTTGGCCCACCACGCCTCGCGCACCCCTGGTGAACTTCTGCCGGCGATCCACCCCCGCTTCTGGGCTCTGGTGATCGGCATGGCGGGCTTCTGCGGTGCCTGGGGAGAAACGCTGCGGCAGATCAGCCTCACCCGCCGCGGCCAGCCCGGTGCGCCACTGGACGAACGCGGAGACGACTTCTGAGGGCCGGCCGCGAGCCCCTCCACCGGCCCGCCCCGCACACGGACGGCCCGCATTGGCTGGGTATGGCGTTGCTGCGGGGTGTACTGCCGTTGCACCGCACCGGCCTCGCCGACGACCTGCTGGCTGGGCTCACCCTGGCGGCTCTGGCCATTCCCGAGGTGATGGGCTACACCCGCATCTCGCACACCCCTGTGGTGACCGGGCTTTACACCCTGCTGATCCCGGTGCTGGCCTTTGCCGTGTTCGGCGCCTCCCGTCAGCTGGTGGTGGCGGCCGATTCCGCCACCGCCGCGATCCTGGCGGCCACGCTCAGCGCGGTGGCGGCGCCAGGTTCCAGCGCCTATGTGCAGCTCACCTCGGCGGTAGCCCTGCTGGTGGGGGCCATGCTTGTGCTCGCCACCTGGCTGCGGCTGGGCTTTCTTGCAGACTTCCTCTCCCGCAGTGCCCTGATCGGCCTGCTCACTGGGATCGGCCTGCAGGTGGCCGCCGGCGAGCTCAGCGGCCTGCTGGGTCTGGAGAAGCAAGGGGACGGATCGTTCGCGCAGATCCTCTCGGTGCTGCAGCGGCTGGGGCAGACCAGCGGCGTGTCCATGCTGCTGGCGGTGCTGGTGCTGGCGGTGATCGCTGGCTGCAAGCGCTGGTCGCCGCGGCTGCCCGGGGCTCTGATCGCGGTGGTGGCCACGATCGTGGCCAGTGCCGCGCTCGATTTCCAGCACCACGGCCTGGAGGTGGTGGGTGCGGTTCCCCATGGCCTGCCGCAGCTGGCCTGGCCCACGCTGCAGGCCGCCCAGCTCAATCAGGCCCTCACCACCGCCGCTTCCTGCTTTGTGGTGATTCTTGCCCAGAGTGCTGCCACGGCCCGGGCCTATGCCCAGAGGCATCACGAACGTGTGGATCAGAATGGCGATCTGATCGGCCTGGCCATCGCCAACCTGGGCGCGGCGCTCTCCGGGACGTTCGTGGTCAACGGCAGCCCCACCAAGACGGAAATGCTGGATGCCGCCGGCGGCCGCAGCCAGGTGGCGCACCTCACCATGGCCGCGGTGGTGCTGGCGGTGTTGGCTTTTTTCACCGATCCGCTCGGCTTTCTCCCAGCTGTGGTGTTGTCGACGATCGTGTTTGTGATCGGCCTGAAGTTGATCGATCTTCGTGGCCTGCGTGAGCTCTACCGGTTGCAGCGCAGCGAGTTCGTGATTGCCATCCTCACCGCCCTCTGTGTGGCGCTGCTTGGCGTGATGCAGGGGATTCTGCTGGCGGTGGGCCTGTCGTTGATCGATCAGGTGCGCCACACCTACAGGCCCCGAACGCGCCTGTGGGCCCATGACGCCGAGCGGGGCTGGCACACGGTGCCGGTGGCGGCGGGGGTGTTTGCAGCGCCGGGCATCGTGGCCTATCGCTTCGAGGCGAATCTGTTTTATGCCAACGCCAGCGCCTTCCTGGAGGAGGTTCTGAATCTGATCACACTGAATGGCCCGGATCTCAAGGGGCTGGTGATCGATGCTTCCGGCATCGATGCGGTGGATTATTCAGCTGCCAAGACATTGATGGATCTCCAGGCCGAGTTCCAGCGCCGTCAGTTGTTTCCGGTGTTCGTGGTAAGCGCCGATGAGCTGTTGGCCAAGCTCTCGCGCTATGGCTTCACCCCCCACGGCAAGCCCTATCGCACCGTCAAGAAGGCGATCCGGGCCCTGTCGGCGCAGCTTGCCCAGCAGGATGCCACCAGCTCGGCGGCAACCAGATCGACGACGGCAGAGCTTGACCCCGCGGACGATGCAGCCGCCCCGGAGGATTGAGTTGGAGACGATGCCAAGCCGTAAGAAGGCCCAGTCCCAGTTTTAGGTCCAGGCATTGAACCAGATACAGGCGGAATCCCTGCCCTAGGCACAGAACTAGATCCAGGCACAGTCCCAGGTCCAGTTCCCGGCCAAGGCCCAGAACCAGGACCCGGCCTAGGCCTAGGCCCAGAACAAGACCCAGGCCCGCGCCGGATCGAACCGCCGATCAGGTGATCACCGTGGGCCGATCCATGCCGGTGCGGCTGCGGATCTCGGCCAGGCCATCGGCGGCGTTGATCAGATCGGCGAGGGCCGCCTGGGGATCCTGGGCCAGGTTGCCGCCGGAGGGCACGAAGCTCTCGAGGTAAAGGCGCAGGGTGGCGCCCTGGGTGCCGGTGCCGGAGAGGCGGAACACCACCCGGCTGCCGTCGTCGAGCAGCAGGCGCAGACCCTGCCCCCGCGTCGTTGATTGATCCACCGGATCGTCGTAGCTGAAGTCGTCGGCGGTGGCGATCGAGCGGCCGGCAAAGCCGGTGCCCTTCAGGGAGGGCAGCAGGCCATGCAGGCGGTCGTAGAGGCCGTGGGCGCGGTCGCTGGCGATGGCTTCGTAATCGTGGCGGGAGTAGTAGTGGCGGCCGAAGCGTGCCCAGTGGCTTGCCATCACCTCGGCCACCGAGCAGCGGCGTCGGGCCAGGATCTGCAGCCAGAACAGCACCGCCCACAGCCCGTCTTTTTCGCGGATGTGGTTGCTGCCGGTGCCGAAGCTTTCCTCGCCGCAGAGGGTGATCCGGCCGGCATCCAGCAGGTTGCCGAAGAACTTCCAGCCCGTGGGCGTTTCGTAGCAGGGGAGCCCCAGCTCGGCGGCCACCACATCCACCGCGGCGCTCGTGGGCATCGAGCGGGCCACACCCGCCAGGCCGCTGGCATATCCCGGTGCCAACGTCGCGTTGGCGGTGAGCACCGCCAGGCTGTCGCTGGGGTTCACGAAACAGCGGCGGCCCAGGATCATGTTGCGATCGCCATCGCCATCGCAGGCGGCGCCGAAGCTGTAGGCATCGCCCTTCAGCAGCAGATCCGCCAGCTCATGGGCGTAGGTGAGGTTGGGGTCGGGGTGCCCGCCGCCGAAATCCTCGAGGGGGATGCCGTTGCGCACCGTGCCTGCGGGTGCGCCCAGCAGCCCTTCGAACAAGCGGCGGGCGTAGGGGCCGGTGACGGCGTGCATGGCATCGAAGGCCACCGGGAAGTCACCCGCCAGCAGGTCGGCGATCGCGTCGAAGTCGAACAGGCTCTGCAGCAGCGTCAGATAGTCGTCCACGCCGTCGATCACCTCCACCTGCAATCCGCCGATGTGGTGGGTGCCGGGCGCCTCCAATGGCAAGGGGCTGCCCTCCACGATCCGGTAGCCGTCGAGGGTCTGGGTGACGGCGTAGATGGCGTCAGTGATCGATTCCGGCGCCGGGCCACCGTTCGCCCCGTTCACCTTCACACCGAAGTCGCCGTCGGGACCGCCGGAGTTGTGGCTGGCCGAGAGGATGATGCCGCCGACCGCCGCGTGCCTGCGGATCAGGTGGGAGGCGGCGGGGGTCGAGAGGATGCCGTCTGTGGTGGTGATCAGCCGGGCCAGCCCGTGGGCGGCGCCCATGCGGCAGATCACATCAATGGCCTGGCGGTTGCCGTAACGGCCATCGCCCCCGAGGATCAAGGTGCCGCCCTCCACGCCAGGAAGCACCCGGAACACAGCTTCCACGAAGCTTTCCAGGTAG
Source organism: Cyanobium sp. ULC065 (assembly GCF_977927515.1). The sequence goes on along the minus strand of NZ_OZ376393.1, from coordinate 2,911,430 downwards.
TGGGGCTGCTGGAACTGCCTGGTGCTTTTACGCAGCCCGGAGGTGCCCGGTTTCTGGTCGGTGAACGGGCTGGCCAGCGTCACGCGGCAGGAGGCAACAGAGCCTGCGGAAGCGCTGCTCGTCATCGGGCCAACTGTGTGGGGGTCCAACGTAACCCTGCCTCCTATGAGGCAGATCCGAGCGACCTCGGTAGCGTGCGCAAGGACACCCCCCTTCGCTTTTCAGGCCCGTGACCCTGTTCACTCCCGTCCTGTGTCGTCCGCGGGGCCGATCCGCCCTGGTGACGTCCCTGCTGGCCGCCGTCGCCCTGGTGGGAGCGCCTTCCCTCCCGGCCCGTGGCGGTGTTCCTGCGGCTGCTCCATCGCCTGCCCTCGCCCAGGCGATCAACCGCACCCGGGAGGCCGCCCAGGCGGTGCTCGATCAATCCGGCACGGAGCATTGCCTGCGCGGCAAGCTCACCAACGCACTCCTGGGGCTCTCCGCCAGCTGCGCCGGTGCCGCCTCGCCGCTCTGTGAGCTGGCTGATCGCGTGGTGGTCACCACCGGCTGGTCGGTGACGTTCATGGAAACGACAGCGCGCCAGCTGCTGGCGCTGGCAGCCCCGCCTGCAGGCCCTCACACCCAACCCTGACCGCCGATGGACATCGAACGCACCGGCGGCAAGCCCCTGACCGCGGAGCAGCAGGCCCTGCTGGATCTCTTCCGCACCAAGGTGGATGAGGTGATCAAGTACCGCGGCCTCTCCGAATCCGACGTGAAGCGTCTGGTCAAGGAGGTGCGGGCCCATCCTGATTGCGGTCCTGAAATCCTCGCCACCGTGTTTGCCGAGCTGAGCGAACGGATGCCCGGTTCCCGCCTCAGCTACGACTGGGACTGACCTGCTTCAGGAGCCACCGGCGCCGGCGGGCCGGCCGCTGCCGGACCCGGGCCCACCAGCGGCGGGAGGACGGCGGGGGCCGTCGTCCTGCTTCCTGGTGCTGGCGGCGCTGGGTTGCTGGCAGCGCTTGAGCAGTTGTTCACCCGCCCGGTCGAGGTCGTCGCGGCGCTGGAAGCTGTTGGTGGCGGCCGGCTCGGCCTGCTGCACGATGCTCCACACCGTGTCCTTACAGAAGGAGGGCAGCAGGGGGTTGTCCATCAGCGGATCCGCGAGGCTGCGGGCGCGGCTGCAGGCTTCGGCACCGTTCTCGCGGGAGCAGGCGAAGGTGGCCAGCTGAATCGTGCGCAACTCCGCCGTGGTGGGAAACGCCGGCGGCTTGGGCCTGGCCGCGGCGACGGGGCTGGCCCCCGTCAGGGCTCCAGCCGCCAGCCAACCGCCCAGCAGCCAGCCGGCTCCCACAGGTCCAGTCCATGGCGGGAGCCTTCGGGAGAAGGCGTAGCGCCAGATGGGGAGGCGGTGCCGGGACATGGGGCGCGGAGGGGCAGCCCGCTCATCATGACTGCAGCGGCCGTGATGCTGGGGTGTCGCCTTGGTCACACGCGCAGTCGCACCGGCAGGAAGCCGTCGCGCAGCGGTGCCTGGCGCCGCACCCAGAGCGCCTTCACCAGGGGGCCGGCCAGGGGCGCCAGTGGCGCGAGCAGAGCGCGCAGCTCCGGCCGCCGCCGCAACAGATCGCCCTGGGCCGCCTCGGCCTGCTGGGCCCGCTGCGCCAGCTGGATCTCCGCCTGCCGCTCCTGCTGAATCCGGGGCAGCACCGCATCGATGGCCTGCGGGCCGGCGCCCTGCTGCAGCGGCGGCACCAGCCAGTTGGCCGCCACGATCGCGTCGCGGAGCGCCATGTTGATGCCCTGCGCCCGCACCGGGCTCATCGGGTGGGCGGCATCTCCGAGCAGCAGCAGGCCGGGCTCCTGCCAGCGCGGGCAGCAGCCCACCTGCACCGACAGCGCCTCCGGACCCCGGATCGCAGCGGCATGGGCCCGAACGTGGGCGGCCAGCCAGTCGGGCGCCAGGGCGGCGAAGGCCTCTGCCCACTCCAGCGACGTGCGCGTGATCCGCTCGCCAGGGCCCACCAGCCAGCCCAGCTGCAGCTCGCCGCCTTCTGCGGCGGGAAAGACGCTGCAGCCGCCGCCGGGGCCGAGCAGCACCATGAAGCGGTTGTCGGCGCTGCAGCGCGGCTGGGCGGGCAGCCGGAACCAGAGCACGTCGATCGGGCTGGGAGCGCTGACGATCGGCAGGCCGGCCGCGCGCCGCAGGCCCGAGCTGCGGCCATCGCAGGCGATCACCAGATCGGCGGCCAGCACCCGATCGCCGGTGAGCCGCACCCCATCGACGCGCCCCTGTCGGCGCACGAGGCCCTGCACGGTTTCCCCCGGCTTCCAGCTGAAGCTCTCGTTCCGGCAGGCCCGCTGCACCAGCGCCTCCAGCAGGGCTGGCTGGGGCACGAGCGTGCACGGTCTTGTGCTGCCCAGTGGCTCGGCGGCGTCGAACAGCTCGCGCCCGTTGATCCAGAACGACCACCCCGCCAGCGCCCGTTGGGGCAGACCGGCCAGTAGGGGCTCCAGACCCATCTGGGCGAGCGCCTCCAGCCCGCAGGGCATCAGCCCTTGGCCGCGGAACTGGCGATCGAAGCGGCGGGTCGCCTCCACCAGCGTGACCCTCAGGCCCCGCTCCGCCAGCAGCAGGCCAAGGGAGGCACCGGCAGGGCCGGCGCCCACGATCACAACATTGCTGCGGGAAGGGGCAGCAGCGGCGGAGGAGGCGACGGGCAAGGGGTGGAGCGGCCGGGTGGCGGTCGGTGGGGCGCAGGGCCGCCCAGACCCATGGTGGGACCCATGTGGATGAATTGCGTGGGTGGGGTGCAAGGCATTGGTGTGCACCCTGTTCGTATAGAGAGACGCTGGATCCGCTTTCCGTGATGCAGATGGTGGGCCTTTCTGCCGTCACAGCCGCTTATCTCCACGACTTTTCGGAGCGCCTGGCCTGGAAGCTTTCCGGCTGAGAACGGCGCGATCAGCCCGGTGCTACTCGTTGTGCCAGTGGCCTGTTGCCATTGGCATTAGAACTTTCCCTCCGCCATCAGCATTGACAGGCGTCTGTTGCACTGCGCGCTCACTACTCGTTCACAACCTGCCAACAGCCTGAAGACTCCAGCGTTGGCATGGCTGTAGCGCTGCTACGGATCCGGCGCTGGGATGGCTTCATACCGCATCAACTGCGCTGATCACCGATGCCGCAGCGTTGCCTGCTTTGCTGAAGCTTGCGCTGCAGTCGTGGCGTCAGCCCCAGCTCGGCCCCTTGCCACAGTTGATCCATTTCGCGGTTGAAGTGGGCGGCAAGCTGCGGTGAGCGGATGATCATCAGGGTTTCGTCATTGCCATGGGCCGCTGATGGACTCCAGTTGAAGGAGCCGGTGATCACGCTGCGGTCATCGATCACCGCCACCTTGTGGTGCAGCTTGTCGCCCCGGGCCAGCCGCGGCGTGCCGACCCCAGCGAGGGGATGGGCCAGGGGCGCGTTGCCCGCTTCCCGTTTGCAGCGGTGATCGGCCATGGCCAGGCCCAGCAGGTCGAGCACCTCCGAGAAGGAGCGGGTGGCGAAGCCTGGATCTGCCAGCACCCGGATCCGTACCCCCTGCTGGTGCAGTTGGGCGATGCGATTGGCCAGATTCTGGGCAGAGAACACGAACAGATTGAGATCGAGGCGCTGCTGCGCCTGGGCAAGTTCCGTCTCGATCAGGGCGAGGCCGTTGCGGGGATCGCGACGCCGGTGTGGCGCGAACAGCACCTCCACCTTGGTGGGGCCCACCATCACCTGCTGGAGGTCCCCGTTGTCCTTGCCGATGCCGAAGCGGCTGTTCGGCAAGCCGCCAGGGCCATCGCCCCAGAGGCGGGAAAACTCGTGGTTGAACACAGTCGCCAGGGGGCGGCTGTCGATCCGCAGCAGGTGGTTGGCATTGCCCCGGGTGCGCCCATCATTGAGGTCACCGTGAATGCAGGAGGGGGTGAAATTCGCCGATCCGGTCACCACCCAGCGGCCATCCACCACGAGAAACTTGTGGTGCATCAGACCGCTGCCGGCGCTGCCATCGGCGGTGTCATCGAGCAGAGTCACACCGCCGCGCCGCAGCAGCGCCACCGCATCCCCCTGTTGCCGTTCCTCCAGGCTGAGCACCCCGTCACGATTGCTGTCCGCCAATCCCTTCAACTGGTGGTGCCGGCTGCGCTGGCGGCTGTCGAGATCCACCGGGTGCTCTTCGCTCCACGGCCGGCTGTAGGTGTTCTCCAGCACCACCTTCACACTGACCCCGGCATGCTGTTTGGCCACCAGCGCCCGTGACACCTCCGGCAGGCTGAGCTCCTGCACCGCCACGAGGATCTCCCGTTGGGCGCGAGCGATCGTGTCGAGCAGCATCTGCTCGAGGTTGTCGCCATTGCGCTTCAGGCCACTGACCGGGCTGCGGTAGTGGCGGTCAACCCTGTGGTTGAACGCCACCTCCATGCCCGGCGGCAAGGGCAGATCGGCGGGAGGCTGCCCGATGATGCGCGCCGCGCTGCCGCAACCGGCCAGGCTGAGCATCAACCCGCCCAGGGCGAGCACGGTGACTCCGGACCTCCGCCGCGTCCTTGCGAGGTTCGGCAACACCCCAGCAGCGGGTGGTCGCCGGCACGGCGAAGGGACGCGAAGGAGCACGTGCGCTGGCACTGGCTTGGGCACGGGCGGACGACGTGAACTCAGCTGAGCGTTCCCAGCCCGCGGCCATTCGGTACAGACAACAGCGCTCTGCTGCAACCGCCGGCCGAATGCCTCGGGAACGCAAGAGAGCGCTGGATAGAGACAATGAGAGCAACAAACCCTCGGCACAGCTCATGATCAGCGCCGTGCAGACAGGAGCATGCGACCAGGAGTGGCGGACAGTGGTCTGGGTTTAGCCGCTTGCAGGTGGCAGTTGGAAGCTGACAGCCTGTAATCACAGGCTCGAGATGCAGCTCCTCCGGTGTTCAAGAGCAACACGTGAGGGAGTTGATCGCCTGGTCAGGGGGGGGTGAGATCCTCGTCAGGCTGTGATTATCGCCAGCAGGTGATCAACTGAACAGGATTCTGTGATCCTGATGAGTCCGTCGTCGACTTCAGCGGCTCAACACCGGGCGCAACGGGCAAGCTCAGTGGTGGCCAGGCATCTCGGCAGTGCGCAGCATGGCCACAAACCACACGCAGCTGGCGGCCACTGCTACGCCCACACCGGTGCTCACCCCGAAACGCACCATCAGCACGGGCACCACGAGGGGCAGTACCACCGCTCCCACCAGCGGGGTGAAGGCCACGAAAGCCTTCAGAGCCGCGCGTGAGTCAGAGTGAGCCGCAGTAGCGGCCGACTCGTCGCTGGGCGGTGGGGTCAGAACCATTCGGCCACGGCCTGGCTGGCCGGGTTGCTGTTGTCTTCGGGTGTGAAGCGCTCAAACTGCAGGGTGATGTTGCGCTTTTGCTCGCCATCGGCGGCAACCGCCTGGATGGGATAGAGCTGCTGGCCGTCGCGGAACGGAACCTGCACCCGGAAGGTGCCTTCGGCGGAGAGCGGCACCACCTCAGAGCCGATCGTGAGCTGGGCGGAAGGATCTGTGGCGCCGTAGACAATCAGCTCAGCATCAGCCACGAGCCAGAAGGAGCGCTGGCGGGGAGCCACTCCACCCACGCCAGATTCATTACGGCCACTGGCCCAGGCACCGACGCCGGAGTCGCTGAGAGCGCGCCGCTGATGATCCGCCCCTGAATCCTCCACTTCGTGGAAGGCTTCAGAGCCGCGACCGAAGTGTTTCCAGCGCACGGTGGCCGTTTGATAGAGCCGTTCGTGCAGGCCGTTGTCGGCATAGTCGGCGGGAGCGGGCAGGCTGCCCGGTGCAGGTGCCACATCAAGGGAAAAGGGCACGAACTGATCAAGGATCTGCTCGCTCGGATGAAGGGCGGGAACGCGTGCCACCGAGGAGAAGGCCAGGGAGATCCAGCCGCCGCCGATCTTGCGATAGCCCAGCTCAAGCCGGTAGTCGCGGTCGCTCAGGGGCACCGGCAGGTACCACTCCGAGGCATGGCTGTCGACGGGAACTTCCTGCAGCGTGTGGGGATGGGCGGCGCCCTCGCTCAGGCCGGTGACGTCGGCGACCCGCAGGCAGAGCTGGCTGGCACCCACATTGAGGGCCTGGCGCCGATCAGCTTCGGCGATTTCCCAGAACACGTAGGCCCATTGGGGATCGCGCGGCAGGAACACCACCCGGGTCTGGGCGGTGGGACGGGGGGCCGGCTCGAAGCTGGCTTCCAGATCCGCCAGGGTGGCGGATGATGCGGGTTCACCGCTGGCCCCACCGGAGGCAGCGGCTTCACTGAAGCCAGTGCTCGCGGCCTGGGCCGACGGCTGGCGGGTGGTGATTTCCGTGACCAGCTCGTCTTTGGATTTACGGCTGTACAGGCTCACACCCAGATCACTGGCGATCTGGCGGAGTTGCCTGAGCGTCATACGAGCGAGGGCATTGAGGGCCTGGGTCACCTGATCTCCAGCTTTTGTTTGGGATCAGTCTGGGGGTAGATCCCCGGTTTTTACGTGGTTCCCCGCCGCTGCGTCAGCAAGCTCTGACGGCCCCTGTGTCCTCTCGGCGGCGTTGGACACAAAAAAAGGCGGGGGGACCGCCGTTTGCTGCTCTGGGAGCCAGGAGACGGGGCCCAGGGCCCCGCCGGTTTGTCAGCGTCCGACGCTGCGATAAGGAACCTTGGAGAGGTAATCCATGCCGGCGTTGCCGGAGGACGCAGCCCCCACACGCAGGGCGGGCAGCGTGCGCACCCAGGGGAGGTAATCCTCGGGGTAGCCACCACGGCGCTGACGCGCGCGCTCGGGCAGGGAGCGCTTGGTGCCGGTGTAGATGATCTGGGGGAAGCCCAGGATGCCCCGGTGGTAGGCGTCGTAGCGGGGGGTGGTGATGTTGAAGGGGGTTTCACCCACCTCGCGGGAGCCGACCACCCGGTTGCGATGGTACGGAACGGTGTCGTAGCCGAAGTTCTCGAGGTATTCATCGCTGTCGAGAATCTTGTCGACAGCACCGGCCACGCCCTTGGTCATGATGACGGCGGACCAGGCGATTTCCTCAGCTTTGCCATACACTTGGCGGCCCAGCAGCTTCTCTACAAGGTGGCGAGCCACCCGGTAGTTGTTATTGAGGTTGTAGAAGCTGCGAGTGAAGGTGTCAGACAGGCAGAGTGCGCGGATGAAATCACGCACGGTGATCTGACCATCGCGCAGTTGCGACTCGAGAATCGTGTCGCGGTCAACCTTGAACGCGTGGAAGAAAATCTGGCGGTAAGCCGACTCGATCACGAAGTTCTGGTCTTCACGGTCGATCGCCTTGTCGAGCGCGACAGCCTTCGGGTCCTCGTCGGAACCCACGCGGAAGGCCTTCACCCGGGAGTTCTGGGTGGTGGGCGCGTACTTCAGAAGCGGAATTGCCACACGAGCATCGTCATCCGTCGCTGTGGATCGTAGAAGTGAGGCCCCGCGGACCCCGTCAGCGAAGGGGCAGGGCTCACAGTCCGTAACGTTTGCGACATCGGCGGCTCACCAGCCGAAAGCGGACAGCCTCTCGTTGCCATCGCCGGTTACGGCCCCCACCGACGCTGCTTCCCCCCCGGCGGCCTCGCTGCCTGGGGCGTTGTCGTCGCGGCAGCGGGTTTCCATGCAGAAGGATGCGGTGTTCGAAAGCCCCTCCACCGTGCTGGTGCGCAGGCGCAGATCCGGGTTGGGGAACCAGAAGCGCTCCAGGGAGCTCATCGTTTCGTAGGCGGTGGTGAGCAGCAGGCCGTCGCGCTCATCCATGCAGAACCGCCCGGCCACCGGGGCTGTTTCGGCGTAGCCGCGGTCGCGCAGCAGCAGGCCCTCGCGCCCGTGGGCATCGGTGGGGATCAGGCCGAACACCGACTCCCCCTGGTGCTCCTCTCCGGCCTTATCCCAATCCATCGAACCGCTCCAGCGCACCTGGCAGCCCCCCACCAGGGCGCCGGGATCCTGGCCATGCAGCTCGGCGATGGCCACCAGGCGGGGATCGTCGGCGCTCACGTCCACCACCTGGATCAGCGAGCCGCCCCCCTCGGCGCGTCGATGCAACAGGTGGTGGCTGGTGCGCTGGGAACGCCAGCGGCCGCAACTCAGCCGGAAAAAGCTGATGGCATCGGCGATCGGAACGGTCACGGCGGGTGGACGGCTACAGCGATGATCGCAATCCGTCCACCTCGACTGTTGCCGGTGGCCATCACGGGAGTTCTGGCCGCCCTCGCCGCCGCTTTCTGCTGGACAGCCTCCAGCAGCCTCTGGCGGCAGCTGCCCACCTCGCTGAGCGCTGCCCAGCTCAACCTGGTGAAGAACCTGCTGGCGGTGGCGACGCTGCTGCCGCTCGTGCTGCTGAGTCCCTGGCGCGTCGCGCCCCTGCCGCTGACGTTGCTGGTGCTGAGCGGTGTGATGGGGATTGCCCTGGGCGACAGCCTGTATCTGGCGGCCCTGCGCCGGCTCGGCACCCGCCGTACCCTCACCCTCGATGCCGGCGGCCCGGCTGTGGCAATGCTTGGCGGGGTGGTGTTCCTGGCCGAGGTGCCCACGTTGGTGCAGTGGCTGGGGGTGGGGCTGATCTGTCTGTCGGTCCTGCTGGTGGCGCGACAGGCCCCTGCTACCCCACTGGTGCCGCAGCGGGATCGGCTCGGCCTGGCCCTGGCGCTGGCGGCGCTGCTCTGCGGCAGCACGGGCGCCCTGCTGGCCCGCGCCGCGCTGCGGGCCTCGGCCCTGACTCCCCTGGAATCGGCCACCCTGCGCCTGGCGGCCGCCGCGGTGGTGATGCTGCCGCTGCTGTGGCGGTTGCCGCTCCCCGGCCAGCGGCCCCGGCTGGGCTGGCGGCGCTGGCCGCTGGTGCTGCTGGCCACGCTGCTGGGCACCAGCGCGGGCATCGTGCTGCAGCAGACCGCCCTGCAACACCTGCCGGGCGGTCTGGCCGTGGCGCTGCTGGCAACGGCGCCTGTGATGGCGCTGCCATTGGCGGGGCTGGAAGGCGACACGCCTGGTTGGCGGGGCCTGGCAGCCGCCGTGCTGGCTTTGGCCGGGGTCAGCCTGGTGACGGGGGCGCTGGGGAACCTGGCTGCGGCGATGACGCGGTGACGCGGGCGCGGGCCAGACCATCGACCCAGGTGATCAGGTCGTCGAGCTGCAGCGAAAGCGGCGCGCGGCCCAGGGCCCCGGCGAGGGCGTCGAGCTGGCAGGCGGCGCGATCGAGTTCCGTCAGGAAAGCCTGACGAAAGCCGGGATCACCTGCCACTACTGGATGGTTGTTGACCCAGCGCTCCCGCTCCGGCTGGCTGGGCAGGGCGCCGTCGCGGCGGCCGGCGATCTCCTGAAGGCTGCGCAGGCTGTGGGCCAGCAGCCGCAGGTGGTGGCGTTCGAGCGCGGGGAGCAGGGTGGCTTCGAGTAGGGCCAGGTCGTCGTGGCTGAGTGGGCCTGCCTCAGCCATTACCAGGGGGTCGCTGGAGCCGGTGGGGGCGGCCGGGGGCGTGGGGTGAGCCGGAAGCCGCAGGAGTGGCCGCCCTCCAACCGCCAATGGACGCGTTCCACGGTGCAATCGGGGAAGGTGTGGCGCATCTGCTGGAGCTCCTGGTCGCAGATCAGCGGGAACTGGTCGGCGATGCGGGAGACCGAGCAGTGGAATTCGCTCATGCACCAGGACAGCCCGTCGCCGTCGCGGCGGCATTCGGTCATGTAGCCCTCGCGGCGACGCAGCTCCACCAGCCGCTTCACCCGCTCGGTGAGGCTGCCTTCGCCGATCAGGCGTCGATCGACGCTGGCCTTGGCGACCGCCTGCTGCTTCAGCAAAGTCTGGATGGCATCGCGGGGCATGCTCGCCGCCATCGACTGCAGCAGGCCGATGGCGAAATTCTCGCCGCTGTCAGGAAAGCTATCGTGCCCCTGGCGGGTGAGGCGCCAGTGATTGCTGGGACGGCCTGGGCCTTCGGGCGTGGGGCTGGCCTCAAGCACGCCTTCTTCTTCGAGGCTGCGCAGATGGCGTCGCATTGCCTGAACCGACACCGAGAGTGCTTCGGCGAGCTGGGCCGCTGTGGCCTCACCGAGACGCATCAGCAGCGTGAGCACCGCCTCGCGGGTGGGGGCCTGGGTGGTGGAAGGCATGGAAAAGCAGGCCGGTCTGGCGAGACGCAACCTTCCTCACACCTTGCCACGCTCCGCTGGCGACTGGGGGAGAGTGAACGGTGATGTGCGCGGATCACCGGCCGGCGGTCTCGCTGTCCTAGGCTCAGGTGATTAACGAAACTTCCTGGTTTCGTAATTCGCGCAGCTCTTTCCCGCCACCAGATCGACTCTGGTTGATCGCTTCCGGCGAGCGGGTCTCTTCTTCTTCTCGAAGGGGGCCGGCCACGCGAAACCCTTGCCGCGATCCCCGCTTCAGGCCAGCCACCAGCCTTTCGCCCGCTTCCCCGCCGAGCCCATGCCCGAATCCGTTTCCGCCCCCTCCGCCCCCACCAGCGAAAGCCTGGAGGTGATCCGGAAGTTTGCCGAAACCTACGCCCAGCGCACCGGCACCTACTTCTGCAGCGATCCCGGCGTTACCGCCGTGGTCCTGGAAGGCCTCGCCCGTCACAAAGACCAGCTGGGCGGCGCCCTCTGCCCCTGCCGCCACTACGAAGACAAGCAGGCGGAAGTGTCCCAGGCGTTCTGGAACTGCCCTTGCGTGCCGATGCGGGAACGCAAGGAGTGTCACTGCATGCTCTTCCTCACCGAAGACAATCCCTTCCGCGGCGACCAGCAGACGATCAGCACCGAAGAGATTCTTTCCCATACAGCCGGCTGAGGAGGCCTCCGTCATGTCCACAGCGCCCACCGTTGGTGATCTGGTCAGCCAGCCGTACAAGTACGGCTTCGTCACCGACATCGAAACCGAGAAGATCGCCAAGGGCCTCAGTGAGGACGTGGTGCGGCTGATCTCGGCCAAGAAGAACGAGCCCGCCTTCCTGCTGGATTTCCGCCTGCGGGCCTACCGGCAGTGGCTGCGCATGACTGAGCCCGATTGGCCAGCCCTTGGCCATGCCCCGATCGATTATCAGGAGCTGATCTACTACGCGGCGCCCAAGCAGCAGGAAAAGAAGGCCAGCCTCGATGAGGTGGATCCCAAGCTGCTGGAAACCTTCGACAAGCTCGGCATTCCGCTGAGCGAGCAGAAGCGGCTCAGCAATGTGGCTGTGGATGCGGTGTTCGACAGCGTGTCGATCGCCACCACCTACCGGGAGAAGCTGGCCGAGCACGGCGTGATCTTTTGCTCGATCAGTGAGGCGGTGAAAGACCATCCCGAACTGATCGCCCGTTATCTCGGCACGGTGGTGCCCAGTAACGACAACTTCTTCGCTGCTCTCAATTCGGCGGTGTTCAGCGACGGCTCCTTCGTGTTCATCCCGAAGGGGGTGGAATGCCCGATGGAGCTCTCCACCTATTTCCGCATCAACTCCGGTGATACCGGCCAGTTCGAGCGCACCCTGATCGTGGCGGAGGAAGGCGCATCGGTGAGCTATCTGGAGGGCTGCACCGCCCCGATGTTCGACACCAACCAACTGCACGCCGCCGTTGTGGAGCTGGTGGCCCTCGATGATGCCTCGATCAAGTATTCCACCGTTCAGAACTGGTATGCCGGCGATGAGCACGGCAAGGGTGGCATCTACAACTTCGTCACCAAGCGGGGACAGTGCCGCGGCGATCGAAGCCATATCAGCTGGACCCAGGTGGAAACCGGCTCAGCGATCACCTGGAAGTATCCCAGCTGTGTTCTGCAGGGGGCTGATTCGGTGGGCGAGTTCTACTCCGTCGCCCTCACCAACAACCGCCAGCAGGCCGACACCGGCACCAAGATGATCCATCTGGGCCCGCGCAGCCGCTCCACGATCGTGAGCAAGGGCATCAGCGCCGGCCAGTCTTCGAACAGCTACCGGGGGCTGGTGCAGATCGGCCCCAAGGCCGTGGGCGCCAAGAACTACAGCCAGTGCGATTCGATGTTGATCGGCGATCAGGCCGCCGCCAACACCTACCCCTACATCCGTTCCCAGCAGCCGGATGCCGCGATCGAGCATGAGGCGAGCACCTGTCGCATCTCTGCCGATCAGCTGTTCTATCTGCAGAGCCGCGGCATCGGTTTCGAAGCGGCGGTATCGATGATGGTGAGTGGCTTCTGCCGCGATGTGTTCAACCAGCTGCCGATGGAGTTCGCCGCCGAAGCCGACAAACTGCTGGCCCTCAAGCTCGAAGGCTCCGTGGGCTGATCGCCCCACTGCCACCGTGCTGCGCCGCCTCTCTCGCGGTCCCGTCACCTCTCCCGATCCCGTTCTCCCTGCCCCCTGCCCGTGATTCGCCCCGACGCCGAACTTCTGCTTGAAATCGTGGATCTCCACGCGCGTGTGGAGGACCAGCCGATCCTCAAGGGTGTGAACCTCACGGTGCGTGCCGGCGAGATCCATGCGGTGATGGGCCGCAACGGCAGCGGCAAGAGCACCCTGTCCAAGGTGCTGGCCGGCCACCCCGCCTACACCGTCACCGGTGGCAGCGTGCGGTACCGGGGCGCTGATCTGCTCGATCTTGAGCCGGAGCAGCGCTCCCGCATCGGACTGTTCCTCGGTTTTCAATACCCCGTGGAGATCCCCGGGGTCAGCAATCTCGAGTTCCTGCGGGTGTCCACCAACGCCCGTCGCAGTGAGCTGGGCAAGGAAGAACTGGACACCTTCGCCTTTGAAGATGTGGTGCGCGAGCGGCTGGAGGTGGTGAAGATGGACCCCGCCTTCCTGGAGCGCAGTGTGAACGAAGGCTTCTCCGGTGGCGAGAAGAAGCGCAATGAAATCCTGCAGATGGCGCTGCTGGAGCCGTCGGTGGCGATCCTCGATGAAACCGATTCCGGCCTCGACATCGACGCCCTGCGCATCGTTGCCGCCGGCGTCAATCAGCTCTCCACCCCGGAGAACGCCACGTTGCTGATCACCCACTACCAGCGCCTGCTGGATGTGATCATCCCCGACTACGTGCATGTGATGGCGGCCGGGCGGATCCTGCGTACCGGCGGTAAGGAACTGGCGTTCGAACTGGAAGAGCGCGGTTACGACTGGGTCGACGCCGAACTGGCATCCGAGCAGCGCAGCGTTGCCGAGGTGGCCGGATGATGGCGTCCCTTTCCGACACTGACGCCGCCGCCCTCGCCCAGGGCGTGGCCACCGCCCCCTGGACCCAGCGCTTCCTCGACGCGCTCGATGCGCCGGCCGGCGAGCTGGAAGCCGTGCAGTGGCGCGGCCGCGAAGCCCTGGCCCGTCAGCCGCTGCCCTCCCGCCGCGACGAAGACTGGCGCTTCACCGACCTGGCTCCCCTCCTGGCGGTGTTCGACGGCACCGCCCCCACAGCCGGCAGCTCCGGCGGCACTGACAGCCCTGCCGCCGCCAGCGCCCTGCCCCCCCCGGCGCCGGACACGGTGCGGCTGCTGCTGGATGGCCGCAGTGATACCCTTGCCGGCCAGAGCCTGCCTGCCGGCCTGTCGCTGCTGGGCGAAGGCGAATGGCCGCTGGCCCTGGGCCACACCCTGGCGGCTACCGGCTGCCAGGCCCACTGGCCGGTGGAACTGAACCAGGCCACCGCCAGCCGCTGCCTGGCGTTGCGCGTCAGCGGCACGGTGGCTTCCACGCTGGAGCTGGTGAGTGTGGCGGGCGCGAATCGTCCCGATGCAGCTGAACCCGGCACTAACCCCATCGGGCAGCGCCTCACCCCGGTGCGGGTGCTGCTGCTGCTCGAGGAGAAGGCGAGCCTGAATGTGCTCCAGGTGCAGCTGGGCGATGGCCCATGCCTGAGCAGCCTGGTGTGTGAGGCCCGGCTGGGACGTGGCTCCACTTTGCGCCACGGTCTGCTGGCGTTCGGTACGGGCGAGGCCTGTTTCCTGGGCCATCTGGCGGTGGAGCAGGAGATCGAAAGCCGTCTGGAATCGGTGTGGGCCAGCCGCGGCTGGGCGCTGGCGCGCTTCGAGCCGCGGGTGAGCCAGGCCGAGGGCGGTGCCTTCACCAGCCTCAAGGCCCTGCAGCTGGCTGAAGAGCACCAGCGGGTGGACACCCACAGCCGGGTGGTGTTCGAAGGGCCCGACGGGCAGTTGGAGCAACTCCACAAGGCGATCGCCGACGGCCACGGCCGCAGCGTGTTCAACGGCGCCGTGAAGGTGCCGCGGCTGGCCCAGCGCACCAATGCCGCCCAGCTGAGCCGCAACCTGCTGCTCTCCAACCAGGCCCGCATCGACACCAAGCCCGAGCTCGAGATCGTGGCCGACGACGTGCGCTGCGCCCATGGCGCCACGGTGAGCCGCCTGCAGCTGAACGAACTCTTCTATCTGCAGAGCCGGGGCATCAGTGCGGCCGTGGCGGCGGGGCTGCTCAAGCGGGGCTTCTGCCAGGAGGTGCTACGCGATCTGCCGCCGGCGGCGGCAGGGTGGGAGCCCCTCAAGCGTCTGCTCGCGGAGGCCTGACCCCGATGCCCGTCACCGTTCCCTCGCTGACCACAGCCACCACGGAGCCCAACGGTGCTCCGGGCACCGAGCCGAATGGTGCTTCAGGCGCGATGGCCTCTGAGGTTGCCGCTGCGGCGGCTGGGACCGCCGCGGGCGAGAACCTGGCGGCGCTCACCCGGCCCGATTTTCCGCTGCTCGCCCAGCAGGCCTGCCTGGGGCAACCGCTGATTTATCTCGATCACGCCGCCACCAGCCAGAAGCCGCGGCAGGTGCTGGAGGCGCTGCAGGGCTACTACTCCCACGACAATGCCAACGTGCACCGCGGCGCCCACCAGCTGAGCGCCCGGGCCACCGATGCGTTTGAAGGCGCTCGCGACAAGACCGCCCGCTTCATCGCTGCGGCCACCCCCCGGGAGATCGTGTTCACCCGCAATGCCAGCGAGGCGATCAATCTGGTGGCCCGCAGCTGGGGGGATGCATTCCTGCGGCCCGGCGACGAAATCCTGCTCACGGTGATGGAGCACCACAGCAATCTGGTGCCCTGGCAGCTGCTGGCGGCCCGCACCGGCGCCGTGCTGCGCCACGCCGGCCTCACCGACACCGGCGAGCTCGACATGGAGGATTTCAGCCGTCTGCTCAATGAACGCACGCGGCTGGTGAGCGTGGTGCAGATCAGCAACACGCTCGGTTGCCTCAATCCGATTGCGGCGATCGCCCAGCTCACGCACCAGGCCGGTGCTCTGCTGCTGGTGGATGCCTGCCAGAGCCTGCCGCACCTGCCGGTGAACGTGGCCGCGCTGGGCGCCGATTTCCTGGTGGGCTCTTCGCACAAGCTCTGCGGCCCCACCGGCATGGGCTTCCTCTGGGCCCGCGAGGCGCTGCTGGAGGCGATGCCGCCATTTCTGGGCGGCGGCGAGATGATCCAGGATGTGGGCCTCGACGTCAGCACCTGGGCGGAGCTGCCCCATAAGTTTGAAGCCGGCACCCCGGCGATCGGTGAAGCGGTGGGGATGGGCGCCGCGCTCGATTACCTCAATGCCATTGGTCTTGAGCGTATCCACGCCTGGGAGCAGGGGCTCACCCGCCACCTGTTCCAGCGGCTGCAGGCGATCGAAGGGCTCACGGTCCTCGGCCCCACGCCGGAGCAGCAACCCGATCGCGGCGCCCTGGCCGCCTTCACGGTGGAGGGCCTGCATGCCAACGACCTCTCGGCCCTGCTTGATGCCGGTGGCATCTGCATCCGCAGCGGCCACCACTGCACCCAGCCGTTGCACCGCCACTACGGCCTGTCGGCCACGGCGCGCGCCAGCCTGGCCTTCACCACCACCTTCGAAGAAATCGACCGCTTCGCCGACGAACTGCAGAGCAGCGTGGAGTTTCTGAAGGAGCACGGCTGACCACCGGCCGCCGGTCAGCAGGGGGTGAGCAGGGCCAGGGCTTCGGCGCGGTGGCTTCCACGCCACAGCCACTGCCATCGCCAGCCGCACGCTTCTGCCGTGTGCTGGATCGCGGTCGCGTCGGCGGGGTGATCAAAGCGGCTGAGGTGATCCATCACCCGCTGCCGTTCTTCGGCTGCGAGCGCCTGCCAGTCGTCCGAGATGCGCTGCAGGTAACGGGCCACATAGGCCTCGCGGCTTTCGCCCCGTTCACGGAACACATCGGCCCAGAGGAGGAGGCCGGTGGGTGCGAGCCGTGCGCGGCAGGCCGCCAGAAACCGGGCCTTCTCCGGCGTGGTGAGGTGATGCACCGCGAAGGAGGTGTGGATCAGATCCACCGGAGCGGCGGCGCTGGCGCCGGTTTCGCCGCCGGCCGGCTCCAGCGCCCAGGAGAGCAGATCCTGCTCACGCCAGGCGCAGGGATAGGGCACCCCCTGCAGCTGGGCGGCGGCCAGGGGCAGCACGGGAGCGGCAAGATCAATCCCGAGGTATGACCCCAGCGGCAGCCGCCGCAGCAGCGGTGCCAGCAGGGCCAGATCGCCACAGCCCAGATCCACCATCCGGGGCAGCGGCGACCCTGATGGGCGATGGGCCAGCCAGCCTTCGATCGCCGCTGTGGTGGCTGCCGAGAGCGCCTTGTGCTCCATCAGGTCGTGGTCGACCACGCGGCGGTAGGTGCTCCACTGGCGCTCGAAAAGGTCCATGGCTCAGGACTGGGCTGCCGGTGAGGCCTCCCGAAGCTTGTGCAGGGAGCGTAGGTGGCTGGTGTGGAACGTCGTGCGGATGACTCGAAGGATCTGGTGGCTTGAAAGAACTGATGACGTGAACGTTGCTGGTTCGGCGCAGATCATCAGGGCCGCTTTCCATTGAGGCTCATCAGGGCGTGGACACGTGTGTTCTGGCCTCCAACACCCGTGGCAGATTCACTTCAATCCAGTTGGCCAAGGTGGCGACATGCTCGGCCACTTCTTCTCCCAAGGGCGTGAGGCTGTACTCCACGAATGGAGGCACCACCGGATAGGACACGCGCAGGACAAAGCCATCGTCTGCGAGAGCTTGGAGGCTCTGGGCCAGCATTTTCTCGCTGACGCCACCGATTTTGCGTCTGAGCTCACTGAACCGATGCGTGCCCTGGCGCAGGGATAGCAGGCAGAGCACTCCCCAGCGGCTGCATACGTGCTTGAGGATGTCGCGCGAGGGGCAGGGTTGGGCGAAGAGATCGCCCTTGTCGAGGCGCTGGCTCAGCGAGTCGGGCTGGGCAGGGAAGACGCTCATGCACTTACCTTTTGGTTGGTACTTGCGATTCGTTAGTGTCTCACATTACGGTGACCTTGCCGACCAAAAGGAACGAGCTGACTTCATGATTGTTGTGACGGGCGCCTCGGGGCAACTTGGGCAGTTGGTTGTGCGTGAGCTGTTGCAATCGGTTCCGGCCAGTGCGTTGGTGGCCGCGGTTCGTAACCCTCAGAGCGTTGCTGGCTTCGCCAGCCTTGGTGTACAGGTTCGGCAGATGGATTACGCCCAGCCCTCCACGCTGGACGCCGCTTTTGCCGGTGCCGAAAAGGTGCTGTTGATCTCCGGCAGTGAGGTTGGAAGCCGCGTGCCGCAGCATGCCAACGTGATCCATGCCTGCAAAGCTGTGGGTGTCAAGCTGCTGGCGTATACCAGCCTTCTGCACGCTGATGTGAGCCCGCTTCCGCTGGCGGCAGAACATCACCAGACGGAAATCCTCCTGCAAGACTCTGGTATTCCCCACGTTGTCTTGCGGCATGGCTGGTACACCGAGAACTATCTCGCGAGCATTCCGGCCGCCCTTGGCTACGGTGTCGTGATGGGCTGCGCGGGTGAAGGCCGAATTGCTTCGGCAACGCGCGCTGATTACGCAGCTGCCGATGCTGCTGTGTTGCTGGCCGATGATCAGGCTGGCAAGGTGTATGAATTGGCAGGTGATGAGGCCTACACGTTGACGGAGTTTGCGGCCGAGCTCAGCCGGCAGGCTCACAAGCCGGTCTGCTATCAGAACATGTCTCAGGCTGACTACAGCCAGGCGCTGGAAGGTGCCGGCTTCCCGCTGCCCTTTGCCATGATGCTGGCGGAGTCAGACACTGGCGCTGCTCAGGGTGGATTGGATGACGACAGCAAAACGCTGAGCAGGCTGATCGGCCGTCCGACGACTCCACTCAGCACATCGATTCAAGCAGCACTTCTCGCTTGACCAGCGACTCAAGTGTTGACATCAGGCCTCAGCCCCTGGCGGCGAGGCTTCGGTTGTTCAGTGATTAACGAACAGTGCCGTCAGTGGAGGCATGGGCTTTTCGCTGCGCTCTTGATCCGTGCAGCGGTGATCTCTGTGCTCTGCTCCACGCTTGCATGGCATTCACGCACGCGCCGTCGACCCCGACGGGAGTGAATCGCGTAGCTAGCATCCAGAGACTGTGTCAACCCTCTTTCCCGTGCCCGCCCTAGAACCCGTTTCTGAAGACGAGGCCCGTTCAATCATCCTGGAGTGGGGACGTCTGCACGATCTGCAGGTGGGGTTGTCTGCGTTCCTGCCTGTCATTGCCACGGATGGCTTCTACATGCGTTTTGGCGATAAGCAATGGGTTGGCTACGCGGATTTTGAAGCCCATCAGATCGCGAAGAGAAGATTCTTCGATGAGATCCACGATTACACCTCCATCCATGTGGCGGTTCAGGAGCCTTTCACCATGGCCAGGACGGTGATGCTGTGGACCTATCGCCATCGCCCTGAGAACAGTCCAACCAGCCAGCTCCTGAAGGCCCGCATTGAGCACACCTGGGAGTTTCGCCGCTGTCCCACGTCTGGACGTGCCTTCATGCAAGGGCATGTTGTTGATCGTTTCGAATACATCGATGGGTTTAGGCCCGTCTCCGCAGAACAAGCGGCTCACGGCGAAGACCCGCATCTTGATCCCCGTTGGACAACCCGCTGATGGGCTGCCACGCACGAGCTGGCGATGTGAGTGGCGTGGACCTGCAGGCTGATGGCTCTGGCCGGCGGTGTTTCAGGCTTCTTTCGAGCCACTCGTTTCGCCATCACCTTCAGTTCGGTGAACCCTGGGTGCCATCGGAGAGGTCATTTCAGGGGCTTTTCTGACGATGTCAGGCGTAAGGCTTGAGGCCATTGTTTGGATCCCGCTTGGAGGCCTGCGAGGAGCCATGGTTGAGGCCGTTCTAGGGATCAGGCTTGGAGTTTCTGTTGGCGTTGTCCCGGTACGATGCCTGACTGCCGGCTCTAGGTGGTGACCTGCCGATGACCCGCTTCATCCACATCACATCTGCGAAGTTCTCCATTCTTCCTGGTGAAACTGAGCAGATCATCAACGAAGGCACCTATGGGAAGGCTTTGGCGGAGTATCTCACTGCCATACTGCGGGAACTGGGATACCATGCTCCATTCTTCTGTTGTGAAGATTGGGGGTGGTGGGTGGAGTTGGCCGGCCAACCCTTCACCTTTGGCGTGTGCATTTATGGGCGTGCCTGTGCTGACGGCAGCCTGGAGCTCTACCTCAGCGATGGGGCTACTCCTACAAGACGCTGGAGTTGGCGTCGCTTTCGCTTCGTTAACACCGGTGCCGATGAAGCTGCTGGAACATTGCACAACGACCTGGTGGCTATCCTCTGCGCCGATCCCGATGTGCACGTGCATGCCACCGATCTGGATTCACCATTTTCCGATGAGGTTCTGATGCCACCCTGTTGACGGATCCGTGTGGCTTCTCTTTTCTGCCGGTTCTTGCCTTTTCGGCATTCCGCAATGACCCTGAGCCTGGCCATCTCTGTTCCAGGTCCTGAGCCTCAGCGCTGCTGTCGTGATCGCCATGCATCAGCATGGAGACTGCCATGGATGAGGGGTTGCCGAAGGGTTCGCGCAGATGGCGATCGCGTTGATTGGGTACCACTCCCCTGACAGCAGAGAGGAGGATATTGGCTTGCTTGCTGCAGGCTGGTTGCTCGCTGTCTTTCTTGCAAGCATTGGGGCCAGCCTCTATAACAAGACTGTTGATAAGTCCTAGATGGGCATGCAGGGCACACCTCTCGGTCGACGACATTGACGATGATGAAGAGGAGCGTCCTTTGTCGTCCAGGCCGGAGCGCTAGCCGCCGGCTGGCTTCAAGAGGGGCGTCCGTGTGGGTATGCCCTTGCTCCCAGCTTCAGCACCAGACCTTCTCCTGCAGGATTCTCCATGGACATCGGTCTTCTTGTGTTTCCACAGGTTGAAGAGCTCGATGTGATCGGCCCATGGGAGATGTTCTCGCTCTGGAAGCAGCATGACGGTGGCCCCAGCAGCTGCCTCACCGTGGCGGAGCGGCTGGAGCCGGTGGTCTGCGCCAATGGCCTGTCGATCAATCCGCATGTGTCCTTCGAGGCGTGCCCAGCCCTCGATGTCTTGCTGGTACCGGGTGGCCAGGGAACCCGCGTAGAAGTGTTCAACCCTTGCCTGCTGGAGTTCGTGGCGGAGCAGGCCCGCTCTTGCCAGGCGGTGTTGTCCGTATGCACCGGCGCTTTTCTGCTCCAGGCGGCGGGGCTGCTCGCCGGCAAGCGAGCTACCACTCACTGGGCCTCGCTGGATCGTTTGCGTGCCTTTGGCGATGTGGAGGTGGTGGAGGAGCGATTCACCCGGGATGGAATGATCTGGTGTTCTGCGGGTGTTTCTGCTGGTATTGATCTCACGCTGCGCTTCATTGCTGAGGTGGCGGGTGAGGAGGTGGCCGGCAAGGTGCAGTTCGATGCCGAGTATTTCCCATCGGGTGTTGTTTATGGCCATGCCCACAGTGATGATCAAGCTCCGGATTATCTCCGGCAAACTGACTGACTGGCTGCTTCTCTTCAAACCATCTCTGTTTCCTGGAACCATTCCCGTCGTGCGCGGTGCAGGTGGACATGCCATTCCTAATGAGTGTCATCCTTCGCAGATGGGAGGTTCGTAACATCTTGAGTAGACTTCTTGCGGTTGGCCACGTGGTCGCCCCGGTTGGCTGCGGCCCGGTCAAAGGTTGGTCACGTGTTGGTTGGAGGATGGCCACGGGGAGGCCAGGGGGTATCGCCCCTGGGCATACTCAGGACGTGCTGACACAGGATTGGCTCCTGGTTTTGACCTCAGATGAGGTTTCTGGCTTTGGTCTCCTGTTGCTCTTTCATGAGCTCCCTTCAGGTTGATCGCCAGAGCTGGCTCACCGCCTGCGGCCTCTTGTCTGGATCGCTACAGCACCCCACAGGCCCGCGCTTCAGGTCCGGCTTCTACGTGAGCCCGGTGAGGGCTGGGATTAGGGTCTGGGCTGGCTGACTTCTTTCCTCTCTTGACCAGCAGCGGCTGATGCAGAGCACCATCTTCACGGCGGTTCTGCTGCCGCTTGCGTTGGCGATCGTGATGCTGGGCATGGGGCTCAGCCTGGTGGCTGAGGATTTTCAGCGCATCACACGTGATCCCAAGGCTGTTGCCATCGGTACGTTGTGCCAGCTCCTGGTGTTGCCGCTGATCGGCGTTCTTGTGGCCCTGGTGGTGCCCATGCAGCCGACGATTGCGGTGGGTCTGATTGTGTTGACGCTCTGTCCTGGTGGCCCCTCCTCCAACCTGCTCACCTATCTGGCGCGGGGTGATGTGGCGTTGTCGGTCACTCTCACGGCCGTGAGCAGCATCCTCACCGTGTTCACGATTCCGCTGTTCACCAACCTGGCACTGCAGCATTTTCTCAACGCGCAGGCGGCGATTTCCCTGCCAATTGGATCCACCATGCTGCAGATCTTCCTGATCACCCTCTTGCCTACAGCGATCGGAATGATCATTCGCCGGCGCTTCCCCAGAACGGCGCGACGTCTCGAGCCGCACATGAGCCGCCTGGCGGCGGGGCTGCTGGCGCTCATCATTGTGCTGTTGCTCACGCGGGAGGGCACCAGGCTGCCGGGCTTCCTGGCGCAGGTGGGCCTCGCTGTGCTGATGCTCAACCTGCTGGCGATGCTGGCGGGTTTCTTCACTGGCCGTCTGTTTCGTCTGCCCCCAGCTCAGCGGATCTGCCTGGCGATCGAGGTGGGCCTCCAGAACGGCACGCTGGCGATCGCCATCACCGCCGGCCTGCTCAACAGCCCGGAGATGGCGATACCAGCCGCCGTCTACAGCCTGTTGATGTACGTCACCGGTTTCGGCGCCATTGTCTATGGCCGTCGCAGCAGCCCAGCACGCGCTGGCCGCTGAATGAATGGCTTGCTGTAGGAAGGTCAAGTGCACGCATGGCATGCTGAAACAATGGTCCGCTCAGTGACTATCCCGCGAGGGGGATGGACTTGGAAAGGCTCCCAGCTCCTTCCCGCCACCAGATGCTCTTGCCTCTACGCCTTCATCAGTGCTGTATCCGCAACGCATGAGCAGGTCATCCGCTCTGCATCAACTGAATACCTCCCAGCTCACCACGCGATGAACATCGGCGGCACCTGTAGTTTCCCTGGCCGAGCGGATTGACGAGCCTGGCCGCTGAGGTGTGCAGTGCCACTTGGAACAACACGAGCACATCAACGGAAGTGGATGCCCTGACGCCCTGCCCGGCAATCAATTGTTGATGGAAGACAGGATCCTGGCTGTGGCCGACGTGGTTGAGACGATGTGTTTCCACCGGCCCTACCTTGCAGGCTTGAGTCTCACTGCTGCTCTCGAGGAGATCACCCACCAACGCGGTGTTCTCTACGACCCGGAGGTGACGAATGCCTGCCTGGTGTTGTTCAATGACAAGGGATACCGTTGCCCGAGCTGAAGGCTGCGTTCCAACGGCAACAACCGCCAGAACAGGAGGCCTTCATTCCGCCACCTGATCCTCCTGGTGGCTTCGGCTAACGCAGTGAATGCAGCCCGATTGGGTTGCCCTCCGTGTCGATGACCACGGAGATGAAGCCGAAGTTACCGATCGCCATCTTCGGGCGGCACACCGTGCCGCCAGCGGGCACCACGCGGCTTTCCTCCACCGCGCAGTCGTCGCAATTGAAATACACCATCGTGCCGCCTTTCCCCGGTTCGCACCCCGCCATCTGCATCAGTGCCCCACCGGCGCCCACATGGCTGTCATCCATCGGGAAGCACCAGTAGGCCATCTCCGGGTTGGAGAAGTCCTGGAATTCCACCTGGAACACGGCCGTATAGAACGCTTTGGCCCGCTCGATGTCGTGCACGTTCAGCTCAAACCAGGTGACCGGATTCGATGCCATGGCCTGGAGGGAGAGGTTCAGCCGATTTTAGATTGGTTTTCTGATCATTTCCTGCCGTGGTGTTCTGGCTCACGTCAGCGCCCGGCGCCGCTGGGCAGCAGGGCGAAACAATGGGGCCGATGCCCGCACCCGCACCCCCATGAACATCGACGGCAAGCCCTGGCGCACCATCTGGCTGGAGGAGGACGGCCGCTCGGTCGGTGTGATCGACCAGACCCTGCTGCCGCACCGCTTCGTAACCCGCTCGCTCACCAGCGTCGAGGAGGCCGCCGAGGCGATCGTCACCATGGTGGTGCGGGGGGCTCCCCTGATCGGCGTCACCGGGGCCTACGGCCTGATGCTGGCCTTGCAGGCCGATCCCTCCGATGCCTCCCTGGCTGAGGCCTTCGAGCGCCTCGATGCCACCCGCCCCACCGCCATCAACCTGCGCTGGGCCCTGGAGCGGGTGCGGGCCGCCGTGCTGCCTCTGGCGGTGGAGCTGCGCGCCGAGGCGGCCAAGGCCGAGGCGGCCGCCATCGCCGCGGAGGACGTGGCCATGTGCGAGGCGATCGGCGACCACGGCCTGCGCCTCTTCCAGGAGATCGCCGCCCGGCGCCCCGAGGAGCGCCGCGGGCAGCCCCTGAACGTCCTCACCCACTGCAACGCCGGCTGGCTGGCCACGGTCGACTGGGGCACGGCCCTGGCGCCGATCTACAAGGCGCACCGCTCCGGCCTGCCGATCCACGTATGGGTCGATGAGACCCGCCCCCGCAACCAGGGGGCAAGCCTGACCGCCTTCGAGCTGGGACGCGAAGGAGTGCCCCACACCGTGATCGTCGACAACGCCGGCGGCCACCTGATGCAGCACGGCCAGGTGGATGCGGTGATCGTCGGCACCGACCGCACCACCCGCTGCGGCGACGTCTGCAACAAGATCGGCACCTACCTCAAGGCCCTGGCCGCCCACGACAACGGCGTGCCCTTCTACGTGGCCCTGCCTGCCTCCACCATCGACTGGTCGATCGCCGACGGGGTGCAGGAGATCCCGATCGAGGCCCGTTCCCCCCTGGAGGTGACCCGCATCGCCGGCAAGCCCGCCGCAGGGGAGCCCACCAGCGTGCAGCTGGTGCCCGACGGCAGCGACGGCTTCAACCCCGCCTTCGATGTCACCCCCGCCCGCCTGGTGACGGCCCTGATCACCGAGCGGGGCGTGGCGCCGGCCAGCGAAGCGGGCCTCCAGGCCCTCTATGCGGCCCCGGTGGCGGTGGCCGCGGGTTGAGCCGCTGCCCGTCGCTCGATTCAGAGCGAGGGCCGCAGCAGGCTGATGGGTTCACCGGCGCCGTCCGGCCGGACCGTCAGGGTGGAGTAGGTCCAGGTGCCGGCGCTCTGGCGGGCCTCCACGTACAGGGTGCCGTTGCCCCTGGACCCCTGCAGGGGAATGGCCAGGTTGGCCTGGCCCGTGCCACCGGAAAGATTGACGCTGCCGGACACCAGCAAGCCCCCATTGATCGGGGCGCCCAGCCGACTGATCACCACCGGATCCTTCTGGGCCTTGGCCAGGGCCTGCTGGTAGGGCGTGGTCGATTTGATCAGCCCGAACACGAGGCCGACGATCAGAGCGATGAAGCCGGCAAGCCCGGCCACCCCCGTGAGGCAGCCGGCCGGCACCAGCCATTTCCAGTTGTGGGCCCACCAGTTGGGGGCTGGCTTGCTGTCCATGGGGCCACTCTGGTCCTTGACCCCTTAGAGCCCTTCGAAGCGGACGTTGAGGTTCAGCTGGTTGGGGCCGAGGGCGGTGGCCTGAAGCACCAGGGCGGCCGCCTTGCCCTCGGCGGTGCCATCCACCTTGGTGCCAGCCGGCGGATCCAGCACCAGGTTGAAGCCCCACGGGCCCACCACGGTGTTGATCTTGCGCTCGCTGTAGCCCTGCTTGGCCAGGGAGGCCTTCACCTTGGCGAGCAGCTCGTCCGGCTTGCCGGGCAGCTGGGTGTTGAGGCTGGTCTGGCCGATGGCGTTGGCGGCGAACAGGCTGGCGGCCGGCTTGGGCAGCGGCAGTGACAGGCCCTTGAGCAGGGATCCGGCGGGGGTGGCCAGGGCGGCTCCGCCGACCAGGGCGCCGGCTCCCACCAGCAGGGAGGTGGAGAAGGCCAGCAGACGGGGACGCCAGTCCATGGCTTGTTTGCAAGGTCGCAGGGACGTTACCCCGATTCGTCGGGACACACCCAGACGTGGTTGAACACACAGGGCCCCAGCGGGGCCATCCTTTAAACATCGGTAAATCGGTCGCCTTTGCGTTCAATGTTCCCGCAGACCTCCCGCCCAACCCGGCGCCTGCTGCTCTCGGTCGCGGCCGGGACCGCCACCGCTGCCGCACTAGCTGCCACCGGCTTCGCCCTCAGCGACGCGCCGATCACCCGGGCCATCGCCGCCGCTCCGGCCCAGGCCAGCACCGGTGTGACCACCCTGGCGCCGGGGGGCACCAGCTTCCAGGTGTTCTCTCCCGAGGAGGCCGCCGCCGCCGCCCGCTCGGGGCGCTGGAAGGTCCTCGACGTGCGCCCGGTGCCGCCGCTCTCCTACATCGGCGGCCACGTGCCCGGGGCGGTGCATCTCTCGGAGCAGGCCTTCCGCGGACCGAACGGCCGCCTGCCCTTCCAGATCTGGAGCCCCGCCAAGCTGGCCAGCCTGCTGAGCCAGGCCGGCATCTCCGACCGGGATTCGGTGCTCGTCTATTCCGACGGTAACGATGTGCTGGGCACCTCCCTGGTCTCCTACATCCTCGAGAAGAGCGGCGTGCGCCAGGTGGCCATCGTCGATGGCGGCCTGAGCGGCTTCAAGGCAGCTGGGCAGAGCACCACCAAGGCCTTCCCCAGCTTCCAGGCCGGCAGCTTCCGGCCCACCACGGTCAAGGGCCTGGCCATCAGCCTCAGCGAACTGGAGCCCCTGATCGGCCGCAGCGACGTGGTGATCATCGACCCACGCCCCAAGGCCCAGTTCGAAGGCACGGACCAGACCTTCATCCGCAACGGCCACATCCCAGGAGCGAAGAACATCCCCTGGCAGACATTCACCGAAGCCAACAACGCCGACGAGGCGAAGAAAAACGCTCACAAGCTCCGCTCCCTCGACGAGATCCGGGCCCTCCTGGTGAGCCGCGGCATCACCCCGGATAAGGAGATCATCGTGTCCTGCAGCACCGGCCGGGAGGCCAGCCTCCAGTTCCTCACTCTCAGGCACCTGCTCAAGTACCCCCGGGTGCGGATCTACGAGGGCTCCTGGACCGAGTACAGCGCCTCCAAGCTGCCGATTTCCGTGGGGCCTGAGGGCAGCCCACCCCAGCAGGTGAGCCTCCGCTGAGCCCCTCCCCGTTCCCTCTCCCCCGCCATGGCCATGACCACCTTCCGTGTCCGCTTCTGGGCGCTGGCCAGCCTTCTGCTGCTGCTGTTCGCTCCGGCCGCCGCCCTGGCCTGCGACACCGGCGGTGACAGCTCGGCCCCCGCCGCCAAGACGAAGAAGCGTTGAAACGGCCGCTTCCCCCAGCGCTGGCCGTGGCCCCGGCCATCGCCATCGGGGTGGCCCTGGCGTTACGGCAACCGACCTCCGCCCTCGTCTGGGGGCTGGGGTGTGGCCTCGGCCATGCCCTGGTCCGCTCCGGGTTCGGTTTCGCCTCCGGCTATCGCCGGCTGATCGAGCGGCGGGATCCCCACCCGGTCTTCGCCCAGCTGCTGCTGGCGGCGCTGCTGGTGATCGCCATGGCCCTGGTGCTCACCGCCGAGCCCCTCACCGGCCTGCAGCCGAAGCTGCTGGCCACCCCCCTCACCCTGCCCTTCCTGGCCGGAGCCTTCCTGTTCGGCATCGGCATGGAGCGGGCCCGGGCCTGCGGCTGCGGCACCCTGGCGGCCACCTCCCGCGGCGGCGGCGGCGTGCTGGCCGCCCTGATCGGCCTGATCGTCGGCGCCTTCCTCGGCACCCTGCACGCCCCGCAGCTGGCGGCCCTGCCCCTGCCGCGCCTCCCGTCCCCGGTCGGCCTGGAGCTCTTCGGCCTGCTGGGCGCCCTGACCCTGCAGCTCGCCTTCATGGCCCTGATCGCCGTGCTGCTGACGCGCTGGAGCGGCCAGGTCCCCTGGCGCTCACCCAGCCGCCGGCTCTACGGCGGCGCCATCGCCGTCGCCCTGCTGGCCACGGGCCTGCTGCTGGTGACGGCCGAGCCCTGGAAGGTGCTTTGGGGCCTGGCCCTCAGTGGCGCCCACGCCGCCCAGGCCCTGGGCTGGGATCCAGGCAGCAGCCTGTTCTGGTCAAGTCCCCGGGGCCAGGCCCTGCTGGCGGGGCCGGAGGCCTGGCTGTTCAACGAGGCCGTGCTCGTGGATCTGGGCCTGCTCTACGGCGCCGTCGCCACCGCCCTGGCCGAGGGCCGTTTCCGCTGGCGCGGTGAGCGGTCCGAGCCCCTGCCGGACCTGGCCCGGCGTGGCTTCGGCGGCCTGCTGATGGGCTACGGCGGGGTGCTCGCCTCGGGGTGCAACGTCAATGCCTTCTTGGGCGGGGTGATGAGCTTCAGCCTGCACGGCTGGATCTGGCTGGCGGTGGCCCTGGCGGGCTTCGCGGCCTCGCTGCGGTTGCGCCCGGCGCCGGGGGCCGCAACGCCGTCAGACTGAGTCGCCGCCCCTTCGCCGTCCATGGCCCAGGCCCAGCCTGCCGCTCCGGCCCTGACCGCCGCCGCCCCGCCCCCCAACTGGGTGGCCTCGCGCCATCCTCTCGGCTGGCTGATCGACCGGCTGCTGGCCGTCGAGCCCCTGCGGCGGCTGCTGTTCCTGCAGGCCCGCCAGCTGATCATCCGCACCGCCGAGCGCCGCGGCATCGCCTGGCGGGCCCGGCGCGAGGAGCTGGTGCGCCAGGCCGAGCCGCTGCTGGCCAGCAGCACCGAGGCGGCCACCCAGACGCCGGCCTACTACCGGGCCCGGTTCCACGCTTACCAGGAGGGCAATCTCTGCTGGGCGGCGGCCGGAGAGGCGGAGCAGGCCACCGATGCCATGGCCCTGCGGGTGTGGCCGGGGGAAACCCTCGAGCCCCAGGACGCCCAGCGGCGGCTGAGGGACGCGATCTTCGCGGCGATCGAGCCCAGCCTTTCGGGGCCCGTGCGCAGCGCCCTCGACATCGGCTGCTCGGTGGGCGTCGGCACCCTGGCCCTCAAGGACTGGCTGGACCGGCGCGAGGGCCCAGACGTGGACGTCGAGGGGCTCGATCTCTCCCCCCAGATGCTCGCGGTGGCCAGGGTCCGGGATCCCGGCGGGCGGATCCGCCGCTGGCACCACGCCGCCGCCGAGGCCACCGGCCTGCCGGCGGCGAGCGTCGATCTGATCACGCTGCAGTTCGTCTGCCACGAGCTGCCCGCCGGCGCCACCCGGGCGGTGCTGCAGGAGGCGGCCCGGCTGCTGCGGCCCGGCGGGGTGGTGGCCCTGGTGGATCAGGATCCCGATTCGGCCGTGATCCGCCGCCTGCCGGCGCCGATCGCCACCCTGCTCAAGAGCACCGAGCCCTACCTGGCCGACTACTTCAGCCTCGATCTGCCCAGGACCCTGGAGCAGGCCGGCTTCCGCGACGTGCGCCGGGAGGCCTGCGACCCCCGCCACCGGGTGCTGGTGGCGCGTCTGGCCTAGGCCCAGCCGACCAGGGCGATCTTGCCGATCGTGCTGCCGCTGGCCAGCTGGGTGTGGGCAAGCTCCAGGTTGGTGGCGTTGATGGGGCTGAGGGTGCGGCCCAGGGTGGGGTGCAGCTCGCCGGCCTCGAACAGCTCGGCGAGCCGGTCGAGGATCTCCCCCTGCCGCCCCATGTCGGCGGTCTGGAACTGGGAGCGGCTGAACATGAACTCCCAGGCGAACGTCACGCTCTTGGCCTTGAGCAGGTTGAGGTCGAGGGGGCGGCGGTTGCCCACGATCGCCACGATCGACCCCAGCGGGGCGATGAGTTCGGCCATCACCTCCCAGTAGGCGTCGGTGTCGCTGAAGTTGGCGATGTGATCCACCGACCCGAAGCCCAGGGCGGCCAGCTGGGGAGCCAGGGGCCGGTGGTGGTCGACGACGTGGTGGGCCCCCAGCTCCCGCACCCAGGCGGCGCTCTCGGGACGCGAGGCACTGGCGATCACCACCGCCCCGGCCCGGCGGGCCAGCTGGATGGCGATCGAGCCCACCCCGCCGGCGCCGCCGAGGATCAGCAGGCTGGCGCCACCCCCGCACCCGGCCGCACCAGCGTCGAGCGGATCGAGCCCGAGCCGCTCGAACAGTGATTCCCAGGCCGTCAGCCCCGTCAGCGGCACGCTGGCTGCCTCGGCCCAGGAGAGCCGGGCCGGTTTGCGCCCCACCAGCCGCTCGTCCACCAGCACGGCTTCGGCGCTGCAGCCGGCCCTGCCCGCATCGCCGGCGAACATCACCGGATCCCCACCCGGAAGCGGCGCACCGCTCCCCACCGCGCTCACCACCCCGGCACCGTCCCAGCCCAGCTGCTTCGGAGCCGCGCCGGGGCCCACGGCGGCCCGCAACTTGGTGTCGATCGGGTTCACCGCCATCGCCTCGATCCGCACCAGCAGGTCGTGGGGGCCGGGCACGGGCTCCGGCAGCTCCGTGTCCACCAGGGCAGGGGTGGCGAGAATCGCTCTCATGGCGGCGGGGTCAGTAGCGGCAGTAGCCCACCTCCCCCTTCAGGGGCGGTTTGCAGGGGAAGCGCAGCGGCACGAAGATCCGGTTGCCGTTGGCGTCGTTGGTGAGCGAGATGTTGCCCTGCACGTAGAGCTCCCGGCGCCAGAGGCCCCCCAGCCGGTCGCGCAGCCGGTCGCTGCCGCTGGGGTCCTTGCCCTTGCCGGACACCTCCCGGTAGGTCATCGACAGGCCGTCCTTCCAGCGGATCTTCAGGCCGCCGGGCATCTGCTCATCGACGCAGGCCAGGCGCTTGTCGTTGTACTCGCAGTCCTTCCAGCCGTCGCGGGGAATCTGGGGCGGGTTCGGCTGCTGGGCCGGGCCGGGCGCCGCCAGGGCCAGCAGCACCAGTGGCACCACCGGCAGCAACGCCGCAGCCGCCCACCCCCTGCCCTTCTGCTGCGGGCTGAGCGGGGGCCTGCGGCGGCAGTGGGACGACACGGGCAGGCCCTGCAGGGTGGCTCCCCGTAGTCTCCCCCAAGCTCCTTCCCGTCCCATGGCCGTGCTCAACCGCTGGTCCGACGCCGATGCGCAGGCGGCTGTGGCTCACTACGGCGCCCGGGGCGTGAGCGAGGCGCTGGCCCTGCGCACCTACTCCGCCCGCTTGCTGGGCGCCGACCCGGAACTGGTGTTGCACGGCGGCGGCAACACCTCGCTGAAAACGAGCGTCACCGACCTCCTAGGTGACCCCATCTCCGTGCTGTGCGTCAAGGGCAGCGGCTGGGATCTGGCCACGATCGAGCCGCCGGGTCACCCGGCCGTGCAGCTGGAGCCGCTGCTGCGGCTGCGCGCGCTGCCGTCCCTCAGCGACGAGGACATGGTGGCGGCCCAGCGGCGCCACCTGATCGATCCGGCGGCGCCCAATCCCTCGGTGGAGGCCCTGCTGCATGCCTTCCTGCCCCACGCCTTCATCGATCACACCCATGCGGTGGCGCTGCTGGCGCTGGCCGACCAGCCCGACGCCGAGGCGGTGTGCCGCCGGATCTATGGCGAGCGGGTGGCGATCGTTCCCTACGTGATGCCCGGCTTCGCGCTGGCCAAGGCCGCCGCGGTGGCCTATGAGGCGGCTGCGGCGTCCGCCGCCGCCCGCGGCCAGGAGCTGGAGGGGATGGTGCTGCTCCAGCACGGGCTGTTCTCCTTCGGGGCCACGGCCAAGCAGAGCTACGAGCGGATGATTGCGCTGGTGGAGGAGGCCGAGCGCGCCCTCAGCCACAGCGAGCGCCTGTTTCAGCCATGCGCCCTGCCGAGCCGCCCGGCACCTGCGGCGGCGTTACTGCCGCTGGTGCGCGGGGCCCTGAGCCGGGCCGCCGAGCGTGAGGGCTGTGCGCGCCGCTGGCTGCTGGATCTGCGGCAGACCGCCACCGCCCTGGCCGTGGCCAACGACCAGCGCCTTGGCGCCTGGGCCGGGCGGGGGGTCGCCACCCCCGACCATGTGATCCGCACCAAGGCCCAACCGTTGGTGCTGCCGCCGGCGCCGCCGGCAGAGGGTCCCGGGGCCGGGCCGGCCCTGCAGGCCTGGGCGGCGCAACTGGAGGCGGCGATGCAGGGCTATGTGGACGACTATCAGGCCTATGTGCAGCGCCAGAACAGCCGCGTGGGCGGCCACAAGACGCCGCTGGATCCCCTGCCGCGCGTGATCGCCATCCCCGGCCTGGGCCTGGTGGGGGTGGGCGCCAGCGGGTCAGCGGCCGCAGTCACCGCCGACATCGCTGAGGCCTGGGCCCAGACGCTGCTGGCCGCCGAGGCGCTGGGCCGCTTCCAGCCCGTCGGTGAGGACGACACCTTCGACATGGAGTACTGGAGCCTGGAGCAGGCCAAGCTCGGCAAGGGTAAGGAGCTGCCCCTGGCCCGGCACGTGGTGCTGGTCACCGGTGGAGCGGGTGGCATCGGCGCGGCGATCGCCCGGGCGTTCGCCGCCGCCGGCGCTGAGGTGGCCGTGCTCGATCGTGACGCCGAGGGGGCCGCCGCCGTGGCCGCCAGCTGCGGCAAGCGGGCGCTGGCGCTCACTGCCGATGTCACCGCACCGGCGCAGGTGCGCGCGGCCATCGATCAGCTGGTGACCCGCTTCGGTGGCCTCGACCTGGTGGTGTCCAATGCCGGCGCCGCCTGGACCGGTCCGATCGCCACCCTTGAAGACGCCGATCTGCGTGCCAGCTTCGAGCTCAACCTTTTCGCCCACCAGCACGTGGCCCAGGCCGCTGTCGCCGTGTTCCGGGCCCAGGACGGCGCAGGCCACACCACGGCTGCTCACGAGGCCTCCCCGCTGGGCGGCCAGCTGCTGTTCAACGTCTCCAAACAGGCCCTCAATCCCGGCCCGAACTTCGGTGCCTACGGCATCGCCAAGGCGGCCCTGCTGGCGCTGATGCGCCAATACGCGCTCGAGGGGGGGACGGAGCGCATCCGTGCCAATGCCATCAATGCTGATCGCATCCGCTCCGGCCTGCTCGACGACGCCATGATCCGCGCGCGCTCCGTCGCCCGCGGCGTCAGCGAGGCCGCCTACATGGGCGGCAACCTGCTGGGCCAGGAAGTGACCGCCGCCGATGTGGCCGAGGCCTTCGTGGCACTGGCCCGCCTGGATCGCACCACCGGCGCCGTGCTCACCGTCGATGGCGGCAACGT
Organism: Cyanobium sp. ULC065; assembly: GCF_977927515.1. The sequence goes on along the minus strand of NZ_OZ376393.1, from coordinate 2,879,016 downwards.
GGCGGCGATGGTGCGGTAAGGGATCAAGCCCACCAACCAAGTGCCGGCCCATGCGCTTGCAAGCAGCCATTCCCTCTCAAGCGGGCTCTGCCACTTCCTTGATCGCCGCCGCGATCGCGGCACGCTGCTCGGCGTCGTAGCCCCAGCGCTCCAGGAAGGCCACGTCGTTACCACGGCCTGCCGTGGCCTCCAGCAGCGTTTCCAGCCGCTCCTTCACAGCCCTGGGCTCGAGCAGGCGCAGCAACTCCACACACCGCTGGTGCACCCGCTCGGAACTGGCCTGCATGGCTCCATCGTCCTGGCGCTGATGGTGCAAGGCCATCGCCTTGCTCATCGCCAGGTTGCGGGCGGTGAGATCCACCACACCGGCGCCTGCCTGGCGTAACTGCCACACCAGGCCATCGGGCAGGCGGTCCATCAGGGGGGAATCGCCGGCCAGCGCCACCACGAAGAACCCCCTCGCGCCATCGCGGCTCTGCACCAGCTCCCCCACCCGATCAGCCAGCACTTCGTCGCTCAGCTCACCGTTCTCCCACAAGCCCAGCCATTGGGCCGTGATCTCCATGGCCTGCGGAAAACTGGGAACAGCGGCAGGGCTTCCGGCCCCTGCACCGAGTGAAGCCGGGGTGGAGGCAGACATCGACGGCCCGTGGGGTGACACTGTTGAAGGTATGCATTCTCCGCTCCTGCCGGCGAGCCATCCGCCCGACTTCCGCTCCGGGTTCGTGGCCCTGGTGGGCCGGCCCAACGTCGGCAAATCGACGCTGCTCAACCAGCTGGTGGGGGAGAAGGTGGCGATCACCTCCCCCGTGGCCCAGACCACCCGCAACCGTCTGCGGGCCATCCTCACCACTCCCGCCGCCCAGCTGGTGCTGCTGGACACTCCCGGCATCCACAAGCCCCATCACCTGCTGGGGGAACGGCTGGTGCGCAGCGCCCGCTCCGCCATCGGTGACGTGGACGTGGTGCTGTTGCTGGTGGACGGCAGCCAGCCGGCCGGCCGCGGCGACGGCTTCATCGTGGAGCTGCTGCGCCAGAGCCGCAGGCCGGTGCTGGTGGCCCTGAACAAATGGGACCTGGTGGATCCGGCAGAAGCCACCGCACTGCAACGCAGCTATGACGCCCTGCTGAACGACCGAGGAACCACCGGCTTCCGCGGCGACGAGCCCGGCGGTGCCCCTGCTGACGCCACCAGCGGCGCAGGCGCCCGTGAAGCCCTCGCCCCCTTCGCCGAGCTCTTCCCGTGCAGCGCCACCAGCGGCGAGGGCTGCGAGGCGCTGGTGGCGGCCCTCACGGCACGGCTGCCGCTGGGCCCGGCGCTCTACCCGGCCGACACCATCAGCGACCAGCCGGAGCAGTTGCTGCTCGCCGAACTGATCCGCGAGCAGGTGCTGACCCTTACCCGCGAGGAGGTGCCCCACTCGGTGGCGGTCCAGGTGGAGCGGATCGTGGAAGACGGCAAGCGAACGGCCGTGCTCGCCACGGTGGTGGTGGAGCGCTCCAGCCAGAAAGGCATCCTGATCGGCAAGGGCGGCACCATGCTGCGGGACATCGGCAGCGGCGCCCGCGTCCAGATGCAGAAGGTGTTCGACGGGCCCGTGTACCTCGAGCTGTTCGTGAAGGTGGTGCCGAACTGGCGCCGCAACCCGGCGCGGCTGGTGGAGCTGGGCTACCGGGAGGAGTGAAGGCTGGCTGCGCGGCGGCGCGCTGGGCCCTGCCGTTGCCGCTGGGCCCTGAGCCGTGCTTCAGGATGGGCGCACCGCCCACCCACCGCCGCCATGACCGGCCCCAGCCCAGCGTTTCCTCCGGCGGATCTGCCCGCCTTCCTGCAGCTCTGCGCCGGCCGCTGGATGGGTCTGCGCAGCACGCTGGCCGGCAGCGCCAGCAGCAACCCTGACGACGGCGCCGCTCCCTTGAGCGAGCGGGGGGAGGTGGAGGTGACCCTGCTGGAGTCAGGTGCCGCAGGCGATCTGGGCGGCCTGCAGGTGAATGCCCCGGAGGGCATCCGCAGCACGCTCGGCTTTGACGGTGACGGCGGCCTGCGGGGCGTCGACGGAACGATCGGTCGCTGGCAACTCTGGCCTGACGGCAGCCTGGAACTGGAACTTCAGCGCCGTGAGGGCCTGGTGCGGGAACGGATCTGGTTCACCAAGCCCAACCTGCGCCTGCGCAGCAGCGTGGAGCACCGCGCCGATGGCAGTGCCGCGGTGGCCAGCTTTTGCAGCGAGATTCGCCGCGTGAGCGCCTCCTGAGCACCATGAGCGGCCTACGGATCGATGTCGTGACGCTGGTGCCGGAGGCCTTCGAGCCCCTGCGCGGGCTCGGGGTGATCGGCCGCTCGTTCGCCGCCGGTCGGGCCAGCCTGCACACCCACAACCCCCGCGATTTCGCCACCGACCGCTACTGCAAGGTGGACGATGTGCCCTACGGCGGTGGTGCGGGCATGGTGCTCAAACCTGAGCCCGTGTTCGCCGCCTTCGAGGCGATCCCGCAACTGGAACGCCGCACGGTGTTGCTGATGAGCCCGCAGGGCCAACCCCTGCAGCAGGCCCACCTGCGCCACTGGGCCACCAGCTGCGATCAGCTGGTGCTGCTCTGCGGCCACTACGAGGGCTTCGACGAACGCATCCGCAGCCTGGCCGATGCCGAGGTGTCGATCGGCGACTTCGTGCTCACCGGCGGGGAGCTGCCGGCGATGACCGTGATCAACGGGGTGGTGCGGCTGCTGCCCGGCACGGTGGGCACCGCCGCCTCGCTCGACGACGAAAGCCACAGCGCCCTGCTCCTGGAGCATCCCCAGTACACCCGCCCCGCCAGCTTTCGCGGCATGGAGGTGCCCGAAGTGCTGCGCAACGGCCACCACGCGGTGATCGCCAACTGGCGACACGAGCAGCAACTGCAGCGCACCCGCGAGCGCCGCCCCGATCTCTACCAGCGCTGGCTGGAGCAGGGTGGCTGCGCGGACGACGCGTCCGCGCAGGGAGAATGCCCATGATGGCTCCGCTTCGCCTCACGGCTTCGGCATGCAGCTGCGCATCGGCAACGGCTACGACATCCACCGGCTGGTGAGCGGACGTCCCCTGATCCTCGGGGGCATCCGGCTCGACCATCCGCTCGGCCTCGATGGTCACAGCGACGCTGACGTACTGGTGCACGCGCTGATGGATGCCCTGCTGGGCGCCCTCAGCCTCGGCGACATCGGCCGCCATTTCCCGCCGGAGGACGCGCGCTGGAAAGGCGCCGACAGCCTGCTGCTGCTGGAGCGGGTGATGGAGCTGGTGCGCGAGCGGGGCTGGCAGGTGGTGAACGTGGATGCGGTGGTGGTGGCGGAGCAGCCCAAGCTCAAGCCCCACATCGAGGCCATGCGCGCCGCCATCGCCGCACGGCTGGCGGTGGAGCCGGAACAGGTGGGGGTGAAAGCCACCACCAACGAAGGTCTGGGCCCCACCGGCCGGCAGGAGGGCATCGCCTGCCACGCCGTCGCCCTGCTGCAGAAACCATGAAGGGCTGGTGGCTGGCGCTCAGCCTGGGGTTGGCCCTGCTGGTGGCCCCTGGGCTGCACCCGGCCATGGCTCATGCCACGACGGGCGTTGCCGGCGCAGGCGCAAGAGCTGAAGCTGGAGCCTTCGAGTTCTTGCGGTTGCGGGTGCCGGCAGAGCAGCGCAACTGCTGGTTGCAGGCTGAAGCGGTGGGGTGGGGGCCCTGGTTGGAGCGGCAGCAGGGTTTCGCGGGCCGAGAGCTGTTCTGGAACGCCCGCGACACGGAAGGCGTGCTGCTGATCCGCTGGCGGCGGGCGTCCGACTGGCATGGCCTTGCAGAAACCAGCCTGGCGGAGCCCCAGCAACGCTTCGAGGCGGAGGCACGCCGCTGTCTGGCTCTGCCCGCCACCGCAGACAACCCCTTTGCGCTGCTGGGCAGCGCCGAACTGCTGCCGCAACCATGAACACCTTCGACACCGGGCCGATCCCTCCCCACAACGACCCCGAGATCGCGTCTCAGCACAACCCGGGGCCCGGCCTGATTGCTGGGGTGGCCGAGCTCGATCTGGAGCGTCCGCTGCGGCTGGGGATGACAGAAGCGATCTGGGGCCAGGACAAGAGCGCCGCACAGATGGCCGCCATCCTGCTGCGGCTGGCCCAGACCGCCCAGACCGTTCTGGTGACGCGCGTGAGCGACGAGAAGGCTGCCGCTGTGGCCGTTCTCTGCCGAGAGGCGCTGCCGCCGCTACCGGCAGAGCGGGCTCTGGCCTATCACCCGATCGCCCGCTGCCTGACGCTCGGCCTGCAGGAGGGCAGCAGCGAGCCGCCCGTGGCTGCCACGCCGTCGGTGGCGGTGGTGTGCGCCGGCAGCAGCGATCTGGCTGTGGCCCAGGAGGCGGGCCTGGCCCTGCGCTGCCACGGCATTGCCCACGACCTGGTGGTTGACGTGGGCGTGGCGGGACTGCAGCGCCTGCTCGGCAAGCTGGAGCGGCTGCGGCGTGCCCGCGTGTTGATCGTGTGCGCCGGCATGGAAGGGGCCCTGCCCACCGTGGTGGCCGGGCTGTTGCCCCAGCCGGTGATCGCCGTGCCGGTGTCGGTGGGCTACGGCGTGAGTGCAGGCGGCATGGCGGCGCTGCACGGCATGCTCGCCAGCTGCGCGCCAGGGCTTGCCGTGGTGAACATCGACAACGGCTACGGCGCCGCCATGGCCGCTCTGCGCATCCTCAACACAAGGGAACAGGGCGATAACTGAGCGGGTTGCCAGCTCAAGCGGTTGAACCGGCTGTGGCCGACAGCCGGTTCAACTGATGGGATCGAGCGGGTGCAGCCGTTGCTTGGCCTTTGCAGGGGTTGAACGGCTATGGCTGTGTGGCGCGTGCAGCCGTGGCTGAGGCTCAGAGGTGCTGCAGCTGTGGGTAGGCGGTAAGCAGTTCCTCGGTGCTGAGCACTTCGCCCTCGCCTTCGGGCTGCCAGATCACTTCGAGGGCCAGCAGATCAGTGGAGCTCACAGCTCCCAGCACGCCAAGCGCGTTGCGGAGGTCGTCGGCAGTGCTGGCGGATTTGATCGGGATGCGGCCGCGGCTGGCCACCAGCAGGGTGATGGCGATGAAATCGCTGGTGGCATCGGCGTTGCCCACCGGCGCGGCGGCATCCTGGAAGCGCTTGCCGCCCACATTGGAGGTGACCTCGCGGCGCAGCTTGCTGCGCTCTGTCATCGAGAGGCGGTTGAAGGTGGTTTCGGCGCTGGGAAAGGGCACCTGACCCACTTCCACGTTGGCGTACACCCAGAGATCGGGGTTGCGCAGCAACGACAGGGTGGTTTCCTGCAGCACCCGCTGCAGGCCGGCGCTGCTGCCGGTGTCCGCCTGTGCCGCCAGGCGGCGCAGGTCGCTCTGCAGATCGCGGGCTGTGGCGAGCAGTCCCATCTGCAGCTGCGCCACTGCCACGGGGCCGTCCGCGCGGGGAGCGACCATCGCCCCGCCGCCATTGCCGCCGGTCAGCGCGCCGCCACCCCCACCGCGCAGGGTGTTGGCGATCACGCCCACGATCGCCATCAGGACCAGGAAGCCGAACAGGCCGCCGCCGCCGAAGCCGAAGATCGGGATCAGGAAGGGGAAGCCGATGCCGCCGCCGAAGCCGCCACCGCCGCCCCGGTAGCCGCCACCCCCGAAGCTCCCGCCACCACCGCCGCTGAAGTTACGCGGCATGGAGGGGGCGGAACGGAAACTGCCGCCGCCGATGCGGCCACCGCTGGCGGCCTGGCTCGGCTGCGGCGCAGCGAACATCACCAGGGTGCTGAGCAGGAACGGCAGCACCAGCCAGGCCGACAGGCGCAGGCGCCCCGCGCTGGCACGGCCGGTGGCTTGGGGAGAGGACACGTCAGTTGCCGCTGCGAATGGCTCGAATCTAGGAACCACCCCCCACGATGGTGACGACTTCCAGAACGTCTCCATCGTTGAGGGTCTGCTCCGGCCAATGCCGCCGGGCCAGCACCGTGCCGTTGAACTCGACCACCACCAGGCGGGGCTCGTAGCCGAAGTTCTTCAGCGCCTCCTGCAGGCTGAGACCTGCCTGGCACTGGCGGGCCTCACCGTTGAGTTTCAGAGAGAGGGTCACGGCAGCGGAAGGGCGAAGAGGTGGTGGAGGCGACGGAGTTCAGGGCAGGGGTGGTGAGGGAAATGGTGCTGAGTGAAGTGGTGGCAGGGCAGCCAGAAGCTCGCGGCTGGCCGCCGCCGGATCGGGGGCCTCCATGATCGCGCGCACCACCGCCACGCCCCTGGCGCCGGCCGCCAATACCGGCGCGAGCGTGGCGGCCTCGATGCCGCCGATGGCGAAGAAAGGCAGCGGGCTCTCCGCCGCGGCCTCACTGAGATAGGCGAACCCCACCGGCGCGCGGCCGGGCTTGGTGGGTGTGGCATGCACGGGCCCCACCCCCACGTAGTCACAGCCATCGGTCACGGCCTGGCGCAGCTGCTCGATGCAGTGGGTGCTGCGGCCGATCAGGCGCTCCGGCCCGAGCAGGCGACGGGCGATCGCCGGTGGCAGATCCCCCTGGCCCAGGTGCACGCCATCGGCGTCCACCGCCAGGGCCAGATCCACCCGGTCGTTCACCAGGAACAGGGCGCCATGGCGAGCGCAGAGCCGGCGCAGGGCGGTGGCTTCGGCGAAGCGCTGGCTGTCGTCGGCCTGCTTGGCCCGGTACTGCACCAGGCGGACCCCCGCCTCCAGGGCAGCCGCCACCGTGGTTTCGAGAGCTTCAAGGGTCTGGCAGGGGCTGGTGATCAGATACAGCCGGCAGGAGGCCAGCTGCTGACGGCGGTGGCCCAGGCCCGCCGTGGCCTGCAGCACGGCCACTTCCAGGTCGTAGGCGAGGTAGCGGAGCGCTGAGGCCTCAGCCGCCAGCTCCGGATCACTGCTGCGGCCGAATTCCTCAAGCACCCGCAGGGCTTCCTGCACCCGGGCGGCATTGGCCCCCAGCACTGCCGCCGAGCCAAGCCGCTGCTGCTGGGCCGGATGGGCCAGGCCCGCCGCCGGATCGGTGGCGCTGTGGCGCGCCTGCTTATAGATGTCCTGATGGCGCCGGCCGAGCCGCTGGCGCATGTCCTTGCTGCGGGTCACCAGGTCGTCGCGGCCGAGGCCGAAGCGGCACCAGTCTTCGATCACCCGCAGCCCCTCCCGGGCCCGGTCGAGGTTGGCGTCCAGCAGGCGCAGCACGGCCGGCTCCGCCAGCTGTGGAGCGGAGGCAGAGGAAGGGAAGTCCATCGGTACAGAGGCAGGGATAGGGCGGGCAACGGTGAGGCCGCGAGGCGGCGGGCCCGTGAGGCAATGAGACGGCGTGGAGGTGAGCCAGTGAGGCGTCGAGCCAGCCAGGTGGTGGCAAGTGGGCGGACAGCGCCGTGATGGCGCGGCGGGAATGGGGGGACGGGACGGAATGGGCTCGTTAGGGTGGGGGACCATTCCCAGAGCCCATGAATTCCGGCGGCGGCGACAGCCCGATGTGGGTGCTGGTTTCAGGGATTCTGCTGCTGGGCGGCATCGCGGCCTTCATCAGCTGGGGCCTCACGAACGCCTATCCCGCCGGCTGATCTGGCCACCGCCGCCTCAAGCACGCGCTCGGGCATCAGCGCCCAGGCCTGCTCGGCATCCCGGCCGATCTGGGCCTTGAGGGCCTCCAGGCTCTCGAACCGCTGCTGGGAACGCAGCAGCTCCAGCGGCTGCACCTCCAGCACGTGCCCCTCCAGCTCGATCTGGCGATCCAGCAGGTGCACCTCCACCGCCGAGGGCGCCAGGGGGTCCACCGTGGGCTGCGGCCCCAGATTCATCACCGCCGCCATAGGGCCGCCACCCTGGGTCCAGGCCAGGGCGGCATACACCCCCTCCAGCGGCAGGAACTTGCGCCCGTCCACCGCCAGGTTGGCCGTGGGCCAGCCGAGCGTGCGGCCCAGCCGGCGCCCGCGCCCCACAGTGCCGCTGAACCGGTAGGGACGCTCCAGCAGCCGCCCGGCCTCATCGATCCGGCCAGCGGCCAGGGCCCTGCGGATGCGGCTGCTGCTCACCCGCTCGCTGCCATCCCACAGCATCGGCAGCACCGACACCTTCAGGCCGTGCTGGGCGCCGATCGCGACGAGGGCAGCCGCATCACCGCAGCGGTTCACGCCGAAGCGGAAGTTCTCTCCCACTGCCACCTCGCGGCACTGCAGCGCCGCCACCAGAATCCGTTCGACGAACTCCTGCGGTGTGAAGCAGGCGAGCTCGCGGGTGAAGGACACCATCACCAGCTGGCGGATGCCGAAGGGTTGAAGCAGCGAGAGCTGCTCGCTGGGCAGATCGAGGCGCAGGCGGGGCTCGCCATGCAGCAGCTCGCGGGGATGGGGCCAGAAGCTCACCACCGTGGGCACCAGGCCAGCGGTGGGGGCGGCAGCGATCGAGGCGATGACCCGTTGGTGACCCTGGTGCAGGCCGTCGAAGCTCCCAAGGGCGACGGCGGTGGGGGTCAGGGCATCCTGGGGAGATCGCAGCGGTATCAACTGTCCAGACGGTTCCCGCGGGGGTCCATCCTTCCACGCGGCGCCGGGCGCTGTGGCCCGGCGGTCAGGGCCTCGCAGCACGGGTGGCCGGCCATGCCAAGTTTGTTGCCATTCGCCTTTCCCCGCGCAAGCGCCGCCGATGGCCGATCGCCTCGATCTCCAGCTGGTATCCGCGGCGGTGCGTCGCATGGCCTGGATCCGTTTCTGGACCCAGGTGGTGCTGTCCGTGGTGGTGGTGGGGGTGCTGATCTTCAACAACATCGGCACCCGGCTGATGGCCAACACCCAGCGGGCCCTGGGACTGGGCCCCGGGCTGTCGCTCACGACGCTGTCGTTTTTCGTGCTGCTCTGGAGCCTCTGGCAGGGCTGGCTGATGGTGCGCTGCGGCCGCGCCCTGGCCAGCCCGGTGCGGCCCAGCCGCGGTGAAACCGGCCGGCTGATCAAGCGCAGCGTGCTGGGCGATCTGCTGGGCCTCACCCTGGCAGCAGTGGGCTACCAGGCCCTGGCCGGCAGCCTGTTCGTGCAGGCCTCCATGCAGGTGCCCGGCTTCTTCGGCGCCCAGATCACGACGCCTGGCGGCACCGGCAGCAGGGTGATGGGCCTGCCGATCACCTCGATCGAGATGCTCTCAGTGCTGAGCAACACCCAGGTGCTGTTCGCCCATCTGGTGGGCCTGCTGCTCAGCCTGTGGCTGCTGCAGCGGGTCTACAGGCCGCTGCCGTCAGAGCGGCCCGGCTGAAAGGGACCCCTGCACCAGCAGGGGATCGAGTGCCGCAAGCTGCGACAGCGCCCCACGCCAGAACAGTTCCGGCTGCAGCGGCGTGAGCGCCGCACCACCGCTGTGCACCTGCTCCACATCCGTGGGCCAGTCGCGCGGGCCGGCGGTGGCCGCCTCCAGATCGTTGACCACCTCACCAGCGAGCCAGTAATAGGTGCGGCCGCGCGGATCGGTGCGGCAATCGAACTGATCCACGTAGCGGCGCACCGCCGGACGGCACCAGCGCACCGGGCCGATCGCAGCGGCGGGCTGGGCCGGCACGTTCAGGTTCAGCAGCAGGCCTTCGGGCCAGCCACCGGCGAGCATCTGCTCGGCCACCTCCAGCGCCAGCCCCGCCGCCGGGCCGAACTCGCGCCAGTCGAAGCAGGCGCTGCTCACCGCCAGCGCCTTAAGGCCCTCCAGGGTGCCCTCCATCGCCGCCGACACCGTGCCGGAATAGAAGACATCGCTGCCCAGGTTGGGGCCGTGGTTGATGCCGGAGAGCACCAGATCGGGCGGTTCCGCCAACAGGCGGCCCAGGGCCAGCTTCACGCAATCGGAAGGGGTGCCGCTGCAGGCCCAGGCCACCACCCCTTCAGCGAACAGGGCATCGGCCCGTTCCGCCCGCAGCGGGGTCTGCAGCGTGAGGCCGTGGCCGGTGGCGGAGCGTTCCTGGTCGGGGCAGACCACCGTGACCCGATGCCCCCGGGCGGCGGCGGCATTCGCCAGGGTGCGGATGCCCTCGGCGAACACCCCGTCGTCGTTGCTGATCAGGATGCGGAGGGGATGCATCGGCGCGAGCACAGCGGCGGCAGAGGTGGAGGGATCCAGCCTGGCGGCAACCTAGGCGGCCCGGATCCGTACAGTCGAGCCGCTACGCCACCCCTCCGTGAGCGCCACGATCACCCTCCAGCAGCTCACCGATCAACTCGATGCCCTTGAGGCAGAAGCGGCTGCCGAGGTGCGGGCAGCTCCCGCCGCCGCCGACCTGGAGCAGTTGCGGGTGGCGCTGCTGGGCAAGAAGGGGCGGCTTTCGGCGGTGCTCGGCGCCATGGGCAAGCTCTCGGCCGAGGAGCGGCCGCTGGTGGGACAACGGGCCAACCGGCTCAAGGAGCAACTGCAGGCCCTGCTGGGCGAGCGGCTGGAGGCGCTGCGCGAGGCCGCCATGGCCGAGAAGTTGCGCGGCGAAAGCCTCGATGTGACCGCACCGAGCCGCTACGTGCCCGCCGGCCACCGCCATCCACTGATCACCACCACCGAGGAGATCGTCGACATCTTTGCGGGCCTCGGTTATCGGGTGGAGGAAGGCCCGGAGGTGGAGACCGACCACTACAACTTCACCGCGCTCAACATCCCGCCCCACCACCCGGCGCGGGACATGCAGGACACCTTCTATCTGACGGCCAGCACCCTGCTGCGCACCCACACCTCACCGGTGCAGATCCGCCATCTGGAGCAGAACCCACCGCCGGTGCGGATCGTCGCGCCGGGGCGCGTGTACCGACGGGATGCGGTGGATGCCACCCATTCGCCGGTGTTTCACCAGGTGGAGGTGCTGGCGATCGACGAAGGGCTGGATTTCAGCCACCTGCGCGGCACGGTCACCACCTTTCTGCAGGCCTTCTTCGGCGACCTGCCGGTGCGGTTCCGCGCCAGCTACTTCCCCTTCACCGAACCCTCCGCCGAGGTGGACGTGCAGTGGCGCGGCCGCTGGCTGGAGGTGATGGGCTGCGGGATGGTTGATCCGGCGGTGCTGGAGGGGCTGGGACTGGACCCCGAGCGCTGGAGTGGCTTCGCCGCCGGACTGGGGGTGGAGCGCTTCTGCATGGTGCGCCACGGCATTGATGACATCCGCCGCCTCTACACCAGCGATCTGCGCTTCCTCGAACAGTTCTGACCCTGCGGAGTGCCCGCCAGGATCCCCACACCAGCACCACCACTGAGAGCCGGACCCCCCTCATAAACTCTCAAAACCCCTGCGCGCGATCGGTGCCCTGCGTCGGACTGATCGTCAACGACGGCAAGGCTGTGGCCGTCCGCACCGCCGATGCGATCGAGGCGCGCTTCATCGCCGCCGGCAGCACGGTGGTGCGTGTGAGCAGTTCCGGCGGCATGGTGGGCTTCGCCAACCCCGACACGCACCTGCGCAGCCTCGGCTACGCCGCCTGCGTGCCGTCCAGTTTTCATGGGGCAATGCAACTGGCGGTGGTGCTCGGCGGGGATGGCACCGTGCTCTCCGCCGCCCGCCAGACGGCCCCGATCGGGGTGCCGATCCTGACGATCAACACCGGCCACATGGGCTTCCTGGCCGAGGCCTACCTCAACGAGCTCGATGCGGCCCTCGACCAGCTGCTGCAGGGCAACTGGACGGTGGAGGAGCGCACCATGCTGGTGGTGAGCGTGATGCGGGGGGAGCATCGCCGCTGGGAGGTGCTCTGCCTCAACGAAATGGCCCTGCACCGGGAGCCGCTCACCAGCATGTGCCACTTCGAGATCGCCATCGGCCGCCACGTGCCGGTGGACATCTCGGCCGACGGGGTGATTCTCTCGACCCCCACAGGCTCCACCGCCTATGCCCTCTCCGCCGGCGGTCCGGTGATCACCCCCGACTGCCCGGTGCTGCAGCTCACCCCGATCGCGCCCCATTCATTGGCGTCCCGCGCCCTGGTCTTCAGCGACCGGGAGCCGGTGACCGTGTTCCCCGCCACGCCCGAGCGGCTGATGATGGTGGTGGACGGCAGTGCCGGCTGCTACGTGTGGCCGGAAGACCGGGTGCTGATCCGCCGCAGTGAACATACGGCCCGCTTCGTGCGACTGCAGGACCACGAGTTCTTCCAGGTGCTGCGCAACAAGCTGGGCTGGGGCCTGCCCCATGTGGCCAAACCCGACAGCCATGAGCACGGCGGCGGCGGCCCGCGCCCGGAGATCGGGGATGAGCGGGCGTGAGCCAGCCGTTGATCCTGCTGATCGGCCCGGAGGCCGAAGCGATGGCGCCGCGGCTCGAAGCCTCCGGTTACAGCACCGCCCTGGCGGGCTCCCTGCCCGAGCCCGCCGCCGCGGTGCTGCTGTCTGGGGAGATCGGCGCTCTCAGCATTCCTGCCCTGCGGCTCACGATGGAGCAGGTGCCCCTGCTGCTCGACATCGTCGAGGACAGCGTGGAGGGCCGCTCCGAGTGCCTCAGCGCCGGTGCCAATGATTTCTGGCTGTCGTCGGCCGGTGCCAGCGATCTGCTGACGCGGCTGCGGCTGATCCTGCAGCGGCGCGTGCAACCCCTGCCGATCAAGGCCGTCCTGGAGGTGGCCGATCTGCGGCTCGACCCCACCCTCAAACGCGTCCAGCGCGGCAACCGCGTGCTCACCCTCACGGGCCGTGAATACCGGCTGCTGGTGCTGCTGGTGCGCCAGGCGGGCGAGGTGCTGAGCCGCGAGCAGATCCTGCGGGAAGCCTGGGACGACCAGACCGAAGCTGCCAGCAACGTGGTGGAGGTGTATGTGCGCTACCTGCGCCAGAAGCTCGAGGAAGGGGGTGAGCGCCGCTTGATCCATACGGTGCGGGGGCGGGGCTACTGCCTCTGCGATCGTCAGCTTCCCAGCGGCAAGCCGGCGCCATGACACCCACCCCCCTGCGCTCCAGCGGTCAGAGGCCCGCAGCCTTGACGGCCCTCAGTGGTCCCTTACGAGTGATCGGGCGGGGGGCCTTGCTCCGGGTGATGGGGCTGGGCGTGCTGGCGGTGGTGGTCGGGCCGGTTGGGGTCATAGGGGCCGCTGCGGCCGGCGCGGCATCCACTGCGCAGGGGCCCCCGCAGTTTCTGCCGCTGGAAGCGGAATGGTGTCTGGAGCATCCCGCCAGGCCTGGTGGCTGCATTCAGCTGGAGGTGCCGCGCAGCGTGCGCCAGATGGCCCTGGGGTTGATGGAGCGGCCCCCGCTCGGCCCGTTGCGGGGCATGTGGTTTCGCTTTGATCCGCCCACACCGGTGAGCTTCTGGATGCACCGTGTTCCCCAGCCACTCGACCTGATCTACCTGCGCCAGGGGCGGGTGATCGCCATCGATCCAGCCGTGCCGCCCTGTCCACGCCTGCCATGCCCCAGCTACGGGCCGGCGGAACCCGCCGATGGGGTGGTGGAGCTCCAGGCTCACGAAGCCCAGCGGCTCGGGATCGTGGTGGGCAGCCCGGCACCCCTGCGCTGGCTCCCCGGCCGGGGTGCTGGCCGCTGATCGGTGCGTGGCGAACCACAGACCGAAAAGAGTAAGCACTGATCTCTGAGCACTGATTCTCTGAGCACGGAGCGCTTCGTCGCTGAACGGTGAGCGCTGAACAGTGCGGACCGAGCGTCAAGCACAGAGCGGCTGCATCAGGGAAAGCTGGGGCAAGCAGCTCAGCGGATGCGCAGGATTGGATTGGCGGAAGTGGGCCCGTTGCCGTTGGCCGCCCTGCCGACCGCCTTTGCCTGGAGCCGCCGCCTGCAGGCCGTACCGCCGCGCTCAGGCCCCGGCCACTGAGCGGCGCCCTTTCAGCACCAGCACCGGGTTGAGCGGCGCCAGGCGGGTGCCGTCGGCCAGGGGCGCACCGCGCCAGGCCTGGTGCTGGCTCACACCCACCTCCAGCTGGCCCCGTTCCAGGACCGGCCGCAGCTCCGCCAGCGCCTCCACGGTGGCCAGCGGGATCACCACCACACCGCCGGGCCGCAGGCGCTGCAGCACGGCCGCCAGCAGTGCGGCGCGGCCGCGGCCGCCACCCCCGATCAACACGCGGTCGGGGTCGGGCAGGGGGGAGGGGTGCTCGCCAGGAGCGCAGGCCGCCAGCGCCTCCAGCTCCAGCACGCCGGCGGGCCGCACCCCCAGCCGCTCGGCATTGGCCTGGATCAGCGCCGCCGAGCCGCCGCGCCGCTCCACCGCCCACAGCTGCAACTGGGGCCGCAGGCGCAGGGCCTCCAGGCCGATCGAGCCCACCCCGGCCCCCAGATCCCAGAGCACGCCCTCGGCCGGCAGCTCCAGGTCAGCCAGCAGCTGGATCCGCACCTCCCGCTTGGTCATCAGGCCGGGCCGATCGGGATGCTGCAGCCAGAGGCCGTCATCGAGGCCGAACAGGGGCAGGCCGGCCGGATCGGGAGCGGCCGGGGGCTCGGCGATCAGCAGCACCAGGTGCAGCGGATCGAGATCACTGGGCAGGGGTGCGGTGGGGGCCAGCCGCATCAGCCGCTCCTGCGGATGTCCCAGCCGCTCGGCCAGCCACAGGCTGTAGGCGGCCTCCAGGCCGCTGGCCCGCAGGAGGTGGCGCACCTCTTCGGCACCGCCACGGGAGGGGTCGGTGAGCACCGCCAGCGCCGCCGGTCGCTGCTGAAGCCGCTGGGCCAGGGGTTCCGTCTCGCGGCCATGCAGGCTCACCCAGCCGGCGTCCTGCCAGGGGCGGCCCAGGCGCGCGAAGGCCAGCTGCAGGCTGGTGGGCGCCGGATGGAAGTGCAGGCGCTCCGGCGGAATGTGCTGCAGCAGCAACCGGCCGATGCCGAACCAGAGCGGATCGCCGCTGGCCAGCAGCACCACCGACTCGCCAGCGGCAAGGGCCTGCTGCAGGGCCGCGAGCAGCGGCTCGGGCTGGTCGCTGGCCAGCAGACGCGGGGGCTTCCAGGCGAGGGTGGGGCGGGTGGTGGCCTCGATGGCCTCACCGGGCTCGACGGCCTCGGCAGTTTCAGTGGCCGCAGCTGCCTGCGCTGCCCAGGCGGCCAGCCGGGCCTCAAGGCCGGGATGCAGCCGGGACGGTGCCGCCAGCAGGGACGCCCCCCGCACCAGCTCCAGCGCCGCCGCGGACAGGGAGGCGAGGCCGCCCGCGTCAGTGCCGATCACCTGCAACGGCGGGCCTTGCTGCCGCCGGCCGGCCTGCGGGTCGCTGCTCATGCCGGCAGGGCGGCGAGGGAATCCGGCCATGATGGCCGCCCCCCCGTTCCGCCATGGCCGAGCCGCCCGATGCCGCGATCCGCAGCCGTCGCCAGCGGATCCACGAACTGGTGCTGGCCCTGCTGGCGCAGCAGGGGGATCTGGAGCTGCTCGACGGCGATGGGGCCGCCCTCAGCGGCAACCCGGGCGAAGCCGGCCAGTGGCTGGAGCGCAACCGGCGGGTGGTGGCCCGCTACCAGGCCCTGGTGCGCTCGGCCGTCACCCTCGACGCCCTGATCGACCAGGACAGCAACGGCCAGCTCTGACAAGCTGGCCCCACCTTGTGCAGCACCATGGCGCGCTTCGGCTTCTCCGCTCTCCAGACGCTGCTGGGACGCGGGGGCGGCAAGGAGGGGTGGCAGGCGCCGCCGGCCAGCTGGCAGCGGCCCTTCGGCCTGGGCTGGGACTCGCCCTATACGGTGCGCTACGCCAGCAACCTGGACGATGGCCCCTGGCACGGCATGCCGCTGGGCGGCTTCGGCGCCGGCTGCATCGGCCGCAGCTCCGCCGGCCATGTGAATCTCTGGCACCTCGATGGCGGTGAGCATTGGTTCGGCACCCTGCCCGACTGCCAGTTCGCCCTGTTCGAAAGCGACGGCACCACACCGCTGGCCATGGCGCTGGCCACGGCGCCGGAGCAGGACGACTCCCGGCCGGGCTCCGGCGAGAACCCCCTGCCTGCCTGGCAGTGGTACCCGGCCAGCAGCGCCGAGCAGCAGACCGGCACCTACGCCGCCCGCTACCCGCTCAGCTGGTTCCAGCACAGCGGCGTGTTCCGCGCCGGTGTCTGCTGCGAAGCCTTCAGCCCGATCCTGCCGGGCGACTACGCGCGCAGCAGCTACCCGGTGGCCGTGTTCCGCTGGCTGCTCAGCAATCCCACCGAAGCGCCGCTGGACCTCTCGCTGCTGGTGAGCTGGCGCAACACCACCGGCTGGTTCACCAACACTGATCCCAGCGCCGCCGTCACCTTCCGTGATGACGGCAGCCCCGAGCACAGCTACGTGCCGGCGATCGGCCATGGCGCCGGCCAGCGCAACCGGCAGGTCAACCAGCCCGGCCTGAAGGGGGTGCTGCTGGAGGGGCCGATCAGCACGCCGATCGCCGAAGGGGAAGGCCAGTGGTGCGTGGCGGTGCCCGACGACCTGCCCGGCGTGGAGGTGCTGCGCTGCAGCCGCTGGGATCCCACCGGCAGCGGCGCCGAGATCTGGGCCCCGTTCGCCCGCAACGGCTCCATTCCCGCCAGTGACAACGACCGCCGCAGCAGCGCCGGCGAACAGGCCAGTGCGGCCATCGCCCTGCGGCTGCGGCTGGAGCCCGGGGCCACGATCGAGCTGCCGGTGGTGATCAGCTGGGACCTGCCGGTGACCGCCTTCGCCAGCGGCCAGCAGGCGCTGCGCCGCTACACCGATGTGTTCGGTGGGAGTGGCACCAATGCCACGGCGATCGCCGCCGAGGCCCTGCGCGACTGGCCCCAGTGGCGCGAGGCGATCGAGGCCTGGCAGCAGCCGGTGCTGGAGCGCAGCGACCTGCCCGAGCCGATCCGCATGGCGCTGTTCAACGAGCTCTACGACCTCGCCAGCGGCGGCAGCCTCTGGACCGCCGCCACCCCCGCCGACCCGGTGGGCCGCTTCGGGGTGCTCGAGTGCCTGGATTACGCCTGGTATGAAAGCCTCGACGTGCGCCTCTACGGCTCCCTCGCCCTGCTGCAGCTCTGGCCCGAGCTCGACAAGGCGGTGCTGCGCAGCTTCGCGAGGGCCATCCCCGCCGCCGACGCCACGCCACGACCGATCGGCTGGTACTTCACCCAGGGCAAGGGGCGGGTGGAGGCGGCCCGCAAGCTGGCGGGGGCCACGCCCCACGATCTGGGCGCTCCGAACGAGCGGCCCTTTGATGCCACCAACTACACCGCCTACCAGGACTGCAACCTCTGGAAGGACCTGGCCAGTGATTTCGTGCTGCAGGTGTGGCGCACCTTCCAGCTGGCGCCCACCGGCAGCGACCTGCGCTTCCTGGCCGACTGCTGGCCCGCCGCGGTGCAGGCCCTGCAGTACCTCAAGACCTTCGACATCAACGACGACGGCCTGCCCGATAACGGCGGCGCGCCGGACCAGACCTTCGACGACTGGGCGCTGCAGGGGGTGAGCACCTATTGCGGCGCCCTCTGGATCGCGGCACTGGAGGCGGCCCTGGCGATGGGGCAGCGGCTGCAGCTGGATCTGGGGCTCGACACCAGCGCGGAGCAGCGGCAGTTCAGCGACTGGCTGGAGCAGTCGCGGGCGAACTTCGACCGCCTGCTCTGGAACGGCGAGTACTACCGCATCGATGCCGGCAGCGGCACGCCGGTGGTGATGGCCGATCAGCTCTGCGGCGACTTCTACGCCCGCCTGCTGAACCTGCCGCCGGTGGTGAGCGACTCCAATGCGCTGTCCTCGCTCACGGCGATCCGCGAGGCCTGCTTCGAGCGCTTCGAGGGCGGCAGTCTCGGGGTGGCCAATGGCCTGCGCCGCGACGGCACGCCGCTCGACCCCAACGGCACCCACCCATTGGAAGTGTGGACCGGCATCAACTTCGGCCTGGCCGCCTACTACCGGCTGATGGGCCAGACCGGCACCGCCTTGGCGATCACCGGCGCCGTGGTGCAGCAGGTGTACGACGGGGGGCTGCAGTTCCGCACCCCCGAAGCCCTCACCGCCGCAGGCACCTTCCGCGCCTGCCACTATCTACGGGCGATGGCGATCTGGGCTCTGTGGGCTACACACACCCAGTGGCAACCGATTCCGGGCAGTGCCCGTCAGTCATGAGCAGCCCCCTGCACTTCCGGGCGCTCACCCTCGCGCTTTCCTTGCTGCTGGCCCTGGGCGCACTGGCTGGCCTGATCGGCCTGGCCCCAGCGGCCTTCGCCCAGATTCACAGCCATCCCGACGAAAACGGCGCGCCGGTGGTGCGCAGCCTCGAGAGCCTGCGGGATCTCGACGACCAGAGCTGGCAGCTGGTGGGCTACCGGCAGGGGCCACCCGGCGGCCCGCTGCGCCTGCGCATCGTGGGCTACCCGGGCAAGTTGCGCCTCGATCACCCCACCCCGCTGGCGGTGCGCTCCGGGGTGTTCCAGTGGGAGCTCGCCGATCTCACCCTCGCCAATCCCCAGCTCACAGCCGATGCCCGGGCGGCAGCGGCCGAATTCGATCTGGCGCCGCTGCTGGCCGACCTCGACCGCGACCGGCCGCTGCGGCTGCGGCTGCGCGGCGGGTTCACCGATCTGCTGGTTCCTCCCTACGTGGTGGCTGAATGGCGGCAGCTGCCGGACGCGCCCCTTTGAGCGCGGCGCCGGCTGACTCCGGCCACCGCCCCTGGCTGGCCTGGATGGACCGGGCGCTGCAACTGGCTGCCCTCGGCCGGGGCCGCACCAGCCCGAACCCGATGGTGGGCGCCGTGGTGCTCAGCGCCGACGGCACCCTGGTGGGGGAGGGCTTCCATGCCGCCGCCGGGCAGCCGCATGCGGAGGTGGGGGCGCTGGCCCAGGCCGGTGCGCGGGCCCGCGGAGGCACCCTGCTGGTGACCCTGGAGCCGTGCTGCCACCACGGCCGCACGCCGCCGTGCAGCGAGGCCGTGATCGCCGCCGGCATCCGCCGGGTGGTGGTGGCGATGGAGGATCCCGATCCGCGCGTGGCGGGCGGTGGCCTCGCCCGGCTGCGGCAGGCGGGGGTGGAGGTGATCGGCGGGGTGCGTCAGGCGCAGGCCCTGGAACTCAATCGCGCCTTCGTGCACAGGGTGCTCAACGGCAGGCCGCTGGGCCTGCTCAAGTGGGGCATGAGCCTCGACGGGCGCACCGCCCTGCCCAGCGGGCAGAGCCAGTGGATCACCGGCCCCGCCGCCCGCGACTGGGTGCACCGTCTGCGGGCCCGCTGCGATGCCGTGATCGTGGGCGGCGGCACCGTGCGGGCCGACAACCCGTTGCTCACCAGCCGCGGCCGGCGCCAGCCCGAACCGCTGCGGGTGGTGCTCAGCCGCCAGCTGGAGCTGCCCGGCCTGCCAATGCAGCTCTGGAACCAGGCGCAGGCCCGCACCCTGGTGGCCCATGGCCCGGAGGCACCGCACCAGCGCCGTGAGGCCCTGGCGGCCCTCGGTGTGGAAACGCTGGAGCTGAGCGCCTGCGAACCCCGGCCGCTGCTGGAGGCCCTGGCTGGACGCGGCTGCAACCAGGTGCTGTGGGAATGCGGGCCCAGCCTGGCGGCGGCCGCCCTGCGGCAGGCTTGCGTGCAGCGGCTGGCGGTCGTGATCGCGCCGCGGTTGCTTGGTGGGGCGGCCGCCCGCACGCCGCTGGGTGATCTGGAGCTGGCGGACCTGGCGGAAGCCCGGCTGTGGACGGGCCAACAGCTGAGCCGCTGCGGGCCTGATCTGCTCTGGGAGCTGGTGGCGCCGGAGCCTGATCCATAAATCGCCGGAGCCTGATCCGTAGGGTGTCGGGCAGCCACCACGGCCGCCATGCCGGTGCCTGCCCTGCTGCCCCCCCGCTTCCCGATACCGATCGCCGGCCTGCTGCTGGCGGTGGCGGTGTGGGTGGCCTTGCAGCTGATCGGCACACGCCTGCGGCGGGATTCCCTGGCCCGGGCCCTGCTGATGCGCAGCCGGCTCAGCCTCTGCCTGACGATCCTGCTGGCCAGCGTGGGCTGGTGGGTGGCCACGCTGATCGGCACCGAGCTGCTGCCGCTGCCGCGCGGCGGGCTGGAGGTGCGCGACGGGCTGATCGTGATCGGCCTGGTCTGGACGGTGCTGCGCTGCAAGGGGGAGCTGCTGCGCCGGGTGGACACCTACTCCAAGCAGGTGTTCCCGAACCTGCC
The DNA here is from genome assembly GCF_977927515.1 of Cyanobium sp. ULC065. Next base: position 2,858,983 of record NZ_OZ376393.1, on the reverse strand, counting down.
CGAGCGCGACCGCCTGTTCCTGTTCGACCTGGCCGACAAGCTGATCGCGATTCTGGTGGCGGTGATCATCACCCTGGAGCTGCTGCGGCTGCTCGGCACCCCCACGGCGTTGCTCGCCACCGCCGGCGGCTTCGGGGCGGCGGCCCTCGGCTTCGGCGCCAAGACGATCGTGGAGAACGCCCTCAGCGGCATCAGCCTCTACATCAACCGCCCCTTCGTGGTGGGGGATTTCATCCGCATCCCCTCCGAAGAGCTGACCGGCACCGTGGTTCAGATCGGCTGGTTCTACACCCAGCTGCGCGATCCCGAGCGGCAACCGGTGTTCATTCCCAATGGCCTGTTCACCACCCAGCCGGTGATCAACATCGCCCGCATCGATAACCGCAGGATCTGGATCGATTTCGGCGTGCGCTACGAAGATCGCCCTGTGCTGGAGGCGATCATCAACGCCCTGCAGCACCAGCTGGCCGCCGATCCCGCCATCGATCACGACAAGACCCTGGCGGTGCACTTCGTGGGCTACGGCGAGTCCAGCCTGCAGTTGCGGCTGCTCTGCCACGCCAGCGATGGCGACATGGCCACTGCCTGGGACCTGCAGCAACGGCTGCTGCTGCAGATCGGCCGGGTGGTGGAGGAGCACGGTGCCCAGATGCCAGCTCCGCTCCACTCCCTGCTCAAGACTTGAGCCGCTGCCCTCCCACCATGCCGCTCACCTTCGAGGAACTCCAACAGCAGCTGCGGCCCGCCTGGGGGGCGCTGGATGTGGGCGCCAGCGATGGCCTCGATCCCCAGGGCTGCGATCTGCTGGTGGTGCCGTCGTTGAGCCTGGACCAGAACCAGATCGATCTGGTGGCCGGCGCTCACCACTACGAGGAGCGGCAGCTGTTCTCGCTGATCAGCCTGCGGCATCCCGGCGTCCAGGCCGTGTACCTCACCAGCAAGCTGCTGCCCGATCTGGTGGTGGATGCGGTGCTGGAGCTGCTGCCGGGGGTGCCCGCCTCCCACGCCCGGCGCCGGTTGCAGCTGTTCGACACCGACGACGCCTCGCCGCGGCCCCTCACCCAGAAACTGCTGGAGCGGCCCGCCCTGCTGCAGCGCATCCGCGAGCGGCTGCGGCCAGGCCGCAGTTTCATGACCTGCTTCAACGTGACGCCACTGGAGAAGGAACTCTCGGTGCGGTTGCAGGTACCGCTGCTGGGCACCGATCCCGGCCTGGGGCGCTGGGGCAGCAAGGCGGGCAGCCGCGAGCTGTTCCGCCGCTGCGGGGTGCCCCATCCGGCCGGCAGCGCGCTGGTGCACGATCTCGACGCCCTCAGCGAGGCCACCGCTGCCCTGTGGGAGGCCCATCCGGATCTGGAGCGGGTGGTGGTGAAGCTGAACGAAGGCTTCAGTGGCGAAGGCAACGCCCCGCTGGAGCTGGGGCCGCTGCAGCTGGCGGAACGCAGTGGCGGCGAACGGCGCCGGCTGCTGCGTCAGGTGCTGGAGGTGCTGCCGATGCCGCCGCCCCAGTGGCAGCAGTTGCTGGTGGAGCAGGGGGCCCTGGTGGAGGCCTGGCTGCAGGGGGGAGAGGCGCTCAGCTCACCCAGCGTGCAGGGCACGATCCACCCGGGCGGGCAGGTGGAGATGCTCTCCACCCACGAGCAGATCCTCGGCGGTCTGAACGGGCAGACCTATCAGGGCTGCCGCTTCCCCGCCGACACCGCCTACCGGGAGGCGCTGCTGCGCCATGGGCGGGCGGTGGGGGAAGCGCTTGCGCAGGAGGGCGCGCTGGAGCGCTTCGCGGTGGATTTCATCGCCCGCCGCTTCGCTGAGCAGTGGGATGTGCAGGCGATCGAGGTGAACCTGCGCAAAGGGGGCACCACCCATCCGTTCATGGCCCTGCGCTACGCCACCAACGGCAGGATCGATCCGGTCAGTGGCGTGTTCCATTCGCCCACGGGCCAGGAGCTCTGCTATGTGGCCACCGACAACCTTTGCGATGCCCGCCTGCGCGGTCTGTTGCCGATCGACCTGATCGACATCGTGGCCGTGGCGGGGCTGCACTTCGATCCCGCGGAGCTGCGCGGCAGCCTGTTCCACCTGCTGGGTTGCCTGTCCCAGTACGGCAAGCTCGGCATGACTTGCATCGGCCATGACGCCGCCGAAGCCAGTCGCCTCTACCAGGCCACAGCCGAGCGGTTGATGCAGGGCGCGCAGGCGCTGCGGCGGGAGCCACACCCCGGCACACGCTGAGGTGGCCACATCAGCGGCAGCGCGGCCCGGCGCGACAACCCTCTGCGAAAGGCCCGAAAATGGAGCATCCCTGTGCCTTTTCCATGGAAGCCCGCTGGAACGACTGCGTGATCGCCTCCAGTGACGACATCGTCAAGCTCGAAGGCAATGCCTACTTCCCGCCGCAGGCCCTGCGGCCGGAATGCTTCCGCCCCTCCACGCACCGCAGCGTTTGTGGCTGGAAGGGGGAAGCCCACTACTACGACGTGGTGGTGGGAGACCAGGTGAACGTCAATGCCGCCTGGTTCTACCCGTCGCCCAAGCCAGCCGCGGAGGAGATCGCCGGACGGGTGGCCTTCTGGAAGGGCGTCAGCGTGGCCTGAACGCTGAAGCCAACGCGGGCAGCTGGGGCAGCGGCAGCCCGTGGGGGCCGTAGGCCCGCTGCAGGTGGTGGACCAGCCCTGGCTCCGGCGTCCAGCGCAGTTCCGTGATCAGCGGTTCACCCGGCAGGCGCGGGTTGGTGGTTTCCAGCTGCAGGTTCGCCTCCAGCTGCCAGAGCTCCCGGCTGCCGCCGGCGGGCTGGCGACGCACCCGATGGGGCGCTGCCGGCGCCTCCTCCTGGATGCCGGGGCGGGCTTCCACCACCAGCACCACGGCTTCGAGGCGCTCGGCGCCGTGCCGCACCACCACCCGCCGGCGCCGCTCGCCGTGCACGAGGCAGAGCTCGGTGAGACAGCTCCAGGGGCCGACCTTGTCGGGGCCGAGGCTCCAGTGCCCCTGTGGGGAGATCTCCATCTCGGCGGGAGGCTCCTCAAACCGCATCGTGGCCACCCGGCCGGTGTGGCGGTAGGTGAGGGCGGCCTCCACGTTGCCGTCCACCTCCCGCACCTCCAGTCCGGTGGGAAAGCGCTCAGCTTCGATCCCTGCACCATCCAGCCGGATGAAGGTGCCCTCCCACAGCCCGGCGCTGGCATCGAGAAGGATCTGGCGCTGCGATCGGAGCATGGGGCGCTGATGAGGCCACCCATGCTGGCAAGCGCGGCGCTGGCCGCGTGAGTGGCGGCACTGAATGGCCTGCGCCGTGGTGCGGCCATGGCTGGTGGCTTCGTTACGCAGCAGGCCTGCCTACCATCGGGGAATCATCGTGATTCCGAGGCCCGCGCCTGAGCCTTCAACTGCTGCTGACCTGCAGCCCCCTTCTCCGTCCCCCCACGGCTTCGGCGGCAGCCGCCCCCCAACGATGACCCCGTTCGTCACCGCTTCCACCCAACCTGGCGCCAATGCGCCGGGCCCGAGGTCACGTGCTGCGGCTGCGCAGAGCAGGCCTTCTGTTGCCGCCCAGCCACAAGCAGGCCAGGCCCTGCCATCCCGCCGCGTGCGCCGCTCCGATTTCATCCTCACCCCCTATTGCCGCAGCGACGACCGCATCGCTGCCTGGCAGCTGGTCAACACCGTGGTGCCCTACCTGTTGCTGTGGGCGCTGGTGATGAGGCTGCTGGCAGCAGGTCAGCCTTGGCTGTGCGCCCCGTTGCTGGTGGTGATGGTGCTGTTCTCCGGGCGGTGCTTTTCGCTGATGCACGATTGCGGCCACCGCTCGCTTTTCCGCACCGCCTGGATGAACCGGGGCGCGGGCTTCCTGCTGGGTGTGATCAATGCCATTCCGCAGCATCCCTGGTCGGAAGGGCACGCCTATCACCACCGCCACAACGGCAACTGGGAGCTCTACCGCGGCCCATCGGCGCTGATTTCGGTAGACGAATTCCTCAACCTCTCAGCCGGCCAGCAGCGTTTTTACCAGTTTCTGCGTCACCCGCTGATGCTCTTTCCCGGTGGCTTCTTCTATCTGGTGATCAAGCCCCGCGTGGCCCTGTTGCTTGGCAGTGTGGATGCGCTGCGCCATGCGGCGCGCACCTGGCGCCAGAACCCGCGCACGCCCCTGAACAAACTGCTCAGCACCCACACCTCAAAGCACTGGTATTCCTCTTCCCAGTTTGTTGATCTCCTGCTCAACAACATCTGCGTGATCAGCGGCTGGGTGCTGCTCTCCCGTTGGCTGGGGGCCGGACGTTTCTGGAGTGTGTATTCGATTGTGATGGCCTGCTCGGCGGCGCTGTTCATCTGCATCTTCTTCGTGCAGCACAACTTCGAAACCTCCTATGCCCATCGCACCGAGGGCTGGAGTGGCTTAACCGGCGCTCTCGATGGCACGAGCCTTTTGTTATTGCCGCCGATCCTGAACTGGTTCACCGCCGACATCGGCTTCCACAACATCCATCACCTCTGCGAAACGATCCCGAACTACCGCCTGCGGGCCTGCCACGAACGCAACGCAGAGCACCTGAAACACGCCCAGGTTCTGCACATCCGCGACATACCGGATTGCTTCAAGTTCGTCCTGTGGGATCGCAACCGTGATCGCCTGCAGTCGGTGGCGGCCGCCCTCGCGGAAGCGTTGGCCGGCGCCGCCGGGCCACAGGCTCCAGTGATTGAGGCAAGGGCCTGAGGGGGGGCACCTCCCTCAGGGTCAGGGCGTCAGCCCGAACGACGGCGTCGGCCTCAACCCCCGGGCCGGGCTTCAGAAAATGATTGGTTCAGCAACCCGACGCTGTCAGGCTGACGGCATTGCTTGGGCGCCAATCGCGTTGATTGATCCCGGCACCAGGGCGTGGCTCCTTGATTCCTCTGGACGCCGATAACGGCGCCCGTTTCGGAGGATGTGCTCGGTGCTCAGCGCTCGCCGAGCAGCTCAGCCCAGCTGAGTGGCTGGTGGGCGCGCTCCTTGCTGCGACGCGCTTTCGAGGCCATGGAGGCCAGGCCGGCGAAGTGGCTGGCGCGATCAATGCAGCAGAACAGGGCGCTGGTGGCGGCCGGGGCCGGCACTACCTGGCGGCGGGCCGATCGGGTGGTACGTGTCGCCGGGCTGGTGGTGGTGGGCAAGGTGGTGATGGTCATGGAAACAGTGGGCACGAAAAAACGAGTCAAGGAAAACGGGTCAAGAACGTTGGATGAAGTGACAAAGCGGGGCGTGGAAACGCCCAGGAGCAAGGAGCAAGCACGGCACGGACCCAGAAAGCCCGGGCTTGACGCAGAAACACCGGATCCGGCCACGAGGCGCCGTTGGATCCAGTCACCGAACAAGCCGCCTCACGCGCTGGGTGAGAAAGGGCCATCAAGGGAGGAAGGCCGGAGCCGGATTGACCATGAGCAGAGGAAGACCGGAATCCCGGAAAGCCATGCAGCTCTTGCCTGGCGCTGAAGCCAGGCGATGAAACAGGTGGGTTGAGCCAGCTTGGAGGAAGCCGCTGAAACAAACCGTTGAATGAATCGGCCCCTCGCGGAGCTTCGGCCGACACCTCACCGTACACCTTCAAGGGAATTCCACAATGCTCCGGATCGGATCGGCTGCTGGTGGGGGGCCCGGGCAGATCAGATCCAATCAGATCCAATCAGATCAGCTCTGGGTGCCGTGGATCTCCCTTGAACGGGCCGCACACCTGCGAGGTGATCCAGCCACCGTAGAAGCCTCCGGGTTGCGGCGTCACCTGCTCACCATCGAGGAAACAGGCGTCCATCAGGGCCGGATAGAAGCTGAACCAGCCGGCCAGTTCACGGAACGCCGGCGTGGGATCTGTGTAGGTCCAGCCGGCACGGCGCAGGCGCCGCTCGTCCAGCACCACATCCACGTAGGTGGCCAGCCCCTTCCACTCGCAGAAGCTGCGGCCCGGCACCGCCTCCAGCAGCTCCAGCTCCACGGCCTCCGGTGGTAGGTAGACCGTGGGGGGATGGAAGGTTTCCTTCACCAGCAGGGAGCGGTGGCTGTCGGCGAGCCGCCTGCCCAGGGCCTGCACTTCCACATGGGCTGTGCTCGCCACGAGGGCGGGGGGACGGGGATAGTCAGCGACGCGCTCCATGGTCCTGGCTGTGCTCCCGTCAGTGTGATGGCTCAGAACTTGCCCCGCAGCAGCAGCAGCGCGCCGAGGAAGAGCGGCACGTTGATCACCGCCGCGATCACCAACACGGCACTGGCCCAGCCTGGCTGGTGAATGGCGGCGGCAGCCAGCAGGAAGCTGCCGTCCACCACCACCAGCGAGCCCATCCAGGCGAGCGGAAACCGAATCGACCCCTGACGCTGCTGGGGCTCGGCGCCCATAGGAGGGGGCGTGAGCGGGGACAAAGGTGGAGATGGGGATGGAGCCAGCGGATCCTTGAACGAGGGGTTGTTGGAGGAAGCAGGAGCGGCCATGACGTTCCGGGGAAACTCCCAACTTCGAGAAAAACAATGGCAACGCTGGTCAAGTCTGGGCAGCCCGCCCAGCCGGCCCGCCCCAGGCGCCCCTACCCGATAGCGTCGGACGCGCCAAGGAGCGTTGGCTAACGATGCCGCTTCCAATCCTGCCGGGGCTGCAGCCGGCCCCAGGCCATCTCTCCGCTCATGCCTTCGCCCGCCGTTTCTCCCGCGGCTGCCGCTGATGGCGAACGGCTCCGGTGTGATGGTCAAACTGCAGCAGACCTTCTGGCTGCCGCTGTTGGTGGTGGCGGTGCCCTGGGGCCAGGAGCTGATCGACCAGATCTTCTTCGGCGGCCAGTGGAACCTGCCGATGCAGCCCGGTGGCTCGTTTATGGGCGTGCTCACGGCGCCGTTCAGCCACGGCGGCTTCGGCCACCTGATCGGCAACACCCTCTGGTTCCTGCCGCTGTCCTGGCTGGTGCTGCTGAAGAGCTGGCGCGACTACCTGGCGGTGTGGCTCGGGGTGTACGCCACCGCCATTCCGGTGTGGCTGCTCTGGCCCAATGGCAGCCATGGCCTTTCGGGGGTGGTGTTCGGCCTGCTGGGCTATCTGCTGGTGATCGGTTTTCTGGAGAAGCGCCCGCTGGTGTTGGCCCTGTCGCTGTTCAGCCTGGTGAGCTACGGCGGCCTGCTGCCGAGCCTGATACCCCTCTTCTCCCCACCGGGAGTGAGCTGGATCGGCCATGCGTCCGGATTCGCAGGCGGCATACTGGCGGCTGGGGCGATCTACCGGGAGCCCGCACCAGGACCGAGGCTTTAGGGCCTGTCCTTCGCAATGCCCTTTCCCCTTCGACTCTGCGCTTGTTCTGATGTCCTGCCCCCGCTGCGGCAGTTGGAGTGTGCGAAGGGACCGCAGCCTGGCCGGACGCATGGTGTGCGGTAACTGCAGCCTGCCGCTGGGCCCGAACGCCAGCCGCGGCGGTGCTCCCCGCTCCGGTCTGCCACGCCTGGGCGGGCTCTCCCGGCTGCGGTCGTGGCGCTGGACGCTGCCGCTCGGCCTGCTGCTGGTGAGTGCCTACCTGGCACAGGTGAGCGCCGATCGCCCCCAGGAGTGGCCACCCGCCACTCAGGTCCGCTGACCGTTCGTTGAACCGCTTACCCGCCCCAACCCGGCGCAGCCGCGACGTGCCAGCAGCTCTGGTTCGTGAGCGGCCGCTTAGCCGAGGATGAAGCTGCGCAGGCGGCGGGCATCGGCGCCAGCCCGCTGCTGCAGTTCAGCGGCGCTGCATTGCGACTCATCGCGTTCGCGCGCGGCGAGCACGTCGCGCTCCTCCACCGCGTAACCCTCCTGAGAGGCCAGGGCGAGGAACGCCTCCAGCTCCAGCGGTTCAGCCAGGCGCGCCTGCAGGGCCGGAGTGCGGCGGGCGTGAGCCAGGAAGGCATCGAGTTGGGCGAGGCTCACGGTGTCCGGGCGGATCGGCTCTGTCCTAACGGATCGCTGCCAAAAGAATCGGCCGACCGAGGCACTCAGGCCTCCGGCAAGCGGCCAGCCGGGAACCTTCAGTTCGATGGCGAGCGGCAAGCCCGCAACCCTCAGGGCGACGGCGGGCGACCGGCCTTGAGCTGCCTGAGCGCTTCCGCCACCTCCTGCGCCTCGGCGGAATTGGAGGGGTTGATCAGCAAGCCCAGCACCAGGACCATGTAGGTGGGGCCGATCACGCAGAAGCTGATCGTGAGCATCTGCGCCTGCGGGGTTTGGGGGGCGATGTCCCCGAAGCCCACGGTGGTGAGGCAGACGAAGGCGAAATAGTTGAGCCGCACGAAATCGAGCTGCCAGATGAGCTTCTGCATCTCGGCCGAGGTGATCGGCCCGAGCAGCTCCGTCGAGGCATCCAGCGCCGTGAAGCTGCCGGGCACGATCGTCTCGAGGATCGTCATCAGCAGACCGGCGGTGAGGCCCAGCAGCAGGTAGCCGGCCACGGCGCCCATCAGCACCCGCCGCTCCACCGTGGGCTCCAGTGCCAGCAGCGCCAGCAGCCGCAGCACGCTCCAGGTGATGAACACCGTGACCATCACCAGCAGCGGCAGCCCGCTGCGCTGCTCGCCGGCGGGGGCAAACGACCACAGCCCCTGCACCATCAGGACCGAGAGGCCCAGCAGGCGGTAAAGCAGATTGCTGAGGCAGGGCCGCCCCGCGAGCCGGATCGGTCCGCCCAGGGCCACCACGAGCAGCAGCAGGGTGAGGCCGTAGCCGAGGGCGCCGAGCGGGCGCCATTCCATCGGCAGGGCGAAGCTCGCCATCACCAGCACGGTGAGCAGCAGCAAGGCGGGGTAGAAGCGCAGGCGACGTTCCAGGCGCAGCAGCGCGCTGGGGTCATGCCGGAAGGCCGGAGCGAACAAGGGCGCAACCGCAGCGGGCCACCCATTGTGTCGACGGCAGCAGCGAAACCAGCAGCAGCAGCCCCGGCCAGCGCTCAGCCGAACAGATCCAGCTGCGCTGCCGCTCTGCCGGTCTCCCTGGTGTCAGTCCCGAGCGGATCCGCCTGCCAGGCCTCCGGCTCCCAGCCGCGCAGCAGCGGCTCCAGGGCCCGCAGCCCCGCGCCATCGCTGGGCGCCAGCCACGCTTCCTCCAGGCCGTCGGGAAGGATCACCGGCATGCGGTCGTGGATCGGCGCCATCAGCGCATTGGGCGCGGTGGTGAGCACGCAGCAGCTCTCCACCTCGCTGCCGTCAGGGCCGATCCAGCGGTCCCACACCCCCGCCAGCCAGAACAGCTGCTGATCGCGGCGGTGGATCCGCCAGGGCCGGCGCCGTCCCTTCGGGCCGCTCCATTCGTAGAACGCGTCGGCGGGCAACAGGCAGCGGCGGTGGCGCCAGGCGCCGCGGAAGGAGGCCTTCTCCGCCACCGTCTCGGCGCGGGCGTTGATCGGCCGCGGCGCCCCGAGCGGGTCCTTGGCCCATTCCGGCAGCAGGCCCCAGAGCAGCAGGGCGGCGCCGATCACGCCGTGCTCCTGTCGCAGGGCCAGCACCGGCTCGCCCGGGCGCACCTCGGGCCGGGCGGCGTGATGGGCCGCCAGATCCGCCGGCAGGCGACCGCCGAGCCTTGGCAGCAGGCGGTCGAGATCGCTGGTGAGGGAGTAGCGGCCACACATGGCGTTACACGTCGAGGCGGGTCAGGTCACGTTCGGTTGTCACCCCCCGGTGCAGGGGCCGTTGCCTCAGGAGGGCCGCTTAGCTTGGCTCCACTGCATCTTCAGGCGATGGCCCTCCGTCAGGACGAGAACAAGCCGAACCGCCGTTTCAGCATCATCAACCTGGTGCTGATCGGCTTCGGCATGTTGCTGCTGTTCAGCAACTTCCTGCCGAACCCGGCCACCCAGGTGCCGCGCGTCCCCTATTCCCTGTTCATCGACCAGGTCAATGACGGCAATGTCAAACGTGCCTTCATCACCCAGGATCAGATCCGCTATGAGCTGAGCAACGCCCCTGAGGGATCGCCGTCGGTGCTGGCCACCACGCCGATCTTCGACATGGACCTGCCCCAGCGCCTGGAGCAGAAAGGGGTGGAATTCGCCGCTGCGCCACCCAAGCGCCCCAGCTTCTTCACCACCCTGTTGAGCTGGGTGGTGCCGCCATTGATCTTCATCGTGGTGCTGCAGTTCTTTGCCCGCCGTTCGATGGGCGGTGGCGGTGCCCAGGGCGCGCTCAGCTTCACAAAATCCAAGGCCCGCGTTTACGTGCCGGATGAGGAATCCCGCGTCACTTTCGCGGATGTGGCCGGCGTGGATGAAGCCAAGGCCGAGCTCTCCGAGATCGTCGACTTCCTCAAGACCCCTGAGCGCTATGTGGAGATCGGCGCCCGCATCCCCAAAGGGGTGCTGCTGGTGGGCCCTCCGGGTACCGGCAAAACCCTCCTGGCCAAGGCAGTGGCGGGTGAATCCGGCGTGCCGTTCTTCATCATCTCCGGCTCGGAATTCGTGGAGCTGTTCGTGGGTGCCGGTGCCGCCCGCGTGCGTGATCTGTTCGAGCAGGCCAAGCAGAAGGCGCCCTGCATCATCTTCATCGACGAACTCGATGCCATCGGCAAGAGCCGGGGTGGCTCGATGGGCGTGGTGGGGGGCAACGACGAACGCGAGCAGACCCTCAACCAGCTGCTCACCGAAATGGATGGCTTCACCTCCAAGGACAAGCCGGTGATCGTGGTGGGAGCCACCAACCAGCCGGAAACTCTGGATGCGGCCCTGCTGCGGCCCGGCCGCTTCGACCGCCAGGTGCTGGTCGACCGCCCCGACCTCTCCGGCCGCAAGACGATCCTGGAGATCTACGCCGACAAGGTGAAGCTGGCCCCTGGCGTCGATCTCGACAAGATCGCCCAGGCCACCAGCGGCTTCGCCGGTGCCGACCTGGCCAACCTGGTGAATGAAGCGGCCCTGCTGGCGGCACGGGTCAAGCGGACCTCGGTGGAACAGGGCGACCTCAACGAAGCCATCGAACGGGTGGTGGCGGGCCTCGAGAAGCGCAGCCGCGTCCTGCAGGACGACGAGAAGCGGGTGGTGGCCTACCACGAAGTGGGCCACGCCATCGTGGGGCACCTGATGCCCGGCGGCGCCAAGGTGGCCAAGATCTCGATCGTGCCGCGCGGCATGTCGGCACTCGGCTACACCCTGCAGCTGCCGCAGGAAGAGCGCTTCCTCAATTCCAAGGAAGACCTCGAAGGCCAGATCGCCACCCTGCTGGGCGGCCGTTCCGCCGAGGAGGTGGTGTTCGGTGAAATCACCACCGGCGCCGCCAACGACCTGCAGCGCGCCACCGATATCGCCGAGCAGATGGTGGGCACCTACGGCATGAGCGACACGCTCGGCCCCCTGGCCTACGACAAGCAGGGCGGCAACCGCTTCCTCGGCAACGGCAGCAACCCCCGCCGGGTGGTGAGCGATTCCACGGCGGTGGCGATCGACCGCGAGGTGCGCAGCCTGGTGGACCGGGCCCATGAACGGGCGCTGGCGATCCTCAAGGGGAACCGCGGCCTGCTGGAGGACATCGCCGCCAAGATCCTCGAGAAAGAGGTGATCGAAGGCGACGAGCTCAAGCAGCTGCTTTCCTCCAGCGTGATGCCTGAGGACGCCGCCTTCGCCGAGCCGGTGCCGGTTCCCGCCTGAGCCCGGCCAGTAGCCGCACCAGCACCGGCGCACCCACCACCAGCGGGATCTCCCCCCTTGACGTCAGGGGGGTTGATCTCGCATAAGTGTTGTTTGCCGTGGGCCGATGGCGTTCTCCTTCGCCGCCCTGAACCCGCTCCAAGGCCACGACCTGCTCTCCTCAGCCGACCTCAACGGGGACCAGACGCTGGAGCTGCTGCGGCTGGCGGCGGCGCTCAAGCGCGGTGAGCAACGCATCGATCTCGGCGGCAAAGTGCTGGGGCTGATCTTCCAGAAGGCCTCCACCCGCACGCGGGTGAGTTTTTCAGTGGCGATGGCCCGCCTCGGCGGCCAGACCCTCGACCTCAACCCGGCTGTCACCCAGGTGGGGCGCGGCGAACCGATCGCCGACACCGCCCGCGTGCTGAGCCGCTACGTGGACGCCCTGGCCATCCGCACCTTTGCCCAGAGCGAGCTGGAGGAGTACGCGCACTGGGCCTCGATTCCGGTGATCAATGCCCTCACCGATCTGGAGCACCCCTGCCAGGCCCTCGCCGACTACCTGACGCTGCAGGAGGCCTTCTGCGGCAGTGGCTCTAGCAGCCGTGCGGCGGCGGATGGCCTTGCCGGCCTCACCCTGGCCTACGTGGGCGATGGCAACAACGTGGCCCACTCGCTGCTGCTCTGCGGCGCGCTGCTGGGGGTGAACGTGCGGATCGGCTGCCCGCCGGGCTTCGAGCCGTCGGCGCAGGTGCTCGACCATGCCCGGCAGCTGGCGGGCAGCCGCAGCAGCATTGAGGTGAGCCACGATCCGGTGGCGGCGGTACGCGGCGCCCATGGCCTCTACACCGATGTGTGGGCCTCGATGGGGCAGGAGCAGGAGCAGCGCCAGCGCGAGCAGGCCTTCGCCGGCTTCTGCCTTGATGAAAACCTGCTGGCGGAAGCCGATCCGCGCGCGATCGTGCTCCACTGCCTGCCGGCCCACCGGGGCGAGGAGATCAGCGCCGGTGTGATTGAAGGCAGCGCCAGCCGCGTGTTCGACCAGGCGGAGAACCGCCTGCATGTGCAGCAGGCGCTGCTGGCGGCGCTGCTGGGGGGCGTGGCGGGCTGATCGCAGGCCGGCGAACCGCACCAAAACCAGGCCAGGGACTGGACAAGTGCGCCGATCGATGGCACAAATGTACTGACCGGCAACTGTGACCTTGCCCATGGTGCCCCGCTCCGCCCCGTCCCGTTCTGGCCCATCGCGCTCCAACCCCTCGCGCGCCCCGTTCGGCGCCCCGCTGCCGCTGGCCCCTGCCGGCTCCGGCGGCGAGAACGGCCCCCAGGGCGAGCTCACCAGCGCCCAGCAGGAACTGTTCGACTGGCTCGCCGGCTACATCGGTGAACACCGCCACAGCCCCTCGATCCGCCAGATGATGGAGGCCATGGGGCTGCGCTCCCCGGCGCCGATCCAGAGCCGCCTGCGGCACCTGCAGCAGAAAGGCTGGATCACCTGGCAGGAGGGCCAGGCCCGCACCCTGCAGTTGCTGGGCGGCCAGCGTCCGGGGATTCCGGTGCTGGGCTCGGTGGCGGCGGGCGGGCTGGTGGAGCCCTTCCACGACAACGAGGAGCGGCTCGACCTGCAGCCCGTGCTCGACACCCGCGGCCTGTTCGCCCTCACCGTGAACGGCGACAGCATGGTGGACGCCCACATCGACCACGGCGATGTGGTGCTGATGGAGCCGGTGGCCGACCCGGCCCGGCTGAAGCCGGGCACGATCGTGGCGGCGCTGGTGCCAGGCAGCGGCACCACCCTCAAGCACTTCCAGCGGGTGGGGCACCAGGTGCGGCTGGAGGCGGCCAACCCGGCCTACGCTCCGATCGTGCTGGACGCCGATCAGGTCACGGTTCAGGGCCGGCTGGTGGCCGTCTGGCGCCAGGTGTGAGGCCGCTGCCGGGGGCCAGTCAGCCTGCGGTGTAAGCTTTTCGAGGCAAAACGGCGGGGCTTTCGAGCATCGGCGTGAGCCCAATGGGGCCATAGCTCAGCTGGTAGAGCACCTGCATGGCATGCAGGGGGTCAGCGGTTCGAGTCCGCTTGGCTCCATCCCCTGAAAACCCCGGCCTAGTCTGGGGTTTTCTTGTTTCTAGAGCTGCCCAGCGAAGGGCGCTGAAGCCACAACGTGTGTAAAAGCGTGTGTAAAGCGCACCCGGTCGTCGCGCCATCACCAGCAGCTACACGCCAAGTACCAGATCCTTCAGCCGAACTAGGCCATGGGGCTCAGGCTTGCCCTCAATGCCAGCAGCTACAGGCGGGTATCAGAGGCCACTACTTCAGCACTCTATTCAGCCTTTGCCCGCTGATCGCCAACAAAATGCCCCGGCGGAACGGTGACTTTCAGGGAAGATGTCACTCCTTGGCTGCCACTCAGGCGGCCTGAATTAAGGATAGAGCCTGGATTGGTTTCGGCTCTTCTGGTGGCTTGTTGATCCACACTTCCTCGGTTTGGTGCCAGCAGCGCGTGTTTCGGCCCCAGCATGTTGGATTTGCTCGCCGGGCTTTCTCGTAGACCTCGACTCGCTGCTGGCAAATGTCCTTGGCGGCTCCACTGTGGCGCTGGTGGGGCGGCACGAATTTGATGCCGCTTGGCGGTGCCGGAGGCTGTACCAGTCGACAAACGCCGCTACCCACTCGCATGCCTCGTCTTTGCTGGCGAATGGCCGGCCTGGATTGTCGGGCCGGTATTTGACCGTTCGGAACAGGGACTCTGAGTAGGTGTTGTCGTTGGAGACCCTTGGCCTGGAAAACGACCGGAGGACTCCCATCTCCTCCAACCGTGATTCCAAGGTGCCTCCACGCATGGCATTGCCGTTGTAGGCATGGAGGATCACTGGCGCCTGTTGGCACTGCCGGCTGCCAAAGCCGCTGCAGCGTGCGCAGATGCGGCGTCCAGTCCTGTGCAGGCCTCTGCTCCTGGGGATGCTCCAGCAGCGTGGTCGGTGTCAGGGATGGATGGCGTTCCAGCAACGGCAGCAGCAACGCCTTCCACACCGGCTTGAAGGGATCAGGTCGGCGCCAGCCGCGCGGTGACGCAGCCCTGGTTTGGAGATCGCCACGCTCGATCCGGCGGCCACTGCTCACCGAGATGCCCGCCGTCGCGGCAGCCGCCTGCTGGCGATCGCCTGTTCGTCGTTTGCTCATGTGCAGCGCAATCTGTTGGCTGGTCAAAGGGGCGGGCATCGCCGGGGTGCTGCGCAAGGCACCCGGTTCTGCAGTTCCCCTCAGCGGCGGTCTACCTGCTGGTCGACAAGATCGAGGCGCACGGACTCACCGAGACAGAGCTGGTCAACTTCGTGCATGATGAACTGATCCTGTTCAGAAGTGCGGAGGAGGCTCTGATGGCCGCCAGGCTCCTCGAAGAGGCAATGGCTGAAGGCGGCGGCGCTTCCTTGAAGAGGGTGCCTGTGCTGGCCGAGGCAGGCAGAGGCCGCAGTTGGGTGGAGGCCAAACCGTAATGCCTCCTCGCCGTGTTGACCACACTGGCAAGCACTTTGGCCGGCTTGTCGTGATTGAGTTCGATCGAAGCTCAAACAAGTGGCTCTGCCGCTGTGAGTGCGGCACTAAAAAGCTGATTCGTGCTGATGCTCTGGTCAGTGGAGATACTAAGTCCTGCGGATGTCTTTTCGAAAGCAAGAAGAATAATCTTGAAGGTCAGAGATTCGGCATGCTCGCCGTCGTGGAGCGTGCTCCTGGAAGTTCCTGGATCTGCAAGTGCGACTGCGGAACGCTGACCCGTCCTGTCTATGTAACGGACCTCACCCAAGGCAAGCAGCAATCCTGTGGCTGCGACGCCAGAGCGAAAGCCAGTCGGAGGGCTCGTAAGCACATCGATGGAAAGCGCTTCGGGAGGCTGGTCGCCACTCGGTTCAGTCACATCGACAATAACGGGAAATCTGTCTGGTTCTTTGACTGCGATTGCGGAACTAAGAACTTCACCGCGACAGTCTCTCGCGTAATGCACATCAACGGCCCCACACGCAGCTGCGGGTGTCTGAAGTCTGTTCCTGGTAGTGCCACGATTGTCGAGACAGGGAATGTCCACAACAAGTTGACTGTCCTCCGCGAGTGGGGCAAGGACAAACATGGAAAAGTGAAATGGTTATCTCAGTGTGAGTGCGGTAAAACAGCTATCTGCACAGGCGCACAGCTGCGTAGTGGTGCGGTAAAGAGCTGTGGTTGCCATCGACGAGAAGTTGGTCGGATACTTGGGACCTCGATCGGAAAATATAACCGCCGGCAAGAGGGCCACAAGCACTATGCCGATGACCCACAATACGCACAACGCCCCTCATGCCTGTACCTTGTCGAAGTCCGAGGGGTTTGCGAAAAGATCGGAATCGCGTTCGACATTCCCAACCGAGGACGGAAAGACTACACCGAAGTCTGGTATAGTCGGAAGTTGCCTCGTGCGTGCTGTTGGGCCGTTGAACAAGTAGCTCTTGCTCTGACCAAGGAGTTCGAGCTGCCGAGATTTATCCCTGAACTCGAAGGCATTGACAAGGGTTTCACTGAGATGCGTTTTGAGCTGCCAATCGATGAGACAATCGATCTGCTAAACGAGCTCTCGGAGGAATGCCTTCTCCTTGGTTGGGAAGAGTTCTACGAGAAGTATTCCGTTGCTATCCCATCAGCCTTGTCATCGCTTCCTTAACGTACCCCTCCCTTTCGTAAGGCAGGAGGCTGGAGCTCTGCATGCGGCCAGGGGTCTTGGAGGGATCCATGGCCGCATGCAGAGCTACAGCCTCCTGCCTTCCTGAAGAGGTTGCCTCTGCCGGTCGAGGCAGGTGTTGGCCGCAGCCGGGCGGAGGCAAAGCCCCTGACCTGCTTGGCTGTTGGATCCTCAAACCCGCTGCAGCAACTGGCTTCTGTCGGCTTTGCTACGAATCAAGGACACGCTGAGCACTTGCGGTCGCCCAGCCGTTACGCTTATTTCACTTGCAACAGGCGCTCGTCAGCGCTGCTGGTCCCCCCGGGCCAGTCCCTGTCCTTTCATCACGCCGCAAAGCGGTGGCTTGCCGTGGCCACTCAAACCCCTGCAGAGAAAACTCTTGTCCAAGGCCGAGGCGTTGTTGCTCGGTTCTCCACAACCCCTGAAGAACGGCTTCGACTGGCTGCGTTCTACGTACGACACTTTTCTTTAAGAACGCCAGCTGGCTCGCTTCGTTTAATCGGTCCGACTGGTCAGGCCGAAGAAGTCCCGGCTGAGCTGTATTCAGTGCTCCGGGCAGTCCTGCAACACCTTAAAGAGGGACAAGAGATTTCACTGATCCCCAATGACACCTTGTTGACGACTCAACAAGCCGCTCAACTCCTCAACATCTCTAGGCCATACCTTTATAAACTGATTGATGCCGGTGAGATCCCATTCAGCAAAATTGGATCACACCGTAGGCTTAAACTCTGTGATGTAGAGGATCTTCGCGAGCGCCGTCGTGTCGAGAGCAGAAAAGCTCTGGAAGCGATCGCAGCCCTTGAGGACGACAACTACGACTACTTCGAAGACTACGGAGAAACAACACGAGAGTGACGCCTTCTCTCTTCATCAATGTCGTTGGTGCATCGGGCGTCTTCCCTGTCGTGTTAGACACATGTGCTTTGTTTGGGCCTGTCCTACGTGACGTTCTCCTTGAAGCTGCCTGGGATGGTATGTACCGTCCGCATTGGTCCAATGAGATCTTGGCGGAATTAGGGAGGAACCTTCGAAAGTTGGGAAAAGATGATGCCTACATCAATCACTTGGGAGCAGAGCTGCGTAAAGCCTTTCCCGAGGCCATCATCAGCTTGCCTTCAGGGCTTGAGCTGGGATTGACCTGCGACTACAAAGACCGACATGTTCTCGCAGCCGCGATCGCAGGTCAATGCAGTCTCATAGTGACCCAGAACACGAGAGATTTTCCTGGGGCATCAACAGAGCCCTTCGGAATCACAGTTGTCAGTCCCAGTAGGTTCCTTTGTGAGTTGTTTGACCTTGATCGTGGTCAGATGGTTGAGTGTCTGAATCGAATTGCTGTAAGACGCACATCCACGGTGGAGCAGTTGCTCAACTCCAGAGGCCTCACATCTCAGGCTCCTACTTTCACGCAGGAGTGTCGCACATTCCTGGGACTGCCTAACCCAACCGCGCCATAGCTTCGCTGAGCGACTCGGAGCCAGGGGGCCGATGGCTCGGGCTTGCCGCCGAGGAAGCTTCCGCCGCTGCAGCTCAACCTCGATGCCCTCGCTGAGCTGCTTCTGCGCCCGGGGGCTCCGGGTATGACCTGTGGCCCAGCCTCCCTGGGGGGTCCAGCGGCAAAGCCGATCGATGGCCTGCCGGCCCTGGCGCTCTTCAGGACGCGAACGACCCCGTTGACCTCAGCGCATAGTGAAGTGGTCTGGATTTCTGGACAGGCCCCATCGCTAACCTCTGCGGCGGGGCACCGCCCTTGAGAAGGGACTCCCACCGATGAGCAAACGACGCACCCACAGCCCCTTTTGGGCCGGAACAACCTGGTGGCAATACGCACTTAAGGCTTCGCAGTAGTGGTGAGCGCTCGGGGTCGGACCACCTTCAAGGGAAGCCGCGTCATCCGGCGCCGGGGATAGTGCCAACCCGTCACAGCAGGGCGCAGACGGCCAATTAGGCGGCGGCGGTAGTCGGGAACGGTCAGGGTCTGGAGCTGCATACCCTGATGGAACGCCAGCGGTTTGAAGTTGTGGGTCAGGCGTGACCCGAGCCTGAGCGCTTGGACCAAGCGGAAGCCGTCCTGGGGGCGGGCATCAGCAAACCAACCAAGGTCCACATCCTGCGCCATTCATTCGCCAGCCACCTTCTCGAACGCGGCTAGGACGTCCGCACGATCCAGGAGCTACTTGGGCACAGCGACGGCAATACCACGATTATCGACACACATGTGCTGACTCAGGGCACGCTCGGCGTGCGCAGCCCAGCAGACTTTCTGTAGCCTGAAGGAGAGTTGGTTCACGGACTCACCTAAAAATCCGATCTAGCTGCTCAAGACGCAGTGATCTATTGCCCTGAAATCGATATAGGGTTCCATCAGACAGGGCACTTGGGTCTTATGCGGTTAGATGGTGGACTTGAGAGAGGATTCTCGAACCCGCCGAATCAGCGTTAGCCATGCCATAAAAAATTCATTCAAACCCTTTTTTAACACTCCATGGATGAAGACTGCAAAAGCTTTCGCGATTACTTCTTCAAAAGAGCGGAGGTCTCAGATGGCCTCACGCAGGAAGGGGCAACCACTGATTCATTGATTCTGTCTACAACATCACTTGATGCACTGGGAAAGGTGTGGGCGCATCACTTTGCCGAAGAAGCAAATCAGCTGGCGTCAGCTTTTGGAGGCGGGCTTAGCGATTCTCAGAGACTTGCCTATATGTTAAATGAGTTCACTGGGCCTGAAGGCAATGCGAAAAAAATAGCGGTTGTTTGCTTTGCGGAAGACTGGAAGAGGGCAGCTCCTCAGAGGTCGTCATTTATTGATTCCACATTGCTTTCGAATAGGATATTAGCATGTGAGCCACGCGAATCACCTAGAGAATATCTGGATGTCTCCCTCGATGATCTATTGGAACAACATCCGGAGATCGCAGAGGAGCCAGGCTTGGTGAGAGTAGCTAAAGAGTATCAATATGGTGCGATCCTCTACAGGATGTATAGATGCCCACTGGTGCACAGTTCTTTGCACTCATCTCATACACATGGCTTCGTCCCAAGCTATAAGGTAAGCTACTGGAGGCAATCTGGGGAAGCGACTAGAATAGGCTATTGCTCCCTGCTTGTGACATGTTGGCTAAGACAAGTAGCCGCAGGCCTCACTCAAAAATGCTTCCAGTCTAGTATCAACCCATGCTCTGGGGTAGATCCTGATGCTGAGCAAAGACGCAGGCTTTCAGCCCTCTGGGAGAAAATTGATGACAATATATCTTAGAGTAACCCATGCGAACCAAGTTCGCCCATGAACAAGCGATGCTTCAGCAATATCACTGATCTGCGATGATTTAGTAAGGCAATTGCTCTAAAGGCATTACCTATAAAGTGAGCAGACTCTGTCATATATTGAAGTTGCATCCCAATACGGATTGGCGCAATCGATAGTTGATGACCAAGGCTTCCCGCCGTTCATTGAAGTGACTACACGCTTCAAGGAGGTTCCTGGTACTCCATAAACAGAATGTATGCATAAAAAGTTCCCGCTGGAGTTCGTCATGCAATCATATGCATAGACCGGCTTGAATGATGCCACAAACATGTCAAGACCCGCGGAGAAGGCCGCGACAAGTAAGCCTGTCAATGGCGCAACAACAAGTACACTCGCATAGACGTCATGTTTGTCGTGCATTGGCTTTCTTCGGAAGATCATAGGGGGTTCATCATCGCAGTACTGCTATAGCAGTCCTCGCCAGAATCGTCAACTAAACACAATAGAGAATGGCTAATATCCAGGTACAGAAGACGGGAGTATCGTTTGGATTCTAGACCGTATCCCCCTCCCCGCTTCTGATCTGGGGCGTTAGCCAGACAAGTGCGCCCGTATCTTTTTAGACCGGGGCTGAAGTGGACTTGTTTTTTTGCACAGGCCCCATCGCTAACCATTGCGGCGGGGCACTGCCCAATCAAGCGAGCCTGGCCCAGGTTGCTGGGGCGCCCGACATCGCTGACCGCTAGGTCGACCGTTTCAACGCGAAGGTGTCCGTTTGAACACCTGTTGGCCAGGCAGGTGTGCCGGGTTCGCTGTGCCAGTTGGGCCTGATCACGCGAGGGATTCTCAACAAGCAAAACGCCAATCCAGCCGGACGGACTGGGATGCACTGTCAATTGACGGGGTTCGGCTGTGTCCAATCGAACCGAGGCCTGGCAGGTGTGCAAGTTTGCACTATTGAGAAGGAATGACGCCACGAAAACCAAGTGCTCCATTGCGGGCGGTCTGCTGCGCCATCTCTAGTTGACGGCTGCGCTGCCAATCCTCATCCGGTAGAGGCGTCAACGAACCCCTGCGGCGGTCTGCTGTTCCAGCCGCTCAAGGCCCAAGGTCAACGCATAGCGGGCCAGGGCTGCGCGGCTGCCGTTGATCGATGCGGCCTTGGCCTCCAGCCGCTCCAGCACCGGGGCCGGAACCCGCAGGTTCAGCATCTTGAGCGGGGCGGCGGTGTCGGCCAGGTGGCCGATGGGAACGATGGGATGCGTCATAAGAACAATGCAGTTACAGCTCCAGCTTTCCAACGCGATCGTTTCGGGGAGTGCTCCAGTCACAAGTAGGAGCCAGATTTATGACCGCCTTAAAAGGGCTCAGGCCAAGGTGGCTCAGGCCAGCCCCAGGCGCTGCAATTGCAAGGCGACGGTGCTGGCGCTCAGCGGCTTGCCGTTGCGGGTGGTGGTGCCGGCGCCGGCCAGGGCCTCGGCCATGGTCCGTAGGCTCGCCCCCTGGGCCTTGAGCGCAGCCAGCAGCGGGCGCAGTTGCTCGGCGCCGGCGGTGGCCTTCGCCTTGGCGGAATCGTTGCGGGTGATGGTGCCGGGCCTGATCCCTCCCAGCCGCTTCCCCTGGGCCTTCGCAGCGGCAAGTCCGGCCTTCGTGCGGGCGCCGATGAACTCCCTCTCCTGTTCAGCCAGGGCGGCGTAGATGTGCAACTGGAACTTGTCAGCGTTGGGCATGTTCGCCACCCGGAAACTCAGGCGGCGATCGTCCAGCAGGCCGGCGATGAACGAGACGCGGCGGCTCAGGCGGTCCAGCTTGGCCACCAGCAGCTCGGCCCCTTCCCGCTTGGCGTGCTCGATCGCCTTGGCCAGCTCGGGGCGGTCATCGTCGGCGCCGCTCTGGATCTCGACATAGCTGGCGATCTCGGCGCAGCCGTCCGCTTCGGGACAGAGCTGGCCCAGAAACAGATCCAGGTCCCGGCGCTGGGCGTCTAGGCCGTAGTTGCGACCGCCACGGGATTCCCGACTCAGGCGTTGGTAGGTGACGTACTTGGCCATGGCTTAGGCGCCCCGTAGCTGGCCTGTGTACGAAGAGACTACGCACGTTGTGCTTAGTACGGATGGCAGCGGGACGGTTGGTTACGTGGCGTCACTGCCGTCAGTGGGTGCTGTCAGTGATGGGTCTAGGCCTCACCCGCAGCAAGGGGCCTCGCAGCAGTGACAGCCGGCGTCAGGGATGGGGCATTCCAAGCAACCGGGGCCGAAGCCGACCGATCAGGCGGCGGTGTTGGCGTTCATCGTGGAGGGTCAGCCACAGCCGGCCCAGTGGGACATCATCCATCAGTCACAGGGCGCACCCCTGGGGGATTCCCTGCGACAGTCACCAGCTGGGTCAGGAGGATACAGCTGAGATCATCGTCCAAGCGAGATGCTTAAACTTAAAACTGCTTCGCAGAAATCGTGAATCTGCAATTCACTCAACGACCTCGCTTTTAGTATATATAGACCCTCATCCCCTACCGCTGTGAGGCCGGTTGTATCCAATGTATCAACGATGGTTTGCAGCAGCTCAGCATCGGAGTCATCGAGGCTTGCTTTTATTTTCTCTGGATCTATGCCAACAAGCGCGAGACTAATCTCGAAGAATGCACTGCTTAATGCCTGGTCATACTGCTTGCCATCAGGCAGCATCAGGATGCTTGCAGCCGTATAAAGCTTTTCGCGTGCATATACAGGGTCGAAGGCCATTTGTTTGAAATTGATTGTCGCCTCTCAAGTTTAGCATGTTCATGTAATGTTAGAATAAATCTAGTCGCATTTCGTCGTTCACGACCTGATCTAGGACCATAAAATCAGCGAGGGTATCACTGCCGTCAGTGGATGCCATCACTGCCGGGCCACCTTCCACCAGACCGAGGCGCCATCCTTTCGGCGCTCCAGTTCGAAGCCAGGCCGAGGGCTGTGGCGGGGCTCCCAATTGCGGGGCGTTCCAGCCGCCACCCCCAGCTGGGACGCCAGCTCGGCGGTGCTCAGCCAGGCGCACAGCTCAGCGGCCTCAGCCAGACCAAGGGCGACGACCAGGGGATCGGCTGGGGTCTTCGGCTGGAAGGCAACGGCCAGGGCTGCCAGGGCGGTGAGGGTGTCACAGCTTGCAGCGGGTGCCGTCAGTGCCGACCGCTTGCCCCTGCCACTGCTGGCAGCCGGTGGCAGCACTGATAGGCCGTCACCCCCCGTCACTGCCGTCAGCCGCTGCCGGCACTGATCCGGGGAAGTTGGCGAGCGTGGCCCCCTTTGCTTTCAGGTGCTCCGCCAGCCCATCACCCAGGGGAACGAACTCAGCGGGCCAGACCTTCCAGGTACTCGATTCCTGCACCAGCTCCACCCCCAGGGCAGAGGCGCGGGCCTTGACGCTGTTCCGGCTCGCCACCCCACAGCGGTCGCAGCAGTCGGCCAGAGTCAGATCCGGGGCTGTGTTGGCTGTCACTGCTGGCAGTGGCTGGCGGCACTGACGGGCACCCCAGCTCCAAGCTGGGCCGGCGGGCAGCGATGGACATTCCAGCCGCCTACAGGGTCACCACCACGGGCCTGGGGGTCGGGTGCTCTGCTGTTGGCGGGGTGGGCCAATGTTTTTGCGCACTTAAAAGGGCGGTCGCTGAGGCCGCTGGCAAGGCGATTGGGTCGGCGCCTGGAGGAAAGACTAACTATTGCCCCGCCGCAGCCTTACATGTAGCCAACGCCGGGTAAAAGGGAGTACCACGATCACGCTCGGCCTCAAGACACGTGGTCGATGGCAGTGAGTGGGTCTTTTCTAAAGTCTTCACCGCTTGATCGATGGCCCCTAGTTTGCGAAATTCTTCGGCACCATCCATGGCAATTCTAAGTCGCGCAGTAACATATTCGATTTCACGCTGATATA
Source organism: Cyanobium sp. ULC065 (assembly GCF_977927515.1). Next base: position 2,835,535 of record NZ_OZ376393.1, on the reverse strand, counting down.
GTTGACTATCTGGATTAGCTAGTTTCGCTGCAGGGGCTGGGCTGGGCGGTGTTGCCTTGCTTTCAGTGGCTTGCGGTGATGCCCCTCCACTTGTTCGCACCACCACTTCACCTATCATAAGGATTGCAGTAGCAATTACGCCTAGACCGATAAGAAAGATCACCAGCACTCGGTTAGACGGCTTTGACAACTGCCAAGGGGCTCATCCCTATTATGTCAAACATTCGATTCTGCGCATCATATCTATAGAAATCAACGAAGAAATCAGGGCGGTCAGCCCCCCAACCTTGGGGTTATGAACCCCAAGATCTCCCAGGCGGTGGAAGCGGAATCCCCCGGTTGGGGGAGACGGAGCCGATCACAGCTGCCACCCGCTCGAAAGCTGCGACGGGTTGGCCGGTTCCCGATGGGCCGGTTCCGCCCAGCTGCTCCCGCCATGCGGTTTCCAGCTGCTCCAGGCTCCCCGGCACCAGCCCCCGAAGCTCGACGCCGACCACCTCCAGCTGGGCGCGCAGCTCCACCAGGCGGGCAGAGCTGGGAGCCGGTTCGGGCACCGATCAGCCCTTCTCCTCGGCGCGGCTCAGCTGCCACAGGTTGTAGCCCAGCTTCCGGGCCTCGGTCCCGGAGCGGGTGACGCGATCACCCCCAGGGCGGGCACCCAGCAGTAGGCGCACCTGCCGAGTCCGTGAGGGGGGCGCCAAGCGCCACGGCATCGCCTAGGGCCTACAGCTGCAGGGCCAAGGTCTCCAGCTGCTCCCGGTCATCGTCCGCGGAGTCCGCGGAGGACTCTGACGGCTCAGGGGCCGCGGCTGACCAGCGCCACGAGGGCTGAAGCTCACCCCTCCAGCAGCGCCGGGGCGATCGTGGGGCGGGGTTTTGGCACCGCCCATAAAACGGCTTCGCTGAGGACTCAGACCAGCCCCGCCAGCCGCGCCTTGGCGTTGATGCAGTTCAGTGCCACCCGAAGGTTGCCCTTCTCGAATGATTCGAGCTGGAGGGTGCTGAGCTGGGAGAGCAACTCGGCGGTGAAATCAGGCCGCTCGATGTTCCAGTCGGCGCGGATTTGTGCGCGGGCCTTAGCCAGCAGGCGATCAGTCTGCCTGGGGGACAGGGACCAGGTCGTGGCTGCGTGATCGAGAACATCCCGGCGGGTGCTTCCTGTCACCAGCAGCAGCACCACCTCGGCGGTGCGCTGCTCAAGGGTGCCACCGGTCGCTCGGTTGCGGGTCAAGGTTCCTCGCCCTGTTGGATGTATGGGATGCCATGAAACGCGCAGAACCGTCGCAGGAAGTCCGGTTCTCCGGGCCGTGGCTCACCGGGGAGTGGCTCGCGGCCAGTGCCCGATCCAAAGGCCGGTGGACTGGTGAAGCGATCGTCGCGGGCGGGCGTGTCGCGGGTCATCACCTGATGTTGCCGTAAATCGCCCTAGAGGGCACCTCGATCAGTTGGGGGAGTGGATGGCTTCGCTTCGCTCCCTCCGGTGGGGGAGGCTTGATCCCCCGAAAGCGGTCTCGAAGGTCCGCTCAAACTGCTCCCGCTTCAGGTCCAGCAGTGCGGCGCGGAGCAGGGCCAGGAAGGTGGGGTCCGTCTGGCAGGGGGTGGGAATGGTGCTGGGGATGCTGCAGGCGCGGATGCGACGGCGGGCCATGGGGGAGCAGGGCGTATGCCCCCAGGATTCCCAGCTCTGGCGGGGTTGGTCACGCCATAACAGCAGCCTGCAGCTCAACCTTGCGCAGCTTCCTGCGGTTGCCGCCGAGGACCTCGATCACCAGGCGATGAGACATGCCCAGCAGGGCAGATCCCAGGAGGGGCGGTGGGGCAGTCTCAGCGGGAGGGCTCAAGTGCCCATGTGTACCTGTGGAGATGGCAGGGGGGCGGCTACCAAACACTCGGGCAGACCAGGGCCATAGCAGCGGCTTGCCCTGCATCCGTTGCTTGTATGGCAGCCTGGCTATAACCTTGGGCTCTCATTTTTGCCTGTACCCCGGCAACAAAATCCGGGTCCCAAAAGCTCTGCCCAACGGAGTTGACCTTTCTGCCATTAGAGCAGCTCTGCATCAGGAGGTTCCGATATTGCCCCAGATAACTATCCCGGACCGTTTTCCAGTCCGACGATTGAGCCAACCCAGGCCCAGCGGCCAGGGGTAACGCAGCGGCGGCGGCAGCAGTGGTGGTGAGGGTGTGCTTCACGCCTCCAATAATGGCGCAGAGTGAAGCTGGGTTGTCAGCGGTGGCGCTGGCTGGCCAGGTAGGCGGCCAGCAACAGGCGGGCGTACCTGCTCTCCTCAATCAAGAACGCGGATCACATCAGCCAGGGGGCAGCAGTGGCAATGTCACCTACCGCCCGCCCCCGCCTGAGCGGATCATCTACTGAGCCTTTCAGAGGCGCGGCAGCTGCCTTTCCAGCCCATCGGCCAGACAAGGATCAGGAAGGTAGGAAAACCGGGGATCCCCTACCCGGATCCGCTCAATCAATTCGGGGTTTGATGTGCTTCCCGGCAAGGCTAGAGCAGCCATCGGATGCAGATTCTCGAACGAAGTAATGATTTTTGGTGCGTGCTTAAGAAGCTACGGCAGCAGGGAAATCTGCGGCTTAAATTGTGGCTAAACCGTCGACCGGCAAATCCATTGCTACACCTCCCCCACGTGTATGCTTTTCGCCCCGCTGTGGGCTAACCAGGCATAGCTGGGGCTGTTCAGTCGTCGGCGGAGCCCTGGCGGGTGATCAGGCGGCGATGGGAGCAGCTGAGGGGGTGGCGGGCCTGTCTCCGGTGGATCGGGGCTTTTTCTTCCTTACGGGATTCATCCGTAGGGGAACTTCAGCCCCAAGGTGAAGCGCAGGCGATCGGGTGCAAAGGGCCGGCGACGGAGCCGATCACAGCTGCCACCCGCTCGAAGGCTGCGACGGGTTGGGCGGGGCGAACGGGCTCATGCGGCGGCCTGATCCGGAAGGGCCAACAGACCGGTCTTTTGGGTCCCTCGTGCGCGGGGGGGCTTGGTCTGTTGGCCTTTTGGGTCTTTTGGGTCTTTTGGCTCTGCTGCAAGGGAAGTAATGGTGTTGTTCTGCTCTGGGTCCTCATGCGAGAGGGGGCCAACAGACCCAACAGGCCCAAAAGACAACGTTTCTGGCAAGCCCCCCGCGCACGTGCGCGATCCTCCAAGCGGGTCCGTCGGCCAGAACTCGTACAGGCGACCGCCCAGGCCAGGCCTGATCCGGGAGAACGATTGCAGCAGCCCCTTCTTCTCCAGTGCCGCCAGGGTCTTCCGTGCCACCTGCTCTGGGTACTTCCCTTCGAGCCCTAAGGCCTCCACCAGGGCGGCGGCGGTGGTCTTCTCCAGCAGGTCCTCCCAGCGGTCGCGCACCTCGCGGAGCACCTCGAACTGGCGATCGGTCAGCTTCCCTTCTGCGTCGGCGTGTGACTGCTCCTGTTCGAGGATTTCAGCACCACCCAGAAGGCCCCAGGAGATCCCCTCGCGCTGAATCACCAGGGCCTGGGTGGGGCCGCCCCTTCCCTGGGTCGTCAGTAGCCGCCGTGGGTCGGATTCGTTCGCCGAGGCCGGCGCAAGCTTCAGGATCTGTGACGCGGCAGCCGGGAGGGCAGTGCTTCCCCGGCTGGCGGCTGCGGCACCTTCCCCGGCCCGGCCCTTGCTGGCGTGGTGGATCACTACGACGGTGGCGCCGTGAGGCGCGACCTGTTCCATCAGGTCGAGGATCGGATCAACTACCTGGGGGCTTTCCTCTTTCAACCCCAGGGGGGCGATGCAGGCAGAGAGCGAGTCGATCAACACGATCAGCCCTGGGTGCTTCTGTGCGATCTCGGCAATCCTGTCGATCCCCTCTCCGTCGAGATGCAGAGGCTTCCCGGCGTGAGCGAGACCCAACAAGGGGCCGCCGATCGTGCCGGCAGCATCCACCCATCCGATCTCCTGCAACATCCGGCCCCAGTCGGCGGGGCCTTGATCAGTGCCAACGATCAGAACGGGCGGGCAGGGGCCATGGAGGGTGCGGTCAAGGAAGGTCGGTTCGTTCCGATACCAGGCGTCCAGCCAGGCGAGGGCCAGGGACGTTTTCCCGACCTTGGGCAGGGCGATCAGGAGGTTGAACGTGCCGCGAAGGATCAGGCCATCCCAAGCCCATTTCTCGGGCGTGAGGTTCAGTCGATCACCTGGGCTCAGCAGGTCCGGTTCCCCACCGTTCGCCCGTCGGCGCCGTGCGGCCCGTAGGAGGGCTTCAAGCTCCTGATCCCGAACGGTGATCCCCATACCCTCAGCGGAGGCCCGCAGCAGAGGGAGACGCTGGGCGTAGGGGGCCTTGCCGGTCAGCAGATCAGCGGCAATAACCTCTAGGCCCGCAAGCTTTTGTTCAGGCGCCAGGGTGACGGGCTGATCCTTCGCCTTGTTGCTGTCCAGCAGGTCGTGATCCTTGAGCCAGCCCTTGAGCTGGGTTGTATAGGCCCCCTCTCGGGCGGTTGCGGGGCTGTAAGGGGAGTCGCTCGGGATGGCCCCCAGCAGTCCCAGCCGCACCCATGCGTCCTTCTCTGAGCTGACCATCACGCCACCTCAGTCCATAGGGCCTTCTCAGCGGTCAGGGCGGCCTCAAGTGCACCCGGGTCGACGGTGGTGCCGCTAGCGGAGCGGATCGTTGCCAGGTTTCCCGTGCGGGGGTGGACTCCCCCGGCCAGCAGCAGCACCTGCGCTGGCTTCGCCAGGCTGGCGTAGATCGAATACTCCGGGGCCAGGTGCCGGTAGGCGGCGATCACCAGCCTCTGGAACTCGGTGAACCGCTCGGGGGTAATAGGCTCAGCCAGGCGGAAGTAGACGTGCAGCGACTTCCCCCCGGTGGCAACGATGAAGCTCGACGCAGCGCCGAACACTCGCCCCACCAGGGCCGGGTCTGATCCGAGAATCTGCCCAACCGTGGCAAGGTAGTAGCGGTTCCTGGCCCTCATCTCTCCGGGCTGGGCCTTCGGAGGAAACAGGGTCAGATGCACCAGGGCATCGGGCCGATGGGAACCGCGCAGGATTGCGACGTGGCTACGAACCGAAGGCCAGGCCACAGCGGTGGCCAAAAGGTGGGGAATGGTTTCGTTTGCTTCGCTCCGCTCTCCCCTGCCGGGGAGTGTGGGGTTTTTCATGCGCCAGCCCCCGCGCTGATGACAACGGGCAGCCGATCACCAGGGCAGGCTTCAACGTCCCAGCGGGCGGGGCTGTAGCCCTTCAACTGCTGAGCCTCTTCCCGCCTCACCCTGCGGTAATGAAGAATTGCCCGATGCTCAGGACCAATAGCGGATTGCGCCAGCTCGGCGACAAGCTCACGGTCGCCTGGGATTACGTGAGCGGAGACTATGTTGTGTTCTCCCCGCTCGCCCGGGCAAGGGCTCGCGGGGTTTTTCATTGCGCTACCTTCAGGCGCAGCTCGGGCCGGATCTCCTTACGGGCTTGGATGCCACGGTGATGAAGAACTGCTCGACAGGCAGCCACATCCCAGGTGCTTGGTGAGTTGGCGAAGGGACCAGCGGCCCAATGCACTCCAGGAATCAGGAAACCCGAATCAGGATGCCCGTAACGCTTGAGAGTGCGGGGGCTCACGCCAAGGGCACGAGCAGCTGACGTGGTTGGAATCCACTCTCTGGCACTGAGACAAGACGCTTCATTCCACTGCGCCCGGATAGGGCGGGAATTGATGGTGGACATCGCTCAGGGCTCCTGCCGAGCATCCAGAGCCCGCTGCAGAACATCCAGAGCCTGCTGCTGCAGAGCATCCAGATCCCGCAGAAGCTCCTCGGTTCTAGCTTTGCTTTTGGCGAGCATTGCCGTCATCGACTCCGGGGCTTGGCCAAGAGATGCCCAAACGCGGGATTTCCTATAGGGATTGTCCGCCCACCATTTAGGGCCGATGGTGCTGGGATCCACGCCTTTAGGGGCGTACTTTCGGGCTTTTGTGGTGCTGAGGGTCCACTTGGTAAGCGTGACCATGCCACGGCTCATCAAGCGCCCGCGATACCGCACCAGCCCCGTTGCTGCTCCTTTCATGTGAAAGAGGGGGTTATGGGTTGGTTCGCGTTGCCCCGGTCGCAGCAGGCCCCCCGAACAAGGGGATCCAGCCAAAATCACCGTGGGGCGGGTTGGTTAAGCCCGCTTCCTTGAGGCAGGTTTCCTGCCCTGGCGGGAGCCGGAGGTGAGGCCCGACACCCTGGCCCCTAAGGGCTCGCAACTTGAAAAAACCCTACCTGTGGTGCTGCGCAGTGTCAACTCCCCCCCACAACTGGTGGTGTGGCGAAGCTGGCGATCAGATCGGCTTCAGCAGTCCACCGCCCGTAGTGCCGCAGGTGGGTGGCGGGGCTGTGACCCATCACGGCTGCTAGGTCGCGCAACGGGATCTGTGGTTGCCGGTGGGCACCACGCCAGGCGAAGCCATGCCGCAACCCGTAAGGGGTCAAGCCGAGGCACCGACCCACCAGGGCCTGCCAGTAGGGCAGCCGGTCGAGCAGTTGCCGGAAGGCATCGCCCACGGCCTTGTGCTCCCCGGTGTTGATGGCGGTGCGGATCGCCCTCGGCAGCTCCAGCAGCCCCGGCTCCAGCAGCGCCAGGGCGCGGGCACCATCGTCGCGCCCCTCCAGTTCCAGCGGAAGGGCCAGCCGGTCGGGCTTTGAGGTCTGCGCCGTTGCCCTGTTGCGCTTCACGGTGCCTACATACAAACGCCCGTCCCTTGGGTGGAGCACCCCCAACTCGGCGGGCCGCAGCCCGTAGCAACCCACCAGCGCCACCGATAGCCACAGCTCCGGGCGGCTGGCCTCCAGGTGATCGAGCAACCCTGCCAGGGCCTCGGGGCTGATCGGGATGGTGGGTTCAGTATGCGTGGCGCTCACCCCGATCAGTTCTGCCAGGTGGTCAGGGGGTGGCGGCAGCCAACAGACCGGCGCTCCCCTGCGCTCCACCGCCCACCGCAGGAAGCGGGCGCAGTCGAGAATCTGACGCTTCCTGCCCTGGCCTCCCGATGGGCAGCGGTCAAAATGTTGACGGGCGTAAGCCCGCAGCAGCTCGGGGCCATCCCGTGGGGTCGGGCGGGTGGCAAGGGTGACCAGCAACCGCTCCAGGCGCGTCTCCAGATCCCGGCGGGTGGTTGATCGCAGATCACTGCGGGCCTGAAGGTGCTCTGCCACCAGGGCAGGCCAGTTCACCGGGCCAACTGTGGGTGCGGTTGCCAGCAGTTCAGCTGCAGCAGTAAGGCCGATACCCCGCTCTACCATCCGCTCCCGTAATACTGAGACGGTGGTGATCACGGCAGAGACGCAGTCCCCCCGCCACGTGATCGGAAGGGTGAGAGTCGTGCGGGCGCCGTCCTGGTCACGGCGGGTGAGCCGCACCCGCCCGTGGGAAGGAGCCACGCTCCAACCTTGCCCATGTTCATTCTTGAGGGCGTCCCTGAGGGTGCCCACCCATTTGGGCTGGCGGCTGGTGGCGGGCACCTGGGAGTGTGCAAAAACGTGTGCAAAACAGTGTAAAGCGTGTCATGACACCCTGCGTCAAATCAGCACGAAAAGTGTCCAGACCCATTGCTATAGCTAGTATTTCCATAGACGTGTCAACGGCTTCAGAAAACCCGATTGCCCTGCATGGCATGCAGGGGGTCAGCGGTTCGAGTCCGCTTGGCTCCATTCACTTTCTGGATCACCACCAGACACCCTTGTTGCAGAAATGGGCGCACATCTGCTCCCCATCTCAGCACCATTTTTTGTGCGCAGAATCCACGGGTGGGTGACCAGACCGTCACCTTTTCGAGCGATCGAAAGCCAACGATCGGAACCCATTGCAGCCGGGGGCTGACGACACCCACCAATTCGTACTGCAGCCAACAGGGGTGAGACCACCAGGGCGGGGCGCCACTACCCCTGCCATGACCTCACACCGATCGCTGGTAGCTCCCCAATCAGCCTGCAGCGCCTGATGTGTCAGCGCCTCGTCGATGGCGTCCCGCTCCAGACCCTTGCGGAGGGAACCGGGCAGTGCTGCCGAGAAGCCTGACGGCTCACGCCTGGTAGCTCGTCCATGCGGTTGTGGTTGCGTAAGGCGGCGCTGGACCTGGGCTGGACCCGGGTTGGACGAGGGCCTGGGATCGGCGGCAGCCGCTCAGCGGTCTGCATTGAGGTGCTCTCCATTGACGAAGGTGTGGTGACGAAGGTGTGGGGGAGCGCAGGTGCCTCATCGGCCTGGAGGGTTCCCCTGGCAGTGGCCCGCCCAGCTGGGGTTTGAGCAAGCTGGTGGGTAAACACGAGGGACAGGTGCGTCCATCCCCCCATCCCCTCCTCCATCACCTCGCCCAGGGCTCGGCCATGCATCTGGACCGTCAGCGACCCATGCCGCTGTTGCAGGAGATCAGCGCGTGATCAACGTCTCCATGCTGCTGGTGGGCGTGCTGCTGCTGGTGGGCATCGGCTCCAGCAAATTCTCCGCCCGCCTCGGTGTGCCGGTGCTGGTGCTGTTTCTCGGCGTGGGCATGCTGGCGGGTTCGGAGGGCCTCGGGCGCATCCCCTTCGAGGACTACGCCCTGGCCAGCAACGCCGGCAGCGCGGCGCTGGCTTTGATCCTGTTCGACGGCGGCCTGCGCACGTCCCTGAGCGCGGTGCGATCCGTCTGGCGCCAGGCGTTGGCGCTCTCCACCGTGGGGGTGCTGATCACCTCGCTGCTCACGGGCCTGACAGCCGCCTGGGTGCTGCAACTGCCATTGCTGCAGGGGCTGCTGCTGGGCAGCATCGTCGGCTCCACGGATGCGGCGGCGGTGTTTTCGGTGCTGCGCACCAGCGGGCTGAAGTTGCCAGAGCGCCTCACCGACACCCTTGAAGTGGAAAGCGGGTCGAACGACCCGATGGCCATCTTCCTCACCGTTGGGCTGATCAGCCTGATCACCGGCAGCAGCGATTCCTTCCAGGGTCTGGTGGGGTTGTTTTTCAGCCAGTTCGGCGTGGGCAGCCTGGTGGGCATCGCCGTGGGCCGGCTGGCGGCCTGGGCGGTGAACCGGATCCATCTCCATTACCCGGGCCTCTATCCGCTGCTGGCACTGGCCTTTGGGCTGGTGGCCTTCGGGTTGGCGGCGGTGCTGGGGGGCAGCGGCTTTCTGGCGGTGTACGTCGCCGGCATCGTGCTCGGCAACAGTTCGATCGTGTTCCGGCGCGGCATCTTCTCCTTTCACGATGCGCTGGCCTGGCTGGGCCAGATCGTGCTGTTCGTGATGCTCGGCCTGCTCAGCTTTCCCAGTCGGCTGCTGGCCGTTGCCGGCGAGGGGCTGCTGATCGCCCTGGTGCTGATCCTGTTGGCGCGACCCGTGGCGGTGGTGGTGTCCCTGCTGCCGTTCCGTTTTCGACGGCGCGAGCTCACCTTTCTTTCCTGGGTGGGCCTGAAGGGGGCGGTGCCGATCACCCTGGCCACCTTTCCGCTGCTGGCCGGAGTTCCCCAGAGCCAGCTGATCTTCAATGCGGTGTTTTTTGTGGTGCTGATCTCGGCGATCACCCAGGGCTGGTCGTTGCCGTTGGTGGCGCGCTGGCTGCGCATCGGCCGCCCGGCGGATCCGGCACCGGCCCTGTCGGTGGAGATCCACGCCTTGCGCCATGTCGATGGCGAGATCGTGGATTACACCGTGAAACCCGGCGCCCAGGTGGCCGGCCAGCACCTGCGCGATCTGGCCCTGCCCGATGGCGTGCTGGTCACGTTGATCCTGCGGGGCAAGCAGGTGGTGATGCCACGGGGCTCCACGCCGCTGGAGCCGGGCGATCACGTGTTCGTGGCCCTGCGCACCCGGCTGCAACCCCTGATCGATCGGCTGTTCGATCCCCAGCCGGAGCCACCCTCACCGCCGGCGGATCTCTCGCTCAGCTTCAACGCTGCCACCACGGTGGAGCAGCTGCATCGTTTTTTCGGCTTCCCCCTGCCGGCTCCAGGGCCCGCCTCCAGCCCTGGTCAGAGCCTCGCGTCCTTGCTGCCAGAAGACACCCCCAAGGCAATGACTCGCCTTGGCGTCTTCCGCCTGGAGGCTGGAGCGGACGGTGACTACGTCTCTGTCCGGATGGCCCGCAGCGATCACGACTGAACAGGTGCCTGGAAGGCTTGAACCGGTGGCTGACTGCGCCCTGAAATGTCTACCGCTAGGCGAGAGAGGGCAGGAATTGTCTCTCTGTTGAGCCCTGTTGAGCCTCACGGGGCTGCGATGGAAGGCCCAAAACGTTGGCCAGCAGCCTCCTAAGCGTTGCAATCACAGGTAGGCGGTGATCGGCGGCCGGGGGGTCGCGTTCTCGGCAGGGCGGTTCATCTGTCGGCAGCGTTGTGCATCCCCAAGAACTGCTGCATCGCCACCGCCCGGGTTGCGCCATGGCCGCCTGTGCCGGAACGCCTTCATCGTGGGAGCAGCCTTGTGGAGCTGCCGTGTCGCCCTTTCCGCTGCTCGTGATCGTTCATGCCCTGGCGGCCACGGTCTGGACCGGTGGCCATCTGGTGCTGGATCTGGGGGTGCTGCCCAAGGCGCTGCGGGAGCGGGAGGCAGCACAGATCCGCGCGTTTGAGGACACGTTCGAGCCGCTGGGGCTCAGCGCTCTGGCCATTCAGGTGGTCACCGGCGCCTGGATGGGCTGGATCTACCTGCCCGGCTTCCGCGGGCTGCTCAACCCGGCGAACCCGATCGGAATGCTGGTGGGGGTGAAACTGCTGCTGCTGGCCGGTACGGCCGCCCTGGCCCTGCACGCCCGGCTGCAGCTGATCCCCACCCTCAACGATGACAATCTCAACGGCCTGGCCTGGCACATCCGCGCCATCACCGCCCTGGCGATCGCCTTCGTGGTGGTGGGCGCCTTGATCCGTCTGGGCGGGCTGGGGTGATCCGTGGCTAGGCCGTTGCCGCAGGCTGGTCTGGATCGAATGCTCCAGCTCTTGTGATGCCTTCAGCATTGGGATAGCTCCTTGATCACCAACAAGTAGCCATCCCATCACCTTGCCCTCGTGAGCCGTTGGGCATCACAGCAATGATTGACCCACAGCCCTGTGGTCTCGGATTCCAGTAAGCCCGGCCTGCTGGTGCTGGTGCTCAACGCTGCTGAAAGCCCTGCAGATGCGCCGGCACCTGGCGGCTGAACAGCACGCCCAGTGGCGGGGCGGCGAGGCCGGCGTCGCTGAGCCGCTGCAGCGTCCACCAGTTGCAGTTGCGCGTCCAGAGGTAGGCGCCGTGGGCGGGGAGGAAACGGGCGGTGCGGCCCGCGGGCAACGGCAGGGGATCGGGCCGGCCGCCGGCGGGACGGCGGGGGAGCGAACGCTCCAGGCTGGTGAGCAGGGCGTGCAGGGTGGGGGCATCCACCCGGCGCTCATGCACGCGGACGGCTCCCTTCAGCAGCGGCGGATCGGGGTGGCCAGCGAGGAACAGCGCCGCCTCAGTGGGCAGGAACAGAGCGGCCGCCACCGCCTGGGGGCGGCGATCGCCGGCGGCGTAGTAGCGCCGGTCACCCCAAGCGATCTCCAGGAAGGGAGCCGCCTCAGCGCCGGGAGGGCCAAGCCGCCAGCCCGGTGGCTGCTCCACCACGATCGCGGAGTGCAGCCCCCAGTCGGCGACCAGCACCGCATAGCTGCCGGGCGGCGGCAGGGGCAGCGGCGCCGGCAAGCGGGCGCGGGGTTCGGACTGCACCGCAGCGTGCAGCAGCGGCCAACCCACCAGCGCCAGCAGGATCAGGATTTCGATGCCACCCCCACAGAAACGGACCCCGGCCGACAACGGAATGCAGCCCCGGCCCGCGCAGCGCAGCCGCAACAGTGGCGTCAGGGCAGCCGCCTGGAGGGTCGGCGTCACGGACGTGCGCGGATGCTGTTCCTGAAGCCTGGAGGCAGGCAGCGCTCAAGCTGGGGTGCTGAGGGGAAGCCTAGGCATCGGTTCCGGCGGAATGGTCAGGCCTGCAGGGGATGGATTGCAGGCAACGGTGAGGCCATCCCGGCCGAATCGTGCGCCAGATCATGCTCGTGAACCACAGGGAAGGAAACGACAGGCCGTTGGCCCCAGCAGAGGAAAACACCAGTGAAAATGAAGGTCAATCGATGCCGGGCGATGGCCGATCTTTCCACCTTCACCCAGGCGGGACTGGCCGCCGGTGCCGCCGCCACCGAGAAGCTGCGTCATGGCCTGTCTCGCAGCAGCGAGGTGCTGGCCATGGCGAGCGGCGCGGTTGCTGCGTCATTGAGTGAGCTCCACAACATCGCCGTCGATCCCCAGCTGATCAGCCGGATCAGCTCCGCCACCACCAATCACGGCGTGGCAGCGGCGGATCTGCTGGCCAGGTTGCCAGGCGAACTGGAGCACTACGGTACCGCTGCCGTTGACGCGTTCCTCAAAGGCGGTGATGCCCTCGGCAAGCACTGGTCTCACCTGGAGAGCCAGGCCAATGCGCCCCACCGGGCGGCGGAGGCCGCTAATGCCATCTGGGAAGACGGCACGGTCAACATCGCCCGGGGCAGCGCCAACATGACCGGGCTGGAGCGCCTTCGCGCCAGCGGCGACAACCATCTCGATGGTCTGATCGCCGCAGCTCAGACGCCGGAGTTCTGGCAGCGCACCCTCGGCAATGCCGTCGAGGCAGGCGCCTATTCAGCGGCGATCGCCGCCGTGGATCAACTGCTGGTGCACCGCGATCAACTGATCAACGGCAGCGCAGCGGCGCGTCAGGAGCGGCTGCTGCAGATCCTGCAGAACAGCGGCCTGGTGGCGGCAGGCGCCCTGCCGATGTCGGTGGTGCTGGCGGTGGCGCTGATGCTGGTGCCAGGCCTGGCCGTGGTGATGGGCCCTCTGGGGGTGATCGGCAGCGCCGGTCTGGGCCTGCGGCTGCTCCATTCAGCCGTACGCCACCCCAGCCGCCAGGAGCAACAAGCCGTGCAGCAACTGCAGGGGCTGATGCAGCAACAGCTCTACGCCCTGCAACGCGACAGCGACGGCCATATGACCATCACCGTGAAGGCTCAGCCCGCTGGCTGAACACTGCCCTCACTCTCACTGGGGGAGTCAGGGTGAGTCATAGTAACGCCTGTACCACTGCCTCATCTGCTCAATCTCCTGGCTCTGGGCCTTCACCATGGCCTGCTGCAGCAGGCGCAGCTCCTGGTGCTGACTGTTGGCCTGGGCCATCGTGGCCATTCGCACGCCCATCTGGTGGTGGGGAATCATCTGCTCGATGAAGGCACGATCAAAGTCCGTGGCTTTGCTCAGGGCAGTGAGATCCGTGCCCCCGCCCATCTGCCCCATCCCCATGCCGCCACCTGCGCCCCCGGTCCTGCCCAGGCCTGTGCCTTGGTTCCAGTTGGGCACGGGTTGGCCGAACCACTGCCGGTACCAGGCACGCATCTGAGCGTTCTCGCTCGTCTGGCTGTTCTTGATGCTCCGGGCCAGCTCTTTGATTTCGGGACGGGTGGCACGGCTGAGGGCAAGATCGGCCATGGCGATCGCGCCGTCGTGGTGAGGAATCATCATCACGATGAAGTGTTGATCCATCGACTGGGCACCCATCCGGCCCATCCCCCCCGGACCTCCCATCCCTGCTCCCGGCCCTGGCCCCGGTGAGCTGGATGGCGCTGGGGGCTGGGAAAACGCTGGAACTCCCAGCATCAGAACGAACGCCCCCAGCCCTGCTGTGGCAGTGCATCGGAACACCACGGCCCATCGGAACGCCATCGGATGGAAGCGGCCGGTTACGAGTCGGTGCCTCTTCATCAACTCTTCTCCATCGCATCTGCCTCTGCTCAGCATGGAGACGCTGTGAAAAGTTGGCCGCGGCTGCGGGTCATTGCTTCATTGGATCGGTCGACTCGCTCGGTACCGGCTTAGGCGCTCGATCTGACGTCCCAACTGGATGGCGATGTCGCTGCAGGGCAGGGCGCCGGCATCGTGCACGGCCAGGCAGCCCTGGATCACCTCCAGGCTGAGCCCGCGGGTCTTGAGCCGGCGCATGAACTCCAGGCGCTGCAGGCTCTGGTCGGCGAACAGGCGGTAACCGCCTTCGCTGCGGCCGATCGCCGGCAGCAGGCCCAAGTCCTCGTAGTAGCGGAGGGTCTTGACCGGCATGCAACTGCGGCCAGCCAGGGCCACGATCTTCATGCCGACGGCTGCCACGGGGCTTGACTCTCCACCTACGGGGAGACTCTAAGGTGGGGGTCAGTCCTTTCTCTCTCCACCGGAATTCCGTGAACCCCATCGCTCTGGCTCTCCTCCTCTCGGCAGGTGTTGCCCTGGCACCCAGCGCCGCCCGCGCCCAGGCCTACGACATGTTCCCGAGCAAGGCCGCTGCAGAGCAGCGAGCCAAGGAACTCAAGTGCAGCGGCGCCTTTGCGATGGGCAAGGAGTGGATGCCCTGCCAGAACTTCGATGTCTATGAGAGGGCCGTCTCCAAGGAGAAGTGACCCCAACGCCCCCGTTCTTTGACCCTCCCAGCTCTGATTCTTGCTCTCAGCATCGCCGCGAGTACCCGATGATCCCGCACCCCACCAGTCCCCTCCAGCAGCCCTGCCGGTGGGCACTGCTGGCTGCCCTTGCAGCGACGACCTTCTCCCCGCTCTTCATCACTCCGCCCGCCGCCGCGCACATGAAGGGCATGTTCAAAACAAAGCAGGAGGCGGAGCAGCGCGCTGCTGAGCTCAAGTGCAAAGGAACTTTTGCGATGGGCTCCTTGTGGATGCCCTGTGCCAATGAACAGCAACTGCACAAGGCGCTTCAGAACGAGTGAGCCGCCTTCCCCTGCTACGTCGGGTGCACCGCAGCCTGGTGCCCCTGGCCGCCCTGCCACTGCTGCTCACTGCGCTCTCCGGCTCGCTCTACGGCGCCCTCTCGGCCCAGGGGATCGAGGCCTTCTGGCTGATGAAGCTGCACACGGGCAACTTCGGCCTTCTCAATCTGCAGCCCTGGTACTCCTCGATCCTGGCGCTGCTCACCCTGTTCGTCATCGGCTCCGGCCTGGGACTGCTGCTGGGTCGCCGCAGGGGGACGCCCGCCAGCCCACCGTTCTGAGCAGGCGGGCGATCAGCGGGGGACAGGCAACCCGGGGGAGTTCGCGGCCAGAGGCAGGGTCACCGTGAAACGGCTGCCGGAGTGCCCATCCGAGCGCACCGTGATCGCCCCCCGGTGGCGACGCACGATCGCCGCCACGATCGAGAGGCCAAGGCCGGTGCCGCCCTGTCGGCGGGAACGACCGGGATCACTGCGGAAGAAGCGATCGAAGATGCGTTGTTGATCGGCCGGAGTGATGCCGATGCCGCTGTCCTGCACCTCCAGCAGCCCATGACTTCCCTCGCGCTTCAGGCTCAGCACCACCTCCCCTCCTGACGGTGTGTACTGAATCGCGTTCAAGAGCAAGTTGGATACGAGCCGATAGAGCTCTGATTCCACGCCCAACACGTTGAGATCGTCATCACCACCCTGCAGGCGGAGCTGCACCTCGGCAATCGACGCCCCCTCGCTGGTCTCCTCCAGCAGATCGCGCGCGATCTGTGTCAAGGAGCAGGACTGCAGGCCTGCTCCGGCCTCGGGACCATCCAGTCGGGCCAGCAGCAGCAGGTCACTGATCAAGCGGCTCAGCCGCTGACCCTGCCCGTAGACCACCGCCAGCGCGCGCTCCCCAGCGAGGGGGTCAGCTGACAGTTGCGTCTTGTGGGCCTCCACCACAGCCAGCAGGTTGGCCAGAGGTGCACGCAGTTCGTGGGCTGCATCGGCGGTGAACTGCTCCTGCTGCCGGTACGCCGCCAGCAGTGGCCGCATCGCCAGACCCGACAGCCACCAGCTGGCCAGGCCCGCCACCAGCAGGGCGAGCACAACAATCGTCTGGGTGGCCCACCAGAGCCGTTGCCGCTCTGCGTCGAGCCCGCTCAAGCTGCGTCCGATTTGCAGATACCCCCAATCCAGCTCCTGCGCATTCGCGCCAGGGTGCGCTGGCGTGTGGGAATGGTGCAGGTGGATCGAATACTGCAGGAAGCGTTCGCCTCCCGGCGCAGCCACCACCGTCCAGGCGGGGCCGGGGCGTTCAGCCTTGACCTTTGGCGATCCCGGGGAGTGGGCGATCAGCACACCACGGGGATCCAGCAGGCGCAGGTAGAACCGCTCCGGGTCCGTGATGCTCACGGCATGGCGAGGGACCAGTGAGGGGGCTGGCTGACAGGGGGATCCCACCAGACAAAGGCCAGGCAGCACCGCGGCCAGCTGGGGAGAAGGCTTGGCTTCCGCCGGCAGCAACGGCTTGAGGCTGTCATGCAAGGTTCCGGCCAGGGTTTCCACCTCGCGCTCGAGGGCCGACCAGTTGGAGCGCATCAACAGGCCAAACATCCCAAGGCCAGCGCCATAGAGAATCACCCCGATCACCAGCAGGTAGACAGCCGCCAGCCGCAGGCGGCTGCGGGACAGGGGACCAGGCCTGGCCATGGCGAGCCGTTCTATTGCTCTTCCTCAGGCTCCGGATCAAAGCGATAACCCTTTGATGGGACCGTGGCAATCGGACAGGCCAGCCCGTAACTGGCGATCTTGCGCCGCAGCAGACGCACCTGGGCCGCCACCACATTGCTGATCGGATCCTCATCCAGCGACCAGAGCTGGGACCGCAGCCGCGCTCCTGGGATGATCTCCCGCGGATGCTCCATGAAATAGGCCATCAGCTGCAGTTCCTTGGCGGACAGTGTGACCCTGGTGCTCCCCTTCGCCTCCTGAATGGTGAGACATCCCTCCGCTGGATCCAGCAGATAGGGACCAGCGCTTAGGACAGGATCGCGATAGTTGGGCTGCCGGCGCTGCAGTGCCCGGATCCTCGCCAGCAGTTCCTCCATGGCGAACGGCTTGCTCAGGTAGTCGTCGGCGCCGGCATCAAGCCCTTGCACCCGGTGGCTGGTGTCGGCCAGCGCCGTAAGCATCAGCACCGGCAGGGACAGACCGGCCCCGCGCACCCGACGGCAGAGTTCCGGGCCTGAAAGACCCGGCAGCATCCAATCGACGATCAGCAGGTTGTAGGTGGCCAGCTCGCTGCGCAGCAGGCTCCAGGCCCCCAGGCCCTCCGCCACGTGATCGACGACATGCTGCTCGGCCCTGAGCACCGCCTGAATCGCCCCGGCCAGCTCCGCTTCGTCCTCCACCAACAGGATGCGCAGGGGCATGGGCCTGGGCCAGGGGTGCGAATGGGGCTGATCCTAGGCAGCGCAGGCGGTTTCACCTGTTTTTCATCCCCCCTGCGGCATCCTCTGCGGGTCCTTGTTCTGCCCTTGCGGCAGCAGCAGCATGCGCGCCTTTCTTTTGGCCACCAGCTTCAGCCTCGGAACCCTGGCCCTCGGTGGCCTCAGCCCCGCCATGGCCCACGTGGGCCATGGCGATGAGTTTCAGCAGAAAGGGAATGTGCGCCAGGTGAAGGCCAGCGCGGAGATCGATTCCCTGCTGGGCATCACCACCGCCCCCGCCGCTGAAGCCGGTGGTGTGGTCACCATTCCGGTGGCGGCGGTGGTGGATGCGGACGGCAAGCCCCTGGCGTTCGTGAAGAGCGGCGCCACGTACGACCCGGTCTTCCTCCAGACCGGGGCCAGCCAGGGCGATCAGATCGAAATCACCGACGGCAGCATCTCGCCCGGGGACAACGTGGTGACCCAGGGGGCCCTCTCGCTCTACGCCGAATCGAAGAAGAGCCAGAGCGCCGCCGCACCCAGCGGAGAAGGATCCACACCGGAACCGGCAACCCCAGTGGCCGCCGCTTCAGGTGAAGCAGGCGGCCTCAACTCCCTTGTGATCGGTGCCGGCGCTGCGGTGCTTGTGGTGGGCGGGGTGCTCGTGGCCTCACGCATGGGCAAGAAGAACTGACCTCCGACCCCTTCGCCCTTTGCATCCCCACCTCCCGATCCCATGTTCGAACGCCTTCTCAATCAGACGTTGCGCACGTCCATCGCCAAGCGCTGGCTGGTTGTTGTTGCCGCCATCCTGATCACCCTCTGGGGTCTGTCGATCATCAGCCGGATGCCCCTGGATGTCTTTCCCCAGTTCGCCCCTCCCCAGGTGGATGTGCAGACCACCGCTGATGGCCTGGCACCAGAAGAGGTGGAACAACGCATCACCGTGCCGATCGAGTCAGCCGTCAACGGGCTGCCGGGAGTGGAAACCGTGCGCTCCTCCTCCAAAGTGGGGCTCTCGATGGTGCAGGTGGTCTTTAATCAGAACGCCGACATCAACCGGGCCCGTCAATCGGTGGCGGAACGACTGCAGCAGATTGAGGCTGAGCTGCCTGCCAATGCCAGCGCCCCAGCGATCTCGCCGCTCGTGTCGCCGCTGGGCACAATCCTGCAGTACGCCTTCACGCTGAAGGGCGGCGGACCAACCTCAGCGATGGAGCTGCGCCGGATCGTCGCCACCACCTTCAACAACCAGATTCTGGCGGTGCCCGGTGTCTCCCAAGTGACCCTCTACGGCGGTGAGGAGGCCCAGCAGCAGATCCAGATCGACCCCCAGCAACTTCAGGCCCGCAATGTGTCGCTGCAGGCCGTGGCCGAGGCGGCCGCTGCCGCCAGTGCCAACGCCCCCGGCGGCTTTCTGATCGCCGGCGGGCAGGAGAAGCTGATCCGCGCCAGCGGCCAGGCGAGCAGCAGCGAGGATCTTGCCGATTCTGTGGTGACAGGCAGCAAAGGGCAATCGCTCCGGCTCGGTGATGTCGCCGAGGTGCGGCTGGCCAGCGCCCTCAAGCGCGGCGATGGCAGCTTCAACGGCAAGCCCGCGGTGGTGCTGATGATCAACAAACAGCCCGACATCGACACCCCCAGAGTCACCCGTGAGGTGGAGGAGCGGATCGCCGCCCTCAGCAAGAGCCTGCCGAGCGACATCCAGGTGAAGCGCACCTTCCGGCAGGCCAATTTCATTGACACAGCGATCAAGAACGTCAGCGCTTCCTTGATCGAAGGGATCGTGATCGTCTCGGTGGTGATGGTGCTGTTTCTGATGAACTGGCGCACCGCCGTGATCACCCTCAGTGCCATCCCTCTGTCGCTGGTGATCGGCCTGATGCTGATGAGCGCCTTTGGGCTGGAGATCAACACCATGACCCTCGGTGGTCTGGTGGTCGCCATCGGCTCGGTGGTCGACGACGCCATCGTCGACATGGAGAACGTCTACACGGGGCTGCGCCAGAACCAGGTGGTCGCCCATCCCAGGAATCCGCTGCAGGTGGTGTTCGAAGCGTCGGTGGAGGTGCGCCAACCGGTGCTCCTCTCCTCCCTGATCATCGTGGTGGTCTTCGCGCCGATCTTCAGCCTCACGGGGGTGGAAGGGCGGATCTTCGCGCCGATGGGCCTTGCCTACCTGTTCTCGATCGCGGCCTCCAGCCTGGTGGCGCTCACGCTCACGCCAGCGCTCTGCGCGATCCTGCTGGCCAACACGCGTCTCCCCGCCGAGAACACCTGGATTGCCACCTGGGCGGAGCGGAGCTACCGGCCCCTGCTGGAGATGGCGCTGATCTCCCCCAAACGGGTGCTGGCCGCAGCGTTGGCGCTCGTGGTGGTGGCCTGCGCCATCCTGCCCAGCCTCGGGCGGGTGTTTCTGCCGGAGTTCCGCGAGAAATCCCTGGTGAACTCGATGGTGCTCTACCCCGGCGTGGCGCTGGAGATGACCAACCGCGCCGGCCTGGCCCTCTCCAAAACCCTGATGGCCAGCCCCCTGTTCGAGTGGGTGCAGATCCGCGCCGGGCGGGCCCCTGGAGATGCCGATGGAGCAGGCGTCAACCTGGCCCATGTGGATGTGGAGTTGAGTGATCAGGCGATGAAGGATCGCCCTGCTGCCATCGCCCAGCTACGAGAGGCCTTCCTGAAGTTGCCCGGGGTGGCCCCGAACATTGGCGGCTTCATCTCCCACCGCATGGATGAGGTGCTCTCGGGGGTTCGCAGCGCGATCGCGATCAAGATCTACGGGCCTGATCTGGTGGAGCTGCGCAGGATCGGTGAGCAGGTGCGTGATGCGATCGAGCCGATCCAGGGGGTGGTGGATCTGCAGCTCGAACCCCAGTTGCCGATCCAGCAGGTGCAGATCGCCTTCGATCGCCAGGCCGCCACGGCCAACGGGCTGTCGATGCAGCAGCTTGCCGATGCGGTGGAGGTCGCCCTCAACGGCAAGACCGTGGGCCAGGTGGTGAGCGACGGCACCGATCGCACCGATGTGGTGGTGATGCTGCCTGAACGATCCCGCAACAGCCTCGATGCCCTGGGGGCGGTTCCGATCGCCACCCCCGCCGGCACCATGCTGCCGCTGGGAAGCCTGGCCCGCATCGACTACGGCCTGGGCGCCAATGTTGTGAATCGGGAGGATGTCTCCCGCTTGATCGTGGTGTCCACCAACGTCAGCGGCCGGGCGCTTGGAACGGTCGTCGGCGACATCCAGAAGACCATCGACAGCAAGATCAAACTGCCAAGTGGCTATCTGATCCGCTACGGCGGTCAGTTCGAATCGGAGGAGCGGGCCACCGCCAACCTGTTGATCTACAGCCTTTTGGCCATGGTGGTGATCGCCGTGTTGATGTTCGTGTCCGTGAAATCACTTCCGGCCACGATCGCCATCCTGCTCAACCTGCCCCTGGCCCTGGTCGGTGGCTTGGTGGCGATCTTGCTTACCGGAGGGGTGCTCTCCGTGGCCTCCCTGATCGGGTTCATCACCCTGTTCGGGGTGGCGGTCCGCAACGGCCTGCTGCTGGTGGACAACTACAACCGCCGCCACGCGGAAGGGATGGAGCTCAAGGAGGTGATCCGCGCTGGCAGCCTTCAGCGCCTCAACGCGATCCTGATGACGGCCCTCACCTCGGCCCTGGGCACGCTGCCGCTGGCCTTGGCCTTCGGAGCGGGCAACGAGATCCTGCAACCCCTGGCGATTGTGGTGCTCGGTGGCTTGATCACCTCCACCATCCTCACCTTGCTGGTGTTGCCGGCCCTTTACGCCCGTTTCGGTGGCTGGTTGCTTCCCCGCCAAAAGCCAGCTGTGAGCGAGGCTTGATCCCATGATCCGAGGTTCTGCCTCGAGTGCCATGGCGAACCCCCAGCGGCGGGGGCTGGTCGCCGGCCTGCTGGCCGCTGTGTTCTTCGGGCTCAGCGCTCCGTTGATCAGCGTGATCAGCGGCGAAGCCTCGCCGTTGATGATCGCGGCCCTGCTCTACGCCGGAGCCGCCCTGGCGCTGCTGGTGGTGCGGGCCGCCGTGGGACGCCAGCAGGCGGAGTCGCCGGTGCAGCGGCGCGATCTGGCCCCCCTGGTGGGGCTCACGGTGCTGGGGGGCATCGTCGGCCCCCTGTGCCTGGTGCAGGGGCTCACCTTGCTGTCCGCCGGGTCGGCCTCGCTGCTGCTGAATCTGGAGGCGGTGTTCACGATGCTGATTGCGGTGCTGATCGGCCGGGAGCACCTCAGCCGCAACGGGTTGATCGCCGCGGCCCTGATCGTGGCAGGTGCCGTGTTTCTTTCGGAGGGATCGCTGGGCGGGACGACGGTCCAGGGGGGATTGCTGATCGGTGCGGCCTGCTTGGCCTGGGGGATCGACAACAACCTCAGCCAACGGCTGAGCCTGCGCAATCCCCTCCAGATCTCCCTGCTCAAGGCGCTCGGTGCCTCGGTGCCGATGCTGTTGCTGGCCATGGGCCTCGGCCAGCGGTTCCCCGCCGGGCCCGGGCTGCTGACCACCCTGGCGATCGGGGCCGTGGGCTATGGGCTCTCGATCTGGCTCGATCTGCTGGCCCTCCGGGAGCTGGGTGCGGCCCGCGAGGCGGTGGTGTTCGCCACCGCACCGTTCGTGGGGGTGGTGTTCTCGGTGCTGGTGTTGCGCGAAGCCTTCACCATCCACCAGGCGCTCGCTGCACTGTTGATGATGGTTGGAGTGGGCGCGCTGCTCAAGGAGAACCACACCCACCGGCACCGCCACGCGGCCCTGCGGCATGCGCACCGGCATCAGCACGACCCGGCCGGCGGCGATCCCCATCACGCCCACGACCACCGGTTGGAGGATCTACCGCCGCCGGGGTCCCGGGGGCCCTACTGGCATGCCCACGACCATCTGCATGAACCGATCGACCATGACCATCCCCACGTGAGCGATGCCCACCACCGCCATCGCCACGGGTAGGCAGCGGGAGGAGGCAGGCGCTACGGCCTGATCAAGCCGCTCGGTACCGCCGCAACAGCGACGAGTTGACGATCACCGACAGCGAACTCATGGCCATGGCCGCACCGGCGATCATCGGGTTCAGCAATCCGAGCGCAGCAATCGGGATGCCGATCCCGTTGTAGATGAAGGCCCAGAAGAGGTTCTGGCGGATCTTGCGCATGGTGGCCCGCGACAGGCCGATGGCGGTCACGACCAGCCGCACGTCGTTGCCCATCAGGATGATGTCACCGGCCTCCTTGGCCACATCCGAACCGGAGCCGATGGCGATGCCGATGTTGGCGGTGGCCAGGGCCGGGGCGTCATTGACGCCATCACCCACCATGGCCACGTTCTGCCCCGCCAACTGCAGGGACTTGATCGTTCCAGCCTTGTCAGCTGGCCGGACCTCGGCGATCACCTCGGTGATCCCCACCTGGGCGGCAATCGCCTCTGCGGTGGTGCGGTTGTCGCCGCTGAGCATGATCACCCGCACCCCACGGCGCCGCAGCAGGGCCACGGCCTGCTCGGCCTCGGGCCTGACCGTATCGGCCACGGCGATCACCCCAAGGATCTGATCGGCGCGCCCCAGCACCATGGCCGTTTTCCCCTGGGCCTCGAGCCCAGCGAGCTGGCCCTCCACAGGTTCGGGAAGCCGGGGCAGGAAGCGGCTCGCCAGGGAACGGTTGCCGAACCAGACGACGTCCCCGCCCTCTTTGGCGGTGATGCCCTCACCCACCTGGGCCGCAAACTGCTCCAGCGGCAACAGCTCCAGATGGCGCTCTGCAACGGCCTCGGCAATCGCCGCCGCCAGGGGATGTTCTGAGCCATGCTCCAGGGAACCTGCGAGCTGAAGCACTTCCTGCTCCGAATGGCTTGCCAGGGGCTCCAGATCGGTGAGCACCGGCTTGCCCAAGGTGAGCGTGCCGGTCTTGTCGAAGACCACCGTGGTGAGCTTCTCGGCCCGCTCCAGCACCTCGCCGCTGCGGATCAGGATGCCCTGCTCGGCGCCCTTGCCCACCCCCACCATCAGCGCCGCGGGGGTGGCGATGCCCAGGGCACAGGGGCAGGAGATCACCAGCACGGCAATGAAGGCCAGCAGGCCACTGCTGAACTGGCCCGCCAGGGTCCAGAAGGCAAACGCCGCGAAGGCGATCAACACCACGGCTGGAACAAACCAGCCGGTGACCTGATCGGCCAGGCGTTGCACGCTGGCGGTGCTGGCCTGGGCCTCCTCCACGATGCGCACGATCTGGGCCAGGGCGGTGTCGGATCCCACCCGGCTGGCCTGGAAGCGCAACAGGCCCATTCCATTCACGGTGCCGCCGATGAGTTCGGCACCAGCCTGTTTGGCCACCGGCAAGGATTCACCGGTGAGCAAGGATTCGTCCACAGAGGAGCTGCCATCCAGCACCACCCCATCGGCGGGGATCTTCTCGCCCGGGCGCACCAGAACAGTTTCGCCTGTGTCGATGGCATCGGCGGGCACGGTCATCTCCATGCCGTCGCGGATCACCGTGGCCGTGGCGGGCTGAAGATCGAGCAACTTGCGCACGGCGGCTGAGGAGCGTTTCTTGATGATCTCCTCCATGTACTTGCCCATCAAGACGAAGGCGATCACCACCGCCGAGACTTCGAAATAGACATCCCGTTCACTGACGCCGACCGGCAGCCAGGTGGGCGCAAAGACCACCACCACGCTGTAGAAGTAGGCGACGGAGGTGCCGAGGGCGATCAGCACATCCATGTTGAGGGCGCGGCGCTTCAAGGCAGCCCAGGCGCCGGTATAAAACGACCAGCCACCGATGAACTGCACGGGGGTGGCGAGCGCAAACAGCCACTTCCCCCAGCTCATCCAGGGCAGGAAAGACACAGGAGCCCAGGACACCAGGCTGACTCCCGCCGCCAGGGCAATGAAGGCCCCGGCCCGCAACAGAGCCAGCGCCAGCACACCGCCCATAACGAAGCCCACCCGCCTGCGCATGACGCGCAGTTCACGGTCGGGATTCTGGAAGGTCTGCAGACAACTCTGGCTGCAGAAGTAGTAGCTGCGGCCGCCGCGCTGGGTCGTGAGGGCTGTGGCCTTGGGAACCACCATGCCGCAGATGGGATCCTTGGCCATGCCCTTTTTGCCAACGCCGGTGGGCGGCGGGCCGTGTCTGCCGGGCGGCATGTGGTGATGGCCTTGGACGTGGCAGGCCGGTGAGTCAGTCAAGGCAGGTGGCCCAATGCTTTCAGGATGAAGTCGCCGGTGATCAAAGGCTGAACAGTGCGTCGTATCTGCTGTACTCAGGCTTGCGCAGACCCTCCACCGCCAGCATCCGCCGCAGTTCGATGATCTCCGCCCGCTGGGCCACGATCACGCCGCGAGCAAAGCGCCGGATCGTGGGGTTGGTGCTCTTAGCCAGGGCGTCGTGGGCCATGATCAGCGCCCCGCCGTGGTGATCGAGCATCCCTTCGAGGAACCACACCACCCGGTTGTCCCTGGTGGGGAGCTCTCCCATCATCCGCATGCCGTCGATCTGGGCCTGGCTCATGCGCGTTAGGCCCGCCAGGCTGTTGGGATCACCGCCGCTCGCCAGCGCCACGGGATAGACGGGCGCCTGGGGGTACCAGGCCTTGCGCCACAGCCCCATGGCCCGGATTTCGTTGGCCTGGTCCCGCCAGATCGTTTTGCCCAGAGCACCGACACCAGGGGAACCGATGCCGAAGACGAATTCGCTCATCCGCAGCGCACCGGTGTGGTGCTGCACCATCCCATCGATGAAACGCAGGTCGTAGGTGGCTCCGGCGGGGCCCACGTTATGGGCGTGGCCGGCATGGGCCGGGGCGGATCCGGCAGGGGCAGACATCCCAGGCATGTTCATCATCCCTGGCATGCCTTGGTGCCCTTCGTGATTCATGCCGCCTGGCATCTGGGCCAGGGCCGGAGCCACCATCGAGAGAGCAGAGGCGAGCCCGATCAAGGTGGCGGTGAAGCGGGACGGGCGCATGGCGGCAGGGTAAGGACACTTCACCGTATGGTCTCCCCTTGACAGGAGAGTCAAGGGCCAAGGGCGTAGCAAATCTGCGCCGGTCGATGCAGGTCATCACGGGCTTGACTCTCCACTTAAGTGGAGGCTCTACGGTTAAGGCATCCCCGCATCAGAGGCCATGAACTCGACAGCTTTACGCGGTCCTGCGCGGTTCCTTGGGCTGCTGCTGGGGGTCGGCGCTGTTGCAGCCGTTGTCTCAGCGGGCGGGACGCTCCCGGCACGCGCCAGTGCTCTAGCCCTGATGCCGGTCACCTCCTACCGATCCGCGAGCTGCGGCTGCTGCAAGGGCTGGGTGCAGCACATGCGCGCCAATGGCTTCGCTGTGCGCGATGTCGTGGTGGCGGATGTCGCCGTGATCAAGCGACGCCTGGGGGTCCCCGCCCCCCTGGCCTCGTGCCACACCGCCGAAGTGGCTGGATTTGCCCTTGAGGGTCACGTCCCTGCCGCCGATGTGAAACGGCTGCTGCAGAAAAGGCCGCCGGTGGCGGGTATCGCCGTTCCGGGGATGCCCCTGGGCTCCCCAGGCATGGAATCGGCCTACGGCAAGGAGGCGTTCACGGTGATGGCCTTCACGCGGACCGGAGCCATCAGCAACTTCTCCCATCACGCCAAGTAAGGACCCAACCATGAACACTCCCCTTCGGCGACGGCAGATGCTGGGACTGGGGCTCGCCGGCCTCGGCACAGCCGTGGTCAGCCCTGTTCTCTGGGACCGGGTTCAGCGCAAAGCCGCCCGGGCCCAGCCCGCCGGTGCGGCGCACCTGGTCTCCCGTGGCGGCGTGGCCGATCTGGAGCTGGTGGCCCGCGCCACGCCGGGCCTGCTTCCCGGTGGCCCCGCCACGCTGCTCACCTACAACGGCCGCTCGCCCGGTCCACTGCTGGAGGTGAATGCAGGCGATCAGGTGCGGCTGCGGCTGCGCAACGACCTCCAGGAGCCCACCAACCTGCACTTCCACGGGTTTCACATCCCGCCCACCGGTACGGCCGACAACGTGTTCCTGACCGTGCCGCCCGGTGGGTCCACCACCTATGCCTTCAAGCTCGCCGCCGACCATCCGGCCGGCCTTTTCTACGTACACCCCCATCACCACGGCCACTCGGCCGATCAGGTGTTCGGCGGCCTCGGTGGCGCCCTGGTGGTGCGCGGTGATCTCGACCGAATCCCTGAGGTGGCGGCGGCCAGCGAAACCGTGCTGGTGCTCAAGGATTTCGCCAGCGCCGCCGGCACAGGTGAGGCCGGCATGGGCATGGGCATGGGGCGCATGCTCGGCCGGGAAGGTCCACTGCTGACGGTGAACGGGGAGCTCAATCCCGGCCTGGCGATCCCCAGCGGCGGCCTGCTGCGGCTCCGCCTGCTCAATGCCTCCAATGCCCGCATCTACCGCCTCGCCCTGGAGGGCCACCGGCTGGTGCTGATCGCCACCGATGGCGGCGGGATCGCGACCCCTGAGGCCCTCGACGAACTGCTGCTGGCCCCTGGCGAGCGGGCTGATGTGCTGGTGCAAGGGAACCAGACCCCCGGCACCTATCGGTTGCTCAATCTGCCCTACCAGCGCAGTGGCCACATGGGCATGACCGCCGCTGAGGAGGGTCCCCGAACCCTGGCCACCCTCAACTACGCCGGATCAATGGCGACGCTGCCACTCCCAAAAACCCTGAT
This sequence comes from Cyanobium sp. ULC065, assembly GCF_977927515.1. Next base: position 2,808,710 of record NZ_OZ376393.1, on the reverse strand, counting down.
TCCCGTGCCGGCCCTGCCGCAGCCGGAGCGCACGCGGCGCTTCTCCCTAGCCCATGCCATGGGGATGGGAATGGGCGGCATGCAACACGGCATGGGGGGCATGGGCGCCGGAGGCATGGGCATGGGCGGCGGCGGGATGGGCGTGGGTGGCATGGGCTTCGTGATCAATGGCCAGCCCTTCGATCCCGATCGCATTGACACCCGGGTGTCGCTGGGCAGCACGGAAGACTGGCTGATCGTCAATGACGACGTGATGGATCACCCCTTCCACTTGCACGTCAATCCCTTCCAGGTGATCAGCCGCGCCGGCCGCCCCGAAGCCCAGCGCCGCTGGAAAGACACGGTGCTGGTAAAGGCGGGCGAGGAGGTGCGCCTTCGCGTGAGCTTCCGGGATTTTCCGGGCCGCACCGTCTACCACTGCCACAACCTCGACCACGAGGATCTGGGGCTGATGGGGGTGCTGCAGATCGATGCTCAGGCAGGTTGAGCCGTGGCACCCCAACCATCAGCGCCGCCGGGGTGGGGATGCCGAGGGCACAGGGGCAGGAGATCACCAGTACGGCAACGAAGTCCAGCAGCCCTGTGCTGAAAGGGGCCCGCCAGTATCCAGAGGCCGAACGCCGCGAAGGCGATCAGCATCACTGCAGGCACGAAACTGCCGGTGGCCTGATCGGCCAGGCGCTCCACGCTGGCGCCGCTGGTCTGGGCCTCTTCCACGAGGCGCACCGTCTGGGCCAGGGCGGTGTCTCCGCCCATCAGCTTGGCCGGCGGCAGGGATTCGCCGGTGAGCGACGACTCCTCCACCGAGCTGCTGCTTTCGGTCACGACCCCATCGGTGGGAATCTTCTCGCCCTGGCGCACCAGCACCCGCTAATCCATGGCGATGGTGTCGGCAGGAACGATCATCTCCATGCCGGCCCGGATCACCGTGGCGGTGGCGGGCTGGACTTGCCGGGCTCGAGGGATTTGCGGTGGTTGTTGTCGTTGTGGTGTGGCCCGGGCGGATCGCTGGGTTGTGGCCTGAGCGTTGGCGAGTTCATCCTGGCCGCTTCAGATCCGTGGGGATGGCTATGGGTGGTCTAGGCAGAATGTCGCGCAACGACCAACCCCGGCATCGCCATGGCGGTGCGAAAAACTCAGCCGTTGCATAGCCACCTGCAGCGGATGTGCAGCAGCAGGATCAGGTGATTCCGCCCTCAATCGCAGCAGGGCCTGAGGCCCAACGGGTGTGGCCGCCCTGGAGCTGGCTGGCGTGATGGCGTCGCGCCGCTTTCAGCTGACTGCCAGCCTGGGCACCGCTTGGATCCGGTCGCTTGCCCCTCGATTCCGCCACCCTTCAGCCCCTGCCGTGCACGCCAGCCGTGAGCGGCGTGCTCGAAACCCTCGCCTTCTTCCGTGATCCCGATTTCGCCCGCAAGCGCTTCGAGCGCTACGGGGATGTGTACGAAACCAGCCTGCTGGGGCAGCGCACCGTGTTCATCCGCGGCGACCAGGCGATCAGCGATCTGTTCGCCCAGGGTGACGCGGTCCAGGGCTGGTGGCCGGACAGTGTGCGGGAGCTGCTGGGGCCGTTGTCGCTGGCCAATCGCAATGGTGCGGATCACAAGGCTCGCCGGCGGGTGGTGGGGCAGCTGTTCGCTTCCGCCGCCCTGAAGCGCTACAGCCCGGCGATCGTGGCGCAGGTGGAGGTGCTCCACCAGGGCCTGCTGGGTGCCCAAGCGCCGTTGGCCCTGGTGCCGCAGCTGCGGCGCTTCGCCTTCAGCGTGATCGCCAGCACCGTGCTGGGGCTCGATGCGGTCGATCGCGAGGCCCTGTTCATGGATTTCGAGATCTGGTGCCAGGGCCTCTTCTCCCTGCCGTTCGCCCTGCCCGGCAGCCCGTTCGCCCGCGCCCGTCAGGCCCGCAAGCGCCTGTTGCAGCGCCTGGGCGCCGTGCTGCAGAACGCCCAGGCCGCCTCCGCTGCCGGAGCGCCCCTCAGCGCCGGCGGCCTCGATCTGCTGGCCGGAGGCCTCGATGAAGCCGGCCTCCCCCTGGCCGACGACGACGTGGCGGAGCAGTTGCTGCTACTGCTGTTCGCCGGCTACGAAACCACCGCCTCCGCGCTCAGCTGCCTGCTGCTCACCCTGCTGCAGCACCCGGCCGAGCTGACCTGGCTGCTGGAGGAACTCGACGGCTTGCCCTGGCCGCCGGCCGAAGCAGAGGCCGTGAGCGCCTACGACGCCGTGCGGGCGCCGCGGCTGGAGGCGGTGGTGAAGGAGGTGATGCGGCTGACGCCGCCGGTGGGGGGCTTCTTTCGCCGCACCCGGGAGCCGATCGCCCTGGCGGGTGTGCTGGTGCCGGCGGAGCGGGTGGTGCAGGTGAGCATCAGCTCCAGCCAGCGCCACGGCGCTGACCCTGAGGACCTGGCGGCCTTTCGGCCCCAGCGGCATCTGGAAGGGGCGGAACCGGTGACTCTGCTGCCCTTCGGCGGCGGTGAACGGGTGTGCCTGGGCAAGGCGCTGGCGGAACTGGAGATCCGGCTGCTGGCGGTGGGGCTGCTCAAGCAGCTGAGCCTTGCGCTGGAGCCCGACCAGGACCTCACACTCGTGGTGATCCCCTGCCCCACCCCGAAGCAGGGCCTGCGGGTGCGCGCCAGCCGCCGGGGAGCGACAGGCCAGGCCGCAGCGGGGTCTCCATGCGCTGCGGACGCGCAGTCCTGAGGAGCAACGTCCCCGGAAAGGGCACCGCGGCAGGACAGGCGGAGGAGGTCGGCGGAAGGGGTGAGCGACGCAGGATCTCGGCCGGCTGGGCACCCGCTCTGGTTCCGCAAGGCCGCCCGGGCGCAAAGGAGCTGGCGGAACAACCAGCAGCGCCCTTGAGGTACAACCTGCGGGGCCCCATCGCCGCCCAGAAGCGACATCTGTTCAAAATCCGAAATAGTCTGTTACAGTTCTCTCATCCCAAGCGAGAGCCCCATGGCCCAAGCCACCGCCACCGCCACCGCCCCGAGCGCCCTTGACCGCGCCACCATTCGCGGCGCCACCGTCACCACCGAAGACGGCGGCCGCCTCAATGCCTTCGCCACCGAGCCCCGCATGGAAGTGGTGAGCGCCGAGAGCGGCTGGGGCTTCCATGAGCGCGCCGAGAAGCTCAACGGCCGTATGGCCATGCTCGGCTTCATCGCCCTGCTCGCCACTGAATTCGCCCTCGGCGGTGAGGCCTTCACCCGCGGCCTGCTCGGCATCGGCTGAACCCATTGCCCCGATCAGCTCCTCCCCCTCCAACAGGCATCGCCATGAGCCAGTCCCTTTCGGTCAGCAGAGAGTTCTTCGTGGAAGCCCACTCCCGTGCCATCGACAACTGCACGGAGTTGGAAGACCTGCGCAAGGTGTCCAAAACGCTCCTGAGGGCCTGGCAGATCCAGGCCATGTTCAGCGAGCAGTACGGCGCCCAGGCGCTCGGCATCAAGCGGCCCTGAGCGTCCCTCGTCACTGGCCTGGCACTCCTGTACCAAACGCTGTACAGGAGTGCCTTTGCCGTAGATCTCTCTGGCAAGGCGCTCCCTGGAACTGCAGAGGAGATGCTGATCCTTAAGGATCGACTTGCCTGCCTGGCCATTGCTGAACGAAGGACCTGCACCTTCGCCCTCTGGGTCTTGGGGGCGCAGGTCCATCCCGCCACCTAGCCAAGCTGGTCAGGGGCGCGTTGTGCCTGGAGTATCCAGCTGGTCGGTGTCTGCCCAGGCCCCCAGGCCTCGAAAGCGGTTGGCAAGGAAGGCGAGTAGGCCGGGCGGCTGGGCCAGCTCCTGCTCCGCCGCCCATTCGGCTTCGAGAATCTCTCGGTCGTCGATCTTCAGACCCTCAACCAGCCGCCGGTACGCCAACTTCTCATCGGTATTGATGCTCGAGGTGTCTTCCGGTCGCCGGCTGATGCGAAGCACCTGATACGCAAGCTTCACGGCCAGCTGCCGGTCATCGGCCGTGGTGATCCTTGGCAGAAGGGTCTCGAGTGCCTCCGGCCCCAGCGTCTCGGCCGCAAGGGCATCCACAGCGGTGGAAGCGGCTTCTGGGCCGGCCTCTGCCGCCGCCGTGCGCTCCGCCAGCTTCTTGAGCAGCCTTCGCTCCTGCTCAGACATCTCCCCATCGGACCAGGCGACACAGCAGAGGATGCGTAGTAGATCGAGGTCGCCGGCCGGCTGTTCTGCGCTGAGATCCGGCATGGTCATGGCGCCAAGGATGAGTATCGATCCCATTGTGAGGCTCCGGCGCCCACTGCGGCCTACCGCTAACCCGTTACCCAAAGCCACGCCCAGCGCGGCGGCAAGCGCAGTCTCCGGGGAATCGGGAGAAGCGTTAGTGATGTCCAAGGCCTTTGGTCCAGGGCTCATGCCCGAGCGGGGTCCTTCAGTGAGCTGCCGGATCGAGCTGCCGGATCTTGAACCTGAAGATCGATCAGCGGCACGCCTCCATACGGATTGAACCGTCGTGACTTCCTGCACCTTCTCCCAGGTGAATCAGGGCGTGCTGCTGACGATCCTTGATCCCACCGGGAACGGCCGCACCATCCATCATGTCGAGCGAAGCGGCTTAACACGGCAGCCTGATGCGTTCGTGGCTCTGCCCGATGCTGAGATGGCGCAAGGGATGTCTTGCCTGGATGAGTGTCATCCCCAAGGTTTCTTCACAGCCTCTTCATCATCTCTTCGAAGCCGCACGTCGCCGCTTGCTGCTACTGCGCACCGCAAGTGCGTATCCTGCCCATGTTCCTGAAGATTGTCTTCGGGCCTTTCCCGGTGAGATTCCCGCATAATTGGCATGCGCAACCTTCGTGGCTTGATTCGATTGACAGCTGTATTGATGATGACTGTGCCGATCGCCTCGCATGCGGCAGGTGGGCCGCCAGCTTCTCCGTTGACGATGAAGTTTGCTGATCAGACTTATCTCCTTCGATGGTCGTCAAAGCATCAGCATGAGTTCACTCCATCTGATCAGGCTGACCTGAGTCGCTGGACGGACATGATAACCATCAACACGTACCCAGGTGTCAGCGATGGGGATGGGCTGGCCAATGTTGCCAATAGGGTGCTCGATAACTACAAGCAGAACAAGGCCGTGGTGGTTCGCACTTTATCGGTTCCCCGCACTGCCGTGAAGCCCGCCGAACATCTGATCGTCGTTCTTTTCCCTGTTCGTAACTTTATCGAGGCTGTCTTTGCGCGATTCAGGCTGGCTGATGGTCGTGGCACTGCGGTGATCTACAGCCATCGCATCTATGGACAAAAAGTGGGAGATACCACGGCGGCCTGGATGAAGGCCAATGGAGCCACCATTGAGCGTCGCTTGATGGCTCTCCATGAGGTTCCCTCCCACCGCATCCTGGAGCCGGCCAGCCGGTGACCGGGAGCCTCTCTGCACCATGGTGGGTGGAGATCAGCGACAACGGGCGTAGCGGGGTTGTCGTTTACCACGAAGGGATCAATACCATCTCCTGTTACTGGGAGTTCTGCGGTGGCGACACCGTTGCATCCATCTTCATCGGCGACATCAGTGAATGGAACACCTGCTATCCATGGGCGGTCGGGCGGAGAATGGACGTTCTCATGCGCATCGCCGCAGAGGTGGTGCGCCAGAAGGCTCCCACCTGCAGCGCCTTGATTGAGGATCAGCTGGGCTTCATCAGCATCAAGTAGCTCCTGGAGTGCAATGCAAGGCCTTGGTTGACGTCTGACCCGATGTCACAGTCATACGACACCGGCCAGGGAGAACGGCATGTTCAGACACATCGGCAGGCTCGTGTTGCGTCGATTGTCATACCGCGAACCAGGTCCCCCCTGATCAGTGCAGAACCCTGTTGGGACGCGCACAATTGATCACCGCCTGCGCAGCATGGTGACGACGTCTTTCCCTGGCATCGGCTTTGCCGATGAAGTGAATGAACTGATGCATGCGGGCGCTTTAGCGTTGTCAGCGAGTGGCGATCCGCTTGATGCGTGAGCACGACGCTGTGGATGGCACAGTGCTGGGAGTGACTTCTGGCCCATCTGAACCGAACTGCCGAAGTGTGCGTGCCCGCTGGGTGGCTTCCCTTCCCAGCAGCGTCATGATCACCTCCTGGCATGAACAGCATGGTGGCGACTCAAAGCAGCCCCGATGCCATCTCCGACGATGTGCTCGCCTGCAGCCCTTGCTAACGGTTCGATTCAGTAGCGACGGCTCTCCCTGGCTCAAGCAAAGAACATCCCGCCATCTTCGGCTTGGATGATGTGGCGCATCCAGATCGCATACCAATAACTGACCTTTTTGATCGGCCTTGGATTGGGGCGGAAGAATAGATGTTAGCAATACGATGACCCAGTGAAGCAATATCGGAGATAGCCATATGCAAGAGAAGCTGTCATGAAGATGTAAATGCCACTCATCGTCCATGCAAAGAATCTGGGTTTCATTCTCATCACCCATCGGTATCCAAATGTGCTTGCAGTCAGTCCGCCAATTAGCCCTCCCAAGGCAATGAAAGCCAGGCTTACGAGTACTGACAATGATCCCAGCCCTCCCCCCGCTCCCCATGACTCCAGGGAGCCAGGGGTGCAAATCAGTGGGCTGCTGCAAGCCAGGATACAGCCTAAAAAAGCACCCCTTATGCTCACTGCTAATGTGCTTGAAATTGATCGCCGAAGTGCTCCAGCAACAACACCAATGGCAGCACCCAAAATCGCTCCCAGGATCCCACTGAGAAGCGTATGAGTGAATAGCCGGGACAAAACAAAGGCAAGCATTTCATTGACCCCAGGACTTGCGAAGAGAATGGATGCTTGGCAATGATAAATTAGCTGCAGCCGCCTGACTTCGCCGGTGGGGGCTGTTTGCCGCGCCCGGGAGCCCATCGCCCTAGAGGCCCTTGGCGGCAGTGAACGTGTGGACGTGGGCAAGGCGCAGGTGGAGCTGGCACTCCGGCTGCTGCGATGCCCTGAGCAGACAGCTGAGCTTTGCATTGGAGCCTGATCAAGGCCCCACGCTCGTGGTTATCCCAGGCCCCTCCCCGAAGCATGGGCTGCTGCTCCGCCAGGCACCTTGGAACCTCAACGCGGACGGGCAGCAAGACTTCGACATCCCATTGGGGCCCGGCCTCGATCGTCTGCGACTGATCGCCGCAGGTGCGAGGTCAAGAAGCTGCAAGCTCAAGAGTTCACTCGAGGTGGATCCAGTTGAGGTGCTCGTAGAACTCTTTCCATGAGGATGCTGCTAGCCACGGATGGAGCATCGTCGTGACACCGTCCCGCTGGCTTCGCGCATGGTTCAGTCATGCCAGGCGGGCCTGCCTGGTTCACCCTGCCTGGCGAGAGGCTGCCTTTCTGAAGGGAAACTGTTGCCCTGCCGCCGCCGGTATGGCCTTCGCTCTGTGTCTGGTGCTTTCACCAGGTGAGGCTCCAGCCCGGCCCGACAAGGTCGTGGCGCTGCAGGGTCTCTGCTTCCGTTCCCCACGCGCCCTCTCTAGCCCCTTATCGGTGGGTCTCGATGCTGTGTCTGTGGTGCATCCGCCGGCAGCCGACGCGCAGAGCGAGCGCTTCAGCCTCACCGGCGTTCGCTTTCCGCTTGACGTCACCGATGCCAAGGCCGGCATGACCCCGGCCGAACTGCGTGCCTACGTGGCAACGGTGTTCCTCGCCGGCCAGGCCCATCAGGGAAGGCCGATTCAGCGCCGCCTGCTGGAGCGCAGTGTTGAAGGGCTGGCCTTCTCCACCTCGATTCCCGCTCCTTCCTTCGCCGAGGTCTACGCCCTGCGGCTTCAGAATCGAGAAACGGTGGTGCTGGGCTTTAAGTTCCGCAGCGACTGGCGCAATGAGGCTGAGAACCTGATCACTGCGATCGCTGGGAGCCTGCGGGAGTGCAACGTCAACCAGCCCTGAAGCTGGCTCAGCGCGTCTCACACCGCACCCGAAGCACTTCACCCTCCACCCCCGTGCTGACCAGCCGCAGGCGGTCTCCGCCCGGATCCAGGCTCAGCAGGCCGAGGTACAGCCAGGTACTGCCTTCCCCGGAGAGCGCGATGATCACGCCGATCCGCTCGGGCCCCTCTCCCGCCACCGCCAGCACCGGCCCACTGCTCTCGTAGAAGCTGAGGCGATCGGCCTCGATGCGAAGCCACGACTCGTCGCTCTGCGTGGCAGTGCAGTGCCGCGCCTCTGCCATCCAGAGGCCCCGGAAGACTGCGGGGATGGCCCCGAGCCGCTCGGCGGCTTGCGCCGGAGGAGCGAGGGTGAGCCCCGCAGCCAGTCCGGCGATGAGTCCATTGAGAAGGTGCTGGGCGGTGGTCGTCACGGCTGTAGCCGGTGATCGAGCTTCTCAACAATGGCTGGATCACACCGCTCCAATGGCTGGTGCTGCCAATCTCCACATCAAGGCTGTGGAGGGTGCCTCGACACAAGCCGGGTGCTCCGCAACCGATGCATCTCTGAGATCTCCGTGCCTGGTTTGGTTGAGGCCGCACGAGCTTCACGCCCAGGCACTTGAACGGATGCTGTGGGTGCGGCGTTTGCTCAACGCCTTCGGAACAGCTCTGCCATCGCTGCCAGCCCTCGGTCAGCAGGGGTGCTGCCCTGCCGCACGGATCAACGAGGAACCCCGCACGACGCCCTCTGCCCACCCGGCGTCGCCATCATTCGTGCATGCCCTCTCAGGACAAGCCGAGGCGATGCCGAGCCTGAACTCCCTGAGCTGCAGGGAACGGATACCTGAAGTGATGGATCAGCCGGGCATCGACCCCGCCGATCACGCCCGGGCCCTGGCGGGTCTCCGCCGCATCAATGCCCTGAGCCGTTGTTCCGCCTCCCTGTTCGCGCCGATCGCGGCGCTGGCGGCGCGGCAGCCAGACCAGCCGCTGCGTGTGCTCGATCTGGCCTGCGGCGGCGGTGACACCGTGATTGATCTGGTCCTGCTGGCCCGGCGCAGCAAGCTGCCGCTGATCCTGGAGGGCTGCGACATCAGCGCCAGCGCTGTGGCGATCGCCCGCGCCAATGCGGAACGCCGCGGCGCCGCGGCGCGCTTCTTCCAGGCCGATGCCCTGGCGGATCCCTTGCCCTCCGGTCCGGACGGAGCCGCGCCCGCTGGCTATGACGTGGTGATCACCTCCCTGTTCCTGCACCACCTGGGCGACCACGACGCCGAGGTACTGCTGGCCCTGATGGCCCGCCGGGCCCGTCACCTCGTGCTCGTCAACGACCTGATCCGCAGCCCGCTCGGCTATGGCCTGGCCTGGGCCGGCACCCGGCTGCTCAGCCGCTCCTGGATCGTCCACACCGATGGACCGCTGTCGGTGCAAGGGGCCTTCCAGCTCGCTGAGGTGGCGGCCATGGCTGATCGGGCCGGGCTGAGCGGCGCCAGGATCCAGCGCTGCTGGCCGGAGCGTTACCTGCTGAGCTGGTCCCGTGGTTGAACGCCAACCGGGCAAGCCCTGGGACGTGCTGGTGATCGGGGCCGGGCCTGCCGGCGCCCTGGCCAGCCTGGATCTGGCCCGTCGCGGTCTGACGGTGCTGCTGGTGGAGAAGCGCAGCTTCCCGCGCTGGAAGGTGTGCGGCTCCTGCTTCAACGCCCAGGCCCAGGCGGCCCTCGCCTCCGTGGGCCAGGGCCACCTGCTCGAACACCTGGGCGGGCGACCCTTGCGGCGGCTGCGGCTCGGCCTGGGCGGACGGGAAACCACCTGCGCCCTGCCGCCGGGGCGGGCCCTCTCCCGCGGTCGCTTCGATCAGGCGCTGGTGGAGGCGGCCGTCAACGCCGGTGCCGTGTTCCGCCCCTGCACCACCGCGCAGCTGGGTGGCGTCACCCCCCGCACCCGTACCCAAACCCGCAGCGTCTGCCTACGGCAGGGACAGCGGCAGGAGCTGGTGCAGGCGGCCGTGGTGCTGGTGGCGGCGGGGCTGGCCAACCGCAGCCTGGAGCACGAGCCCTCCGCCCACACCCGCATCAGCCCCCGCTCCCGGCTGGGGGCCGGCTGCGTGCTGGCGGGGAGCCACAGCCGCTGGGAGGAGGGCACCATCCACATGGCGGTGGGCCGCCAGGGATACGTGGGCCTGGTGCGGGTGGAGGACGGCAGCCTCAACCTGGCGGCGGCCTTCGATCGCGCCCTGCTGCAGGAGTGCGGAGGTGCCGCGGCCGCGGCCAGGCAGGTGCTGGCGGAGGCCGGTTTTCCCGCCATTCCCCAGTTGGCGGAGGCCGCCTGGCAGAGCACACCGGCGCTCAGTCGCCGCACCACCCCCCTGGCGGGCCATCGCTTCCTGGTGCTCGGCGATGCCGCCGGCTATGTGGAGCCCTTCACTGGAGAAGGCATGGGCTGGGCCCTCGCCGCCGCCGTCGCCGCCACGCCGCTGGTGCTCGAGGGCACCGGCAGCTGGCAGCCGGCGATCGAGCGCCGCTGGCGTGAGCTGCACCGGCAACGGATCGGCCGCCGGCAGCTGCTCTGTCGTGGCCTGGCCCTGGCGCTGCGCCACCCCACCAGCAGCCGGGGCCTGTTCTGGGCAGCGTCTCGCCTGCCTTCCCTGCCGCAACGGCTGCTGCGATGCCCCTGACGATCCTCGGCGTCGGCACCAGCGTTCCCCGCCACCGGATCAGCCCGGCGGAATCGGCGGCGATGGCCGCGCGCATCTCCGCTTCCACCCCGGAGCGGGCGGCCCTGCTGGCGCGCATCCAGCGGCGCTCCGGGGTGAACCTGCGCCACAGCGTGCTGTTGGAGTCGGCGGAGCACGAGGCGGGCATCGATGGCCGCATGCCCTTCTACGGCGAGAGCAGCCCCTCCACCGGCGCGCGCCTCCGGGCCTTCGAAACCCATGCTGAACCCCTGGCGCTGGAGGCGGCACGCCGGGCTCTGGCGGATGCCGACCTGGCTGCAGAGCGGATTACCCACCTGGTCACGGTGAGCTGCACGGGGTTCCAGGCGCCGGGCTTCGATCTGGCCCTGATGGCCCAGCTGCACCTCCACCCCGATGTGGAACGCACCCATGTGGGCTTCATGGGCTGCCACGGCGCGCTCAACGGCCTGCGGGTGGCGCGGGCCTTCGTGGAAGCCGATCCGAACGCCTGCGTGCTGCTCTGCGCCGTGGAGCTCTGCAGCCTGCACATGCACTACGGCTGGGATCCGGAGAAGGTGGTGGCCAACGCCCTCTTCGCCGACGGGGCCGGTGCGCTGGTGGCCACGGGCGCTGCCGGAGCGGCAGGGGCAGCCGCTGACGCCCCGCCGCTGCAGGTGCTGGCTTCCGGCTCCACCCTGATTCCGGGCAGCAGCGATCTGATGTCCTGGACCATCGCCGACCACGGCTTCGAGATGACCCTCTCCGCCAAGGTGCCGGCGGCCGTCGCTGCCCACCTGCGCCCCTGGCTGGAACGATGGCTCAGCTCCCGAGGGCAACCCCTCGCCGCCATCGGGTCCTGGGCCCTGCACCCTGGCGGGCCACGCCTCCTGGCGGCGGTCGCCACGGCGGTGGAGCTGGAGCCCCACCAGATCGCGCCCTCGGCCGCCGTACTGCGCCAGTTCGGCAACATGTCGTCGGCCACGATCCTGTTCATCCTTGAGCGGCTGCGCCGCAGCAACGCTCCCCGCCCCTGGGTGGCCCTGGCCTTCGGGCCTGGCCTCACCGTGGAAGCCAGCCTGCTGGGCTGAATCACAGGACCCTGCGGCTGGGGGTGCCGGCTTCTGACGGCTCCGCGGCATGCAGCGTTGCCGCGCTCCAGGTCCACGTTGTCGTCGAAGGCCTTGCCTTTGCTCCGCCACACCGCGTTGAAGCCGTGGTCGTGGCTGTTGCATGGCGGAATAACCACCGGCGCGGGCCGGGTAGCTGTAGTGGGTCCAGCTGCGGATCGGCCGCTGCTCACCGATCGGTTGGAAGCGGTTCTGGGGGTCGTAGGGGGTGGCGTTGAAGTCCTCCTCGGCATCAGCGCCCATCAGGTGGTTGAACACCGCATCGGCCTAGACCTGCAAGCCGGCGGCATGGCAGGCGGCCACGGCCGCCAGGAACTCCGCCTGGTGCCGTACCTGGTGGCCACGCTTTTCTGCTGATGGAATTCGCCCAGGTCGTAGGGGGCGTAGATGCCGTAGCCCACGTCATGGCTGCCTGCCAGCGCCTTGCCCGTCGGCGGCAGCCACAGGGCCGTGATGCCGGCGGCAGCAAGAGCGGGAGCCTGTTGCGCCAGCCGTAGCCAGTGGCCCCCATCGGCAGGGGTGTACCAGTGAAAGGCCTGCATCAGCACGCCATTGATCTCGGCGGGCACGGTGCTGGAGGAGAACGTCATGCGCAATTGGCGTCGGGGCAGACCAGCGGTATGGAAGAGCTGGGATGGCGGGGCTCAACAGGGCACCGCAACGTGATCAACAGGAACGTCGGCCGCAGCATGATGGGCTTCAGAAACAATGGCCACAAAATGATTGGCCGGCGCAACATCGGCAGCAGGGAGTTCAGCGGCAGGGGGAAATGAGAGATTGGCAACAGAGAACAGTTGCTTGAGCGGCAAGGTGGAGAAGGCTTCCTGTCTTATGCGGGTCAGTAGAATGAGTGTTGGGCACACCTGGAATTCCTGGCATGGCAAACGTCGCAATCATTGGAGGGAGCAGAGGCATTGGGGAGGCTGTTGCGCGACATCTAGTGCCGAAATCAGAGCGAGTATTGTCTGTATCGCGCACCATCTCAAAGCATGGTGAGTGGATTAAGGCTGATGTCTCGACTCCTGAGGGAGTCAATACGGTTGCCGAAGCTGCTGGGAAAGAAATTCTAGATTCACTTCTCTACATGGGAGGCACTTGGGAATTCAATGCTTTTACCTCATCATATTCATTCGCAAATTGCTCTGATGATGACATTGCAAGAGTTTTGAATGTTGATCTCCTGACTCCAATCAGAATAGTCAAGGCATTGCTGCCTGCTTTGCGAAAGTCCAGCAATCCGAAGATCATCTTCATGGGAGCGCTTTCCGGACGTGACAACTTTCCGAGCAGAGAGGTCGCAAACTCTGCTTCTAAGTTTGGGCTCCGAGGTGTTGCCCACTCCTTGCGTGTAGAGCTTCGGCATGATCGGATATCTGTGACAGTGATCAATCCAGGTAATGTGGGAACACCAGAGGTGCTTTCGGACCTGGATGAGATTGGAGCTCCCCCAGCAGATGCGATTCCGCTTGAAGATCTACTTATGATTATCGACTGCGTTCTGTGCCTATCTCGCCAAACCTGTATCAAGGAGATCGATGTGCCTGCTATGTCCAGCAAGGGTGCCTAACATCGCCATGCACCTGATCCGACACCAATGAGATGTGCTACCCGGTTATTCTTGGTACGCGAAGCCGCTCCGCGGCCAAGTGGTCGCAAGCGTTGGCCAGCTTTCGCAATTGGCTGATCGAGGGCTTGGGAAGCGGAAATCCTTGGTATGTCAACGGTAACGGCGAGGGACGATCGCCACCACAGCGAGAGGTTGCGCTCATCAAGGCGATCACCCAAGTCTGAAGTCCTCAAGCGTTAGTGTCTAAGCGATCGCTCCAGTGCCATAAAGATCCACTTTGCATCGACTAGAGCGCGCTCTTCCAGGCGACTAAGGGAATGAGCAACAGCACCCCATTCAAAGCGGCGATCGCCCAGCAACAGTAACCTAACCACTTCCCGGTTGAACGAGCCATCCAGCGGTAGCGAACCAACAGCCAAACGAAGACCCACACCAATAAAGAGCCTCCGACAGCCATGAAGCCAAGATAGGTTGCCGCACGATCGCCGATGTCACCGGGATAGAGGCCAGGATTAGTGATAAAGAAACTGCAAAGAGCCATCATGCCGGTGCTTAAAAGCAGTAAAAACAGGCTCAGTAGGCTGAGGCAGAGAACCAGAATGAATTTAACGAGGGGTGATCGCGCCGATGAAGAATCGTGAGACATGGTTGACTAAAGAGCGAAGGTGGAGCCCATTCGCAAAGTTTGTGGATATAGAACAGATTATAGTCATCGCAGAAAGCCATATCGATGTTGTGACAGTTGTTGCACCAGCGGGCGATCGCCTTTCAGTACAAGCTAGCAAGACGCTGCAACGGACTGTCGGTGAGTGCTAGTGGCGTGGCAAAGTTTTTTGCAGCCGTTGAGCTTTGACGTTCACGATGGGCAAGGCCCTGTCTTTCAGAACAACGCCTGAAGAAAGGAAAGCCGCTCGTCATCACTCACCCAACGCCCCACCGAATCACCAGCCAGGCAGATCCGCTGTTGAAGGTGGAATCAATCCTCAATGATCCCTTTGGTGGCTGTCATTGTTCCGTGAAAATCCTGAACTCTGCTGAGAACCAGTAGGGCCACCTCGAGTGTTTCACTCTCGCTGGCGCCTCGCCACCCATGCGTCCCAACACCCCCTCCCTGGTCGTTCGCAGCAAGCGCCCGCCTGGCGCAGCCGAACCCTCCCACGCTGGTGCTCCTGAGCGCTTCCCATCAGCCATGCCCGCCTCTTCGTTGTCCTGGATCGCCGTCGGCGGTTGGGTCGCCCTGGTCTGCAGCCAGGCACTGGCCGCCGGCGCCCGTTCAACACACTGGGCCCAGGCCTGAACGCCGCTGCCCCCTGCCCGGCCCCGATGCCTGCCGCCGGTGCTGCTCTCCACCAACAGGATCCGCTCAGCGGCGACCAGTGGTGGCACCACCCGAACGCCCCGCACGTGCTGGCGCCCAACGACGCCTGTGACAGCCACCCCTACCCGGTGGAGCTGGACCTACCCGTCTGGACCCTGCGACAGGACGTGGAGCTGCGCAACTGGCTGTTCGGTTTCGGGGCCGGCATCCGCACCGAAAGCCCTCAGGCGCTGCGCCAGGAGCTGGTGGAGCGGGCGCAGCAGGTCCTGGCGATTGACCAAGACCCCCACTGAGGGGGAAGTCACGCCGCTGCGCTGTTGGCGGTGGAAGCCCTACGGGCGGGTGAGGCCACCGGCACCTGCCAGAGCCCGGCACGGCGCCGCATGGCGAGCTGCTCCGCTGCCAGGTAGGCCTTGGCGTCGCACTGACTCATAAAGCGGCGGAACACGAGGGCGTGGCCGCTCTCCACCAGCGCCAGGCCGATGGTGGTGCCGGCCTGCGGCCTGCCGCTGGGAATGGCTGCACCATGAACAGTGAGCCCACCCCCCTGCCATGGCGCCGCCTCGCCCCCACCTGTTCAATGGCCGTGCCGGACCCGCCGCGGCCATTGAGCGCACAGCCCGCGCCCTGCTGGAGCGCATGAGCCCGGCGGAGAAGCTCGGCTGCCTCGATGGCGACACCCCGTTCTGGTCGGGGATGGCGGAAATCGCCACCCAGGACGCCTCCCACCGCCATCCATGGCCGGCTGGCGTGGTGCCCCGGCTGGGGATCGGCGGGCTGCACTTCGTCGATGGACCGCGTGGGGTGGTGCTCGAAGGCGGCGCCACCACCTTCCCGGTGCCGATCGCCCGTGGCGCCAGCTGGGATCCGGAGCTGGAGGAACGGATCGGCGTGGCGATCGGTCTTGAGGCCCGCTCGTTCGGCGCCAACTGGGTGGGAGCCGTTTGCGTGAACCTGTTGCGCCATCCCGGCTGGGGACGCGCCCAGGAAACCTATGGCGAGGATCCGGTGCACGTGGGGGCCATGGGCGCCGCCCTGACCCGCGGACTGCAGCGCCACACCATCGCCTGCGTCAAACATTTCGCGCTCAACTCCATCGATGGCTGCCGCTTCCTGGTGGATGTGCAGGCCAGCCCGCGGGTGCTGCATGAGCTCTACCTGCCCCACTTCCGCGACTGCGTCGACGCTGGCGCCGGCTCGGTGATGAGCGCCTACAACAGCGTGAACGGCGAGTGGTGCGGCCAGCACCCGCTGCTGCTGCAGGCCATCCTCAAAGACCGCTGGGGCTTCCGCGGGTTCGTGGTCACTGACTTCATCTTCGGGCTGCGCGATGGGCCACGCGCCCTGCAGGCGGGCCTCGACCTGGAGATGCCCTTTCCGATGATCCTGGCGGGCAGCCTGGGGCCGGCAGCGGGCCACCCCCTCAGCGCCGCCCTGCAGGCGCGCATTGACGATGCGGTGCTGCGCCAGCTGCGGGTTCAACTCGCCGTGCCCGCCGGCCGCTACCCGGTCACACTGCGACGCTGCGCGGATCACCTGGCGCTGGCGCGGGAGGCGGCCACCAAGGCGATCGTGCTGCTGCGCAATGAGGGGCCGCTGCTGCCGCTGGCCGCCACTGGCTCGCTGGCGGTGATCGGCCGGCTGGCGGCGCTGCCCAACCTGGGCGACCGGGGCTCCTCCGACACCCGGCCCGCAGCCGGCAGCATCGTGACACCGCTGGCGGGTCTGCGGGCGGCGGCTCCCACCATGGCCATCCGTCACGAGGAGGGGCGGAACCTGGCTGCCGCCGCCGCCCTGGCCGCCGCGAGCGACGCCGCCGTGGTGGTGGTGGGTCTGGATTGGCGCAACGAAGGCGAGCACATCCACCCGGGGGACATCGCCCCGGTGCTGGAGCAGGTGCCGCCCCCTGCCGCGCTGGTGCGCTGGCTGGGCTGGCGGCGGCTCACGCCGCTCTGGCGCCAGCTGACGCGGCTGATCGCGGCCCTGGCGCGGCTGGGCTCGGCCCGGCCCGGCAGTCACTTCGCCTCCGGCGACCGCACCTGCCTGGGCCTGCCTGCAGCGCAACTGCGCCTGATCCGGGCCGTGGCCGCCACCAACCCCCGCACCGTGGTGGTGCTGATGGGCGGCGGCGCCATCCTGTGTGAGGAGTGGCGGCAGCTGGTGCCGGCGCTGCTGCTGCTCTGGTATCCCGGCGAGCAGGGGGGCGCGGCCCTGGCCGATGTGATCTTCGGGCGGGTGTCCCCCTCAGGCCGGCTGCCGTTCGCCCTGCCCAGCAGCGAAGCGCACCTGCCGCCATTCGATCCACGGGCCCGGCGCCTCACCTATGACCTCTGGCACGGCTACCGCCGCCTGCGCCGCCAGGGACACGCCGCCGCCTACCCCTTCGGCTGGGGTCTGTCCTACGCGGCCTTCACCCATGAAGGGCTGGTGGCCCGGCTCGTGCCGGAGGAGCAGGTGCCACAGGCTCAAGGGCCCGACGTGCAGATGCTGGCCGTGTCGCTTGTGGTGCACAACACTGCGGCAGTGCCAGGCGACGAGGTGCTGCAGGTGTACGTGGAGCCCCCGGGCCTGCGGCTGCCGAGGGCGGCGCGGCAGCTGGTGGGCTTTCAGCGCCTGACCCTGGCAGCGGGGCAGACGCTGCCGCTCACCCTGCGGATTCCGCTGCGGCGTCTGGCCTACTTCGATGAGGCCCGCGACGCGTTCGTGCTGGAGGCGGGCTGCCACCGCGTGCTGGTGGCGCCTCACGCGGAGGCACCCGGCCTGGCGGTGGAGCTCACCTTGCGCGAGCAGGTGCTGGAGGACTGAGACAGATCAGCCGCCACCGCCCACGTCGCGGGTCACCCCCACCCCTTTGGGAGCGAACAGGAACACCATCTCGCCAAGCCGCTCCTGGTGGCCATCGAGCGCGAACACGCCACCGGAGACGAAATCCGCCGACCGCTGCGCCTCCTCGGGCGCCATCGCGGTGAGGTTGAGCACCACCGTCTTGCGTTCACGCACCGCCTGAACAGCGTCGAGCGACTCCTCGAAATGCCGGGGCTCCATCAGCAGCACCTCGGGTGGCAGGTCGGGGAACCGGTTCATGGTCACAACCTGACATGGTCAGCCGGCCGGTGCCAGCACGCTGGCGTGTGGCCCGGCCGGGTGGCGGGGGTCATGGGGCGGCGTCCGCCTGGTGGTCCAGGGCGCCCAGAAACATGTCGGGATCCAGATCGGGCCGGCGGCGCAGCGCAAACACGGTGCCGGCGTTGCCGCGGCTGAGGCGCAGCTGATCATCAAGAAACGTGACATCCAGCCAGGCGGGAAATCCCTGCTGAACGGCGCGGAACAGCTCCAGCCGACGGCCCGCCAGCTCGGGCCCGCGCCAACCACCCCGCTCGAAGGTCACGCTCACCCGCTGGGCGCCGGTGACGGCGATGCGGGCCTGCACGCCGATGGCTGCCAGTGGCCCCAGGGGACCCGCCAGTCGCAGCAGGTTCATCGCCTGGCCCCGTTGCGGCAGCAGCACCTGCAGGTTCTCCAGCCAGGGCGCCACTTTGAGATAAGGCAGTTGGCTGCTGCTCCAGCGCAGTTCCCACACGCCTGTCAGCTGCTCAAGCTGGTGGTCCAGATCGGCGGGCGCCTCCTGCTCCAACCCCTGGATCAGGGCCAGCAGTGCGTCGTCGGCCAGGGATCCGGGCCGCTCCAGGGCGTCGAGAAGCTGCTGGCGTAGTGGCATGGAGGAGGGCTGGCAATGGGTGGAAAACACACCGCGACGACGGGAAGACTTGGACGGACGTACGGGGCGAGCTCCTGTACGATTTGGTTGATTCCTAGATCCCTGGCCAGTCCAACAAGTCTGTTCAAGACGTCGACGGATCCGTTCAAGTTTTTTCTCAGCTCAATGACAATCTACGTAGGCAACCTCTCGTTCGATGCCGAACAGGAGGATCTCCGTGACCTCTTCAGTCAGTACGGGGAAGTTCGCCAGTGCAGCCTGCCTCTCGATCGGGAAACCGGCCGGAAGCGCGGTTTTGCCTTTGTCGAACTGGCCAATGATGCCGAAGAACAGAAAGCCATCGACGATCTCCAGAACGTCGAATGGATGAATCGCATGATCCGCGTCAACAAAGCTGAGCCGCGTGGCGGCGGCGGTGGCGGCGGCAACCGCGGTGGTGGCGGCGGCTACGGCGGCGGCGGTGGCGGTGGCTACGGCGGCGGTGGTGGCGGCGGCGGCTACGGCGGTGGTGGTGGCGGCCGCAGCCGTTACTGAGCTGGTACTGAATTCACCCGTTGCTGATTCAACGAAGCGCCTTCGGTCGCTTCCTGATCAACCTTCAAGCCTCGCCCTGTGCGGGGCTTTTTTCATGGCTGCCGCCCAGTGCGGCTTGTGGCGGTAGGCCGGTTCGTGGCTGCCGCCCGACAGACGCCGCCGACCAGCGCCAGCACCAGCAGGGGCAGTTCGCCCCAGCGCACGTAGGGGGTCCACGCCGTGCGGTGCTCCAGCGCGAACAGGCCGGTGGCGGCATGCCCGGCGGCCAGCCGCTGGCGAATCACTCCGTGGTGGTCCACCACCAGGCTCGGACCGGTGTTGGCGGCACTGGCCAGCCAGCGGCCCGTTTCGATCGCACGCAGCTGGCTGAGGGCCGCGAACTGGTGCTGCAAGAGCGGGGGATAGGGATCGAGGTTGGCTGTGGCCAGCAGCCAGCCGGCTCCGGCGCGGCTGGCGGCCGCCAGCCCCCGGCCGTCCGACAGCTCGTAACAGATGGCCACAGCGAGCGCGCCCCCCGGCCGCTGCAACAGGCGCGAGGGCGCCCCGGGCTGCACCCCGCCCACCGCCGACAGGCCGGCCCAGCGCCACCAACGCGCCAGCGGCACCCATTCCCCAAGCGGCACCAGCCGGTGCTTGTCGAGGGCGGAGACGGGCTGGAGGGAGCCCGGCGGGAAGCGCAGCACACTGCTGCGCAGCTCTTCTCCCACCTGCCGGAAGCCACCGCTGAGCACCTCCACCGGCCCCGTTGCCGGCAGGTGTTGCCCCAGGGCGAGAGCCCCCTCCGGCAGCACCAGCAGATCCACCTGCCGCTGCATCGCCTCCGCCTGAGCGGCGGCCAGACGGCGGCGTAGGAGGAGTTGCTGATCGGCGTCGAACTTGCGCCGCGTGGGAATAGCCGGCTGCAGCACCAGCACGAGCTCCCGCAGGTCTACGGCCTCGCTGTGCTGGATTGCAGTGTGCTTAGCCGGGATCTGGCTCAGTCGCTGGTCCGGTTTCTGACCGGTGCTCTGGCGCTGACCTTCCAAAACTCCCAGCTGGCTCCAGCCGATCAGGTGCAGCAGCAGGATCGAGGCCGCCAGGAGCACACCGCTGCGACGCCGCCGCTGCGGGCCGCCGGCCAGCACCCGCCAGAGACCCCAGCCGATCAACAGCTGGACCGCCGCCACCAGGCCACTGCCGCCCAGTGCCGCCAGCCCGGCCAGAGGCCGGTCGCCGGGCAGGGCCGAGGCCCCGAGCCCGATCCAGAACAGCGGCCCGGTGGCCAGGGTCACTTCCGCCAGACCCCAGAGCGCGGCCGCCAGCAAAGCCGTGCTCCAGCGACGCGGATCGAGGCGGCGCACCAGCAGGCTCCACAGCGCCACCAGGGCGGCACCGAGCACCGCCAGGGCACCCCACAGGGCAAGGCAGAGGGGCAGGCTCAGCGGTAGCGGCACCCCCACCCAGTCGAGCGGATGGAGCCAGAGCAGCCAGCGGTGGCTCACCAGCACCGCCGCCGCCCCCCACAGGGCAGCGCCAGCCGGCGTGGTCTGCCCCCACAGCGGCACCAACGCCAGCCACAGCAGGGGCGGAAAGCCCCACGGGGCGAACGTCACGCCCGCCAGCGCACCCGCCAAGACGGCGGTGAAGGGAGCCGTGAGCGGGCGCGTGGCCCAGGGCAGCGGCCGGTCATCGCCCATGGTTTGGGTCCAGGGCGGGAGACCAGGATGGGGCACCGAACGTTGTCGCCATGGAACGGGACAATCTGCTGCAACAGCTGCTGCTGCGTGGGCTCGGCACCAGTTCGATGGTGGCTGAGCGGCTGCGCAGCGTCACCCAGTCGTGGGTGACCAGCGGCCGGCTCGATCCCGGCCAGGCCACCGCCCTGGTGGATGACGTGCTGCGAGCCCTGCGGGGAGACAACCCCGAGCTGGAGAAACAGGCAGGCCGCGCGGTGGAGCGCAACGTGGAGTCGTTTCTCCAGGACCTGGGGCTGGCGCGGCAGAGGGAAGTGGACGAGCTGCGTGGTCGCATCGACCGGCTCGAGCAGGCCCTGCGCGCCCGCCGGGAGACGGAGGACAGCAGCGACTGAATGCGACCTCGGCCGGAAACCGCAGTGCCCGCTGGCAGAATCGGGCCTGCCACCGTTTGTGCCTTGACCCGCCCGTCCGCCATGCGCGACATCCTGATCAGCTCGACCCTCTGCGTCGCCTTCCTGCTGGTGGCTCTTGTCAGCCAGCTGGTGGCCCCCAGCACGGTGGAGGCGGCAGGCACAAGTGCCGCGCTCACGACTGCGGCCCCCACCGCCAATGCTGCGGCAGCCGGCACCGCGCAGCCTGCTGCGGCCATGGCCGTGAACCGCTTCGAACTCGACCCCGACGACCCCAACCCCACACTTTTTGCCATGGCTTCTGACTCCAGCACCGATTCCTCCGTAGCCCAGGGAGGCGGCGCCGGCGCTCTCGGCGGTGAGATGGTGGCAGCCAAGGAACGGGTCACCCCCAGCGGGCTGCGCATCATTGACGTCAGCATCGGTGAAGGCGCTGAAGCGATCAGCGGCCAGAACGTGCTGGTGAACTACCGCGGCACCCTCGAGAATGGCAAGGAATTCGACAGCAGCTATTCCCGCAATCAGCCCTTCAGCTTCCCGCTCGGCGCTGGCCGGGTGATCAAGGGCTGGGATGAAGGGGTGGCCGGCATGAAGGTGGGCGGCAAGCGCAAGCTGGTGATCCCTCCTGATCTGGCCTACGGCGAGCGCGGCGCCGGCGGCGTCATCCCCCCCAACGCCACCCTCACCTTCGAAGTGGAGCTGCTGCGCGTCGGCGGCTGATTCGCCCCCCCGCCTTTACGGCGTGATGATGGGTGTGATTGTTAAAATGATCACACCAGCGGGCGGGTTCACACCGGCGGAAGGGTTCGCTCCGCGGATCGCTCCACGCGTCAGCCCGTCTCCGCTCTTCATCTTCTTTCGAACCCACCAATGGCTCACCAGCTGCCCGCGCTTCCCTACGAACTCGACGCGCTCGAGCCGCACATCTCCCGCCAGACCCTGGAGTTCCACCACGGCAAGCACCACGCGGGCTACGTGGCCAATCTCAACAAGATGGTGGAAGGCACCGATCTGGAAGGAAAATCCCTGGAAGAGGTGATCCTGGCTGTGGCCGGCGACGCCAGCAAGGCGGGCATCTTCAACAACGCCGCCCAGGTTTGGAACCACACCTTCTACTGGCAGGGTCTCAAGTCCGGCGGCGGCGGTGCCCCAAGCGGCGCTCTGGCCGACAAGATCAATGCTGATTTCGGCGGTTTTGATGTGTTCACCGAGCAGTTCAAAGCTGCCGGCGCCACTCAGTTCGGCAGCGGCTGGGCCTGGCTGGTGCTGGATGGCGGCACCCTCAAGATCACCAAGACCGGCAATGCCGATCTGCCCCTGGCGCATGGCCAGAAGGCCCTGCTCACCATGGATGTGTGGGAGCACGCTTACTACCTCGATTACCAGAACCGCCGCCCGGATTACATCTCCACCTTCCTCGACAAGCTGGTGAACTGGGAGTTCGTGGCCGCCAATCTGGCTGCCGCCTGAACCCTCAGGGCCTCAGGGCCTGGCCCCCGGCAGCACCGCTGCCGGGGCAATCCACATGGCATCGCCATAGGAAAAGAAGCGGTAACCCTCGTTGATCGCCGTGGCGTAGAGCTCCAGCAGCCGGGGACGCCCGATCAGGGCACTCACCAGCAGCAGCAGAGAGCTCTGCGGCAGGTGGAAGTTTGTGATCAGCCCTTCCACCACCCGAAAGCGGAACCCGGGCTGAATCACCAGGGCCACCGGCCCTTGAAAAGGCTGCAGCACTCCATCCGCTGACGCGGCGGCAGCCCCTTCCAGCGCCCGCACGCTCGTGGTTCCCATCGCGATCACCCGCCCGCCAGCGGCGCGTGTGCTGGCCACCGCCTCCACCACCTCCGCCGACACCTCCACCCATTCGCTGTGGAGTTCGAGCGCGCTGAGATCTTCCGTTTCCACCGGCCGGAAGGTGCCCAGCCCCACGTGCAGCGTGATCGCCACGAGGCGCACCCCGCGGGCCTTCAGAGCCGCCAGCAGCGCGTCGCTGAGATGCAACCCCGCCGTCGGTGCTGCCACGGCACCGGGTTTGTCGGCGTAGCGCGTCTGGTAGCGCTCGTCGTCGCTGCTGTCCTGCTGGTGGATGTAGGGCGGCAGGGGCATGCTGCCGTAACGATCCAGGAGCGCCTCGATAGCTGCGGCATCGACGCAGTGGGGCGGGAACTGGATCACCCGGCCGCCGCTGGCCTGATCCACCTCCAGCACTGTGACCACCAGCGGTGGTCCATCAGTGGCCTGCGGCGACAGTCCCCCAGCAGCCTGCAGCTCAAGCTCCTCACCGGGGTGGAGGCGTTTGGCGGGCCGTGCCAGACACAACCAGCGCCCTTCCCCGCGGGGTTCCAGCACCAGCAGTTCCACGGCCCCGCCGGTGCGGCGCCGTGCCGCCAGCCGCGCCTTGAGCACGCGGGTGTTGTTCACCACCAGCAGATCGCCGGGCTTGAGCTCCTCGGCCAGATCCCACACCGTTAAATGCCGCGGCGGAGCCGGCTCCGGCTCCACGGCCAGCAGGCGGGCCGCATGGCGCGGTTCCGCCGGCCGCTGGGCGATGCGCTCCTCGGGCAGATGGAAGCTGTAGCTGGAGAGCAGCGTGTCCGGATGGCTCAGGGAGCCGGCGGCAGGGTTCGACACCGTCGGTTCAGAGCGCCAGGCTTTCGGGCCGGTGTTCGATCAGGTCGGCCAGATCCTTGAGGAACGCCGCCCCGTGGGCGCCATAGATCACCCGGTGGTCGGCGGTCAGGTTCACCTGCATCTGGCGCTTGACGGCGATCGAGCCATCGGCGTTGGCCACCACCGTGGGGCGGGAGGCCGCCACCGCCAGGATCGCGCCGGTGCCGGGCGGAAGGATCGCATCGAAACGGTCGACCCCGAACATGCCGAGATTGGAGAGGGTGAAGGTGCCGGTGCTGTACTCGTCGGGCTTGAGTTGCTTGGTGCGGGAGCGGGCCACCAGGTCCGCCCAGCTGCGCGACAGGCTGTAGAGATCGGTGCGATCGGCCTCCTTCAGCACCGGCGTCACCAGGCCGCCGTCATCCATGGCCACGGCGATCGCCACATTGACGGAGGCGGGGTACACCATGCCGGTTTCGCTCGCTGCGGCGTTCACCTGGGGATGGCGCGCGAGCACCACGCCCACCGCCTTGGCGAGCAGGGCCGTCATCGTGACGCCCTTGCTCTTCACCTGCTTGTAGAAGGCATCGAGCCGATCGGTGGTGATCGTGTAGCCCACGTGGAAACAGGGAACCGCGAGACTGGCGAGCATGTTGCGGTTCACCGCCCCCTGCAGGGTGGTGAAGGCCACCGTCTCTCCCGGGCGGCCGAAGCTCTGGCCCGCGGGTGCGGCCGAGGCACCGCCACCGGCCGAAGCCCCAGCGGCAGCGGGAGCGGCGGCCGTGAAGGGGGCACTGCCTTCCGCCACCCGGGCCACCGAGGCGGGCTGGCCGGCAGCCCGCTCCACGTCCTCGGCCTGGATGCGGCCATGGGGGCCGCTGCCCTTGAGCGCTTCCAGCTTGACCCCGAGCTGGCTGGCCAGCTTGCGGGCGCGGGGAGTAGCCACCACCCGGCCGTTGCCCGCCGCCGGAGCAGCAGCCACAGGCAGGCTGGCAGCGGCAACAGCCGCTGGCGCCGGGGGAGCCACAGCGACCGGAGCCGCCGGCGCAACCGGTGCGGCAACGGGTGAGGGCGAGGCAGGGGCGGCCACAGGAGCGGGGGCTGCAGCGGGCGCGCTGGGGGCACCGGCCTGGGCAGCGGCGATCTCCGCTTCGGTTTCCACAATCAGACCGATCGTTTCGCCCACCGGTGCCGTGCCACCGGCCTGCATCAACACGGCGGCCAGGAAGCCCTCCTGGAAGGCCTCCACGTCCATGTCGGCCTTGTCGGATTCGACGACCAGGACGGACTCACCGCGCTCGACGCGGTCGCCGGGCTGCTTCAGCCACTCCACGATCTTGCCCTCCGTCATCGTGGAGCTCAGGGCGGGCATGAAGATTTCGTAGGTCGCCAAAGTCCTGGTCCCGATGCAGCCGGCGACGGGATTTTACGCGCCACGCCGTCGCCACCCCGGAGCTCAGCCCCCCTCGATCGCCTCCACGACGCCATCGCGCACCAGCACCGCCACCTGGAGCTTCTGCACCAGGTTGTCGCCCACCTTGATCTTGCAGGCGCCTTCGATCTGGCCCTGATCCACGATCTGCTCGAACTCCAGTTCGCGTACCTGGCGCTGCTGTTCGAGCATGGCGCGCTTCTGCTCCTCCAGTTCACTGCGCTTGGCCGCCACCTGCTGCTGCACTGAGCCCACCTGCTCCTGCACCCGTGGATCGAGCGGATTCATGCTCTGGCGGCGGATCTCATCCACCAGTTGCTGGCCCTCCTGCTCCAGCTGAGCGAGCTGCTGATCGGTGTTGGCGACAGCGCCGCTGAGCTCTCGCTCGGCATCTTCCTTCCAGCGCGGTGTCACCACCGCCCGCACCGTGATGGTGCGCTTGATGGTCAGCGTTTGGCCGTCGGACATGGGGGGTTGGTAGCAGCTACCAGGCTGTCAGCCGGTGGAGCGGGGGTCAACCGGCGTAGATGGCCTCCACTGCCGCCTGGTCCCGCTGGGTGATGCGGTCACGCCGCTGTTTCAGCGTCTGGGTGAGCAGGCCGTTGTCGATCGTGAACGGCTCCACCAGTGCCACCCCGGCCAGGCGTTCGTCGGGGCGCGAACCGGGGCGGGCCGCCAGCAAGCGGTTGAACTCACCTTTGAGGGCACGCAGCAACAGGGCATCGGCCTCTACAGCGGCACCGGCACCAGCGGGCGCCGGCAGACCGGCCGCCGCCGCGAAGGCCGCCAGCGGCTCGGCGCGGGGCACCACCAGGGCGCCCAGCTGGCGGCGGTCCTGCCCCACCAGCATCACCTGCTCCACCAGCGGATGGGCCACCAGGGCCTCCTCCAGCGGGCCGGGCTCGATGTTCTCGCCACTGCTGAGCACGATCGTGTCCTTGGCGCGGCCGGTGAGCACCAGGGAGCCATCGGGCAGCAGGTGGCCGAGGTCGCCGGTGTCGAACCAGCCGTCGGCATCGAGCACGGCAGCGGTGGCTTCCGGCTTGTTGAAGTAGCCGGCCATCACCTGCGGACCGCGCGCCAGCACCCGGCCCCGCTCGCCCCAGCCCAATGGCGCGCCGCTCTCCTGATCGACGATTTTCAAGTCGGTGTCCGGCAGGGGTTGGCCGGCGCTGCCGCGGCGGTTGCGCCAGGGCCGGCGGCAGGCAAGCACCGGGCTGGTTTCGGTGAGGCCGTAGCCCACCAGCAGCTCGATGCCGATCGCCTCGAAGAAGCTGTCCACGTGCAGGGAAAGGGCACCGCCGCCGCTGATCGCCGTGCGCAGCACCCCTCCCGACAACTGCTGCCTCACCTTCGGCCACAGCAGCGCAGCGGCCAGCGCATCCACCGGCCAGCTCACCGCACTGAGCAGCGCCGCCGTAAGCCGGGCCAGTGGCGGCTCCACCTGCAGGGTGAGGCCCCTGGCGCGGCGGCGCTGCAGCCCATGGAAGCGGCTCGCCGCCAGTGCCTTCTCGATCAGGCTGCGGCGCTTGGCGGGCATGGCCGCCAGCGCATCCTCGAAGCCCGCCAGAAGCGCTTCCCAGAGGCGGGGCACGCTGATCATGTAGTGCGGCTTGACCGCCTGCAGGTCACCGCGCAGGTGCTTGAGCGTGGTGTAGGTCTGGCGGCAGCCGGCCGCCAGCAGGAAGTATTCGGCCGTGCGCTCATAGGCGTGCCAGATCGGCAGCACGCTCAGCGCCCGGTCGCCGGGGCGGGGATTCACCGCCACCCCGAGGGTGCGGAGCTGATGCAGCAGGTTGGCGTGGCTGAGCGGCACGCCCTTGGGCCGGCCGGTGGTGCCGGAGGTATAGAGCAGCGTGGCCAGGCGCTCCGGCGCCACCGGTGGCAGCGGCGGTGGCGCCACGCCGGCCCCGCGGGCGCTGAAGTTTGGCCAGCTGAGGCCCATCACCTGCTCGTGCAGCGGCAGTGCGCCCGCGCCGGCTGGCTCCTCCAGCAGCACCACGAAACGCAGCCGGGCGAGCTGCTCGGGTGGCAGGGCCAGGCGCTGCAGCAGCGCGGCCGATTCCACCACCAGCCCCACCGCGCCGGAGTCCTCGAGGATGTAGCGCAGCTCCTCCACCGGCGCCGTGCTGCCCCGCACCGCATCGGCGGCGCCGGCCCGCATCAGCCCCTGGTCGGCGATCAGCCAGCGCGGCGAGTTCTCGGCAAACAGGGCCACCACATCGCCGGCGGCCACGCCCAGGGAGGCAAAGGCAGCGGCGGCCTCCAGGATCGCGGCGTTGAGGTCGCAGAAGCTGAGCTGCTCGGGCGGGGTGGTGTGGGGAGCCTCCAGGGCCACGGCTGTGCCGTAGCGCTGGGCCGCCTCCGGCCAGATCTGCTCCAGCCCGGTGATCTGGCTGAGGTCCTCGCGAGCGGCCAGCGCCTGACAGTCCTTCCGGTCACCCGACCAGGAAATCTCCGCCCGTGCTTTCACTGCCTTGCAGCCGATGGTGGCACAGGCTTAACACCCCCAGAGCCGTTCGGCGGGCTCCGGTGGTCGGAGCGTGAGTCCGAACGCCTCGGCACCCGCCCGACTCAGCAGCGGTTGCACCTGATCGGGGGTGATCCCGGGGCACCAGTCGCTCAGCCGGCCCACCGCCCGCCCTTCCAGACCGCAGGGCACGATCGCCTCGAATCCCCCCAGGTCACAGTTCACATTCAGGGCAAGGCCGTGCTGGCTGATCCAGCGGCGCGCCCCCACCCCGATCGCCGCCAGCTTGCGCCCCTCCAGCCACACACCGGTGAGCCCCTCGATCCGCTCCCCCACCAGGCCCAGCTCCGCCAGCACGCTGATCACCACCCCCTCCAAGGCGCGCAGATAGCAGTGGAGATCAGCGCCGTGCCGCTGCAGATCGAGCACGGGGTAGAGCACCAGCTGGCCGGGCAGATGGTGGGTCACCTCCCCGCCGCGATCGATGCGGTGCAGGGGCGCAGGCGGAGCCTGGGGTTCGAAGCGCAGAAATTCTGAGCTGGCCCCGCGACCGAGCGTGTAGCAGGGCAGGTGCTGGAGCAGCAGCAGCGCTTCCGGAGCCGCGGGGTTGGTCAGCAGGCGATCACGCAGCTGCTGCTGCCAGTGCCACGCCTGAGTGAACTCCACCGGCGCCGGGGGTTCAAAACGGATTGCATCGAGAAGTGGTTTCATGCGCCTGGCTTCCTAGGCTTATTGCAATCCGATCGCCAAAGGAGCGGTTCGATGAAGCTGTTGATCCACGGTCGCAATCTCGACGTCACCCCAGCCATCCGGGAGTACACGGAAGACAAACTGACCCGGGCGATCAATCATTTCGAGGGGCTGGTCAAGGAGGCGGATGTTCATCTGTCGGTGGCCCGCAACCCCCGGGTTCCCCAGCAGACGGCGGAGGTCACCGTGTTCGCCAACGGCCTCGTGATTCGCGCCCAGGAACGCAGCGAAAACCTTTACGCCAGCATCGATATGGTGGCGGGAAAACTCAGCCGCCAGCTGCGCCGCTACAAGGAGCGCCTCACCGATCACCACCAGAGCGACGTGCAGGAGGCGGTCGGCCTCGAAGACGGCACCACCGACACCACGGCGCTCACGGCCGATCTTCTGGCCGGCCGCGAACCGGAACTGCCGGTGCCCGCTGTGCGGCGCAAGTATTTCGCCATGCCGGAGATGAGCCTGGAAGCGGCGCTGCACCAGCTTGATCTGATCGATCACGATTTCTACGTGTTTCGTGATGAGAAGACGAGAGGAATTCAGGTGCTTTACCGCCGCAATCATGGTGGCTTCGGAGTGATTCAACCGCGGGATTCCTGAACTCTTGCGCCACGAACGCCCCGACCTGGCACCGCTCATTGATCACGCGCTTCTCGATCCCCATCATGGGATCGAAGCCGTGCATCGTTGCTGCGACGAGGCCCGCCACTTCGGCTTCGCCGGTGTCTGCCTCGCCTCGCGCTGGCTGGCCTGCGGCCGGGAACGGCTGGGCAGTGCCAGCCGCGTGCGGTTGATCGGGGTGGTGGCCTTCCCCTTCGGCGCGGTGCCGGCGGCGATCAAACGGGCCGAGGCGGAAGCCGCCGCGGCCGCGGGCGCCGACGAACTGGACATCGTGCCCGACTTCGGCGCCCTCGCCGATGGCAACGGCAGCGCCGTCTACGAGGAGATCGGCGCGATCGTGGAGCTGGGCCTGCCGGTGAAGGTGATTCTCGAGGCCGGCAGGTTGAGTGATCCCGCCCTGGCCCTGCTGGTGGAGGCGTCCATCGATGCCGGCGCCGCCTTCCTCAAGAGCGGCAGCGGCTTCGGTCCGCCGGTGAGCGTGGCCCAGGTGCAGCACCTGCGCGAGCTGGCCCGCGGCCGCGTGGCCGTGAAAGCCTCCGGTGGCATCACTGGGCTGGAGCAGGCCTTCGAGCTGGTGGAGGCCGGCGCCAGCCGGCTCGGCACCAGCCGTGGAGTGGCACTGATGCAGGCGCTGCGCAGCCCCGCCACACCCCCTGGCTCGTGAGCGGCGGCGCGGCGCGCCTGGAGGGGCTCGTGCTCAAGAGCGGGCCCCTCGGCGAAAACGACCGTCTGATTACCTTGCTCACCGACGCCGAAGGGCTGGTGCGGCTGGCGGTGCCGGGAGCGCGCCGGCCGCGCAGCAGCCTGGCGGCAGCGGTGCCGCTGGCCCTGCTCCAGCTGCAGGTGGGCGGTGGCCGCGGCCTGCGGCGGGTTCGGCAGTTGCAGGTGCAGCGCACCCATAGCCAGCTGGCGGAGCGGCTGGAAACGCTCGCTGCCGCTCAGGCGCTGGCGGAGCTGGCCCTGCTGCTGGTGCCGGGCGGCGATGGCGTCCACGGGGTGCTGGAGGATCTGCTGATGCAGCTGGGGCGTCTAGACACCGTGGTGCGCGAGCGGCAGGAGAGCGTTGAGGCCCTGGCGATCGCGGTGCAGGGCAGCGTGCATCTGCTGGCCCTAGGCGGCTACGGCCTGCCGCTGCAGAGCTGCGGCCGCAGCGGGCAGCCGCTGGAGCCACCGATCGGCAACTGGGACTGGCGCTGCAGCCTGGTGCCCAGCGAAGGGCTGTTGATCGGCGCGGTGCCCGGGGCGATGCTCGTGCTCAATGCCTCTGAACTGGCGCTGCTGCAACGGCTGACACGCCCGGCTCCACCGCGCCGCCGGGACGGGGAATTGATGGGGCCGCTGGCGGTGTGGCTGCGGCTGCTGCAGCTGGTGGAACTGTGGACCCAGGAGCACGGCGGACGCCGCTGCCGTGCGTTGCGTCTTCTGCGTGACTGCTTCGAGCCGGGTCACGCGCTGGAGGCACCATCCCCTGAGCCATCATTGCGGCGGAACGGATAGAACCTTGAGCGGATTGTCCCGAGCCACCCCCCCGCCTCCGCCGATGCCGGAGGCCGGCCCCAGCGGAGGCAGCGCCGGCGAAGATGCGTCCAGAGGTCCGGCAGCCTGCCCGGAGGCGGCCGCCAGCGAGGAGCTGGCCAGCACGGCCCGGGGCCAGGGCTTGCAGGCGGTGCTGGCCCTGCCCGACTTCCGGCGCCTGTGGCTGGGGCAGATCTTCTCCCAGCTGGCCGACAAGTTCTACATCGTGTTGATGGTGTTCCTGATCGCCCAGTACTGGGTGACGGACACCCCCCAGACCAACGCGCTGCTGGCTGAAGCGGCCGCCAGCCTGCGCTTCGATTTCGAGACCCGCGCCCAGATGATCACCCTGCTGGCCACGGGGATCTATGTGGCCAACACCGTGCCCGCCATGGCCCTCGGCACCGTGGCGGGGGTCTGGGCCGACCGCTGGCCGAAACGCAAGGTGATGGTGGCCTCCAACGCCCTGCGCGCGGGCCTGGTGCTGCTGGCCCCGCTGCTACTGATCCCCGGCCCCTTTTTCCTCGGCCTCAGCTGGGGCTACTGGGGCCTGGTGGCGATGACCTTCCTCGAGTCGGTGCTCACCCAGTTCTTTGCGCCCGCCGAGCAGGCGGCCATTCCCCTGCTCGTGCCGCGACCGCTTCTGCTCGCTGCCATCTCGCTCTACCAGGCCACCAGCATGGGCGCCACGATCGTGGGCTTCGCGCTCGGCGACCCGGTGCTGCGCCTGCTGCGCAACGGACTCGCCACGCTCGGCATCGAAGGCGGTGAGTTCGTGCTGCTCCCGCTTTGCTACGGGCTGGCGGCGCTGTCGATTGCCCGCATCCGCGTGGTGGAAGCCCCCTGGCAAGACCGCGGCACCTCGGTGTGGGGCGAGATCCTGGAAGGAATCCAGGTGCTTCGCGAGCGCTCCAGCGTGCGAAATGCCCTGGTGCATCTTGTGTTGCTGTACAGCATCCTGGCGGCGCTCTATGTCCTGGCCATCAGCCTGGCCTCGGCGATCAAGGGGCTCGGACCCACCCAGTTCGGCACCCTGCTGGCCATGAGCGGCCTGGGCATGGCCGTCGGTGCACTGGCGGTGGCCCAGCTCGGCCGCGGCTTCACCCGCCGCCTGCTCTCGGCCTCGGGCCTGGGCCTGATCGCCTTTGCGCTGGTGCTGCTGGGCCAGGTGCGCGGCAGCCTGTCGCTCACACTCGGCTTGTGCGTGGCGCTGGGGGTGGGCGCCGCCCTGCTGGCCATCCCCGCCCAGACCACCATCCAGGAAGACACCCCGGAAGAACTGCGCGGCAAGGTGTTTGGCCTGCAGAACAACCTGATCAACATTGCCCTGAGCCTGCCGCTTGTGCTGGCGGGCACGGTGGTGAGCCGCTACGGGCTGCAGCCCGTGCTCTGGGTACTTGCGGGCATCACCCTGCTGGCGGCCCTGCTGGAGCGTCCCTGGCAGCGCTGCTAGCGTTTTGGCAGAAATGGGCGACAGCAGTTGGCGCATATCGCCTGGCTGGGCAAGAAATCACCCTTCTGCGGCAACGTCACCTACGGGCTCACCACCACGGAGCAGTTGCGGCAACGGGGCCACCGCATCAGCTTCATCCACTTCGACACACCCGCCACGGGCCCCGGGCTGCCCTGGGATCCTCCGAGCGTCAACGGCAAAGGCCTGACGCTCACCAAGGAGGCGTTGCGGGCCTCGCGCCGGGCCGCGCTGGCGGGCGATGAGAGCGAAGTAGCCCTGCCCTACCTGCTGAAGTCGCAGGTGTACACGGTCCCCGCGCCGGGCGCCCAGCGGGAGTTGCGGGAATCGCTGGAGCAGCTCAAACCGGATCTGGTGCACGCCAGCCTCACGCTCTCGCCGCTCGATTTCCTGCTGCCCGATCTCTGCCAGCAGCTGGGCGTGCCGCTTGTCGCCACCTTCCATCCCGCCTTCGACGCCGGCCTTCGTAACCTGGCGGGCGGTACCCAGCAGCTCACTTACCAGCTCTATGCCCCGGCTCTGGCCCGCTTCAACCGGGTGATCGTCTTCTCCGAGCTGCAGGCCGAGGTGCTGTCCCGGCTGGGGGTCAAGGAAGACCGGTTGGCGGTGATCCCCAACGGCGTAGACACCGATGTGTGGAAGCCCGCGGACTCTGAGCGAGGAGGTTCAGAGCGGAGAGGCTCCGAGCGTGGCAGCAGCGCTCTGCGCCGTGAGGTGCAGGCGCGCTGCGAAGGCCGCCGCCCGTTTCTGTACATGGGCCGGCTGGCCACCGAGAAGAACGTGGAGGCCCTGCTGCGCGCCTGGCGGTTGGTGCGGCCAGCCGGCTGCGTGCTGGTGATCGTGGGCGATGGGCCGCTGCGGGGATCGCTGCAGGCCGCCCATGAAGACCCGGGCATCCTCTGGTGGGGCTATGAACCTGCGCTGGAGCGACGGGTGGCGCTGCTGCAGGCCTCGGAGGTGTTCCTGCTGCCGTCGCTGGTGGAGGGGTTGTCGTTGTCGTTGCTGGAAGCTATGGCCAGCGGCACCGCCTGTGTGGCCACCGATGCTGGCGCCGATGGTGAGGTGCTGGAGGGAGGGGCCGGCATCGTGATCAGCACCCAGGGGGTCACCACCCAGCTGCGCACCCTGCTGCCGGTGCTGCGCGACCAGCCGGTGCTCACCGCCGAACTCGGGCGCCGTGCCAGGGAGCGGGCGCTGCAGCGCTACACGCTCACACGCAACATCGAGGCGTTGGAGCGCGTTTACGCCGAACTGGTTCCTCGTCCCGCCCTGGCGGCCTGAGAGCCAGGGCCGGCTCCCTCCAGTTCCGCCAGCATGCGGGCGCGCAGGTCGGCCATCAGTTCCTCCACAGCCTCACGGCGACCGCTGAGGTAGCGGCCGTGCCGCTCGGTCACATCGATCGGCTCCCCCACCGACAGCCGGGCGAGCCGGGAGCCCAGCTCGGGTGTCTTGTCGTGGCTGGTGCCGTTGATCCAGGTGATCGCTCGCCACAGGATCTGCAGCACTTCGGTGTAGCGATCGAAGCTGGGCTTCTCAGCCACGTAGGAACCGCTGAGCGTGGAGAAGTATTCCACCAGGCGCATATGGTCCATGGCCAGGCGGGCCTCGGTGGCCTGCCAGTCGGCCAGGCTGCGCTCCAGGGGCGTCATCGCCTTCAGGTCGTCGCGGTAGATGCGGTCCCAGCCCGCCTGCTCCACGCGCCGGCAGCGCTCACCGAGGCTCCCCTTCGGACGCAAGAGCTGCAAACGGCTTTCAGCCACCCCCAGCGCCGCGTTGCGAATCCGCTCGAGCCTGGTGATGAAGCCGTTCTCGAGGCAGGACGGGTACAGCGCCGGGGCCGAAAGAGGAGGCAGGTCCAGGCCATGGGCCTCCCGGTAGAAGGCCTCCAGCAGGGTGATCACGTTGTCGCCCAGCTGGATCAGGCGGCGGTAGCGCAGCGCTTCCGCCACGCTGCCATCTCCCATGGAGCTGCCTGCTCCTGCAGGGTGTGCTGTGTTGTCTGATGCTTCTGAACCTTCCGCACCTTCTGAGCCTTCGGCACCATGCCGGCCCGGACGCCGGCGGAGCTGGGCTTCGAGGCGATCGAGGAGCGTATCGATCGCCGGCCAGTCGCGGCCCTGCGTCACGTACTTGAGGGCGATCGGCACGATCAGCACCCGCTCCTGACGGCCGGCGGCCGCCAGGTCGTCGCAGCACCAGAAGGCCATCTGGGCCAGCCCCGGCTCCAGGGGGCCAAGCAGCTCGCCGTGGTTGTTGGTGGCACCCTCCGGAGCGATCGCCAGCGGGAACGGGCCCTGGGCCAGCACCTCGCGGGCGGCCTTGAGCGCCACCCGGTCGAGCTTGCCGCGCTGAATCGGGATGCCTCCCAGCGCGCCCAGGATCCAGCCGGCAGCCTCTCCCGCCCACAGGGGAATGCCTCGGTCGTAGAGGAACTGGCTGTGCACCGGTCTGCGCAGGGTCAGCCCTGCCGCCCGGGCGGCCCGGGGCACCTCCTCCCAGATCAGCCTGGCCATCGTGAGCGGATCGGTGGTGGTGGGGTGGCGAAAGGCGATCAGCAGCCGCACGCGGCCCTGCTGGTGCTCCGAAAACAGCTGAGCCAGCCGCTCCGCCCCCTCCACCTGACAGTCCACAATCTCCCGCGTGCGCAACAGCAGCGGCAGCGCCCAGCGGCTGAGCCGGTGCACCCAGGGGCTGAAGTGGGCGGGGAGGAAGCGAAGGCCCGACTGGGCCGGCTGGATCCCGGCGCGGGGCATGGTCGGGGGGCAGAGCGTGCCTGCAGCATCCCCCGTTGCGGCCCGGCTGTCTGTGCGCCACGGGCCGGCGGGATCAGCGGCTGGCGGACCAGGGGAAAACGGGACCCGCTCCTGGCGGGCTGGGTGGGTGGTCTGCGGGGCAGCCGGCGGGAGTGGGTCTGGTGTGGGCCGCTGGGCCAGGCCAAGCCTCAGACAGCGGGGCGGTGGCTCAGGGCGATGCGGTCAGTTCGGCGCAACAGGCCGCGAACGCCGCCGCCGGATCGGGTACTGCCGTGATCGGCCGGCCGATCACCAGCTGGCTGGCACCAGCGGCGATCGCCTGGGCCGGCGTGAGCACGCGGGCCTGGTCGCCCGTGGCGGCGCCGGCGGGGCGGATGCCCGGGGTCACCAGGGTGAAGGGCAGTGGATGCCGCGCGCGCAGCTCGGCCACCTCCAGCGGTGAACACACGGCACCGCGCAGCCCGGCGGCAGCCGCCAGGGCCGCCAGGTGGCTCACGTGGGCGGCCATCGCCACCGGAACCTGCAGTTCGGCGGCGAAGCGGTCGGCCTCCCAGCTGGTGAGCACCGTGACCGCCAGCAGGGTGGGCGGAGCCATGCCCTGGGCAGCAGCACCCTGCTCCGCCGCCGCCTGGGCCGCCGCCAGAGCCCGGCGACCTGCGCTGGCATGCACGGTGATCAGCTCGGCACCCAGAGCGGCGGCGCTGTGGCAGGCGCCAGCCATGGTGGCGGGGATGTCGTGGAACTTCAGATCCAGAAACACGCGCAGGCCACACCGGCGCAGCTCGCGCACCACATCCGGCCCGGCGGCGGTGAACAGCTCCAGGCCCACCTTCACCCAGCGCAGCTCCGGAATCGAGGCGGCCAATGCCAGGGCGCTGCCGGCATCGGGCCGGTCAAGGGCCACGATGATCCGCTCTGCAGGATCGGCCAACGCCGTGGTGCCCACCGTGGTTCGCACTGTGGTGGCCATCAGGGCACCAGCCGCCGGAAGGTCTTCTTGCCGAGCTGCAGCACCTTGCCGTCCAGCTCCGCCGGGCTGCTGAATTCCAGGTTGGGATCGCTCAGCTTCTCGCCATCCAGCTTCACGCCGCCCCCCTGGATCTGGCGCCGTCCTTCACTGCTGCTGGCGCAGACCCCGATGGCACTGAGCAGGAAAAAGGCCTTGGCGGGAAAGCTCACCGACGCCAGTGACGCCTCCAGCACGTCGACAGCCTCGGCACGGGGCGAGCCGCCTGCTTCACCATCGAGCCCGGGGTTCCGCCCTGCCCCCACTCCCACCAGTCCGGCGGCATCGGCCTGGGCCTGCAGCGCCGCCTGCTGGCCATGGCGTGTGGCGGTCACCTCCAGGGCCATCGCCTTCTGGCGCTCCCGCGGATTGGCCGGCAGCGCCTCGAGCTCGAGATCCGTGAGCAGGGTGAGGTAGGCGTTCACCGCAGCGTCGGGCACCTTCTCCAGCTTTGAATACATCGAGAGCGGGTCGTCCTGGAGCCCCACGGTGTTGCCCAGGCTCTTGCTCATCTTTTGCATACCATCGAGCCCCGGCAGGATCGGCAGCAGCAGGCCGAACTGGGGCGGCTGGCCGAAGTGGCGCTGCAGATCGCGGCCCATGGCCACATTGAACTTCTGATCGGTGCCGCCCAGCTCCAGGTCGGAGCGCACCGCCACTGAGTCATAGCCCTGCAGCAGCGGGTACAGGAACTCATGCAGGGCGATCGGCGTGCCGCCGCCATAGCGCTTGGAGAAGTCGTCCTTGGCGAGCATCTGCCCCACGGTGCTGGTGCCCAGCAGCTCGATCACCTGCGGCAGATCCAGGGCCGCCAACCACTCGCTGTTGCGGCGCACCTCCAGCCGGCCGGGGGTTTCGAAGTCGAGCAGGGCGCGCTGCCGCGGCTGTCCCTGGCCCAGCTGCTCCAGATAGGTGGTGGCATGGGCGGCCACCGCCTCGGCGCTGAGCTGCACGCGGGTGGCGCTCTTGCCGGTGGGATCACCGATGCGGGCGGTGAAGTCGCCGATGATCAGCACGGCGGTGTGGCCAGCGTCCTGGAAGGCCCGCAGCTTGCGGAACAGCAGGCTGTGCCCCAGATGGATGTCGGAGCCGGTGGGATCGATGCCGAGCTTGATGCGCAGCGGCATGCCCTCCCGCTCGGCTTCCGCCAGGCGCGCGGCCAGGGAGGTGGCGCTGCCGGCCAACGGACCCGCCTCGTGCGGAAAGAGATCCGCCAGGCCCCGGCTCAGCCATGCCGGCACGTCCGGCCACACCTGCGCCTGCCCCATCCGTTCACCCCACCCGTGCCACGACCCGTCGCGGCGGATCGTAGGCAGGCGTCAGCAGGACGAGCTCAGCTCGCTCTTCATGCGCTCGAGCGTGAGATGCATCTGGCTGAACATCTGCTCAGGCGTCATGCCGAACTGGCCCAGCTGCGTGCGCAGCTGCTCGACGGTGAGCTTGGCCTGGAAATCCTCAGAGAGCTCGAAGCGCTTCATGAACACCCGGTAGCGGTCCATCAGCTCCTCCATCCGCTCGATGAAGAGCTTCTTGCCCTCGCGGTCGAACTTGCCGTAGTCGGAGCCCAGCTGGGTGAGCTGCTGGTAATCGGTGAACAGGCGCCGGGCTTCGTCCTGCACGATTTCGGATTCAAAGAAGCCCATCAAGCTGCCGAACACAGAGCGATCGGAACGATTCTGCGGCGCCTGCCTGTCTGCCGGTGAGTACGGATTGACGTATCGACCGCCCCCTGCCGCTAACTTCGGCCCAGTCCGTCGTGGCTGAAGGGGGCCGCCATGGCCAGAGGGCACTGGTTGGATCCACTGGCGCGCCGCCTGCTGATCGCCACTGGGCAGATTGCGCCGCCGCCACCACCGCTTCGTCGTGAGCCGGCGTCATCGAACGCCGCAACAGATACGGCCGGGGCCGGTGGCGGCCCTGAGCCTGTCGGCGCCGACGCGGCCGTGGAACGGGAGCTGATGGCCTTGAAGCTGAAGCAGAACCCTGGCCTGCGGCTGCGGGATGCCGCCCAGGTGCGCCACGCCGCCGCCCTGGGCTGGCGGTTGGATGTGAACCGCGCCACCCCCGCCGACTGGCTGCGGCTGCCCGGCTGTGAGCCCCACCAGGTGGATCTGCTCTTGCGTCTGCAGGCCGGCGGTGTGCAGCTCAGCGGTGAGGACGACCTGCAACGGTTGCTGGGCCTCAGCGACGCCCAGCTGCAGTGCTGGCTGCCACTGCTGGAGTTCCGCTGGTATGGGGAGCCCGCTCCGCTGCGGCCGGTGCCGCTGGATGTGAACCGCTGCAGCGCCGAACAGCTGCAGGCGCGGCTGCCGCTTGATCCCCCCCGTTGCCAGCGGCTGGTGCGCGAACGGGGGCGGGGGCCCTTTCAGGATCTCGCCGATCTGCAGCAACGGCTGCAACTGCCCCCCCACCTGGTGGAGGCCCTGATCGGCAAGGTGAGTTTCGGCCGGGGGCCGGTGGGGCCGGATCTGCCACGGCCGACACCGGCGCCACAGCGGCAGCGGCCCTGAGCATGGGCCTGCCGCGCCAGGGCCAGCTCGACCTGTTCGGCGCCGGGCCGGCGTCCGCCGCCGGCGAGCACGTGCCCACGGCTCTGCCGTTGGCGCGCCACCAACTGTTGCGCTGGCAGCAGGGCCTGGCCGACTTTCAGCGTCCCTTGCACGGCAGCGGGGCCGGAGTGGCGCAGCGCTCGCTGTTCGGAGCCGGCGGGGCCGATACCGCCGCCGCGCAGGCTGCCGTCTTCGACCCGCTGGCGCTGGCGCCGCTCAACCTGCAGTTCTGGCGCTGGCCGGAGCCGCCGCAGCAGGGGGCGGCCCTGTATGTGGTGATGGACCGCCAACCCCAGCTGGAGCACCCCCTGTTGCTGTACGTGGGTGAGACCGGCTGTGCCGATCGTCGCTGGAAAGGCGACCACGACTGCAAGACCTACCTGGCGGCCTACGACGAAGCCCTGCGCCGCTGCGGGCTCGCCAGCGGGCTGAGCATCCGCTTCTGCAGCGACGTACCCGGGGCGGTCAGGCCGCGCCGGGCTCTGGAGCAGGCGCTGATCCGCCGTTGGCAGCCCCCTTTCAACAAGGAAACGCGGCAGCGCTGGGCCACCCCCTTCACCGCCGATCCGGCCTGAGCACCAGCGGGGAGTCCGGGGCGGCATGGCTACGATCGCGCCTCCAAGGTTGACGCTCCATGGAGTTCCGCACCAGCCCCACCGCCTTCACGCAGTGGGAAGGCGACACCCTGGCGGTGGGAGTGCTGCAGGGGGATCCCGCCGGTTGGCTGCCGCTCCTGTCAGCCCGCTTCAGCCTCGACCTGCCCGCGCTGCTGGAGAAGCGACGCTTCAAGAGCAAACCCGGCGACTGCCTGGCCCTGCATCTGCCCGCCCACACCCCCAGCCTGCTGGTGCTGGTGGGACTGGGGGAGGCTGGCAGCCTCGACGGGGCCGCCCTGCGCAGCGCCGCAGCCGCCAGCGCCAAGGCCGCCGCCGCCGCCGGGGGCGCGCTGGGGCTGGCCCTTCCCAGCGAGGGCCTTGATCCCGCCGCGGCCGCCACGGCCATCGCCGAAGCGGTGCGGCTGAGCCTCTACAAGGATCAACGCTTCAAGAGCGAGGCCGAGCCCCAGCCGCTGCCGGAGAGCGTCACCCTGCTGGGCCTGCAGGAAGCGGCCGGTGCTGGCCTGAGCGCCGTGGCCGCCACCTGCGCCGGTGTGGAGCTGGCCCGCGAACTGGTGGCCGCCCCGCCCAATGCGGTCACCCCCCAGGCCCTGGCCGACACCGCCGCCCGCATCGCCACCGACTTCGGCCTGGAGCTGAAGGTGCTGGAGCGCGACGACTGCGAAGCGCTCGGCATGGGGGCCTACCTGGGCGTGGCACAGGGCTCGGATCTGCCGCCGAAGTTCATCCACCTCACCTACCGCCCCGCCGGGGGCTCCAGCCGACGGCTGGTGTTGATCGGCAAGGGGCTCACGTTCGATTCGGGCGGCTACAACCTCAAAACCGCCGGCTCCCAGATCGAGATGATGAAGTACGACATGGGCGGCAGCGCGGCGGTGCTGGGTGCGGCGCGGGCCATCGCCGAGCTCAAGCCGGCGGATGTGGAGGTGCACGTGATCGTGGCCGCCTGCGAAAACATGATCAGCGGCAACGCCATCCACCCCGGCGACATCCTCACCGCCTCCAACGGCAAGACGATCGAAATCAACAACACCGATGCCGAAGGGCGGCTCACCCTGGCCGATGCCCTGGTGTACGCCTGCAACCTCGAACCGGATGCGGTGGTGGATCTGGCCACGCTCACCGGTGCCTGCGTGATCGCCCTGGGCGAGGAGATCGCCGGGCTCTGGTCTGTCAGCGACTCGCTGGCGGCGGCCCTAGTGGACGCCGGTCAGCAGGGCGGCGAGCTGTTCTGGCGCATGCCGCTGCATGCCGCCTACAAGCAGGGCCTGAAAAGCCCGGTGGCGGACCTCAAGAACACCGGGCCACGGCCGGGAGGGTCGATCACGGCGGCCCTGTTCCTCAAGGATTTCGTCACGCCCGATCTCCCCTGGGCCCATCTCGACATCGCCGGCACCGTGTGGAGCGACAAGGGCCGGGGGCTCGACCCCGCCGGTGCCACCGGCTTCGGCGTGCGCACCCTGGTGAACTGGGTGTGCCTCGGGGGCCCGGCTTAGGGTTGTCCACTGACGCCGCTTGCCGACGCCATGGCCGCCAAGAAGATCCGCTGGTACATCCGCGCGCAACTGGGCGTGCTGCTGTTGCCGCTGGGCCTCTGCCTGGTCGGTGAAGCGATCAGCCGGCGCACGGTGCAGCAGGTGGCCCTTCTGGTGAAAGCGCCCGCCACCGGCCCCTGGTTCTGGTACGGCGCCCTGGGGCTGATCTGCGTGACCGCGGGTGTGGGCCTGATGGTGGAGAGCGGCCTGTTGAGCGGCTACCCCCGCCAGGCCCGGTAGGCCTGCCTGTCTGTTCATCAGGTCAGAGGCGGAGCGGCCACACAGAGGCTGAACAGCACGGACAGAGCAGCACGACGCAGGCGGTGTGTCCATGCACCCAACCCTGGGAGCCCTTTGAGGACTGGTCCGAACGGGTGCGGCATCGTTTCGGCGCTGTGCTGTTCCGGTTGCTCCCCTGCCAAGATCCGCTGGATCGCTGCAGTGCTGGAACCTCGTGGTGGTGGCGCCTCAGGCCGCCGCCACCGGCGCAGCGCCGCCCAGGAGCACGGCGGGCGATTCAAGCTCGTGGATCTGCCAGCGGGCCCGGTCGCCGAAGCTCATCAACAGGCGGTCGAGATCGTCGACCGCCTGTTTCGGGCTTTCGTAGGGGCCGATGTGGCGGGTGGCCAGGCCGTCCTTGATCGTCAGCAGATACATACAGGCACCGACATGTCGCCTGCAGTCAACGTAAGCAGGCGGCCCGCTTCTGGGAAGGGCTGAAACCCCCACCGGGGTGTCAGGGGGAACGCCAGGGCGTGCCGCTGCGGGCGGCCTTGCCCCAACGCTCGTCGAGGCGCCGGTCACGGCCGCACGACCAGCGGTAATAGGAGTACTTCGCCTTGTTGCGTTCCGCGTAATTCTGGTGATAGCTCTCGGCGGGCCAGAAGCGCTGCAGCGGCCGCACCGGCACCCGCAGCTCAGCGGGCTTGCGCTTCAGTTCGCGGGCGGCCGCGGCCTGGCTGGCACGGGCCTGCTGGTCCTGACGGGCACCGCGCACGAAGATGGCCGGCTGATACGACGAGCCGCGATCGCAGAACTGGCCGCCCCCATCCAGCGGATCCACGTTGCGCCAGAAGGAGCGCAGTAGCGCCGGATAGCTGATCCGGTCGGCGTCGAAGCGCACCAGCACGGCTTCGAGGTGCCCAGTGCCACCGGCCGACACCTGCTTGTAGGTGGGGTTGGCCTGGGCACCGCCGCTGTAGCCGCTCACCGCATCGAGCACACCGGGGAGCTGCTCAAGGTCGTGCT
Source organism: Cyanobium sp. ULC065 (assembly GCF_977927515.1). The sequence continues at coordinate 2,767,246 of NZ_OZ376393.1, read as the reverse complement.
CCAGGCACCAGAAGCAGCCACCGGCGAACACCGCCTCCTCCACCGCCGCCTGCGCGGGCGGAACGGCGGCGATCAGCAGGGTGACCACCAGCAGCAGCGGTGCCAGCCAGTGGTGCCAGGGGCGCTGCAGCAGGCTCCGCGAGGGCGGGGGGGAAGGGAGCGGGTTCATGCCGGTTCAGGAACGCTGCGGGCGGTGGCGGCGCCGTGGGTGGCCGCCGCGGCGATCTGATCCAGGATGGCCGCCGCCGCTCTGCGTGTGACGCCCGGCTCGCCCAGGATGCCGCGCAGGCGGCTGTAGCCGTCCAGCATCCGCTGCCGCTCGGGGCCTTGCTCCAGCAGCGGCAAGGCCTCCGCCACGATCGTGTCGGCGGTGAGGTCGTTCTGCAGCAGTTCCGGCAGCAGCCGTTCCCCCAGCAGGAGGTTCACCGGGGAGATGTGGGGCACGTTGAAGCCCAGCAGCCGCTTGGCGATGAAGGCGGTGGGCCGGCTGAGTCGGTAACCCACCACCTGGGGGACCCCCCGCAGCGCCATCTCCAGGTTCACCGTTCCCGACTTGGTGAAGGCCAGGGTGGCGGCGGCACACAGGGTGGGCTTGAGCGCGTCGCAGCGGGCGGCCGGCACCACGGTGGCCTCCACGCCCGCAGCCGCCAGGCGGCTGGCCAGGGGTTGCTCGAAGCTGGGCAGGCCGGCCGGAACGATCACCTTGAGGCTGGGGCGCAACTGCTGCAGCCTTGCGGCGGCGGCGGCCAGGGGCGGCAGCAGGTAGCGCAACTCCTGGGGCCGGGAGGCCGGCATCAGCAGCAGCAGGGGCTGGTCCGGGGTGAGACCCAGCTCGCGCCTGGCTTCGGCCGGATCGGGCTGTTCGGTGAGCGTGTCCACCAGCGGATGGCCCACCCAGGTGACGTCAGCGCCGCGGGCGGCGTAGAAGCTGGCTTCCTGGGGAAAGATGGCCAGGATCCGGTCGGTGAAGCCGATCAGGCGCGTGGTGCCGCCATCGCCGAAGCGGAAGGCCCACTCCTGCGGCGCGATGTAGTAGGTGATCGGCACCCAGGGGTAGTCGCGGCGGATGCGCAGGCCCAGATTCACATTGGCGCCCATGTAATCGATCAGCACCAGCCCATCAGGCGGCGACTGGCGCAGCCATTGGCCCACCTTGCGCTGCAGGCGCAGGGTGGGGAGCACCAGGGGCAGGGCTTCCCAGAGTCCGATCGCCCCCATCGGCGCCGTGTTGGCGATCAGCCGGGCGCCGGCACGCTCCATCCGCTCGCCGCCCAAGGCCACGATCTCCAGCGGCAGGTGGCGGCGTTCCGCCTCCGCATGCAGCGCCTGGATCAACAGCCCCCCCTGCAGATCACCCGACACCTCGCCGGTGCTGATCAGCAACCGCGCCATCAGCGCTGCGGCGGCAATGGGCCGCGGCGCCCGGGCGCAATCGAGGCCTCGAGGAAGCTGCACAGCTCCTCGGCTGCCGGCAGCAGGTGCTGCTGACGCAATTGCCGCAGCGCCTCCATCAGCACCTCATCGCCGCGGTAGAGGCGGTCCCACACCTCCCGCAACTGGCGCAGCTCGGCGCCGTCCTCGCGGTCGGCAAGGCCGCTGCGGCGCAGGCCGATGCGGTTGAGGCCCCGTAGCCGGCCCGGGTGCCCTTCCACGATCGCGAAGGGGGGGACGTCGCGATCGATGCGGCTCATGCCACCCACCATCGCCAGCTTGCCGATGTGCACGAACTGGTGGATGCCCAGCACGCCACCGATCACGGCCCGATCACCGATCACCACATGGCCGGCGATCGCCACCCCATTCGCCACCACGATCCGGTCGCCCAGTTCGCAGTTGTGACCCACGTGGCTGTAAGCCATCAACAGGTTGCCGCTGCCGATGCGTGTCTGCTCGCCGGCGGCGGTGGCCCGATTGATCGTGACGCATTCACGAAACGCGTTGTCGTCCCCGATCACTACCTCGGTGTCAGCGCCGTTGTACTTGAGATCCTGGGGCTCGAGGCCGATGCAGGCTCCCGGAAACACCCGGTTGCGCGCGCCCATCGTGACCCGGCCATCGATCACCACGTGTGGGCCGATGGTGCTGCCCGCACCGATCTGGACATCGGGACCGATCACGGCGAACGGGCCGATCGCCACCCCTTCGGCCAGCCGGGCGCGGGGATCCACCAGAGCACTGGGATGGATCTTGGTCGTCACGGCGGAGCTCGTCATTCCCTCAGTCCACCAAAGAGAACATGAGTTCCCCTGAACACACCAGGTCTCCATCGACGGTGACGGTCCCCTTCACTTTGCCGAAGCGCTTGCGTTTGAGGGCGATCAGCTCGCAGGTGATCCGCAACTGATCACCCGGCACCACCGGACGTCGGAAGCGCACACCATCGATGCCGGCGAACACGAACAGCCCCTTGGGAAGTTCAGGCATCTGGCTGATGATCAGGCCCCCCACCTGGGCCATCGCTTCAACGATCAGCACACCGGGCATCAGTGGGCGGCCGGGGAAATGCCCCTGGAACTGGGGCTCGTTGAGGGTGACGTTCTTGATCGCCACGGCGCGCACGCCCATCTCCTGCTCGATCACCCGATCGACGAGGGCGAAGGGGTAGCGATGCGGCAGCAGGTTGAGAATCTGCTCGCTCGTCAGCAGCGAGGTCTCGGGGGGAGAGAAGACGGACAAGGGAGCGTCAGGCAGTTCGGGGGAGGGAGGCCAGGGCGCCCGCCAGTGCCGTGTGCAGGCCGTGGGACCCGCGGAAGGCGAACACCTGGGCCATGGGCAAGCCCACCAGCGCCAGATCCCCCAGCAAGTCCAAGAGCTTATGGCGCACTGGTTCATCGCTGAAGCGCAGCGGAGGGTTCACCCAGCCCTCGCCATCGCAGACCAGGGCGTTGTCAAGGGCGCCTCCCTGGATCAATCCGGCGGCGCGCAACTGTTCGATCTGCTCGAGGAAGCCGAAGGTGCGGGCGGGGGCGATCTCGGCCACGAACCGCGGTGGGGTGAGTTCAAGAGTGAACAATTGCTGGCCGATGGCCGCCTGGGGATAGGCCACAGCGGCGCTGAGGCGCGGCTGCTCGCTGGGCAGGGCCACAGCGAAGCTCACGCCCTGCTGGACGGTGAGCGGTGCTGCCAGGGTCTGCAGCGGCTCCCGCTCGCCGATCTCGTGCAGGCCCGCCGCCGCAATCGCCTCCACCCAGGGCAGGCCGGAGCCATCGAGTAGCGGGATTTCTTCCCCCTCAACCAGGATGTCCACGTGACTCAGGCCCGTGCCCACCAGCGCTGCCAGCAGGTGTTCCACGGTGGCCAGGCGGCCCTGATCGAAGCGCAGCGCCGTGCATAGACGTGTGTCGGCCACTTGGCGGGGATGGAGAGGCACTGGAGGTTGGCTGGGCTGACCCAGCCAGCCCACCGCGAACCCCGGGCGCTCGGTGGGCTCCAGTCGCACCCGCGCCACCGCACCACTGTGCAGTCCCACCCCGGTGATCTCGACCGGGGAAGCCAGCGTCCAGGCACGGGCATAGTCCGCCGGCCACGGGCTCATCAGAACTTCCAGCCCACGCCGAGGTTGAAACGCCACTCGCCGGTGAAATCACGGCTGGCAACCTCCAGGCGCAGGGGCCCCACCGGTGTGGTCACGATCAGGCCGGTGCCCACCGAGAAGCCACTGCCGGGTTTGCCCAGCAGCCCACCGGGGTTGCCCGGCACGTTCGCCTGGGTACCGAAGGTGGTGCCGCCATCGATGAACAGCTCACCACTCACCACGCTGAACAGCGGGAAGCGGTACTCGATCGTGGCTTCACCAAAGCTGCGCCCCACCCCGAGGTCACAGTCGAAAAAGCCCCGCACCGAATTGGAGCCGCCCAGGCAGAAGGCTTCATAAGGGGGCAGCGAACCGATCGTGGAGCCGGCGGACACCTGGAAGGCCAGAGCCTGCTTGCAGTCGAAGGGCTCACCTGGCCGCGGTCGGCAACCCTTATAGAACCTCAGCCAGTTGACCGGGATGAAGTGGGAGTAGCTGCCCCGGACCCGGTTGAAGGTGGGGGAATCGGGGCCCACCGATACGAACTGTTCGGTGCTCAGAGAGAGAAAGTTGCCGTCGGTTGGGTTACGGGGATCGTTGAGGGTGTTGCGAGTGGCGGCGAAGCGGATACCCACCAGCTGGTTGGTGGTGGCACAGTTGAAGGCGATGCAGATGACGTCTTCGGTGGGGGCACTGCGGCCGTTGAAGTTGTTGGTACTCACGCCGAAAGGCATGGACGTACCGCCGAAGTTGATCGGCCGCACCTCCTGGACGCTGGCACCCACCACGACGCTCCAGGTGGCCCGCTTGAAGGGATCGCCGCCGTTGAGCGGACGGGCGAACTGGAAGTTGCCGCCGATGCGCTGCAACACCACCGAGTTGCCGTCAAAGTCGAACCAGCTCGTATCGGGGAAGGCGTTCTCAGCGGAATCCACCGAGTTGAAGCTGCGGTCGGCGGGGTTATTGGAATCGTTGATGTTGAAGGCCACATCGGTGCCCGGCGCTTTGTAGAAGTCGGAGGCAGTGTTGATGTTGCCGCCGTCCTGCGACTGGAAGATCTGGGGCACGTCGCGGCTGACGAACAGTCGGGCGCGAAACGCGGTGCGGAACCGGTCGCCCTTGATCCAGGGATCGGTGAAGGAGAGATCGGTGAGGGCGCCGAACTGGCCGTAGGTGAAGTTCAGCGCCAGGTCCCAGGCCCGGCCAAGCAGGTTGCTGTCCTGCAGCTGCACCTGACCGAACACCCCCTGGCTCTGGCTGTAGCCGAGGCCGCCGGAGAGTGAACCGGTGGACTGCTCCACGATCCCGAGCACGATCACCACTTCGCCGGGCTGGGCCGGCACCGGCCGCAGGGTCACCTTGATGTCACCGAACAGGCCGGTGCCATAGAGGCGTTTGATGTCGTCTTCCAGCTGGCGGCGGTTGAAGATCTCGCCCTGCTCGATCGAGATCTCCCGGGTGATCACCCATGGCTTGGTCTTGCCACGGATCGGCTCGTTCTTGTCGTTGGTGGCGGAACCCTCCTTGTTGAGAAACTGCACCTCCACGCCCTGCACGGTGCCTTCCCTCACCGTGAGCTCCACCACGCCCTCGGGGCTGACGCGGTTGGGGCCGGTGATCCGGGCCAGGGAGTAGCCCTGGTCGGCGTACCACTTCTGGAGCTCGTCGATGCGGCCCTTGAGCACATTGAGATTCAGGGTCTTGCCGTAATCGGGGGCGAAGGTCTCCTGAATCACCTGAGGAGGCAGCTTGGCCTTGGGCGTGTCCAGCGCCACCTGGGAGAGCACGGGATTGGCTGTGGTGATCACCACCACCTGCACGCCCAGGGGGCCGTCCTTGGGCTGGATGCGCACATCGGAGAACCAGCCGCTGGCATAGATGGCCGACAGGTCGGTCTGCAGCTCAGAGCGGGTGACCCGGCTGCCGGGACGCACCGTCATGGCGTCGTAGACGGCGAGTTCAAGCCGCTCCCGCTCCGGGTGGCCGTCCAGGCCCTCCACCACCACCTCGCTGATCAATACGCGCGGTTCGCTGGGGGAGGCCGGCGGAGCAATCTCCGCCGCCGGGGCCGGGGCCGGGGCCGGAGTGGCAGAGGGAGCCTCGGCGGGTGCGGGCTGGGCGGCAGGGTCTGGGCTGGCCGGGGCTCCGGAGGCCGGTGGGGTGGCCTGAGCCTGGAGAACACCGGACGGAGCCTGCGGGATCCCGGCCGTCGGTGCCAGAGCACCAGAGGTGGTTGCAGTTCTGGAAGTGGCCGGTGATGTGGCAGCAGCTGCAGCACCAGCAACCGGCTTGGCTTCAGTGCTGGCCGGTGCCAGCAAGGTGGCGCCGCCCAGCAGCGGCAGACTCAGGGCGAGGGCCACGGAGTTGGGCCGGCGCGCCAATACGGAGAGGAGATCGCCGGTGAGGGCGTTGCGGGGGACACCCATGGTTCTCCGGAAGAAGGCGGACGGGCCGCAAATTGGCGTGACCTTACCCGTAGACCCGGGGGGAAGGGCAAACCCCTTGGACCCGTTTGAGGACCTCCCCATAGGCCTCGATCACGCCGCCGAGGTCCTGGCGGAAGCGGTCCTTGTCCAGAATCCGGTCGCTGGCGTCCTCAGTGGCGAGGTCCCAGAGCCGGCAGGTGTCCGGGCTGATCTCATCGGCCACCACCAGCTGCTGATCCGCCGTGAAGCCAAGCTCCAGCTTGAAATCCACCAGTTCGAGCCCTACGCCGGCGAACAACGGGCGGAGCACACCATTCACCCGGTGGGCGAGGGCCTCCAGATCGGCGCGCTGCTGCGCCGTGACCAGCGCCAGCCTCGCCAGCCGTGCCTCGCTCAGAAACGGATCGCCGTAGGCATCGTCCTTGTAATAAAGATCCAGCAGCGGTGGCTCCAGGGGGGTACCGGGCGCGATCGGCATCTCCCGGCAGAGGGAACCGGCCGCGCGGTTTCGGATCACCACCTCCAGGGGAATCACCGCCACGGGCCGCACCAGCATCCAGGCGCTGCCCTCCACACCCAGGTAGTGGGTGGGAACGCCGGCGGCCTCGAGCGCTTCGAACAGCAGCGCGGAGATGCGGCAGTTGAGGGCGCCCTTCCCCTGCAGCTGCGCTTTCTTCAGCGCATTGAAGGCAGTGGCGTCGTCCTTGTAGTCCACCGCCACCAGGTCGGGGTCCTGGGTGGCGAACACCCGCTTGGCCTTGCCCTCATACAGGAGCGCACCGATCGAAAAGGCCGTCATGGCAGGAGGGAGTTGGGTTGTGGTGGGGTAGGGCCGTTTGCGGGTGCGGGGCTGGCGTGCCCACCGGCGGCCCGGGGGGAGCGCAGCTCACGTTCAAGAGCAGCTGCGCGTTGCTTCGCCTCGGGATTGGCGCGCTCCAGCAGCCATTCGCCATAGGCGTCGTCGATGCGACGGGCGAGCCTCAGGCGCCGGTCGGCGGCCGCGCGCGGATCGGCACCGGCTGCGCGCTGCACGAACTGCTGTAGATCCAGCAGCTGCGCCGCCAGCCCCCAGGCCCCATCCGCAGCCGCCTGGTTGAGGGCCAGCTCCAGCAGGGCATTGCGCTCAGCCAGCGGCACCGCCACCAGCAAGATCACCGCCCGCTCCAGCCGCTCGGCTGCCACCGTGCCGGGCAGCCGTCCGGCCAGCAGCACCTCCGCCGCCTCCCGCGAGCGGCCCAGCACCTCCAGGTGGCCGGCGAGTACATCAAGGGCCGAGCGGGTGTCGAGACTGCCGTCTTCGCGTAGCCGCAGGGGCAGGGGCATCGTTTCCAGCTGGGCGACGCGGCCCGCCGCCAGCCGCCGCAGCGCCTCGGCGGCCCGGCGGTGATCGAGGGCGGCGTTGGCGGCGCGCCACTGCTGCACCAGCCACTGCTCCCGCTCGCGGCCCTGCCCGGGGCCGTAACGGTCGAGCACGGTGAGCGCCGACTCTGGTGCCAGGCAGCTGATCAGGGCATTGGCATTGACCAGGATCACGGCGAAGGGCTGGGGCGCCGGGCGCATGGTCACCAGGCGCTCACGCAGCAGGCGCAGCCGGTCGCTGCGATCGAACCGGGCGGAGTCCTGACAGGCCCGCTCGAGGGCCGCGAAATCCTCGGAGCGCAGCGCAGCATCGAAGTCCTCGTCGGGCATTCCCGGCAGTACGCCAGGCCCCGGGACCGCAGGCGTCACCGGGGCCTGGGGCGTTGCCAGTTCTGCAGCCATCGGCGGAGCCTGGGCCGCCGGGGCAGCAGACCCGGGCTGGCGCTGGGTTGGGAGCGCGGTCTGGGCCTGGACGGGAACGTTGCCGGCGATGACCAACCCGGCCATCAGCAGCAGGGCCAGCCTTCGGCGGGGACCCACCGGCATGTAAAGAGGAAGGGTCACGGCAGGCGGCCACCGGGCCACAACCTAAGGGAACCGCCCCCCATCACCCGCTCCGCTCCATGTCCGCACCCCTGACCGATGGCCTGCCGTCTCCACGCCGGGTGCTGGTGGTGGGGGCGGGGGCCGGGAGAACGCCCTGGGCTGGGCCCTGCGGCGCTGCCGCGGCGTGGAACGGGTGTGGGTAGCCCCGGGCAACGGCGGCACCGCCGGACAGGAGGGCTGCGAGCCGCTGCCGATCGCCGAGAGCGATGGGCCTGGGCTGGTCGCCGCCTGCCTGGAGCGGCAGGTGGATCTGGTGGTGGTGGGCCCGGAAGCACCCCTGGCCGCTGGCCTCGCCGACGAGCTGCGCGCCGCCGGACTGGCGGTGTTCGGTCCAGGGGCCGGCGGCGCCCAACTGGAGGCCAGCAAGCAATGGGCGAAGGCGCTGATGCAGGAGGCCGGCGTACCCACGGCGGGCTACTGGGCCGCCACCAGCCGCGAGCAGGCGCTGCAGGCCCTGGAGTCCCATGGCCGGCCCCTGGTGGTGAAGGCCGATGGGCTGGCGGCCGGCAAGGGGGTGACGGTGGCCGACAGCCTTGAGGAGGCCCGTGCCGCGATCGAGGAGATCTTTGCGGGGCGCTTCGGCAGTGCCGGCGACGCCCTGGTGCTGGAGGAGCGCCTGAGCGGACCGGAGGTGTCGGTGTTCGCGCTCACCGACGGGGTGCGCATGGTGCTGCTGCCTCCCGCTCAGGACCACAAGCGCATCGGCGAAGGGGACACCGGCGCAAACACGGGCGGCATGGGGGCCTATGCGCCGGCCCCCCTGCTGGACGCGGCCGGGCTCGAGCTGGTGCGTCAGCAGGTGCTGCTGCCGATCCTGGCCACCCTGCGGGGCCGGGGCATCGATTACCGCGGCGTGATCTACGCGGGCCTGATGCTCACCGACGACGGACCGAAGGTGATCGAATTCAACTGCCGCTTCGGCGATCCCGAGTGCCAGACGCTGATGCCCCTGCTGGGCGATGAACTGGCCGAGGTGCTGATGGCCTGTGCCAGCGGCCGCCTTGATGCCGCCCCGCCGCTCACGATCTCGGGCCGCTGCAGCGCCTGCGTCGTGGCTGCCGCCGCCGGCTACCCCGGCCCGGTGCGCAGCGGTGACGCGATCACCACCAGCCTTACGCCGGATCCGGATCTGCAGCTCTTCCATGCCGGTAGCCGGGCCGGCGCCGATGGTGTCTGCGTCACGGCAGGAGGTCGGGTGCTGGCGGTGGTGGCGCAGGCCGACGATTTCGATGCGGCCTTCGCCGCCGCTTACGGCGGCCTGGAGCAGGTGCACTTCGAAGGCCTCAGCTTCCGGCGTGACATCGGCCACCAGGTGCGCCGCCCCTAGGGTGCGTCTATCCGACGGTTCCGCGCGTGACCGCCGAGCTTCCGCCCTCTTCTGACCGGCCGGTGTCTGCCTCTCCAGCCTCCGCCCCGACCCCTCCGTCCCCTGCCCCCGCTCGCGGCGCCACCACTGGCGCGGCCGCCATGCCGCTCAGCTGGCAGCAGCGGCTCGGCCTGTGGTGGGCCGAATTCAGCCTGCAGACCAAGCTGCTGGCTGTGGCCACCCTGGTGGTGAGCCTGATGATGACCAGCATCACCTTCATCGCGCTCAACGGCATCCAACGCGATGCGCGCATGAGCGACACCCGCTTCGCCCGCGACCTGGGTCTGCTGCTGGCCGCGAACGTCACCCCGCTGGTGGCCGAAGCCAACGACCGCGAACTGGCGGCGGTGGCGGAGCGCTTCTGGCGCTCGAGCCGAAGTCTGCGTTACATCTTCTTCGCCGATCCCGATGGAGTGATCTACCTCGGCATCCCGATCGGCGGCAGCAACGGCAGCAGTGAACTGCTGCTCAGCCGCCGGCTTGAACTGCCCGCCGATCTGCAACGCCGTTCCCAGAATCCGCTGATCCGTCAGCACCTCAGCCCAGACGGCCAGGTCACCGATGTGTTCGTGCCGATGGTGAGCGAAGGGCGCTACCTCGGCGTACTCGCGCTTGGTATCAATCCCAATGAAGCGGTGCTGGCCAGTGCGGCATTGACGCGGGAAGTCACCGTGGCGGTGTTCATCTCGATCTGGGTGCTGGTGATCCTCGGGGCGGTGTTCAACGCGCTCACGATCACCCGCCCGGTGAAGGAATTGCTGCGCGGCGTGCGGGCGATCGCCGGCGGTGATTTCCAGGCCCGCATCGCCCTGCCTGTGGGCGGCGAGCTGGGGGAACTGCTGAATGGTTTCAACGACATGGCCTCCCAGCTGGAGGTGTACGACGCCGCCAACATCGAGGAACTCACCGCCGCCCAGGTGAAACAGCAGACCCTGATCGCCAGCATGGCCGACGGCGCTGCCCTGCTCGATGGCGATGGTCAGATCGTGCTGGTGAATCCCACGGCCCGCCGCCTGTTCCGCTGGGAAGGCCGCAACCTGGAAGGCAGTGATCTCTGCAGCGAACTGCCCGATCTCCTGGCGATGGAACTGCAAGCCCCGCTTGATGGCTTGCTGGCCGGTGAGCGGGACAGCTGCGATGTGCGCTGCACTTTCGGCGAGCCGCCCCGCACCCTGCGCATCGTGCTGCAGAGCGTGCGTGATGCCAGCGGCGAAAGCCTGAAGGGGATTGCCATGACGATCCAGGACCTCACCCGGGAAGTTGAACTGAACGCCGCCCAGAGCCGCTTCATCAGCAATGTGTCGCATGAATTGCGCACGCCGCTGTTCAACATCAAGAGCTATGTGGAAACCCTCCACGACATGCGTGACCAGCTGAGTGAGGAGGAAACCCAGGAGTTCCTCGGCATCGCCAACGCTGAAACCGACCGTCTCACACGCCTCGTGAACGATGTTCTCGATCTGTCGAGGCTGGAATCCGACCGTACCTGGGTGCTCGAGCCGATTGAACTGCGCCCGGCGATCGAGCAGACCCTTCGCAATTACCGCCTCAATGCCGATGAGAAAGGGGTGACGCTGGCGATGGATGTGGATGCCCAGTTGCCCCGCGTACGTGGCAACTGGGACCTCCTGCTTCAGGTCTTCGACAACCTGGTGGGCAATGGGCTCAAGTTCACCCAGCCGGGTGGCTGCCTGAGGCTGCGCGCCTATCCGTGGCCTGATTCCTGCCACATCGACCTCTCCATCCCCGTCCATGACAAAGACAGCCTCAGCTGCGGTCTGTCCTCACCCCTGCCGCGGCTGCGGGTGGAGATCGCCGACACAGGAGCCGGCATCTCCCGCGAAGACCAGGCCCGGATCTTCGATCGCTTCTACCGGGTCGAGAATGCCGTGCACACCGAAGTGGGAACGGGTCTGGGGCTATCGATCGTGAGAGGCATTATTGAGAAGCACGGCAGCCGCATCCACATGGTGAGCGAACTGGGCGTTGGCACCACCTTCTGGTTCGATCTACCCCTGGAGCAAGCCGACAGCGATGAACTGGCGATTGCAGGCGAGCGAAGTAACGCAGCCGCCGTCACGTCTACATTCAGTGCTGCGTTCTCACATCCATCACCACCCGCTGCCAGCGCTGTCTGAGATCTGGCTCAGAACAGAGATCCCGATCAGAAAGCGTCATCCTCCACACCACGCACAATGCGGGAGAGTTCCACCCGTTCATCGGAGGTGACACGGTGGGGCACGCCGCTGATGATACGCTCGAAATTGGAGAAGGAATCGCGTATTTCTGGGCCGTTGCCTGTGATAACGAATTCACGGATGCCCTTGTCGTGCCAGGAGCCACGCATCTTGAACACGTTGATCGCGCGGGCCATCTCACCGCGGATCTCCACATACTGCAGCAGCAGAATCGTATCAGTGATCGTGGAGATGTGGGAATCCGTGATGGAGTGACTCCCCATGAATTCTTCGGAGGTGTTGGTGAAGAAGCCAGCAATCTCTTCCTGTTTCGCGTATCCCGTCACACCGATCACAAACTGCCGGAAAGCGTTGTGGCTCACCCCACGGGAGAGGGCAGATAGCGAATCAATCGCCATTCTGGAGGGTTTGAACTCGGCAATCTCGGTTTTGATGATCTGGAGATGATCTTCCAGGCCGGTGGATTCGGGATAAGCACAGATGATCTTGAGCATGCCATCTTGCTCCATCTGCTCAAAGTCAATGCCCCAGCTGGTGGCATTGCGAAGCAATTGCGCCCTTGACTCTTCGTAGGCAAAGAGGATGGCCCGTTCTTTGTTTCTGTAGGCGTTTTCAATGAACTTGCTCACCAGCAGTGTCTTGCCAGTGCCGGTGGCACCGGTGGCGAGGATGATCGAATCCTTGAAGAAACCACCGCCACACATCTCATCGAGGCGCGGTACTCCCGAGCTCAGGCGCACATTTGAAGAGCGCTGCGTGAGGCGCATCGCGCCCAGCGGGAAGATCGCTACACCCTGTGGCCCCATGGTGAAGGGGAACTCTCCTTTCATGTGGGTGGTTCCCCTCAGCTTGAGGATCTCCACCGTGCGGCGGCGGCGCTCCACATCCAGGACATTGCGCAGAATGATCACGTTGTCGGAGACAAACTCTTCGACGCCGTATCTGGCGATCGGGCCGTACTCATCGATGCGTTCGGTGGTCATCACCGTGGTGACGCCGATTTCTTTGAGCCGGGCAATCAGGCGAAAAATCTCCCGACGCACCACCGACACAGCATCATATTGCTGGAAAACAGCCGTGATTGAATCGATGGCCACGCGCCGGGCCTTGTATTTTCTGATCGCGTAGTTGATTCGCTCAATCAATCCCGAGAGATCGAAGCTTCCAGCCACATCCTGGCCATCGGGGTCCGGGGAAGCATCAAGGATGAACAACTTGCCTTGATCCACCAGCTCCTGCAGATTCCAACCAAAGCTGGAAGCATTGCGGATGATGTCCCGGGGCGATTCCTCAAAGGTAACGAAGATGCCTGGCTCATCAAAATGATGAATGCCGTTGTAGAGAAAGTGCAGCGAGAAAACGGTCTTGCCCGTGCCGGATGTGCCGCTGATCAGCGTGGAACGCCCAATCGGCAGGCCGCCCTGGCAGATGTCATCAAGGCCTTCCACCCCGGTCGGAAGCTTCTGAACCTGCATCTGCGAATGGGGATGGGAAGGAGAATCCGTCATGGCTGGTCTGGTGCCTGCATCAACCTAAGGCCCAGCTGAACAAAGCCCGGAAATTACTAGGAGGATCTACAGAATCTGGCCCGTGCCTCCGGCATCATCAGCCTGGGGTTCAGGATTGAAGAGATCATTTTCGGTGAGCTCGTCGTAAAGCAAATCAAGGCCGATCAGCACCCGCTCCCGATCAGAGAGATCGCCGATGATGCGTCGCACCGGCGGTGGGAGGATCTTGGCGAGCGTGGGGGTGGCCAGAATCTTGTCGTCTTCGGCCAGCTGGGGATTCTTGAGCACATCAATCACCTTCAGGGCATACACCCCCTTGAACTCCTGCTCCAGAATGTTGCGCAGGGTCTTGAGGGCGCGCATGGAATTGGGAGTGTTCCCCGCCACATAGAGCTTGAGGATGTAGGTCTTGCGAATGCTCAAGGGTGCACCTCAGAAGGTTGGTTGGATCGAAGGTCCTGAAGCGTGGTGGCAGCGACGGCGCGCGGCCCTGGGGCCGGCTCGTTGACGGGCAGGGATCGACGGTACATCTCGCAGAGATGGGCCATCACGTCAAGGAGGGCCAGGCGGTAATCACGAAGGAAATCGTCTTTCTGTCCTTTGAGCTTGAGCAATTTCCAGAATTCGTCGATCAGATTTGCATGGATGGCCACGGTCTTGGTGATGGAGAGATCACTGAAAAATGCGGTGTTCACGAAGCTTTCCAATGCCTGATTCGCTGCGGCCTCGTCCTTGAAGTAGCTCACCAGCAGATCTCTGTACGTGCGCTCCAGGGAGAGAAACAACTCCTTCTGCTCCAGGGGAGGCAGATTGCGGAGAAACCGCGAAGGGTCCCTCTTATAGAAAACCCCCAGATAGCCAAGCCGCTCCTGCAGGCGGCTTGACAGCCTCCAGGAGCCATCGCCGCCGGGCTCGCTCGGTAGAGCCCCCTCCACGTTGCCACGTCGCAGGAAGCGGGAGATCGCCGCATCCAGGCTGTAGCTGAGCTGTTCCAGTTGGTCGGCGGGCAGATGCACCTCGGCATCGTGGTAATCCAGCTGCCCACTCACCGGGCCCACCACCACGGCGGGAAGCAGCAAACCCTGATGGCGTAAACCATCGAGTGCCTCAGGCAGGGCACCCTGTTCCAGCAGCACCGCGTCAAAGTTCTCCCAGCTCTCGGCCAGCAACGCGCAGGGGTCAGGGGCCAGGCCGAGCGCCACCACGTCGTAGCGCCCCTCCTGCAGCCACTGCCCGCAGGCAGCATCAAGGCCGGGATCGCGAATCAGCGAGGCGATCGTGAAGGCCGGCTGGGACATGCGGCGCGTGGAACCACGTTTGGGAGACCTTAAGGTTGACGGGCGGGGCTCTGGGAGTGGAGGATGGACACTTGTCCATTCTTCAGGATGTGCGCCAGGCCTGAATGCCGAGCCGTCCGGTGATCCCCAACAGGGTCGCTGGCCAGGAGCGGGCAGCCTGTCCACGCCTTCGCACCCATGAGCACCACCCCCGCCACCGGCACCTCAGCGCCGAGCACAGACTCTCCAGCGCCGGGCGCCGGCTCCTACGTGATCGCTGAGGCCTCAGGCCAGCAGTTCTGGCTCCAGCCGAACCGCTACTACGACCTTGACCGCATCGCGGCAGAGGTCGACGAGAGCGTCACCCTGGAGAACGTGCTGCTCGTGCGTGACGCCAGCGGCGCCACCACACTGGGCCACCCTTATGTGAGTGGTGTCACCGTTCAGCTCAAGGTGCTTGAGCATCGCCGCGGCCCCAAGATCATCGTCTACAAAATGCGGCCCAAGAAGAAAACCCGCCGCAAAAACGGCCACCGCCAGGAGCTCACCCGTGTGCGGGTCGAGTCGATCACCGTGGCGGGCAAGGCGCTCGCCTGATCCCGGCTCCACTTCCTCCTTCTTTCGCCCACCCTTCGTTTTCTCGCCCCCATGGCCCACAAGAAAGGCACAGGCTCCACCCGCAACGGCCGCGATTCCAATTCCAAACGGCTGGGTGTCAAGCGCTATGGCGGTGAAACCGTGAGCGCCGGTTCGATCCTGATTCGTCAGCGCGGCACCTCCGTGCTGCCTGGCAACAACGTCGGCCGCGGCTCCGACGACACCCTCTTTGCCCTCATCGATGGCGTCGTGAACTTCGAGACCATCAAGCGCGGCCTCCGCAACCGCAAGCGCATCCACGTGGCCCTGGGCTGAACGCCAACGGCCAGCCTTGGCCTTGAACACACAGGCCAGGGCTGGCTGGGCTCAACGTAAAAGGCCCATCTATCCTGAAAGCCACAGGACTGCAGCTCAAGACCGGGACTGCTGTTTCTCCAGCCTCCCGGTCTTTTCGTTTGGGTGCGGGTGCCAGCCTGGTGCGTGCTCACACCCGGGTGGGACAGGATCTGGCTCCGCTGTGGTGTCTGGCTTCGCTCCGGGGTCAGTCTTTCTCCTCCGCCTCCGCGCATGCGGCGGTGACCAGGCTGGTCAATCGGCGAGGCGATAGGCCCTGGTGGTGATCAGGAAGGGGTGGAACACCTCGAGGAAGCGGCTCTGGAGTTTGCGGAAGAAACGCTCCACCAGTTGAGGGTCATCGAAGTGGAACGGATACTCGCCAGCGAAGCCCTTGAAGAAATACCAGTTGAGCAGGGCCACCGCCTCCTTCGACATGCGTGAGGCGAACACCTCCAGCTGATCGGCCGGATGGCTCAGGTGCTCCAGCACATCCAGGCAGACGATGGTGTCGAACGCGGCCGGCAGGGACGGATCGCTCAGATCGCGGCAGAAGCCGAGGCGATGGGCGAGGCCCAGGGCTTCCGCCCGCTGGCGCACGAACGCCCGGTTGTCGGGGTTGAGGTCCACGAACCACACCCGCTCCACCTGGGGCAGCGCCGCCGCCGCCAGGGCATGGGTGCCGATGCCGCCGCCGAAGTCGAGCACCTGGCCCCGGGCCAGATGCTGCTGCAGGCGCAGAGTGTCGGCGATGTAATCGCCGCTGCCCAAGTGCCAGGCCGAAAGCTCGAGCAGGTGGCCGTGGCCCACCGTTTCCTCGTAGAAGGCCTCCACCCGTTCCGGGTCGAAGCCGGTGGCGCCGGGGTGCAGGGCGGCCAGGTCGCTGCGGCTGTGGGCCAGGCGCTGCTCCAGTTCGCCTGGGCTCAGCTGCACATAGGCCGCCAGCTGGTCGAACAGGCCGAAGCCGTCCCGCAGGAACCGCTCCACATCGAGGCTGGGCAGCACCGATGGGGCCGTCATGGTCTGGGTTGACTCGGACACTCCTGGTCCCCTTGGCAGACCGTCAGGGTAAGGGGCCGCCGCTCACGGCTGGCTCAGCGCCCCGGTCGGGGGAGCGGGAGTGGGCGGGGGTCTTCATGGCCCAGTTCCACCCCGTCGCCGGGCACCTCAAGCCAGCGCCGCAGCCAGCCCACCAGGAGGTAGAAGGGCAGGGTGTCGAGCAGGGCGGCCAGAAACTTGAACAGGTAGCCGCTGAGGATGAACGCCCATAGCTGGGGCAGCACCGGCTCACCAGAGCGGATCGGCAGCACATGGGCGGCGTAGTGGCTGATCAACACCACCGCTGTGGTGTCCACCAGCTGGCTGACCAGGGTGGAGCCGTTGTTGCGCAGCCAGAGGGCCTTGCCGCCGCTGAAGCGCTTCCAGAAATGGAAAAGGCGCACGTCGGTGAACTGGGCCGCCAGGTACGCCACCATGGAGGCCCCCACGGCGCCGAAGGCCAGGCGCCGCATCTCGAAGAAGGTGCTGGAGTCGGTGCCGGCCAGGCCAGGTAGCACCCCTCCAAGCCAGAGGATGAGCACGATCCAGCCGTTGAGCAGCAGCCCCACCCACACCACCTGTCCCGCCTTCTGCTCGCCCCAGATCTCGCTGATCAGATCGGTGCAGAGGAAGGTGACCGGATAGGGCAGGGCACCCACCGCCACCACGATCGGCCAGCCGCCGATCGAGCCCAGGCTCAGGAAGCGGGTGAGGCCGAGGATGTTGAGCATGCCCATGGTGCCGAGGAAGAGGCCGGCCAGCACCAGGAAGGCCAGATCACGGCGGTGTTGCACAGGCACAGACGCAGTACCGGGGGAACAGGCACCCCAGCCTGAAGCCCCGCCTGGCTCCTGCCACCCCCTGGCGGCGATGATGCACCGCCGCCGGCCTTCCCTTTCCCGGCGTTTGCCATCTGCAGCGATGTCGCGGTGACCACCTCCCCTTCGCCCTGCGGCTTCCTGGTGCTCGACAAGCCGGCAGGTCTCACCTCCCACGCCTGCGTGGCCAGGGTGCGCCGCTGCTACGGGCTCAAGCGGGTCGGCCACGGCGGCACCCTCGATCCTGCCGTCACCGGCGTGTTGCCGCTGGCACTGGGCACCGCCACGCGCCTGCTGCCCTACCTGCCGAGTGGCAAGGCCTACCGCGGCGTGATCCAGCTCGGCTGGCGCACCAGCAGTGACGACCTCAGCGGTGAGTTGCTGGAGCGCCGTCCGGTGCCCGCCCTCAGCCACGACGACCTGGACGCCTGCCTGGAGCGCTTCCGCGGTTCGATCCTGCAGCAACCGCCCCAGGTGTCGGCGGTGCACGTGGATGGGGAGCGGGCGTATGCGCGGGCGCGGCGGGGCGAAACGATGGAGCTGGCGGCGCGGCCGGTGCAGATCGATGCGCTTGAGCTGCTGAGCTGGGAGCCCGCCAGCCAGCAGCTGGAGCTGACGGTGCGCTGTTCCGCTGGCACCTACATCCGCTCCCTGGCGAGGGACCTGGGCAACGCCCTGGGTTGCGGTGGCACCCTGGCCAGCCTGCGTCGCACCGAAGCGCTCGGCTTCTCTCTGAGTGGCAGCGTCAGCCTGGAGGCGCTCGAGAGCGGGGCGCCCCTGCCGGCTCTCGACAATCCACTCCAGCCGCTCAGGCACCTGCCCTCGCGACAGCTGGATGCGGCGGATCTGGCAGGCTGGCGCTGCGGCCGCAGCCTCTGCGCCAGCGCCGTCTCCAGCCCCGATCGGCCCGGTTTCGATCCCAGCGTGCTCGACCAGCCCGTGGTGATCCTCGATCCGCAGGGCCACCTGGCCGGCATGGCCCGCACCGCCCCGGGCGGTCGCCTGCAACCGCGACTGGTGTTCGACGCGGCCGGCTAAGGCCGCCGCGTCGGCGCTTCCCTCCCGATCCCGCACCCAGCACCCAGCCATGGCCGGCCACAGCAAATGGAGCCAGATCAAACGCCAGAAGGCGGTGGTCGATGCCAAACGCGGCGTGGTGTTCACCCGCCTGGCCCGGGAAATCAGCGTGGCCGCCCGCGCCGGGGCCGATCCGGCCGGCAACTTCCAGCTTCGGACGGCCCTGGAGAAGGCCAGAGCCGCCGGGCTGCCCAACACCAACATCGAGCGGGCAATCGCCAAGGGAGCTGGCCATGGCAGCGGTGACGGCGATCAGTTTCAGGAGGTCCGGTACGAGGGCTATGGCCCCGGCGGGGTGGCCGTGCTGGTGGAAGCGCTCACCGACAACCGCAACCGCACGGCGGCGGACCTGCGCCTGGCCTTCAGCAAGCACTGGGGCAACCTGGGCGAGGTGGGCTGTGTGGGGTACCTGTTCGAGCACCGCGGCGTGGTGCGGATCGCGCAGCCCCACCTTGAGGAGAACGCCCTGCTGGAGAGCCTGCTGGTCTTGGAGATGGCAGGCGGTCCCGCCGCGCTCACCTACACGTTCGAGCCAGTGGCAGGGGGGACGGCAGCCGGCAAGGGCGAACCTGCTGGGGGGGGAGGTCGTGGTGGAGCTGGAGCTGGCGACGCCTCCGCGGAAGTGGTGTGCAGTTATGCCGACCTGGAGGCCCTGCAGGATGCCCTGCGGCACCAGGGCTGGAGCGTGCAGGGCTGGGAGCACCGCTGGATCCCATCCACCACCTGCCGCCTGGAGGAGTCCGAGGCGCTGCGCCACTGCCTGCGCATGCTCGATGCCCTCGACGACCTCGATGACGTCCGCAGCGTGACCGCCAACCTGGAGGCCGACGAGGCCCTGATCGAAGCGTTCCTGGCGTGATGGCTGGCCTGCCGTCGCTGGCGGGGAGGTGAGCCGGCAGGTGCTGGCTTCAGCCAGTGAGCGCAGCCCGGTCGACCATCAGCCGGAGCCGCGGGTGCTGCTGCAGCCAGCTGGCCGGCAGCTGGGCGTTGGGGGGCTCCTGCAGTAGCCGTCTCAGGATCGGCCCTTTGGAAGAGCCACTCACCACCAGCAGGATCCGCTGCGCCGCCAGGATCTCCGCCAGACCGAGCGTGATCGCCCACCGCGGCACGGCCTCTGGATCACCGCCGAACGCCGGGGCGTTCTGGGCGCGGGTGGCGGCATCGAGCTCCACCACATGACAGCGCTGGCTGGCCTCACAGGGGGGTTCGTTGAAGCCCACATGGCCGTTGTTGCCGAGCCCCAGCAGCTGGAGGCCGATGCCGCCGGCCTCCTCCAGCGCGGTGCTGTAGCGGACGGCTTCGGCCTGAGCGTCGGCGGCCAGGCCATCAGGCAGGGCCACCTGCTCCGGAGCGAGACCAAGCGGTGCGATCAGCCGGGCCTCCATCTCAGCAGCGAAGCTGCGGGGATCGTGCCGGGGCAGGCCCACGTAGGCATCGAGGTTGAAGCTGCGCCATCCGGCCAGCAGGCGGGCCCGCTCCGCAGGCGGCAGCGCCGCGATGCGCTGCCGCAGGGCGCCGTACACCGCCACCATCGTGCGACCCGTGGCCAGCCCCAGCGGCAGGGCCTGAGGGCGCAGCAACTGGTCGAACAGGGCCTCTGCCACCGCCTCGCTCAGTTGCTCCCCATCCGGAAACACCTCCAGCCGGTGGTGCCAACCGGGGATCGGAGCGATGGATTCAGGGCAAAGAGAGGGTAGGGCCGGCGCGCTCAGAGGCGAGCGGAACGCAGGGCCGTGTGGCGGGGACTCCATGGTGAGGAGCCTGATGCAGAGCCCGCATCCGCCGCCAGACGTGGTGTGGCGATGTCACCGTACGGACGCAGTTGGGCGCCGCGGTAGTAGTGGCGGAGAATCTCCTGGAAGCTGCTGCCGCGCTGGGCCATAGCCAGGGCCCCCCACTGGCTCATGCCCACCCCGTGGCCGAAGCCCCGTCCCACCGCCACCAGCGTGGGGTTGAGGGGAGGTAGCAGCGGCGGCGGCGCTGGCAGCGAGAGCAGCACGCCCGTGGCCGACAACCAGGTGGAAGGCGGCACCTGAGGCTCAGTGAAGCTGAAGGGGGCTGCCTCGAAACGCACCAGCGTGCTCTTCAGGCCCAGCCGGCTGCGCAGCTCCGCCCCACTCACCAGAAGCTGGCCACTGGGGCCCACCACGCGGGCCTGCCGCACCCTGCCACTGGCGGTGGTGGAGAGGATGTCGATGCGCTGCACCCCGCCCAGTTCGGCGAAGGCGCGGGCCAGCAGCGGCGGCGGCAGTTCCTGGCGCCAGCGGCTCACCGGTGAGGCCTCATCGAAGTCGGCGACGCTCACCAGATAGGGCATCTGGCGCTGCCACAGATCGCCGCTGTTTTCGGTGGTGCCACCGGCACTGCTGTGGAACACCGCATTGATCAGGGCGTTCTGGTGGGTCAGCACCAATCCGCGGGTGCCGCGCACCGCCTCCCTGGTGGACGCGGTCTCCGCCTCCACCCCTTTGTAGACCTGGCTGCTGACGGTGGCCTTGAGGTCGAAGGGCTGGTCGGGGCGGCGCTGGCGGAGGGCGTAGGTGCGCGCCGCCACGGCCTGGGCCCGCAAGGCCTCCAGGGGCCAGCTGGCGGGCATCTCGCTTCCCACCACGCTGGGAAGGTAGGTCTCGAGGGCGACCACATTGACCACCCGCAACGCGGAGGCGGCCGGGCGCACCACCAGCCGTCCCCGGTAGGCGCGGTTCTTCAGCTGCAGCACGGCGTCGCCACCGGGGGACTGGCCGGCATCGATCCACAGCTCCGCCAGGCTCAGCGATGCAGGCGCCGTGCCCAGCCCCCGGGGCGCCACCACCTCCACCCGCACGCCGCTGCCGGCAGGGCGCAGGGCAATGGCACCGCCTTCGGGGAGGCGCAGCCGTTCTCGGCCGCTGGCATCAAGCAGGCGCAGGCCGCTGGCGCCGCCCACCCGTACCTCCGCCGTCTCCAGCAGCAGCACCCGCAGGCTCGGATCGGGACTGGCGCTGGCCGTCTGGGGCACCGGCCGGATGGCCGGCTGCTGGGCATGGGCCGCTGGCAGGCCGGGCAGCATCGCCCAGGCCAGAGGCATTGCCAGGCCGGCAAGGCCAAGGCGTGGCGCCAGTGAAGGTGCAGCGGACCGATGGAAGGCCTTCGGCAGCGCCGAGCGGGCGAACATCCCAGCCATGGCGACCAGCAGCGGAGCTCACAAGGGGGTCATTGTCACGACGATCCGGGCACCGCGCCAGCCCTCCGCCGGCCAGTGATCGACGTGGCAGCATGCGGCAAAGCGCAACTGGCTTGCAGGTCACTTTCCTCGGAACGAGTTCGGGCGTTCCCACCCGGGCCCGCAACGTGTCGGCCGTGGCGCTGCGGCTGCCACAACGCGCCGAGCTGTGGCTGTTCGACTGCGGCGAAGGTACCCAGCATCAATTCCTCCGCAGCGACCTGCGGGTGTCGCAGCTGCGGCGCATCTTCATCACCCACATGCACGGCGACCACATCTTTGGGTTGCCGGGTCTGCTCGCCAGCCTGGGCATGGCTGGCAGTTGCCAGGGCATCGATCTCTACGGCCCCGACCCCCTGCGCGATTACCTCGAAGGCGTGCTGCGAACCTCATCGACGCGCATCGGCTATCCCCTGGCCAGCCATCGGGTACGCGAGGCCGCCACTGCCGGCACGGTGCTGCTCGACGATGACGATCTGATCGTGCGCTGCGCGCCGCTCACCCATCGCATCCCCGCCTACGGCTACCGGGTGGAGCAGAAGCCCCGCCCCGGGCGCTTCGATGTGCAGCAGGCCCGCGCGCTGGGCATCCCGCCCGGCCCCATCTACGCCGAGCTCAAGGCGGGTCGGAGCGTCACGCTCGAGGACGGGCGGATCATCCATGGAGAGCGGCTGTGCGGGCCGGCGCGGCCCGGGAGCACCTTCGTGTACTGCACCGACACCGTGTTCTGCGAAGCGGCGGTGGAGCTGGCGCGAGGCGCCGATCTGCTCGTGCACGAATCCACCTTTGCTCACGGGGAAGCGGAGATGGCGTTCCAACGGCAGCACTCCACCAGCACCATGGCGGCCCAGACGGCGGCCCTCGCCGGGGTGAAAACCCTGGCGCTCACCCACCTGAGCCCCCGTTACGTGCAGGGCAACACGGTCACCCCCGATGATCTGCTCGACGAGGCAAGGGCGATCTTCCCGAACACGTTGGTGGCCAAGGATTTCCTCACCCTTGAGGTCAACCCCGACGAGGGTTGAGGCACAGGCCGCGGGTTGGCCGGGCCGCTTGTGCCTGCAACAGTTCTTGATCCCGCCCCGGAGTGCCCTTCGCCCGTGATACAAGGTCTCAGGTGCGGTGTCCACCGCCAATTCGCCAGCTCCCTCCATGGCCCTTTCCCTTCCCGCCGCCCTCCGGTCGATCGCCCGCCTTCTGCTGGTGGTGCCGCTGGGATTG
The DNA here is from genome assembly GCF_977927515.1 of Cyanobium sp. ULC065. Next base: position 2,744,706 of record NZ_OZ376393.1, on the reverse strand, counting down.
CTGCTGACCTTCGGAGTCTGGGTGGCTCCTCTGCAGGCCGCCCAATGGGATGCAGAAACGCTCACGGTCAGCGGCACACCGGATGGTGGCCTGGTCACCTTCAGCGAATCGGAGATCAAGAGTGGTCGCAAGTTGTTCAACGACAGCTGCGGCACCTGTCACGCCGGCGGTGTCACCAAGACGAACTACAACGTGGGCCTCGACCCGGAAACCCTGGCCCTGGCCACCCCGCCGCGCAACTCGGTCGACTCCCTCGTTGACTACATCAAGGACCCCACCTCTTACGACGGTGAATACAGCATCGCCGACGTCCACCCGAGCATGCGCAGCAGCGATGTGTTCGTCAAAATGCGCGATCTCAGCGACGACGACCTCCGCCTGATCGCCGGCTACATCCTGGTGGCCCCCAAAGTGAGCGGCACCCAGTGGGGTGGCGGCAAGGTTTACTTCTGAATCCAGGCCTATATCCGTTATCCGTGCCAGGTGCACGTCTGAGCCTCGCCCACCGGCAGGCTCTACCGGCCAATCAACGCCACAGCCCCCTTGCCCAGGGGGCTTTTTTTTGGCAGCGGTGCAGCACTACTGCATGCGGTTCATGCGCCGCTGCTCCCGCGGCTCATCTCAGAGGCCTGAGAGGGAGACGGGGGGCGAGGCTGCCGGGTCGTTGGGATCCGCACTACCGGCCGAGGCGGCAGGTGGTCGCTGGCAGGCGGGATCGAGCGAGGCGGGCTGCTTGCTGTACCACCACTCCTGGAGCGCCGGCGAGAGGCGCAGCGGAAACAGCGTGATCACGGTGCGGGTGGGGCGGGAGCCCGGCTCCAGAACCTCCACCGCATAGGAGGGGCAACGCCGCGAGGCCAGATCGGCCACAAAGCGGCGGCCGATGCGACGCCAGCTGGGTTCCTTGCTGCGCCAGGCCAGGCGGCAGCAGGGCCACGGCAACTCTTCCCGGTCGAACAGGCGGCAGCACGCTCCGATCACGCGGTAGCTGTACTGGCCCCCGGGGCTGCAATGTTCGCTGCCGTGGTCCTGGAGATTGTCGACCTGCAAGGCCATCAAAAAGCCACCCCGAAGGGTGGCAGAGAAGGAGAAAGGAAACAAGCGGCGCGCCGGATAGCGATCAGTTCCGCCTGTTGGATGTGGAGAGCGGCCGACATTTGCCGGGCTGGCGGCGGGTAAGGGCCGTCGGCTCAATAGAGCTCTTCTTCGGCGTGGGTGGTGATGGTGACGTCGGAGGTGGGGTAGGCCACGCAGGTGAGCACGAAGCCAGCTTCGATCTGGTCGTCGTCGAGGAAGCTCTGGTCCGACTGGTCAACGGTGCCGGAGGTCAGCTTGCCGGCGCAGGTGGAGCAGGCGCCAGCGCGGCAGGAATAGGGGAGGTCAATGCCCTGCTCTTCAGCAGCATCCAGGATGTACTGATCATCGGGAACCTCGATGGTCTTGTTGAGGCCCTCGCTCTCGTTGATGAGGGTGACCTTGTAGGAAGCCATGGAAGGGAAATTTGGGGCTCACAGGCTCCTGGAGGATCCGGGCCTGTAGGACCGCACCTTCCTACATCGGACAGGGGCGATGGCGGCGGTCTTGGGGTGGGAGCCCCGGAAGCGCAATCAAAGGGTGAGCACGGATAAGCGTGATTTATATGACAGGAGGCTGTTGCTGGATCCTTATCACCCCCCAGCCGCCCTCGTCGGCGATCAGCTCGGCCAACCAGCCCAGGGAGGCGAGGGTGCTCTCCAGCGCCGGCGCCTGATCCACCAGCAGGCCGCTCAGGAACCCCACGCCATCGGGCGCCAGCACCGACGTGAATCCCACGGCCAGCTCCGCGATCACCGGCGCCAGGATGTTGCAGAGCAGGATGTCGGCCGGTTGCCCGGCCAACAGCTCGGCCAGCTCCTCCACCGAGCCCAGCGCCACCTGCATCAGCCCGTCAGGCCCTTCGCTGAAGCCGTTGAGACGGCCGTTCTCCCGGGTGGCTCTCACCGCCAGCGGATCGTTGTCAGTGGCGGCCAGGGAGGCGGCACCCAGGCGCAGGGCGCCGAAGCCGAGGATGCCGCTGCCGCAGCCGAGATCGGCCACCCGCCGGCCTGTCAGAGCGCCGCCGGTCTGCTGCGCCAGCTGATCGAGGGCCTCCAGGCAGAGCCGGGTGGTGGGGTGGCTGCCGGTGCCGAACGCACTGCCGGGATCGATGCGGATCACCAGGCGGTGGGTCTGGTCGTCGGGCACCTCCAGCCAGGCGGGCAGGATCAGCAGCCGCTCCCCCACCGGATCAGCTTGCCAGTGCTGCTTCCAGCTGAGACTCCAGTCCTCGTCGTCCTGCAGGGCCCAGGCCAGCGGGGGCAGGGGTAGATCGAAGGTGGCCGCCAGTGGGGCCAGGGCCTCAGGTAGCCGGGCGCGTTCGCACTCGGGCCAGTCGATCGCCGGCAGCCAGGCCACGAGCTGGTGCTGGTCGGGGGTGCTGGGGTGATGGCGCACGGCCACCCGGGAGATCCCCAGACTCTGCAGCTTCCACAGCAGCGACTCCTCCAGCTCCGGCGGAGCCGCCATCTCCAGGCGCCACCAGCGGTGGTCGCTCAGCCGTGCGGCCGTCGGGTCGCCGGTCACAGCGTGACCGGGTGCGCCTCCTGGATGCCGTTGATCTTGCCGATCGAGGCGAGCAGGCTTGGCGGAATGGGGTCGTCGAGGCTGAGCACCATCACCGCATCGCCGCGCACGATCCGACGGCCCACCTGCATCGAGGCGATGTTCACGTTGTGCTCGCCGAGCAGGGAGCCGAGGTGGCCGATGATGCCGGGCATGTCCCGGTGGCGGGTGAACAGCATGTGGCGGCTGGGGGCCACGTTCACCGGGAACTCATCGATCGTGGTGATGCGCAGGTCACCATCGGCGAACACCGCCCCGGTGACGGTGTGGCTGCCCTGGGAACCGCGCGAGGTGAGCTGCAGCGAACCACCGGCGAAATCACGGCTGGAGTCGTCTTTCACTTCCAGCACATGCAGGCCACGCCCCTTCGCCTCGAGCGAGGCGTTCACGTAGTTGATGCGGTCGCCGAGGGCGCTGGAGAGCAGCCCCTTGAGCGCGGCCACCACCAGCGGCTGGGAGGGGTGGTTGGCGAATTCGCCCTGCAGCCGCACCTCCAGCTCCTGCACCGAGCCCCCGGCCATCTGACTGAGCAGCAGGCCCAGGGTTTCGGCCAGCTGCAGGTGGGGCTTGAGTCGCTCCATCACCTCCGGGGTCATGCCGGGGATGTTCACGGCGCTGCGGGCCGGCAGGCCCAGCAGCACATCGCGGATCTGCTCGGCCACATCGATCGCCACATTTTCCTGGGCCTCTTCGGTGGAGGCGCCCAGGTGGGGCGTGAGGATCAGGCGATCGCGCACGGCCAGCAGCGGCGAATCGGGCTTCAGCGGCTCGTTCGCGTACACATCCAGCGCCGCCCCGGCGATGGTGCCGGCTTCCAGCGCAGCTGCCAGGGCGGCCTCATCCACGATGCCGCCACGGGCACAGTTCACCAGCCGGGCGGTGGGTTTCATCGAACCCAGCAGTTCGGCGTTGACCAGATTCTCCGTGTCCGGGGTGCGGGGCAGGTGCAGGCTGATGTAATCAGCTTCGGCGAACAGGGGCGCGACCGCCATCAACCGCACCTGGAGCATCTGGGCCCGCTCGGTGGAGATGAACGGGTCGTAGGCGAGCACCTCCATGCCGAGCGCCTTGGCCACCCGGGCCACATGGGAGCCGATCTTGCCGAGGCCCACCACGCCGAGCTTCTTCTTGTAGAGCTCGTTGCCGACGTATTTCTTGCGGTCCCAGCCACCGGCCATGGTGCTGGCGTGCGCCTGGGGCACGTGCCGCGAGAGCGACAGCATCATGGCGAGCGCATGTTCTGCGGCGGCGATCGTGTTGCCTTCGGGCGAGTTCACCACCAGCACCCCCTGCCGGGTGGCGGCGGGCACATCCACGTTGTCGACACCGACACCGGCACGACCGATGATGCGGAGGCGTGGAGCTGCTGCGATCAGCTCGGCGGTCACCTGAGTGCCTGAGCGGATCATCAGAGCGTCGTAGTCGCCGATGATGCTGAGTAACTGGTCGGGCGGTAGGCCGGTGCGCACATCCACCTGGGCCACCTGGGAGAGGATGTCGATGCCCGTCTGATCGATGGGATCGGAAACCAGAACCTTTGTCATGACCCGCGACGTTGGGGAAGGAGCGGTCCGGAACGCGCCAGACACCGCAGGGGGTGAAGTGTAGTGATCCGCCGCCACAGCTCCTGCGCTCAGCAAAGAGAATCGTGCTTTGGGACACCGGGCCTTGGGATTGTGCGTGGTGGTGGTGCTGGCGGATCGCAAGAGCCTGCAACGCCTGAAGGACAAGCTGGATGGGGTCCGTCCGGCGCCAGCCACCCTGCTGACCATCGGTGAGGGGGAAACCTCGATCGACAGCGTGGAACTGCTCAACCCGGGGCTGGCCCGCCAACGCCGTCAGCGGGGGATGGTGCGCTGGCTGATGCCGTTCGGGTTCTTCGCCGGCCTCACCTTCACCTTCATGACCGATCTGCAGACCTTCGCCTTCGCCGGTCCTTACGGCGAGCCGCTGATCGGCGGCCTGCTGGGCATGGGCTCGGGCTGGATGGGAAGCTTCGCCGCCGCCGCCAGCGTCACCTCCGATCCCGACGACCGCATCCGCAGCCTGCGCAACCGCCTCGAGGAGGGCAACTGGCTGCTGCTGGTGGAGAGCGCCCCAGGCCAGGAGATTCCCTGGACCCTGATTCAGGAAACCCGACCCAAGGCGGTGGTGCGCCTGGCGGAGCGTTGAGCGCCGTCACCCTCCCGCGCAGCGAGCTGCTGCAGGGCAGCCACGCCCCCGAACGGCTGGCAGAGCTGATTGATCACGCGGAAGAGGCCCTGCGCACCTGGCAGCCGGTGTGGAGCTCCTTCGTGACGCCACTCCTGCGTGAGGAGGCCGCGGCGCGCCTCGGCAGCCTCAGCGAGCTCACCCTTCACGTCGAAGGGGGGCACCCCGGCGCCGAGCGCTGCCGGCTGCAACTGACGCGCGCTGAGCTGGACGCCCCGCCACCAGGCACCAGCCAGGCGACGGACACCGCCTTGCCGCTGATCGGACTGACGCTGAGTGGCAACTTCCTGTTCGATTCCGCCAGCGCCGGCGATTTCCGCCGCGGGCTGCTGCAGGCGGGAGCGCAGGAGGCGGAGCTGGGGGATCTGTGGCTGCGCGGCGACCGCGGCGCCCAGCTGGTGGTCACCCCGGAACTGGCCGGGCGTTTTGCTGGGGGCACCGCCCTGGTGCGCAGCGTGGAGGTGCAGCTGGAGACCACGCCCCTGGAGCGCCTCCAGCCTCCGGCCCGGCCCCAGCCCCGTCGCTTTTCCACCGTGGAGGCTTCGCTGCGGCTCGATGCGGTGGGCTCGGCCGGTTTCGGCATCCCGCGCAGCCGCATGGCCGAGCAGATCCGCAACGGGGCGGTCCGCGTCAACTGGGACGACGTGCGCAGCCCCAGCAGGGAGCTCAGGGCCGGCGATCGGGTGCGGCTGGAGAACCGGGGAGAGCTCACCGTGCTGGAGGTGGAGCTCACCAAGCGCGACCGCTGGCGGCTGGCCCTGCTGCGCAGCTGATGCGCCTGGCTGCGGTGAGGGGGGAGAGGCCGGCTGCTAAGTTTCGGCTCCGGGTGTCGTCTTCATGACTCCCGACCCGGGCGATTAGCTCAGAGGTAGAGCACTACCTTGACACGGTAGGAGTCACTGGTTCGATTCCAGTATCGCCCACTCCTTTACGTTCTCCCGTTGACCCAACCGCTGCCGCTGCGGGAAGTTTCACCGCCCTTCGGTGCCTTCACCGTGGTGATCGGGCTGGGTCGATCCGGCGCCGGGGCGGCACGCCTGCTGCAGGCACTTGGCAGCCAGGTGCTGGTGCTGGAAAGCTCCCGCACGCCGGCGCAGCATCTCCTTGCCAACGATCTGCAGGCCGGCGGCATTGAGGTGCAGCTCGACAGCCCCCTCTCGATCGAGCTGTTCGAGGCCCTTGAGCGCCTGCCGGCCACGGTGGTGGTCAGTCCGGGCGTCCGCTGGGACCACCCCACCCTGGTGGAGCTACGTAACCGGGGCGTGCGGCTCTGCGGCGAACCGTCGGTGGCCTGGGCCGCCAGTCGCGGCATTCCCTGGATCGGGATCACCGGCACCAACGGCAAGACCACCGTCACCCATCTGGTCAGCCATCTGCTTCAGGCCGCCGGCCTCGATGCGCCGATGGCCGGCAACATGGGCACCTCAGCGGCCGAGCTGCTGCTCGAGCGCCACCTGCGGGGCGAGGCCAACCCTGACTGGGTGGTGATGGAGCTGAGCAGCTACCAGATCGAGGCCTCCCCCGAGCTGGCCCCCGCCTTCGGCCTGTGGACCACCCTCACCCCGGACCACCTGGAGCGGCACGGCACGCTCGGCAACTACCGCGCGATCAAGCGGCGGCTGCTGGAGAACGCCACGGTGCGGCTGCTCAACGCCGATGACGCCGATCTCAGGGCCCAGGCCCCCAGCTGGGACCGGGCCGACTGGGTATCGGCCGGCCCCCGCGCCGATCTTCCCGCCGGGATCGATCCGCTGATCTGGATCGAAAACGGCAGGCTCTTCAGCCGCGAAGGCGAGCTGTTCGACGCCGCCAGCCTGGCCCTGCCAGGGCAGCACAACCGACAGAACCTGGTGCTGGCCGCCGCCGTGGGGCTCAAGCTCGGCCTGAATGCTGCCGTGATGGCCGCTGCCTTTCGCAGCTTCCCCGGGGTTCCGCACCGCCTTGAGCGGATCTGCGACCGCGCCGGGATCACCTGGTACAACGACAGCAAAGCCACCAATTACGACGCCGCCGAGGTGGCACTCAAGGCCCTGCCGGGGCCGATGGTGGTGCTGGCGGGCGGGCAGGCGAAACAGGGCGATGCCTCCGCCTGGCTCGCGGCGCTGCAACGGCAGGCGGCGGCGGTAGTGGTTTACGGCGCCGCCCGCGACCACTTCGCCGGTCTGCTGCGCAACAGCGGCTTCAGCGGCGAGGTGCGCAATGTTGAAGATCTCGGAGCCGCGGTGCAGGAGGCCAACGCCCTGGCCACGGCCTCCGAATCACCGACCGTGCTGTTATCGCCGGCCTGCGCCAGCTTCGACCAATACAGCAGTTTTGAAGCCCGTGGCGACCACTTCCGCGTGCTTGTCTCCGCGCTGAATGCCACACCTGCCGCCATAGAGTGAGCTCCTGTTCAGCTGAGCAAGGAGCCGGCGCTGCGATGGCCTTCTGGCTGATGAAGAGCGAGCCGGACGTCTACGGAATCGAGCATCTCGCCAGCGAGGGCACCACCCTCTGGGATGGGATTCGCAATTACCAGGCGCGCAATTACATGCGCAGCATGCAGGTGGGCGATCAGGCCTTCTTCTATCACTCGAATACCAAGCCCCCCGGGATCATCGGCCTGATGGAGGTGGTCGCCACCGGGCTCACCGATCCCACCCAGTTCGATCCAACGTCCTCCTATTTCGACCCTGCCTCGAAGCCGGAGGCGCCGCGTTGGGATTGTGTACGGCTGGCTTATCGCCGCACCTTCGATCAGCTGCTGAGCCTGGATGCCCTGCGGGAATCGTTCACGCCCGAAGAGCTGATGGTGGTGCGGCGCGGCAACCGGCTTTCGATCCTGCCCGTTGCCGATGCCATTGCAGCGCGCCTGATGGCGTTGCTGCTGCAGGCCCCATGACAATCGCCGGCGGGTCCATGGCCCCGCTGGCGATCGGTTCCTGCCTACGGCGGGGCTGGCGCGCCTTTGGGCAGGCGCCGTTGCGGTTCATGGGTTTCACCTTGCTGGGCGGGGTGCTCAACCTGATCGGCCAGCTGGCGCAGAACCGTGGCAGTGATGGGCTCCAGCAGGGCGGGCCGGCGGGTTATCTGTTCCTGGCTTTGGCCGGGCTGGCCGCTGGGGGGGCCAGCAACATCTGGCTGAACGTGGGGCTTCTCCGCGGCAACCGGATCGCCCTGGCGGCAGGGCAACCAAGCTTCGCCGAGCTGGCTCGCTGGGAAGGTGCGGCCGTGCTACGCCTCCTGGGCATGGCGATGCTGATGCTGCTGGTCAACGCGCTGGTGCTGATCACCTGCGGGCTGGTGGCAGGGGTAATGAGTCTGCTCACTCCAGTCCTGGGCATGCTGGCGCTGGTGCTGGGGGGCGCCGCCCTGCTGATCCTCAATGCCAGCCAGGTGTTTCAGCTGCCATTGTTGGTGGTGGAAGGGCTGGGGCCGGTGCGGGCCTTTCAGCGCGGCTGGTCGAGGAAGACACGCCGCTGGGCGCCGCTGTATTTGCTGACGCTGGCCCTCCATGGCCTCCAGGTGGTGATGGTGCTGCTGGTGCCCACCCCCTTCGCCGCTCTGGCGGTGCTGCTGGCGGTGGGGCTGCTGATCGGTTGGCCGGTGATGGTCGGCACCCTCATGGCCGGCTACAGCGACCTGTTCGGCCAAGGCTTCGTGCAGGGCGGGATCACCCGGACGCTCAGCGAGCGCTGAAGCAGCCGTCCTCTGAGGCGTTCCAGTTGAACATGTTGCCGACGTAGCAACGGGTCACGGCGCGGCTGTTGACCCCGTTCTGCACCAGGAAGCCCGCCAGAGCGGCCTGGAAAAGGCGGTACTGGTCCCAGTTGGGATGAGCATCGATGAAGGTGCGCATCGAGCCCAGCAAGGCCTCCGGCACCTCTGCCCTGATGCTCACCACCCCGGCGGCACCATCGCTGCCCTCGGCAGCGTCAGGCGGACGGACGCGGGACGGGCAACGCGGGTAGCTGTCGACAACGGAGGCAGGATCCATCGAGGCGCGGCAGGAGGGTGGTCGTCACCCAGTTCCCCACAAGCTTCCGATGGCGTCAAATCGAGGGCAGAGGGGCTGACATTGCCCATCCCAGCGTGAGATTGCGGGCCCAGCTGCGCTCCGGGGTGGTAACGAGCGCGTTAAGGGTTGCCCTTGAAGCGATCGACGCCGCGTGTCAAGGGGAGAACCTGCGGCGGGGCGGTTCTCCACAGGTGACTGCCAGGGCAGCCGGTCCGGGCAGTCCGGCCTGTGGAAAAGCTGGGCAAAACCCGCCGCGATCCGGGGGCTGGGCTGGGAACAGGTTGCTGATCAGCAGTGCTGATCAGCCGCCCAATCCCTCCGTGGTCTCACACCCTGCCGGCTCCAGCACCAGGGGTGCCAAGGCCTGCGCCAGAGCGGCGCTGGCGGCAGGCGTCCAGCTCCCTTCCAGGCCCCGCTGCCCATCGCTGGGCGCCAGCACGAAGCGCAGCGCCCAACAGCGGCGATCGCCACAGAGGCCGAGCCACCAAGGGCCACGCTCCAGCTCCAGCTCCAGGCTCTCTTCTGCCATCAGCTGGCCGGCAATGGCGGTGTGTTGCTCGATCAGCTCGAGCAGGCCCCGGCGCAGTTCGGCCGCTTCGGCCAGGCTCAGCTCCGCCGCCCAGCCATCACCGCCGATCAACACGCCAAATGGATGGCGGCCAGCCTCAAGAGCCAGCCGCCATCCCTCCCCCTCAGTGGCAAATCCTGCCGGGTGCATCAGGTTGCAGGGGCCGCAATTGAGAGCACTGAACCAGCCGGTTCTGCCATCTCAGGTGCAACGACCCCAGCCGGCACTCCTGAGCCGGAAACAACGGCACCGCCAGCTCCGGATCGATCAGCCGGGCAGCAGATCGGGCTGATCCTGCTCATCGGAGAGCTCCACGATGGCCCGCTGGACTGGCTTGATCATCGAATCCTCCAGGAGCCCGTCGAAATCATCGAAACGGCGCTGCTTGGCCCGAAAGGCGATCTTCACCGTGGTGAGGTAGCGGTTGCTCGAGTGACGGATCAGGCTTTCGGCACGCTGGGCCAGTTCCTTCGGGTTCACCGTGGCGCCGGAATACATAGGTCATGTTGGTTTCCATGACCTTAGGCCAGCTCGGGCGGAAGGGTCAGCCGCCAAGCGGATGCCGGCGGCCATCCGCCAAGCTGCGCGGAGCCCTTCGCCCGCTCACGATGGCGACACCTGGCACCCTGGCGATTGACCTGGGCAGCACCACCACGGTGGTGGCCTTCCAGTCCGCCGAGGGCGGCGCGCCCCAGCTCGTGGAGATCCCCCCCTACAGCTGCGCTGACCCCTGCGTGGTCCCCAGCCTGCTGTGGCTTGCCAGCGCCACAGCGGAGCAGCCGTTGATCGGGCGCCAGGTGATCGAGGCCGGCCTCGCCGGCAGTGAAGGCCCTGAGCTCTGCCGCGATTTCAAGCGCGGCATCGGCGGCTGCGCCGATGCCGGCCGGGAAGAAGGAGCCGGTGGCGCCGCCGCTGCGTCTCTGCTGTCCCCGGAGCAGGCCGGAGCGATGCTGCTGCGCCAGCTCTGGCGCCACCTGCCAGCGCAGCTGGCCCCTACCCGTCTGGTGCTCACCGCGCCGATCGACGGCTACCGCGGCTATCGGGAATGGCTGCACGCCGTCAGCCAGGACCTGGCTGTTGAGGAGGTGGCCCTGGTGGATGAGCCCACCGCTGCGGCCATCGGCGCCGGACTGCCCCCCGGCAGCCGCGTGCTGGTGGTGGATCTTGGTGGCGGCACGATCGATCTTTCGCTGGTGGCGCTCGAAGGCGGCGAGGGGCGCGCCGCGCCGGTGGCCCAGCTGCTGCGCTTCGCCGGCCGCGACCTCAGAAACAGCAGCCAGAAACTGCGCTGCGCCAGGGTCGTGGGCAAGGCGGGCGTGGCCCTCGGCGGCCGGGACATCGACCGCTGGATCGCCGCGGCGCTCTGGGCGCAGGTCAACGGCCAGGGCCCGCCACCTGGCACCTTGCTGGAAGCTGCGGAATCCCTCAAGTGCCGGCTGAGCGAGAGCGCCGAGGCGTCGGTGCTGACGATGCTGCCGGGGGGCACCAGCCGCCTGCTGCAGCTGAGCCGCCAGGAACTGGAAACCACTCTTCTGGAGCAGGGATTTCTCTCTCTGCTGGAGGAGCTGCTGGAGCGGGTGCTCGCCGCCGCCAGGGCCGAGGGGCTGGACTTTGCGGACGTGGAGGCCATCCTGCCGGTGGGGGGCAGCAGCCGGATTCCGCTCGTGCGCCGCTGGCTGCAGGAGCGTTGCCCCGGTGTGCCCCTGCGCGACGAACGGCCGATCGAGGCGGTGGCCCTGGGGGCGCTGGCGCTCACCCCGGGCGTGCGGATCAAGGACGTGCTCGCCCGGGGCGTGTCCCTGCGCTGCTGGGACCAGCGCAGCGGCAGCCATCGCTGGCATCCGCTGTTTGTCGAAGGGCAGAACTGGCCCACCACCCAGCCGCTGGAGCTGCTGCTCGCCTGCAGCGACGACGGCCAGGAGCAGATCGACCTGGTGCTGGGGGAGCCCCGCGACGACGAACGCTCCGAGGTGGTGTTTCGCGATGGACTGCCCCAGCTGCGGCGGCGGCCCGCAGGGGAGGCGGAGGTGCAGCCCTGGGGGCAGCAACCCGCGCCGATCGGTCTCGATACTCCCGGAAAACTTGGCAGCGATTGCCTGCGGCTCCACTTTCAGATCGATGGGCAGGGCCAGCTGGTGCTGGAAAGCGAAGACCTGAGCACGTCGCGGCGCTCACCCCCTCAGCCGCTTGGCCCCGTGCGTTGAGACCGCTCGCTTCCACTGAGACGAAGCGCTCTGCTGGCCCCACCCGCGGTGATCAATCAGCCCACGCGTAGGCAGTGGACGACAGCGCGGCTGACCCCGCCAGGCTGAAAGCCGCGGGTCCTGTTCATAGAAAGGGAGGATTGCCTGTTCCTTGCCTTGGCCATCCGCCGCCACAGGCTTCCGCGTTTCTGGTTGGCGCTCACTCTCGGCCTGGTGGCCGCTGTGATCGGTGCGGCACGCTGGTGGGAAGGCCAACTGCCTGGCCGGCTCGAGCGGGCGGCCAGCGAGGGGCGCTACGAGGCCTGCCTCGCCTACAGCGACCAGCTGGCTTCACTCCGCTGGATGACAGGGCGCGCACCGCGCGAACAAGGCCGCTGCCGCCGTGCGCGCGCCGAGCGGCTCTGGCAGGGGCAGCGCTGGCAGGAGGCACTTCAGCTGCAACTGCTGCTGGCCAATTCCGAAGCAGGCATCCACTCTGACCGCGACCGGTTGCGCTCCTGGCAGGAAGAGCTGCGCACCAAGGCGATGGCCCGTTTCGAGGCCGGAGATCTGGAGGGGGCGATGGTGTTCCTCAAACCGATGGGCGAAGACCGCCACCCCGCGGGTGACGCGCTCGGTGACAACCTCAGGGAGTTCTGGAGCCGTAACCGCTTTCAGCAGGAGAGGGCCACCCAGTTGGTGGAGCAGAAACGCTGGTGGGAAGCGCTTGAAGCCCTCAACCGGATCGATCATCCCTGGTGGAAATCGCAGTCAGCCGTGCTGCGCAGGCAGGTGGAAACCGCCATCTCCGGTCTGAAAACCCAGGAGCAGGAGCATCACAGCCATGGCGCTACGGCAGCCAACTCCGTGCCCGTGGCCGAGCTGGATGCGGCCATCAAGGGTCTGCTCGCCCAGGGGGTCGACGACTGGTCGGCCTTCACCCGTGCCTGCCGGCAACTCGGCGGGAAGGTGGTGGAGAGCGGCCCCGAAACCACCTGTCAACGCTGAAGGGCTGCCGTGACAGGATTGCCGCCGTCCGCCACCGCATCCTTCATGAAGCCGGGAGAACAGGTCAGGGTCTGCCAGAGCGTCGTGGTGTACACCCATCCAGAGCACCGCGGTCAGCCCTTCGACCTCCAGGGACTGGAGGGTGAGGTGTTCCAGGTGCTTGACGACTGGAAAGGTCGTCCGATCAGCCCGACCCTGCCGGTGGTGGTGGCGTTCGGTCGCTATCGCGCCCATTTCCGCCCGGACGAGCTCGAGCCGGTGGCCTGAAGAGACTTGCCTCAGGGCTTGAGCAGCACCACACCATCGCGCCCATCCACGGCCGCCAGCCAGAGCTGAATCGACTCCTGGCGGCTGGTGGGCACCACCCGACCACAGAAATCAGGCTGGATCGGCAGCTCCCGGTGCCCCCGGTCCACCATCACCAGCAAACGCACCACCGCCGGCCGGCCCCAGGCGTGCAACGCCTCCAGAGCGGCTCGCACCGTCCGTCCGGTGAAGATCACGTCGTCCACCAGCACCACATGGCGGCCTTCGAGCGCTGCAGGCAGCTGGGTGGCCTGCACCATGCGGGTGCCCACCCGGGCCAGGTCGTCGCGGTGGAAGGTGGGATCAAGGCTGCCCTGATCCACTGGATGACCGCAGCTGGCTTCGAGCTGGGCGGCCAGCACCCGAGCTAACTCGACGCCGCGGGTGGGGATGCCGAGCAGCAACAGCTGGCGGCTGTCCGGCGCACTCTCCAGCACCTGGGAGGCAAGGCGATGAACCGTGCGGGTCAGATCCTGGGCGGAGAGAATCTCCACGCAATGGTCACCGATTGACGACACCATGTGGGGATCCCGGAGGTGAAATGGTAAGGGAGTCTCCTTGCGCTTATGCCCATTAGCTGACGCTTACCGGCCTGCTTTCTGTGACGAAGAGATCACACTGTAATTTTGAGGGCGATCAGCCTGTATCAGGGCTTTGCGGAAGAATCGGTGACCGACATTCCTTCCACGAGCTCCAGCTCTCGCCCGAGCGGCTCTCTCCCCCCTCCCCCCTCCGGCCCCGTGGATCACCGCTACGTGCCACCGGTGGTACTGGCCATTCTCGATGGCTGGGGATACCGCGAAGCCAGCGATAACAATGCGATCCGCGCGGCCAGCACCCCGGTGATGGATGCGCTGTGGGAGGCCTACCCCCACACGCTGATCCAGGCGAGCGGCGGCGACGTGGGCCTGCCCGACGGCCAGATGGGCAACTCGGAAGTGGGCCACCTCACCATCGGCTCCGGGCGGATCATCCGGCAGGAGTTGGTGCGGATCGGCAAAGCGGTGAAGGACGGCAGCCTTGCCGCCAATCCCGCCCTCAATGCCCTGGCCGACACCCTGCTGGTGAATGGCGGCGCACTCCACCTGATCGGCCTCTGCTCCGACGGCGGCGTGCACAGCCACATCGATCACCTGGGCGGCCTGCTGCAGTGGGCCGCAGGCCGCGGCCTCAGCGACGTCTGCATCCATGTGGTCACCGACGGGCGCGACACCCCGCCCCAGAGCGCGATCGCCTTCCTCGACCGCATCGATGCCCAGATCACAGCCGCCGGCGTGGGGCGGATCAGCACGATCTGCGGCCGCTACTGGAGCATGGACCGCGACAACCGCTGGGACCGCACCGAGAAGGCCTACCGATTGCTCACCGAGGCCAGACCGGCCGACGGCCCGCTCACGGCCCAGCAGGTGGTCCTGGCGGCCTACGAGAACGGCATCAACGATGAGTTCCTTGAGCCCTACCGCCTCAGCTCCGGCCACCTGAGCCCCGGCGATGGCCTGATCTGTTTCAACTTCCGCCCCGACCGGGTGCGTCAGTTGGTGCGCGCCCTTGTGCTCGAAGACTTCAGCGGTTTCTCCAGGGAGCGCATCGAGCCTCTGCACCTGGTCACTTTCACCCAGTACGAGCAAGCCCTCGACGTGGCGGTGGCCTTCCCCCCCGAGTCACTCGATGGTCTGCTCGGCCAGGTGGTCTCCGAACACGGGCTGCGCCAGTTGCGCACCGCCGAAACGGAGAAGTATCCGCACGTCACCTATTTCCTCAACGGCGGCATCGAGCAGCCCTTCAACGGCGAAGACCGCCACCTGGTGCCCTCCCCGCGGGTGGCCACCTACGACCAGGCTCCCGAGATGTCCGCCGCTGCCCTCACCGACAGCTGCATCGCCTCGATCAACAAAGGCATCTACTCCCTGGTGGTGATCAACTACGCCAATCCCGACATGGTGGGCCATACGGGGCAGATGGAGGCCACAGCCGCCGCCATCGCCACCGTGGATCACTGCGTGGGCCGACTGATGGAAGCTACCAATCGGCAGGGGGGCACCCTGCTGATCACCGCCGATCACGGCAATGCCGAAGTGATGAAAGGGGAGGACGGGCGGCCCTGGACGGCCCACACCACCAACCCGGTTCCGGTGATCCTGGTGGAAGGGGAACGGCGCAAGCTGGCTGGCCACGGCACGGATGTGCGCCTGAGGGAAGGGGGCGGCCTGGCGGACATCGCCCCCACCCTGCTGGAGATCCTTGAGCTGCCTGTGCCCGCCAACATGACGGGGACCTCCCTGATCGAGCCATCGCCACTGCTGCCCACTCCTGAGCCCTTGCGGCCACGGGCGCTGCAGGTCTGAGCCCGGCGGGCCGTCAGGTCAGCCTGCCCGCACTCTGAAGGGCCGATCGGCCTGGCGTTCGGGCCTGGTGTTTGGGTAGGGTCTGAAGATGATCACCACGGTTCTTTCCTGGATCTGGGCCGCTCTCGGCGTGCTCCTGATCGCCAGCGTGTTGCTGCACAGCCCCAAGGGCGATGGCATGGGAGGCCTGGCCAGCAGTGGCGGGTCGATGTTCAGCAGCGCCCGCAGCGCCGAAGCCACACTCAACCGCGTCACCTGGACCCTGCTTGCCCTGTTTCTCGGCCTCGCCGTGGTGCTGAGCGCCGGCTGGCTGCGCTGACCCTGCCGTGACACCAATCAAACGCCGTGGCTTGCTGGCCTCGCTGGCCCTCCTGCTCTCTCCTCTGTTGGGAGGCCGAAAAGCTGAGGCTGCGAGCAAGGCTGGCGATCCTGCCTGGCAACTCAGTGAGGCTGCCTGGAAGGAGCGCCTGAGTCCTGCCGCCTTTGCAGTGCTGCGCCGTGAGGGCACGGAGCGGCCGTTCTCCAGCCCGCTCAACAACGAAAAGCGAGCCGGCACCTACGTGTGTGCTGGCTGCCGTTTGCCGCTGTTCTCCTCCACCACGAAATTCGACAGTGGCACCGGCTGGCCCAGCTTCTGGCAGCCCCTGCCGAATGCGTTGGTCACCCAGCTGGATTTCAAATTGATCGTGCCCCGCACGGAATACCACTGCCGCCGCTGCGGCGGGCATCAGGGCCATGTGTTCAACGATGGACCCAGGCCCACCGGCAAGCGTTACTGCAACAACGGCGTCGCGCTTGCCTTCGTGCCCGGCAAGTAGGAACTTGCTGCGGCAGGGACGTTGAGCCCTTGCGCCGTTGTGGCATACCTCTGCGCATGCATCTTGGCGCCTCCCCGCCGGCCACATGGACAAAGGACGAAAAAAGAGCAGGCTTTTGGCCTGCTCCGGTGATGCGCTGATCGGTCGCAACTGATCTGCTGCTGGTTGGCAGCTGATCGCTCGAAGTTGGCGGTTCGAAGCTGCTGGCTTGAAGCAGTGACGGTTGATCGGAGCTGGATCCGCAGGGTGACCCTGCGAATCCAGGGGCAGACGATCAGTAGTCGAAGTCGCCGCCCATGCCGCCACCGCCGCCGGCGGGAGCAGCTTCCTTCTTCTCGGGCAGGTCGGCCACGATGCACTCGGTGGTGAGCACCATGCCGGCGATCGAGGCGGCGTTCTGCAGGCCGGAGCGGGTCACCTTGGCGGGATCAACGATGCCGGCAGCCAGCATGTCGACGTATTCACCGGTGGCGGCGTTGTAGCCCTCGTTGAACGGCATGCCCTTGACATGCTCAGCGACGACGGCGCCATTGACACCGGCGTTCTGGGCGATCCGCATCAGCGGAGCGGTGAGGGCGGAGGCCACGATGGTGGCACCGATCAGCTCTTCGCCGGTGAGGTTGGCAGCCGCCCACTCCTCGAGAGCAGGGGCCAGGTGGGCCAGGGTGGTGCCGCCACCAGGAACGATGCCTTCCTCAACAGCCGCCTTGGTGGCGTTGATGGCGTCTTCCAGGCGCAGCTTCTTGTCCTTCATCTCGGTTTCGGTGGCTGCACCCACCTTGACCACGGCCACACCGCCGCTCAGCTTGGCCAGACGCTCCTGCAGCTTCTCCTTGTCGTAGGAGGAGTCGGTTTCGTCGATCTGCTTGCGGATCTGCTCCACACGGGCCTTGACGGGCACTTCGTTGCCTTCGGCGACGATGGTGGTGGTGTCCTTGTTGATGGTGATGCGGCGGGCGGTGCCCAGCATCTCCAGCTTGGTGTTCTCCAGCTTGAGGCCGGCGTCTTCGGTGATCAGCTGACCGTTGGTGAGAACGGCGATGTCCTCAAGCATGGCCTTGCGGCGGTCGCCGAAACCAGGGGCCTTGACGGCGGCCACGTTGAGCACGCCGCGCAGGCGGTTCACCACCAGGGTGGCGAGGGCTTCCTTCTCGATGTCCTCGGCGATGATCAGCAGGGGCTTGCCGGTGCGGGCGATCTGCTCAAGCACGGGCACCAGGTCTTGCACCAGGCCGATCTTCTTGTCGGTGAGCAGGATGTAGGGCTCGTCGAGCACCGCTTCCATCCGCTCGGTGTCGGTGGCGAAGTAAGGGGAGATGTAGCCCTTGTCGAAGCGCATGCCCTCGGTGACCTCCAGTTCGGTGGTCATCGACTTCCCTTCTTCCAGGGAGATCACGCCTTCTTTGCCGACCTTGTCCATAGCGTCGGCGATCATGCGGCCCACCTCTTCGTCGTTGCCGGCGGAGATGGTGCCCACCTGGGCGATGGCGTTGCTGTCGGCGATCGGCTTGGCGTGCTCCTCAATCTTCTTGACGAGGAAATCGGCAGCCTTGTCGATGCCCTTCTTGAGGGTGATGGCGTTGGCGCCCGCAGCCACGTTGCGGAGACCCGCCTTGACCATGGCGTGGGCCAGGACGGTGGCCGTGGTGGTGCCGTCGCCGGCGGCGTCGTTGGTTTTGGAGGCGGCCTGACGGATCAGGGCCACACCGGTGTTCTCGATGTGGTCTTCCAGTTCGATCTCTTTGGCGATGGTGACGCCGTCATTGATGATCTGGGGAGCGCCGAATTTCTTTTCCAGCACCACGTTGCGGCCCTTTGGGCCGAGGGTGACGGCAACTGCCTCAGCGAGGATGTCGATGCCTTTTTCGAGGGCCCGGCGGGCGTTCTCGTTGTAGATGATGCGCTTGGCCATGGAAGGGATGCTCCTTGAAGTAGTTGGTAAAGGGTTGACCGTCCCACGAGTCGTCGGGGGTCAGGACGTGATCAGTGAGGGCAGTTAAGGCTCACAGGAACCTCAGGTGCCGGAGCGATCAGTCGACGATGGCGAGAATGTCTTTTTCGGAGAGCAGCACGAACTCATCGGTGCCGAGCTTGATGTCAGTACCGGCGTACTTGCTGTAGAGCACCTTGTCGCCCACGCTCACTTCAGGAGCTTGGCGGGAGCCGTCCTCATTGCGCTTGCCGGGGCCCACTTGGACCACTTTGCCCACCTGGGGCTTCTCCTGTGCAGTGTCGGGGAGCAGGATGCCGCCCGCGGTTCTTTCCTCCGATTCGGACACCTTGATGAAAATGCGATCTCCAAGGGGTTTGACAGTGGAGACGCTGAGGGAGACAGCAGCCATGGATCGTTTCAAATGCGGTGGTGCGGCGCCGTGGGCGCCACAGGGGAGAGCGAATTAGCACTCGCCCTGCCTGAGTGCCAACCTATGGCGGTGGAAGGGTGCAGTGCAATCGGTACGGTGTGCGGTTGACCGAACCCAGCACGCGGCACGGGCCTCAGGCTCTGAAGACCAGGCCATTCGCGGTGGTATGGTGGCGCGGCTTCAGGCGGGCGCGCGTCCCGCTGCGCGATCTTCCTTCCTTTCCTATGGCTGCTGCTGCTCCCGTCAACACCGGCTCCAAGGGTGTTGTCCGTCAGGTGATCGGCCCCGTTCTCGACATTGAATTTCCGGCCGGCAAGCTGCCCCGCATCTTCAATGCCATCCGCGTTGAAGGCCGCAACTCCTCGGGTCAGGACATCGCCCTCACTGCGGAAGTCCAGCAGCTGCTCGGCGACCACCGGGTGCGTGCCGTTGCGATGAGCGGCACCGACGGCGTCGTGCGTGGCATGTCCGCCCTCGATACGGGCGCCCCGATCAGCGTCCCCGTGGGTGAGGCCACTCTTGGCCGCATCTTCAACGTGCTCGGCGAGCCGGTTGATGAGCGTGGTCCGGTCACCTCCACCCTCACATCTCCCATCCACAGGGATGCGCCGAAGCTGATCGAGCTCGAAACCAAGCCCAAGGTGTTTGAAACCGGCATCAAGGTGATCGACCTCCTGGCTCCTTACCGCCAGGGTGGCAAGGTCGGCCTGTTCGGTGGCGCCGGCGTGGGCAAAACCGTGCTGATCCAGGAGCTCATCAACAACATTGCCAAGGAGCACGGCGGTGTTTCCGTGTTCGGTGGCGTTGGCGAGCGCACCCGTGAGGGCAACGACCTCTACGAAGAGTTCAAGGAATCTGGAGTGATCAACTCCGAAGACCTCCCGAAATCCAAGGTGGCGCTCTGCTTCGGTCAGATGAACGAGCCCCCCGGCGCCCGCATGCGCGTGGGTCTGTCGGCACTCACCATGGCCGAGCATTTCCGTGATGTGAACAAGCAGGATGTGCTGCTGTTCATCGACAACATCTTCCGCTTCGTCCAAGCCGGCTCCGAAGTGAGCGCCCTGCTCGGCCGCATGCCCTCCGCTGTGGGCTACCAGCCCACCCTCGGCACCGACGTCGGTGAGCTTCAGGAACGCATCACCTCCACGCTCGAAGGTTCAATCACCTCGATCCAGGCTGTGTACGTGCCGGCCGACGACCTCACCGACCCCGCTCCCGCCACCACCTTTGCCCACCTCGATGCCACCACGGTGCTGAGCCGCGGCCTGGCTTCGAAGGGCATCTACCCGGCCGTCGACCCGCTCGACTCCACCAGCACCATGCTCCAGCCGGCCGTTGTGGGCGACGAGCACTACCGCACCGCCCGTTCCGTGCAATCCACCCTGCAGCGCTACAAAGAGCTTCAGGACATCATCGCCATCCTCGGCCTCGACGAACTCTCCGAAGACGACCGTCGCACCGTCGACCGCGCGCGCAAGATCGAGAAGTTCCTGTCTCAGCCCTTCTTTGTGGCTGAAATCTTCACTGGCCAGTCCGGCGAATACGTGAAGCTCGAAGACACCATCAGCGGCTTCAATATGATCCTCGCTGGTGAGCTGGATGATCTTCCCGAGGCTGCTTTCTACCTCGTGGGCAACATCGATCAGGTGAAGGCCAAGGCCGCCAAGATCCTCGCTGACGCCAAGTCCTGATTCGCGACGGACTGCCTCTGATCTCCCTGTCACCTTCTCGCCATGACTCTCAATCTCCGTGTTCTGGCACCTGACCAGAGCGTTTTCGACGGCAGCGCGGATGAGGTGATCCTGCCCAGCACCACTGGGCAGCTGGGGATCCTCCCCGGACACGTCTCCTTGCTTACTGCTCTCGATGTGGGCGTGATGCGCCTGCGCAGCGGCAAAGACTGGACCTCCATTGCCTTGATGGGTGGTTTTGCCGAAGTCGAAGCCGACGAAGTCACTGTGCTCGTGAACACCGCAGAGCTCGGAGACAAAATCGATGCCGCCGCCGCCGAGCAGCAGGTGGAAGAAGCCCAGCTGCGTGCAGCCAGCTTCGAAGGCCAGCCGCCCAGCACGGAAAAGGTGAAAGCCGTCCAGAACCTGGCTCGGGCCCGGGCCAGGCTTCAGGCCACCCGCAAGGCCTGATCCATCAACGGCGCTGTCCTTTGCTGGCGGCCCCAATCCTTTTGGCCGCAATGCCATCAACAGCCTTGGATCGGCTCCACAAGCCCGGTCCAAGATTTTTTTTGTATGCCCTGGATGTTTGCCAGCTGGCCCTTGAACTCTGCCAGCTGGCCCTGGTTCTTGGCCAAGAGGCCTTGGATCTCCGCCAGCAGGCCCTGCAACGCTCAACGCCGGCTCACTAGCGCTGAATTCGGGCACTTCAACTTCCCACGAACGTCATCATCAACGTGGCGAAGTCAGAGTGGAGAATCGCTGTCAATCGATCCATACCATCCGGCGATCAAGCCTGGTGAACTTGATCATGAATGCAATCTGATGGTGGCTGGAACTTGGCTACCAATGACAATCGATGAAGGATGCAGCTCGACCGCGGATGCAACCCGGTAGCGGATACAACTCGACTGTGGCTGGAACTTGACCGTCGACCCAGCTTGTTGACGAATTCGAGTTGGCCGAGGGCGAGTGCGGAGGTCGAACGCTTGATCGACAAAGAAAAGGCCCCTGCTTGGGGCCTTTAACGTGCTAGACGTTCTGGCGAGTGTCGGTGAGCGATGTGCTGGAGAGCGGCACCCATCGACCGTTCGCTTCAGCAGGTGTTGAGCCGTTCCTGAACCTGGCCAGTGAAGCCAAGCCAAGCCAAACGACGCTTGAAAGGAAGTGGACTGCGCTGTAGGCCGTAAGCCAATGCAGCCCGCCGCTGACAATCAAGCGGTTCCGCAGAAGGTGACGTCGGGGAACTTGAGCTTGGCTTCGTCGAGCGACTTGCCTTTGCCTTCCTCTTGCCAGTAGTTGATCACCTCGGTGGCCTTGTTGAGGATCTCCACCCGCTCATTGTCGGTGATCCAGGATTTGGCTTCCAGTTCACCTTTGAGGGTTTCCCAGGCATCTTCCCGCGGCCAGAAGAAGTAGGAGGTGAGGGGGCTGGGGCCACCGCCCACGATCTGATCAACGGCCAAAGCGACGTTGTCGGGCAGCCAGAGGATCTTGAGCAGGAAGCGGCCTTCATCCGCTTTCGGCGTGTGGCCGGAAGGAACGCCATCTTCGTCGAGGGTGGCCGTGGCCAGTGCGGCGCTGGCGCCACGCAGCACGGGACGCCCTTCGCGGGCGCCACTCGGATCCGCGGCGGCGGGAAGGATCTCAGGCATGGCGGACACGGCGGGCATCGCAGAAACCGCCGCGTCAGGGCTATCGCTGGCCGTCATAGGTTCGGCGCTCAAGGACAACAATCAAACGAGTAACCTACCAGCCCCGGCCTCCCTGCCCTGAAGCCCCGCGCTGTTCTGCTGTTCGACATCGACGGGGTCATTCGCGACGTGAGCGGCAGCTACCGCCGCGCCCTGGCTGAAACCGTTCACCACTACAGCGGTTGGAGGCCCGGACAGACCGAGGTGGATGCACTAAAGAGCGAAGGTCTTTGGAACAACGACTGGGAGGCATCGCTGGAGCTGCTGCGGCGCCACGGGCATGACCCGCTACCCAGCTTTGGTGCCCTGGTGGAGGTGTTCAGCCAGCTCTATTTCGGGGGAGACCCAGACGGCCCGCCAGAAGCGTGGCAGGGCTTCATCCGGGAAGAAACGCTTTTGGTACAGCCGCCTTTCTTCGAGCAGTTGAGCCAGCACGGCTTCGCCTGGGGGTTCGTGAGCGGCGCTGAACCGGCTTCCGCGCGCTTCGTGCTGCATCAGCGGCTCGGATTGCCGCAGCCTCCCCTGATCGCCATGGGCGACGCTCCGGACAAGCCCGATCCCACCGGCCTGCTCACGCTTGCCGCCCGCCTGGCCACCACCGACCTGGGCCATGAAGCCCCCTTGGTGGCCTATGTGGGCGACACCGTGGCGGATGTGGAAACGGTGCAGCGTGCTCGGGCGTGCCATCCCGATCAGGCCTTCGTCAGCCTGGCGGTGGCTCCGCCTCACCTGCAGGACGCGGGAGCCGTTGCGCAACGGCAGGTCTACGAACACCACCTGACCCAGGCAGGCGCCGACCACATCCTGACCACCACGGCGGAGGCTCCCGCGCTGCTGAACCGCCTGCTCGGCTGAGCGAACGGCCCGGACCGTGCAGCCGGTTTCACCGCTCCATGGCGTCTGCTGATTTGAGAGCAGCGGCTGTGAGCACCTCGTGCCCGCTGGGGGTCACGGCCACGTCGTCCTCGATGCGGATGCCGATCCCCTTCCAGCGCGCGTCGATGGCGGGCTGGCCATCCGGCACGGGCAGCCGATCGCTCACGTAGAGCCCAGGCTCCACTGTGAGCACCATGCCGGGCTCAAGCGGCACAGGATGCTCGCCGAGGCGGTAAGCACCCACGTCGTGGACATCGAGCCCCAGCCAGTGGCCGGTGCGGTGCATATAGAGGTGGCGGTAGGCGCCCTGCTCGATCAGGCCATCCACCTCCCCCTGCAGCAGACCCAGCTCCACCAGTCCCTCCACCAGCACCCGCACCGCGGCCGCATGCACCTGCTCGGCATCGGCCCCTGGCTTCACGCAGGCGATTGCCGCCTGCTGGGCAGCCAGCACCAGGTCGTAGAGGGCGCGCTGCTCCGCACTGAAGCGCCCGCCCACCGGGAAGGTGCGGGTGATGTCGCCGTTGTAGTAATCGCTGAGGCTGCAACCGGCGTCGATCAGCAGCAGATCGCCGTCCAGCAAGGGTGCACTGTTGCTCGTGTAGTGCAGCACACAGGCGTTGTCGCCGCCGGCGACGATCGAGCCGTAGGCAGGACCACGGGCGCCCTGAAGCAGAAAGTGCTGCTCGATCGCAGCCTGCACCTGCCGCTCGTTCAGCCCGGGCCGCGCCACCTGCCGCGCCAGCTCATGGGCTTCGGCGGAGATCCGGGCGGCCTCGCGCAGGCGCTCCAGCTCGTCCTCGGTCTTGCGCAGGCGCAGCTGGTGCAGCAGCGGGCAGGGTGCCACCAGGCCAAGCGCCGCCTGACCGCTGCGCGGTGCCCGGTCGAGCTGGGCGGCCCAGGCGGAAAGCACCAGCGGCTCCACGCTCGGATGACGACCCACCCGGAACGCGATGCCCTCGGCCCCTTGGAGGTACTCCGCCAGCCGTTCGGCCAGTTCCGCCCGCGGATGGGCCAGGTCGGCGCCGAACTGGGACACCGCGCCTTCGCACCCCCAGCGGAAGCCGTTCCAGACCTCGGCCGCAGGGTCCTTGGGTTCTACGAACAGCACGAACCGGTGCTCACTGCGGTGCGGCAGGAACAGGGCCACGGCCCCAGGCTCATCGAACCCCGTGAGGTACCAGAAATCGCTGTGCTGGCGGAAGCCATGTTCCACATCGGCGTGATGGGTGACCAGTGGAGCAGCGGGAATCACGGCGGCCACGGCACCGAGCCGTTCCAGGAAAAGCGCGCGACGCTGCTGGAAGGTGGCAGCGGAAATCACCATGGAGGAACCACGAAACGGCGGGACAGAGACTTAGACGATTAAATAAGGGCATGGAATGCCCTGCCTTGATGAAGGCGCCGACATGAGCGAGCTGGGAAGGGCGCGCCACCATGAATGAGCTGTTCGGCCTGGCAGCGCTGGTGGTGGTGATTCTGGCGGGATCAGCGCTGTGCTCAGGCGTCGAGGCGGCCATCCTCACGGTCAATCCCCTCAAGGTGCACGAACTGGCGGGCCGTCCGGTGCCGCCGCGCGGTGCCAGGGCCCTGCAACGGCTGAAAAACCGTCTGGGCCGTGCCCTGGCGGTGCTGGTGATTCTCAACAACGGCTTCAACATCTTCGGCAGCCTGATGATCGGCAGCTATGCCGGCTGGGTGTTCGCGCAGCTGGGCGTCTCCGGCATGGCCCTGCCCCTCTTTTCGTTCGGCCTCACCGTGCTGGTGATCCTGCTGGGGGAAATCCTGCCCAAATCGATCGGCAGCAGCATGGCCATGCCGGTGTCCCTGGCGAGCGCCGCCACGGTCAACGTGCTGCTGCGGTTGATGTTGCCGCTGGTGCTGGTGCTCGAACGTCTGATGCCGGCGATCACCGCCGAGAGCGAGCTCAGCACCGACGAGGAGGAGATCCGCCTGCTGGCCAGGCTTGGCTCCCGCACCGGCCAGATCGAAGCCGACGAAGCCGCCATGATCGGCAAGGTGTTCCAACTCAACGACCTGACAGCGCGGGATCTGATGGTGCCCCGCGTGGCAGCCCCCACCCTGCCTGGGATGGCAAGCCTCCAGAGCGTGAAGCCTCAATTGCTTGCCCAGCACGCCCCGTGGTGGGTGGTGCTGGGCGAAGAGGTGGACGAAGTGCTGGGGGTGGCCAGCCAGGAAAGCCTTCTGCAGGCCCTGGTGGAAGGGCGCGGTGAGACCACGATCCAGAACCTCATCAGCCCGGTGGAGTTCGTGCCGGAGATGATCCGCGCTGACCGTCTGCTCACCGCCTTCCGGCGCAGCAGCCATTCCGTGCGGGTGGTGGTGGATGAATTCGGTGGCTTCGTCGGTGTGATCGGTGCCGACGCCGTACTGGCGGTGCTGGCCGGCTGGTGGCGGCGGCCGCAGTCGCCTGTGGAGGTCCCCGGCGAATGAGGCCCACGCCCGACACCCCCACACGTTGCCGCCAGTTGCTCAGGCTTTGGCGCTCGGAGATCAACCTCACCCCTCGCGAGTGTTCGGCCCTGGGTCCGGAGCTGGCGGCCCTGGATCGCCAGATTGAGCGGCTGGAGCAGGGCCGCCTGCGGCTGGCGGTGTTCGGCCGCGTGGGTGTGGGCAAATCCAGCCTGCTGAACGCCTTGCTCGGGCGTTCCCGCTTCGCCACCGACCTGGCCCACGGGAGCACCCGCCTGCAGGAACGAGAACGCTGGCAGCAGTCGATCGCGGGTCTGAACGGCGTGGAGCTGGTGGACACCCCCGGCATCGACGAGGTGGATGGCCCGGCCCGCCAGCGGCTGGCCGCCAGGGTGGCTCTTGGCGCCGACCTGCTGCTGTTTGTGCTCGACGGCGACCTCACCAGCCCGGAAGGCGAAGCCCTGGAGCAGGTGCTCGGCTGGGGCAAGCCCTTGCTGCTGGTGGTGAACCGGATCGACTGCTGGCCGGCCGGCGAACGCGTCCAGCTGCTCGACAGCATTCGCCGGCGGCTGCCGGCCGCCGCCGCCGGCCTGGATCTGGTGGCGGTGTCGGCGGCGCCAAGACAGGCCCAGCTGCTGGCTGACGGCCGTGTGCGCAGCGAAGCCCGGCCGCCCGCCATCGAGCCTCTTCAGGAGCGGCTGGTGGACCTGCTGACCAGTCACGGGGCCCTGTTCCTCGCCCTCAACAGTCTCAAGGCAGGGGATCGATTCGCTCAGCGTCTGCAGGCCCAGCGCCTGCACCAGCAGCAATGCCAGGCCCATGGGGTGATCGGGCGGTACGCCACCCTCAAAGCCGCCGGCGTTGCCGCCAATCCACTGGTGCTGCTGGATCTGGCTGGTTCGCTCGCCTGCGACACCGCCCTGGTGATGCAGCTCTGCCGGCTGTACGGACTCACGATCAATGGCGCCCAGGCGCGGCGGATGCTGGCCCGGCTGTCAGGCCACAGCGCCTTGCTGGGCGGCACCCAGATCGGCATCCAGCTGCTGCTGGGCGCCCTGCGCCAGGCGCTGCTGGTGGCAGCGCCATTCACCGGCGGGCTCTCGCTGGCCCCTGCCGCGCCCGTGGCCCTGGCCCAGGCGGCGCTGGCTGTTCACACCACCCGGCTCACCGGCCGGCTGACCGCCGCGGAACTGCTCAAAGCGGCCCATCAGGGCCCGGCCCGCCCCGGTGCCCTGCTGCGGCGCCTGGCCCGGCAGGATCCCCAGACCCAGGTCTGGCTGCAGCAATGGACGCCGCGGGGCTGGGATCCGGCCCTGCAGGGGCTGCAGCCATGAGCGCGCCCGACCAGGTGGCCCTGTTCGGCACGAGCGCCGATCCGCCCACCCTCGGGCACCGCGCTCTGCTGCAGGCCCTGGGAGAGCGCTACCCGCTGGTGCGCACCTGGGCCAGCGACAACCCCTTCAAGCAGCATGGGGCCCCCATTGAGGTGCGCGCCGTGCTGCTGCGGGCGCTGGTCGAGGGGATCGGCAATCCTCGTATTCAGGTGGACCAGAGCCTCAGCCACAGCCGCGCCCTCCACACCCTGGAGCAGGCCCGCCGGCTCTGGCCTGAAGCCGACCTGATCTTCGTGGTGGGCAGCGATCTGCTGCCGCAGATTCCCCGCTGGTACGCGGCGGATGCCCTGCTCGCCGCCTGCCGGCTGGCCGTGGTGCCTCGCCTGGGCTGGCCGCTCGACGCGCTGCACATCGATGGCCTGGTGCAACGGGGAGGCCGGGTGGAGGTGCTGCCGCTGCAGATCCCGGCCACGGCCAGTTCCCAGTTGCGCCTCCATCCCGATCCCCAGCTGATCCCGGCGGAACTGTGGCCGGAGCTGCGCAAGCGCAACCTCTACGGCCTGGGCGACGTGGCGGCCAGCAGGCGGCCGGCCACCCCGCCGCTGCGCTGATGCGGCTCGCCCTCGCCCAGATCGACCCGCTGGTGGGAGACCTGCGCGGCAACGGTGCACTGCTTCTGGAACGTAGCCGTCAGGCCGCCGCTGCCGGGGCTGATCTGGTCGCCAGCCCCGAGCTGTCGCTGTGGGGGTACCCGCCACGGGATCTGCTGCTGCGGCCTGCGCTGCTGCGCCAGCAGGAGCAGGTGCTCGATGCGCTGGCCCATGAGCTGCCCGGCGGGCTGGCTCTGTTGGTGGGCGTCGCCGAGCCGGTGGCTGGCAACGGACTGCCGGCGCTTCACAACGCCGTGGCCCTGGTGGAGCAGGGCGGCTGGAGCATCGTCGCCCGTAAGCGCCTGCTCCCCAGCTACGACGTCTTCGATGAACGCCGCTACTTTCAGCCGGCCGACGCGGCCTGCCTGATCGAACGCCAGTGGGGCGGGCGCCCGTGGCGCATCGGCCTGACCATCTGCGAGGACCTCTGGGTGGAGGAACGCCTGCAGGGGCATCGGCTGCGCGGGGCGGACCCGATCGCCGCGCTCATGCCGCTGCAGCCCGACCTGCTGCTCAACCTCTCGGCGTCTCCGTTCGTGCAGGGCAAAGGCACAGTGCGCTGCCGGCTGGCCCAGGCGGCGGCCGCCCGGCTGCAGTGCCCGGTGGCGTACGTGAACCAGGTGGGCGGCAACGATGAGCTGGTGTTCGACGGCGGCAGCTTCGTGGTGGACGCAGCCGGTGCCATGCGGCTTCAGTTGCCCTGCGCCGCCGAGAGCCTGGCGGTGTGGGACAGCGACCCAGGGGCTGAACCCACGGGCCCCGTCGCCCCACCTCCGGATCCGATGGAGCAACTGTTCCGGGTGCTGGTGCTGGGGGTGCGCGACTACGCCGGCAAATGCGGCTTCCGGCAAGCGCTGCTCGGGCTCAGCGGCGGCATCGATTCAGCGCTGGTGGCCGCCGTGGCCGTGGCGGCCTTGGGGGCTGACCAGCTGTTCGCGTTGCTGATGCCTTCCCCCTACAGCTCAGCAGGATCCCGCACCGATGCGATCGCGCTGGCGGATCGCCTCGGCGTCGCCCACGGCTGCGTGGCGATCGAGCCGCTGATGCGGGGATTTGATCAGGCCCTGGAAGCGCCGATCGGAGCCGCACCCACAGGGCTGACGGCCGAGAACCTGCAATCCCGCATCCGCGGCACTCTGCTGATGGCCATGGCCAATACCCAGGGCCGGCTGTTGCTCTCCACCGGCAACAAATCGGAGCTGGCCGTGGGCTATTGCACCCTCTATGGCGACATGAACGGCGGCCTGGCGGTGATCGGCGACCTCTACAAGACCACCGTGTTCCGCCTTTGCGCCTGGCTGGACAGCCCCGCCGCCGCCGACTGCCGCCGCAGTTGCGGGCTGCCGGCCAATGGGGAGCTGATCG
Organism: Cyanobium sp. ULC065; assembly: GCF_977927515.1. Next base: position 2,716,245 of record NZ_OZ376393.1, on the reverse strand, counting down.
GCGCGGCGATCCGCGAGAAGCCACCAAGCGCTGAGTTGCGGCCTGATCAGCGCGACACCGATTCCCTGCCCGACTACGCCGTGCTGGACCCCCTGCTGCGGCAGTTCATCGAAGAGCTGCGCAGCCCGGAGGAGCTGGTGGCCGCCGGCACGGATGCTCAAGTGGCCCAGCGTGTGTACCGCCTGCTGCGCCGGGCCGAGTTCAAACGGCGCCAGGCCGCGCCGCTGATCAAGGTGAGCGGCCGGGCCTTCGGCAGTGGCTGGCGCATGCCGATTGCTGCCGCCATCGACTGAATCGTCTGCCGATGCGGACCAATTCCTGGCAGTGCGGCCCCGCCGCCGCCAGTGTGTAAGCAGATTGAGAGTTGCATGGCCAGCCCCGGTCCCACCGCGCCGATCGCGAGCATCGGCGTGCCCACGGAAATCAAGCGGGACGAACAACGCGTGGCCCTCACCCCCGATGGCGTCAGGGAGCTGGTGTCCCATGGCCTGGAGGTGCGGGTGCAGAGCGGCGCCGGCAATGGTGCGGGCATCGACGATTCCAGCTACGCCGAAGCCGGGGCGCAGCTGGTGAGCCAGGAAGAGGCCTGGGCGGCCCATCTGGTGGTGAAGGTGAAGGAGCCCCAGGCCGAAGAGTTCCGCTTTCTGCGCAGCGACCTGGTCCTGTTCACCTACCTACACCTGGCGGCCTACCCGGATGTGGGCAGGGCGCTGCTGGAGGCCGGCACCACCGGGGTGGCCTACGAAACCGTTCAGCTCGACAACGGCAACCTGCCGTTGCTGGCGCCGATGAGCGAAATCGCCGGCCGGCTCGCCGCCCAGGTGGGTGCGCACCTGCTCGAAAAGCCCCATGGCGGACGCGGGGTTCTGATCGGCGGTTGCACCGGCGTCAGGCCGGCGCGGGTCGTGGTGCTTGGGGCCGGCACGGTGGGGTGGAATGCGGCCCGCTTGGCGGCGGCGATGGATGCGGAGGTGTTCCTGCTCGATCACTCCCCCCAGCGTCTGCGCAGCCTGGAATCCGACCGAAGCGGCCGGCTGGTGAGCCTGGTGAGCAGCCGGGGCCTGATCGAGCGCATGGTGCCCGGCGCCGATCTGCTGATCGGAGCGGTGCTCACCCCCGGCGGCCGGGCGCCCACCCTCGTCGACGAAGATCTGGTCCGACGCATGAAGCCCGGCTCCGTGATCGTCGATGTGGCGATCGACCAGGGCGGCTGCATCGCCACCAGCCGCGAAACCACCCACACGGATCCAGTGGTCACGATCCATGGCGTGCAGCATTACGCCGTCGGCAACATGCCCGGCGCCGTGCCTTTCACCTCCACCGAAGCGCTGGTCAGCGTCACCCTGCCTTACATCGTCGGCATTGCCGGCCGGGGGCTGGTGGAGGCGGTCACCGAGCGGCCCGAACTGCTCTCGGGACTGAACACGGTGGATGGGGCGGTGTGCCACCCCGGGGTGGCCAAGGCGCTGGGTGTGCCCACCCGCCACCCGATGGCCTGCCTGCGCTGATCGGGATCCCTGCCAGCGCTGATCCGGATCAATCCGCCGCCGCGCCAACAGCCAGCGAGGGGAGAGGGCGTACCAGCGCTGACGGTTCGATCCCCTCGCGCAGAGCCAGCACCAAACCCGCCGCCTCGGCATAGGTGGCGGCCGGAAGCACCGGAATCCCGAGGGCGTCGCCGCTGACCTCGAGCACACAGGCATTGCTCTGAACAGCGATCACCGGCAGGCCGCGGGCGGCGCAGCGCAGCACCGCCTCCCCCCCCAGCGCGCCGGCCGGAGCCACCACGGCCCCGATCCGGGCGGGGTGGATCAGCTCGGCGGGCAGCGCCGCACCGACCAGGGGGGATGCCGGCTGCAGCGGCACCAGATCAGGGGCGCGACTCAGGCCCACGAGCACGCAGGGCAGAAACGTGTGCCCCAGTTCTTCAGCTGCGGCGCGAGGATCAAGGCCCACCTCCACCGGCAGTGGCGCCAGGGCGGGCGCGTGGGCGCAGGGGATCCCCAGGTGGCGTCCCAGCAGGTGACTGATCACCGCCTCAGCACCGGCCAGGCCGTCGACGCCAGCGCCGCCGCGGTAGGCCGCAAGCTCCTGCGGGCCGTTGTCGTCCGGGAAGCGGGTCACGATCGCAATGGCTGTGGCCCCCGCCTCTCGCAGGCATTCCCCGGCCCGCAGCAGCTCGGCTGGATGCTCGAGCCCACCACCGCTCGCACCGCTGCTGCTGCGGCTCAACGCCACCCCCAGGGGCCGCTCGGTGGTGAGCACCGGGCCAACGGCAAGGCCGAGCGTGGCCCTGCAGGCATCCGCCACCTGCAGGTGCCGCTGACGCAGATCCGGCTCGATGCCGGCATCCAGCAACAGGCCCACCTGGCGCTGACGCACCGGTGCGAGCGCCAGATCCCCGGCGGCGAAGCGGTTCAACGCCCAGCCCTCCACGTAGTGGATTCTCGGGTCGCTCCAGTAGAGAGCGGCACCATTCATCACGTTCGGGTGGGTGATCAGGCAGCCGCTGGCCGCTGCCAGCAGGCGCGCGGCAGGTAAACCATCACCGGCATAGCCACCGATGCAGCATCCGATCCCGGTCGGGATCACCAGCAGGAGCGGCAAGGGCGCCCCTGGGCCGATGGCAGAGGTCATGGCTCCACCAGCAGCACTGCTTCCAGCCGTGCGCGCATGGCCCCGTGCTCAGCGCTCTCGACGGCCGTGATCGCCCAGCGCAGCGGCACGCCCTCCTCGCGATCGAGAGCCGCCAACACAGCGGCTAGTACCGAAGCGGAGGGCGATGACGCGACTGGTGAAGTGGCGGCGGGTGCTGCGGCGGGCAGCGACGCAGCGACCGGAAGCGGCACCCACACCTCCCTGGCGATCAACCGCACGGCATCTCTGGCTTCACGGGCCAGGCGCTCACTTCTGATACTGCCCGAACTGGGCTACGTACAACGCGTCCTCCTGTCCCGCCTTCAGCTGCAGATCACTGCGCGGGTAGGCCACACAGAGCAGGGCATAGCCCTGGGTCTGCAGGTCGGCCTTGACACCCATGGCGTCGGGCTGATGCACCGTTCCCACTGTGATCACAGCCGCACAGGTGGTGCAGACCCCCGAGCAGCAGGAACTGGGCAGGGGCACGCCAGCGGCTTCAGCCGCCGACAGGACCGTCTGATCGGCCGAGCAGGAAAAGGTATGGGTCGCGCCGTCGAGCGCAGCGACGATGGTGAAGGTTTCACTCATGGCAGAGGATGCAAGCAGCGGAGCAACTCCGCTCAGGGAGGGCAGCGGCCCCATCTTCCCGGACGGAGGGCCAGCACGGCGCTCTCGCCCATCACCGAAGGGCCCGAAGCAGGGAGCGAATCCCGTTGGCAAAGGAATCGGGGAAACGCAGCTGTTTGGCGCCGCGCGAAATCATGCGGGGAGCGAGGCAGCTGGCGGGAAGCTGCTGGCTGAAAGCTTTGGGCGGGAAGCGGCTGGTTCGAACGCTCAGGCCGTGCGCGCAAACGGTGTCCACGCGCCGGGGTGGGGAGCGAGAAACTCAGGGGGATGGCTGCTGGAGGACCGGGCCGAGAGGAAAAGGTCAAAGCTCACCGAGCAACGCCGCTCGTCGTCCTCATTGGGCAGCACCGCGTGATCGGTGCTCGCAGGAAAAAGCACCAGAAGACCAGCCTGAGGAGCCACGTCCTGCCAGGGGGCGTTGAGGGGGTGATCAGGGGTGATCGGCCCGCTGTGACCGACGGCCAGGCCCGGCACCAGCTCGTTCACCTGACGGTGCGGGAAGAGCCGCAGGCAGCCGCAGCGACCACTGCCATCCCCCGTGATGTAGTACACCGCACTGAGATGGGCGTTGGGGTGATGGTGGCGGCCGACGGCTTGACCCGGCTCGCTCACCACGGGCCAGGCACGCAGCAGGTGCAAGTCAATCTGCTCGGTATCAAAACCGAGTGCTCGGAGATAGGCCGGAGCGGCACGCTCAAGCTGGGAGACCAGCCAGCCAAAAGCTGGCCGGCGATGCACCTGCCAGGCGTCACTCAGGTCGCCCGTCCAGGCGCAACCTTCGGACGGATTGCCATTGGCTGCACCGCGAAGCTGCAGGGCCTCCTGCAGCATCACGGCTGAGTCGAGCGGGTCGGGGCGCAGTTGCTGGCGGCCGAGCGCCAGCGGGAACAGCGGCTGGATCTCGATGATGGCCTCAGCCCATCGCCGAGCCACCCACGATTTCCAGGATTTCCTGGGTGATCGCAGCCTGGCGGGCCTTGTTGTAATCGAGAGTGAGCGACTTGGCGAGCTCCTTGGCGTTATCGCTGGCGCTGTTCATGGCCGTCATGCGGCTGGCCAGCTCACTCGCGGCGGCTTCCTGGAGGGAACGAAGCAGCTGGTTGTCGAGGTAGAGCGGCAGCAGGGCATTGAGCAGCTGATCCGGGCTCTGCTCAAACACGAACTCCGACTCCAAAGGCGGAACGCTGTTGCCGGAAGGCACGCCCCGTTCAACCGCCAGCCGACCTTCCCGTGTGGTGAGACGGAAAATCTCATCATCCTGGGCGGCAATGCCCTGGGGGTCGAGCGGCAGCAGGGTCTGGGAGACAGGGCCGCTGCTCACGAGGTTGATGAACTTGGTGTAGATCATCTCCACCCGGTCTGTGCTGCCGGAGAGGAAGGCCGCCAGCACTTCGTCGCCGATCTTGCCCGCCTCATCCGCGGTAGGCACCTGCTCAAGGCCGGTGAACGTGGTGAGGATCGGATATGAACGGTTCTTGAAGTATCCGGCGGCCTTGCGCCCGATCAGCACCAGTTCCACCGTGAAACCCTGGCCCTTGAGCTCAGCGAAACGCTGTTCCGTGCGCTTGATGATGTTGGCGTTGTAGCCACCACAGAGGCCACGGTCAGCACTCACCACCACAAGGGTGATGTGACGCAAAGGCCGGGTCTGTTCAAGCAGCGGGGTGTTGGCCACATCCTCGAAACGCAGACGGGTCTGCAGGTTTTCGAGCATCCGGGCCAGGCGGTCGGCAAACGGCCTAGACCTTAGCACCTGTTCCTGGGCACGCCGCACCTTGGCCGCCGCGACCATCCCCATGGCCTCGGTGATCTTGCGGGTGTTCTTGACCGAACTGATGCGGTCGCGGGTTTCCTTGAGGTTGGCCATGGTTCAGGTGCTTCGCTTCAGGGAGATCAGGCCGAAGCCAGAAGGGTGGAGGTGACTTCGCTGATGGCCGCCTTGAGCATGGCCTCGGAGGATTCGCTCAACTGCTTCTCGGTTTGCACCTGCTCGATATAGGCAGCCGCATTGGTCTTGAGGTATTCCCGCAGCTCGCGAACGAACTGGGTCACCTGGTCGATGGCCACGTCATCGATCAGGCCCTTGACCCCGGCATAGACCACGGCCACCTGTTCGGCCAGAATCAGCGGGCTGTACTGGGGTTGCTTCAGCAGTTCACGCAGGCGCTTGCCCCGGCCAAGCTGCTTCTGTGTGGCGGCATCCAGGTCAGAAGCGAACTGGGAGAAGGCAGCGAGTTCGTCGAACTGGGCCAGTTCCAGTTTGAGGGTGCCGGCGATCTTCTTGATGGCCTTGGTCTGAGCTGCACCGCCCACGCGGCTCACCGAGATGCCCACGTTGATGGCGGGCCGCAGGCCGGAGTTGAAGAGGTCGGACGTGAGGAAGATCTGGCCATCCGTGATCGAGATCACGTTGGTGGGGATGTAGGCGGAAACGTCTCCAGCCTGGGTTTCGATGATGGGCAGGGCTGTCATGCTGCCTTTGCCCATGGCATCGGACAGCTTGGCGGCCCGCTCCAGCAGACGGCTGTGGCAGTAGAAGACGTCGCCGGGGTAGGCCTCACGGCCGGGCGGGCGGCGCAGCAGCAGGGACATCTGGCGGTAAGCCTGGGCCTGCTTGGTGAGGTCGTCGTAGATCACCAGGGTGGCCTGGCCTTTGTACATGAAGTACTCAGCAATAGCCGCGCCGGCATAAGGGGCGAGGTACTGAAGGGCCGCCGGCTCGGAGGCACAGGCTGCCACAACGATGGTGTAATCGAGGGCTCCCTTCTCACGCAGCACATCAATGACGTTGGCCACTGAAGCCTGCTTCTGGCCGATCGCCACATAGACGCAAACAACACCTTCACCCTTCTGGTTCAGGATGGTGTCGATGGCGATGGCCGTCTTGCCGGTCTGGCGGTCACCGATGATCAGTTCGCGCTGGCCGCGGCCGATCGGAATCATGGCGTCGATCGCGGTGATGCCCGTCTGCATCGGCTCATGCACCGACTTGCGCTGGATGATTCCAGGTGCGGGTGATTCGATCAGGCGGGTTTCTGAGGTGGCAATCTCACCTTTGCCGTCGATGGGCCGGGCCAGCGGATCCACAACCCGGCCGAGCATGGCGTCGCCCACTGGCACTTCAGCGATGCGTCCGGTGGCTTTGACCGTGCTGCCTTCCTGAATGCTGATGCCTTCGCCCATCAGCACGACACCGACGTTGTCGTCTTCCAGATTGAGAGCAATGCCCTCGGTGCCGTCTTCGAACTCGAGCAGTTCGCCAGCCATCACCTGCTCAAGGCCATAGACCCTGGCGATGCCGTCGCCCACCTGGAGCACCGTGCCGACGTTGCTGACCGATACGGACTTGTCATAGTCCTCGATCTGCTGCTTGAGGATGGCGCTGATCTCGTCGGGACGGATGGAAACCATGGGTTCAGTTCCCCGCGCGGGGAGGCGATGGAAGGAAAGGAGGGGAGGGGAAGGAGGAGAAAGCCGGGAACCTTGGGGCTCAGCCGCTCTTGGCGAGCGCCAGTCCAAGCCTCCGGACCTGGCCGGAGAGGCTGGCGTCGATCACCTTGGATCCGAATCTGACGATCAGCCCGCCAATCAACGAGGGATCGACGTCGAGCTTGAACTCGACGTTTTCGGTACCAGCCAGCGCCTGCACCTTGGTGCGCAGGGCCTGTTGCTGGTCGTCGCTCAAAGGCGCGGCGGAAACCACGCTGGCCAGAGCGATGTGGCGCTGCTCACGGAAGAGTGTGAGGAAGCGCTCCAGGATCGAATCAAGGATTGAGATCCTCTGACGATCAGCGAGGAGCTTGAGGAGGTTCAGGAACGACGGAGTGAGCTGCTCCTGGAAGAGGGCCACCACAATGGCTTTCTTCGTTTCCGGCTCAATCACAGGGGAAACGAAGGATTGGCGTAGCTCAGCGGATTGGTGCCAGAGATCAAGCAACTGCTTGGCCTGCTCGGCAACGAGTTCACTCTCACCGGATTGATCGGTGATCTGGAGAAGGGCTTCGGCGTAGGGCGAAGCGATGGTATTGAGCAAGGGCATCAGACTTCACCCAGCGATTCGATGGAACGGTCGATCAGTGCGAGCTGGGCACCGGCATCGAGCTTAGAGGGGAGAGCTGCAAGAGCCTTTTCGACCGCCAGCCTGGCCGCCTCGCGGCGGAGCTTTTCGCTCACCCTGTCGGCTTCTGATTGAAGATCGTTGCTTGAGCCCTGTTTCAGCAGCGCCATGGCTTCCACCGTGCGACGCTCGCTTTCGAGCCGGATGGACTCAGAGCGCACTTTGCCGTCAGCCCTGATCTGATCCGCCTTGATCTGAGCCTCGGCCAGATCCTTCTGGGCTGTGGCAAGAGCGGCTGTGGCTACGCCAAGCCGCTCCTCGGCGTCCTGGAGATCGCTCAGGATCACTTCGCGCCTTCGCTCCAAAGCGCTGCCGAGAACCTTGGGCAGAAACCACACCAGCGCGGCGATCACGATCGCCAGGTTGATGACGTTGGTTTCGAAAAGATTGAGATTGAGCCCGAAATGTCCCTCGCTGGCGAACAGCGGGGTATGGGGCGCCATCAGAAAGAGGGAAGGAGTCATTTCGCAGCCAGCAGACGGTTGACGATCAGTTCGCTGAGAAGATCGGATTCGCCTTCAAGGTGCTCGATGGCCTTCTGACGTTCAGCCTCGATGGTGCGGCGTGCGCTTTCCATGCTGGCGTTGACATCGGCCTGTGCAGCAGCAAGGGCCGAGCGATAAAGCCGGTCCATCTCCTCCTCGGCTTCCACGATCAGCGTCTGGGACTTCTGTCGAGCGTCCTTAAGCTGGGCGGTGAGATCGGCGGCGAGGCGCTCGGCTTGTGCAAGCTTCTGCTTGGCATCCGCACGGCTCAGAGTGATGTAGCTGTCGCGCTCTTCAACCGTGCGACCAATTGGCCGGAAGAACAGCAGGTTGAGAACGTAGGTGAGGAGCACCACCTGCACCGCCATGAGCGGCAGGGTGGCATCGAGGTCGAAGAGACCTCCCTCTGGAGCACCGGCTGCGGCGAGTAGAAGCCAGCTGGTCATGGGGCAGGGACGCTGGAAGGATCAGGTACGGCTGCCGTGCAAAGCACGGCAGATGGGTCTGGACGGTTCAAACGAAGCCAGGGTCTGGATCGGGGCCGCACCAAATGAATGGGCTGGTCTCCCGATCCCGACGGACGGCGATCAGCCTGCGAAAGGGTTCGCGAACAGGAGCACCAGGGCCACAACAAGGCCGTAGATGGTCAGAGCTTCCATGAAGGCCAGCGACAGCAGCAGGGTGCCGCGGATCTTGCCTTCGGCTTCGGGCTGGCGGGCGATGCCCTCAACAGCGCCGCCGGCAGCGGTGCCCTGACCGATGCCGGGGCCGATGGCGCCGAGGCCGACGGCAAGACCGGCAGCCACGACGGAGGCGGCGGAAGTGATGGAATCCATTTTGGAACGGGGGGGATGGAAGGCGCCGGTGAAGCGCGGGTTGGACCTGGCGCTTGGGACATCCCCGGATCGGAGATGGGCCCGGCAATGGCCGGACCTACGCGCAGGAGGTATAGCAGATCGCTGGGACGGGCCTGGGCGGCAGAAGTTCAGTGAGCTTCTTCGTGAACAGCCTCGCCGATGTAGTAGGCAGCAAGGGTGGCGAAGATCAGGGCCTGAATGGCGCTGGTGAACAGACCAAGAAACATGGCGGGCAGCGGCACAATCAGGGGCACCAGGAAGGCCAGAACGGCCACCACAAGTTCGTCAGCAAGAATGTTGCCGAACAGACGGAAAGAAAGGGAGAGAGGCTTGGTGAAATCCTCAACGATCTTGAACGGAAGCATGATCGGAGTGGGCTCTACGTAGTACTCGAAATACCGGAAACCTTTCCGGCTGAGACCTGCGTAGAAATAGGCGAGAGAAACAAGCAGCGCCAAGGCGATGGTTGTGTTGATGTCGGCGGTGGGAGCACCGAGCTCTCCACTCGGAAGGTGGATCAACTTCCAGGGAACCAGGGCGCCGCCCCAGTTGCTGACGAAGATGAACAGAAACAGGGTGCCGATGAACGGCAACCAATCGCGGTAGGCCTTTTCGCCGATCTGCTCACGAGCCAGATCACGGACGTAGGACCAGAGGAACTCCAGCAGGTTCTGAACACCCCTGGGATCTCGCTCCAGCTTGCGGGTGCCCACCACGACCAGTGCCAGCAGGGCGCCGATCACAACCCAGGAACTGATGAACACCTGACCGTGGATCACCAGACCACCAATCTTCCAGTAGAGGTGTTTTCCAACCTCCAGTTCGGCCAGGGGCAGCAAGAGAGACAACGGTGCCATCGGTGTGCTGGGGTGACGCAGAAGCGACGAGAAAGGACAGGAGGCCCGGATCGACGGGGCGGTGGCCGGGAATCAGCGGTCGGTGAGAGCCTGAAGAATCAAGGCCGGCTTGTAGAGAAGAAATCCAACAAGCGAAGGGACGATCTCCAGATATGGCAACCGGGAGGCTGCCAGCACAAGCACGATCGGCACAAGCAACTGGGACTTGCCGACCGCGCGTTTGTCGCCGCCGATGCGAGCGACACTGCGGGCAAGCATCCGCATGTAGAGCATGCCGGCCAGTGCGCCTACAGCGAGGCTCAAAGCCGTGGAACGATCGAACAGGAGGGCAGCAAGAACAACGGCAAACGCGGAAAGAATCAGCGTGGCCAGCTGAATGCGGCGCTGCAACCTGGCGTAGTCGTCCATACCGTTGGCCAGCGGGGCCTCGGCGGGGAGTGTTGCGTCAGGTTGAACCGGTTGGATCAGTAGCGGAACTTCCGAGGAACGCCCGGAGAGATCGCGCAGGAGCGCTGCCCGCAGATCATTGATTTCCTGAGGAGGAAAAACGTCTGTGATGGGCTCGAGGCTCAGGGCCTGACGGGAGCCGCCCGAAACACCCCCGGCAGGCATGCCGGATGTGATCTTGGACGCGTCGGGAAGAGCCTGCAAACGCTCCAAATCCATTGGAAAGGCGGCCGGAATCTATCACGGAGCCCGCACAGCTCCCTTGACGTTTCAGGCTGGCACTGGTGCGCTGAGCAACAGCAAACGGTGCTGCCAGAGCCAGCGGGCGACTCTGGCGACGCGGGCGGGCTCCCAGGCGAGCGGCAGTGCCGTGAGCGCCGTGTCCGGTGGCGCCTGCTCGATCTGGGTGAGCAGCTCCACGGCATCCGGAGTGAGATCGAGCGGCCGCAGATCGGGGTCCAGCAGGCTGGCACCTGGCCAACCCCAGAGGCAGGGGTTGCGGCAGCCGTGCGCAGCCAGCAGCGTGGCGTCGTCCTCCCAGGTCTGCCTGGGCAGCTCCCCACGGCTGAGGAAGAACTCGAAATGGCTGATGTCGGGATCGAGGGCCTCCACCAACGCCCAACGCTCCCGCTCGGGCAGGGCACGAGCGCGTTCGAGCAGTTCTCCTGACAACAGCCGGGCCGGATCCCAGACCTGGGGATTGGAGAAGCCAGCGAAACTCAGGTCGGCCTGATCGACGAAATCGAAGAGACGCTTGATGTCGTAACTGGTCTCCTGCGGGTGGAGATACATGTCCGCGAAGTTGACGTCGGCCGCCGTATCGAGTGCCCAACGCTGCTCATGGTGGAGACGCAGGCGGTTGGCTGGCGGCAGAGCATCGAACAGCTGGCGCCCCAGGCGCAGTCCTTCGCCATCGCCATTGACCCCCATCAGCGAGAGGGCGGCCTGAACACGGTGAATCTCCCAGCGCCCTCCATCGGCATAGAGGAAAAGGTGCAGGAGTCCGCCCGGGCGCAGCAACGCGGCCAGGGCCTTCAGGCCAGCTTCCGGTTGCCGCAGGTGGTGCAGCACTCCCACGGAATTGATCAGGTCGAAGGGGCCTTCGCCCTGGAGGTCCAGCAGGCTGCGTTGCTCGATCCGCAAGGAGCCGGCCACCCTGGTGCCGCCCGAGCGCTCCAACCGCCGGCGGGCCACCTCCAGCGTGCCAGGGCTGATGTCCACCGCGAGGATCTCTGCTCCAGGGTTGAGATGGGCGAGATAGTCGGTGCTCACGCCCGTACCGCAGCCCGCATCGAGCAGGCGCAGGGGCCCCGCCTGTTCCGGGAGCATCCCCGTGCAGGCGCTCACCACGCAGGGGTAGCACCAGCGCCAGTTGTACCCGGGCGGGGGGCCGTCCTGCAGGGGATCGCCGGGATAAGGGAAGCGGTCGTAGAAGGAGCGCACCGCCGGTGTGGCGGCATCGGCGACTGGCTCGGACACAGGCAAAGGCATGGAGAAGGGGAAAGGCGAGCTTTTCATGGCCGGGCCCAGCCTGTGCCCCTCGTGCCCTCAGGGCTGCAAACATTTGTCTATGGCGTTCAAAAGGGCCGGAAGCTGAGCCGTACCCTGGCCAGGCCTGGTACACGCCCCTCTCCATGACCGTGACCGCCAGCAGCGGCAGCAACAGGGTCAGCCCTCAGCGCTACGACACCCTGCCGCTCTCCAGCGTCCGTCAGGCGGAGCAGCAGGATCGCTTTCCCGAAAAGGGGGAGCTCGACACGCTCCTCACCTTCTTTCAGAGCGGCGCCACCCGCATGGAAGCGGCCCGCAGACTCTCGGCCAATGCGGATGCCATCGTCGCCAAGGCGGCCAACCGCATCTTCGCCGGCGGCACACCGCTCTCCTATCTCGATGAGCCGCTGACGCCCTTTGCGGTCACCGTGCCTGAACAGACCGTACTTGCCACCGACCAGGCCGCCTTCAGCCGTTCGGTGCGCACCTTTGCCCAGGGAACCGGCGGTAGTGGCCTGCTCGGGCGGGTGCTCGAGGGTCTGCAAGCCGACGCCGATGTACGGGTGGTGCTGCCCACGGGCTTCACGCCGATCAGCGTGGCTCGCTACGGCACTGAGCGGATGCGCAAGTCCCTGCGGGACATGGGCTGGTTCCTGCGCTACGTGGGATACGCCGTCGTGGCGGGGGATCCCAGCATCCTGGCGGTGAACACCCGGGGCCTCCGCGACGTCCTGGAGAAAGCCTGTTCCCTGGCCGCCACCAATGTGGCGCTGCAGGAAATGCGTGCAGCAGCGGCCAATCTTTTCCGGCAGGAATCAGAGGCCCGTCAGCTGGTGATCGACTGCTTCAACGTCCTGCTCAAGGAACTGGACGTTCCCACGCCTTCACCGCGCCAGCGCCTCGGCAGCCCGGAGAACCAGGGCCTGCAGCTGCCGGCGATCTACGCCCTCGCAGCCGAATCCCCCCAGCGCTTCGTGATGAAGCCAGGCCTCTCCGGGCGTGAGAAGGCCGAGGTGATCCGGGCCGCCTACCGCCAGGTCTTCGAACGCGACATCGTCAAGGGCTACTCCCAGGTGGTGTGCCCGGTGGAAGCCACCCAGCTGCGACAGGGCCAGCTGTCGATGCGCGATTTCATCCGCGCCCTCGGTCGCAGCAAGGAATACCGCCGCCAGTTTTACGGCAGGTTCTCCAACAGCCGGGTGGTGGAGCTGGCCTTCCGTCATTTCCTCGGACGCGGTGTCAGTTCGATTGAGGAGTTCCGCCGCTACTTCGCGATTGTCAGCGCCCAGGGCCTGGCCGGCCTGGTCGACTCCCTGATCAATTCCATGGAGTACGCCCAGGTGTTCGGGGAGGAAACGGTCCCTTACCTGCGCGATCTCGGTGAAGAAGCTCAGGAGAGTGCCGGCTGGGGTTCCAACCGCAAACTCTTCCGGTTCAGCGCCCCGTTCGAAGGCGCGCCTCAATACATCACCCTCTACGCCGCTTACAGGCAGCCTCTGCCCGACCAGCACGTCTATGGCGGCGGCAACGACCCTCTGGGCCTCACGTACGGGGCAATCTTTCCGTCGTCCACGGCCTCGGTGGCCACCCGGCCAGCGCCCTTCGGCTACGACACCCGCCGCATCCTGGTGGGCAACGGCATGAAGCAGCCGGGTCAGATGGACAGCCCCCAATTCCGCGCGTCCACTCCGCGCCGGGTGGGGCCGAAGGTGGTTCGCCTCCAGCAGATTTCCACCGGTGGCGCCTCCGTGCCCCGCCGAGGTGGAGAACCCAGCATTCGTGGCACCGAATCCAGCACCCAGGCGGTGATTCGTGCCGTCTACGTCCAGGTGCTCGGCACCGCTGGCTACCAGGGCGAACGACTCACCGTCGAAGAGATCAAGCTGGAGAACGGTGACATCTCCCTGAGGGAGTTCATTCGCCTGGTGGCGCGTTCGAATCCCTTCCGCCGCCGCTACTGGTCGGGTCTGTACATCACCAAAGCGATTGAGGTGATCCATCGACGTCTGCTCGGCCGGCCTACCTTCGGCCGCTGGGAGATCAACAGCTACTTCGACACAGCCGCTCGCAAGGGCTTCTACGGCGTCATCGACGCGATCCTTGAAAGCGCCGAATACAGCCAGTCCTTCGGTGAGGACACCGTTCCCTACGAGCGGTTTGTCACGCCGGCCGATCTCAACGCCCGTCGGGTGCCGAAGCTGAAGGTGCCTTACAACGCGGCAGCGGTTGTGGAGCTCACCCCTGTGCGCCGCCCCGAAACTGCCCGTAACGAGTCATTCCGCGGTAGCGGCGACCTCACCCAACGCAACCTGCCAGACCGTCGCCTGCAGCGCGTCGTGGGCGGCTGGAGCCCCAAGATCGCCGATGGCGAGCAGCCTGCTGCCCGTCCTTCGGTGGAGGGGCCCCAGAGCATCAAGCAGCCGCCGGAGCCCACCCGGCGCTGGAGTGCTGCACGTCAGCGCTTTGGCTACGCGGCTCCTGCCTGGTCACCCGCTCCCGCCCAGACCACGCGCCAGCTTTCTTCCCCGCCGGTGGGGGGCTGGTCTGCACGCCTGAGCGGCAATGGCGCCAGCTTCACCCAGGTTCGCGAACCCCAGGCCGCGATGGCGAACGCCCTCCAGGGTGCCCGTCCCCAGGGCTTCAGCCGCCGGCGTGGCATCGGCGCGCCGATCACCTGGCGGCCCGGAGCCAGCGAGTCTTCACTTCAGGCTGTGATTGCAGCCACCTACCGGCAACTGCTGAATCGCATGCCATTGGCCGCCGAACGGCTCGGCGACGCCGAATCCCAACTGCGTGATGGGCAGATCTCCCTGTCCGAGTTTGTCGGGATCGTCGCGTCCAGTGACCTGTTCCAGCAGCGCCTGAACCGCATGGCCCCGCTTCGCGCCGCCTCTGCGGCCTATCTCGCCCTGATGGGGCGGGCCGGTCAACCCAAAGAGGTGAGCGATTTCCTGGCCGTGCGCGGCAAGCAGGGTCAGACGACCGCTCTGGGCGCACTCCTCACCAGCGAGGAGTATGCCTCCCGCTTCGGCCGCGACACTGTTCCTTATCTCTGGGGCCTCAACACCGAGGACGGCATCCCATTGCCCACTGTGAACCGAACCGCTGCGCTCTACGCCGGCAACGCCGGACTCACCCCGCCCACCCGGGGCGCCATCTAAGCATCAAGCCCAGACACTGATTCAATCTCATCTGCGCCACCCTGCACCTCCTGGATCTCAATCCAGGAGGTTTTTTGTGCTTGGGTATCTATCTGGCCCAACCAAGTGCGCAGATCGAAGTGAAACCTTGGTCAAACTTCATGGGAGACCTCGCATGATCCTGACAAGTTGGGCTATCAACGTCCAACGGCAGCCAATGTTTTCCATGGAGTTTCCTGACAATGACCCCCAGGAACACGGCGTGATGGATCGGCGAAAATCGTTGCCCCACCTGGGATTTCGCGGTTCGCTCGCCGTGAAGAACTGTTACCGGGCCCAGGCCTGCGGTGGGTCTTGCCGCAGAATGATTCGGCGATCGGCAAGCACGATCGTCAGCCCACGCTTGCAACACCATTCGCTCTGGCCCTCAAAGCCATCGGACGTCGCAGGTCAGGGGGGCATCCCTTACCCACCGGATATCGGTCTCCATAACGGCGACCGCTTGTTTCGAGGCAGAACTGCATGAGCATCGTCTCCAACTCGATCATCAACGCGGACGCCGAAGCCCGCTATCTCAGCCCTGGCGAACTCGACCAGATCAAGTCTTTCGTAGCCGGCGGGCAGCGCCGTCTGCGGGTGGCTCAGGTCTTGAGCGAGAGCCGCGAGCGCATTGTGAAGCAGGCCGGCGGCGCCCTCTTTCAAAAGCGTCCCGACATCATCTCCCCGGGCGGCAACGCCTACGGAGAAGAGATGACAGCCACCTGTCTTCGGGACATCGACTACTACCTCCGTCTCGTGACCTACGGAATGGTCGCGGGAGACGTGACGCCCATCGAAGAGATCGGCATCATCGGTGCCCGCGAGATGTACAAGGCACTGGGCACACCGCTTGAGGCCATGGCCGAAGCCGTGCGGGAGCTCAAGAACGCCTCTCTCGGAATTCTCACGGGAGCCGATGCCGAAGAAGCTGGCTTCTACTTCGACTACGTCATCGGCGCCCTTTCCTGAGCGTTCGCCACACCCCCTGCCCACCGCCTCTTCCCCGGACACATGCAAGACGCGATCACCAACGTCATCAATCAGTCCGACGTTCAGGGCCTTTACCTGGACGATTCCTCCATCGGACGCCTTGAGCAGTATTTCGCCAGTGGCGAACTGCGTGTGAGGGCTGCTGCCACCATCAGCGCCAACGCCTCAGCGATCATCAAAGAAGCTGTGGCCAAGACGCTGCTGTATTCGGACATCACCCGTCCGGGCGGCAACATGTACACCACTCGGAGGTACGCCGCTTGCATCCGCGATCTCGACTACTACCTCCGTTACGCCACCTACGCCATGCTGGCTGGTGACACCTCCATCCTTGATGAGCGTGTCCTCAACGGCCTGAAGGAGACTTACAACTCTCTGGGTGTGCCCATCGGTGCCACGGTGCAGTCGATCCAGGCGATGAAGGAAACGGCAGCTTCTCTGGTCGGCGCTGATGCCGGTCGCGAGCTCGGCACCTACCTCGACTACATCAGTTCCGGCCTGGGCAACTGATCACCTCCCAAGGAACTCAGCGAGGGCTTCTTCATGCGTCTGTTCAAAATCACGGCCTGCATTCCATGCCCAGAAAAGGTGCGGAGTCAGAGGGAGTTGCAAAACACTTTCTTCACCAAGTGGGTGCCGTATGAAAGCTGGTTTGCTGAACAACAGCGAATCATGAAGCAGGGAGGCAAGATCCTCAAAGTTGAACTGGCTACCGGCCGTCGTCAGGTCAACGTCGGCAACTAAGCCTTAGTGTTGCTTCATCTGTAGTGGTCTTCACTGATCATTACCGTCACGTCCCGGCCCAGCCGGGCTTTTTTTTGTCCCTGCTGCACTGAAAAAGTCGCAGCGACACGGCTGAATGGGGAATGGTTTTCCCTTTCCACCCGTGCCAGGTTCTCTGACACCTCGCGCTAGGTCTGGCGCCAATGCGGCGGGATCCAAGGCGGGGACCCAGCGAACCGCTGGTTTCACCTGGGAACAGTGGCCTGCCGAAGCCCGTCTGCTGCTTGGCATGGTGGCGATCTGGAGCCTGGCGGGCCTGGTGATCCTGTCGTCTGCCAGTTGGTGGGTGGCGGAGCGTGAGATGGGCGACCCGGCCTTCTACCTCAAACGCCAGGCACTGTGGATGCTGGCGAGCTGGGTTCTGCTCTGGTTGTCGATTCGCACCCAGCTGAGACGCTGGTTGAGGCTGGCTGCCCCGGCCGTACTGATCGGTGGTGTGTTGATTTTCGCCACGCTGGTGGCGGGCAGCACCGTCAATGGGGCCAGTCGATGGTTGGTGTTGGGTCCCGTTCAGCTCCAGCCATCTGAACTGATCAAACCGTTCATCGTGCTGCAGGGGGCCTCACTCTTCGCTCACTGGAGCCGCATCGGCAACGACCAGAAGATGTTCTGGCTGGGCATTTTCAGCGTGATTCTGTTCCTGATCCTTCGGCAGCCAAACCTCAGCACCGCGGCACTCACTGGGTTGTTGCTCTGGCTGATGGCCCTGGCGGCGGGGCTCCCGTTGCTGGGATTGCTGGGCACCGCAGCAGCCGGCGGCATCACGGGTGTAGCGAGCATCCTGATCAACGAGTACCAGCGAGTCCGCGTGGTGTCGTTCCTGGATCCCTGGCGCGACGCTCAAGGTGATGGCTATCAACTCGTGCAGAGCCTGCTGGCCATCGGCTCTGGCGGTGTCCTCGGCGAAGGATTCGGTCTCTCCACCCAGAAGCTCCAATACCTTCCGATCCAGTCCACCGATTTCATCTTCGCCGTCTTTGCTGAGGAATTCGGCTACGTGGGGTCGGTGGTGATGCTGCTGTTCCTGTTGCTGTTCGGCTTCGTGGGGCTGAGGGTGGCCCTGGGCTGCCGCAGCAACCAGCAGCGCCTCGTGGCGATTGGTGCCACCACCTTGCTGGTCGGTCAATCTATCCTCAACATCGCCGTGGCCAGTGGCTCGATGCCCACCACCGGCCTGCCGTTGCCAATGATCAGCTACGGCGGCAACTCACTGCTGGCCAGCTTGTTGACAGCCGGATTGTTGATCCGCTGTTCCCTGGAATCAGCCGGCTTGGACCAACCCACTGGCCGGCGGCGACGCCAGGGCACTGACCGGTCGGCTGGCGACCTGGCCCACCATGCCCCGATAGGCTGACCATCCTTATCAGTGCCAGGCCAACCCCCTGGCCTTGCCAGCAAGCGGATGGATGCGGTGGGGTTCCAAGTCGCAGATCTGGCCCGCTGGGCGGAGGATCTGATCATCGGTTCGCTCAACGCACCAGGCCCTTCCACCCTGGTTCTGATCTTCGCCGCTGGTTTGCTCACAAGCCTGGGGCCCTGCTCCCTTTCGTTGCTGCCGGTCACGGTCGCCTACATGGCGGGGTTTTCAAGCAAAACTTCCAAGCCATGGCTGCTGAGTGCCTGCTTTGCCGGGGGGATCGTGCTCTCCCTCGTGATGCTGGGTCTCGCCAGTGCCGTTCTGGGGCGTCTCTATGGGCAGGTGCCAGGCTTTATCCCCACCGTGGTGGCTGTGCTCGCGGTGGTGATGGGGCTCAACCTGCTGGGCCTGTTGCGCCTTCCCCTGCCGGCTGGTCCTGACCCGGAACGTTGGCGCGGGCGCGTCCCGGCGCCGCTTGGCCCGGTGGCGGCCGGTGCGGCCTTTGGTCTGGCGGCCAGCCCCTGCACCACCCCTGTGTTGGCGGTGTTGCTGGGCTGGATGGCCCAGCAGGGCCGTCCGTTGGTGGGGATGGTGCTGCTCACCTGTTTTGGTGCCGGCCAGGTGCTCCCGTTGGTGCTGGCCGGTAGTGCCGCCGCCTCAATGCAGCGCTTGCTTGCGCTGCGCGCGCTCAGCCGTTGGGTGCCTCCGATCAGCGGCGTGGTGTTGATCACCAGCGGCGGACTGGCATTGTTGGCGCAGCTCTCGTGACTCCTTCTCCCGTTCAAATCCGCACACCGACCTGGCGGCGACTGCTCGCGTGGCTCTCCGACCTTCGCCTCGCCATCGGGCTGCTGCTGGTGATCGCCGCCACCAGCGCCATCGGCACGCTGATTCCCCAGCGTGAGGCCAGTGAGGCCTATCACCAGCTCTACGACCGCAAGCCCTGGTTGGGCGTGGTCACCGGCGACTGGATCCTGAAGCTGCAGCTCGACCACGTCTACGCCAGCAGCTGGTTCCTCGCTCTCCTGGCCTTGCTGGGCCTCTCGCTTGTGCTGTGCAGTTGGCGGAGACAATGGCCCGCCCTGCAGGCAGCGCTGCGCTGGGTCGACTATCACTCCCCGCGGCAGCTCAGCAAGCTCAGCCTGGCGGAAACCATTCCCAGCGCAGACCCGGACACCGACCTGCAGAACCTGCAACACCTGTTGCACACCAAGGGCTGGCAGTTGCAGGCGGCCAACGGTCGCCTGGCCGCCCGCAAAGGGGTGCTGGGCCGGGTGGGGCCACTTCTGGTGCACGCCGGCTTGGTGGTGCTGATGGTGGGTTCGGCCTGGGGCGCACTGGCGGGCCAGCGGCTGGAGCGCTATCTGGCGCCTGGCCGCGAGCTCGAGCTGCTCAACTCCAGAGGGGATAACCAGCTGACCGTGGCGCTCGAGCATTTCGAGATTGATCGTGATTCGGTCGGCCGCCCGGAGCAGTTCCGCTCCCAGCTCAAGCTGCTGGATTCCACCGGGGCGCCTGTGGAAGAAACCGAGATCAGCGTCAACCACCCGCTGCGCTTTCGGGGCATGACCGTCTATCAGGCCGACTGGTCACTGGCGGCGATCACGATTCAGCTGGGTCGCAGCCCCCTGCTGCAATTTCCGCTGCGCGCACTGCCCGAACTGGGCGAGCAGGTCTGGGGCCTGGCCGTCCCGACCCGCCCGGATGGCAGCGAACCGGTCCTGCTCACCCTCAGCAGCGAGCAGGGCCCCGTGGAGGTTTACGCAGCTAACGCTCAACCCATCGGCCGGCTGAGCCCCGGCGGCGCTCCGATCGACATCAACGGGTTATCCCTGCGCGTGGCCGAGGTAATGCCTGCAAGCGGCCTTTTGCTCAAGAAAGATCCAGGTGTGCCACTGGTCTACGGCGGTTTTGCGATTGCCCTCGCCGGCGGCGCGCTGAGCCTGATCGCCACACGCCAGCTCTGGGGCATCTCCGACCCGGCACACGATCAGCTGCACGTGGGTGGCCTCTGCAACCGCAATCTCACGGCGCTGGCCGGGGAGCTGCCGGCCTTGCTCCTGGAGATTCGTCAGCTGCGCCCTTCCACCGGCGAAGCCAAGGAGCAGGGGCAACCGCAAACGGTCTGAAACTCAGGGCCGGGGTACGCCCAGGAGCTGGCCCTCAGGGCCGGCTCCGGAGAGAGCAGCGCTTCCAGCCGTCGGGTCAGCAGGGCAGCCGAACGCCGTGGCTGACCCGGATCACAGTGTGGACATTGCCTCGGGGATTGAAATCGGCTTCCAGCTGCATCCAGAGCGGATCGCTGGCAGCCACGAGGTCGTCAAGGATTCGGTTGGCCACTTCCTCATGGGAAATGCTGCGGTCACGCCAGCTGTTGACGTAGAGCTTGAGCGCCTTGAGCTCCAGCACCTTGGCGCCCGGCTGGTACAGCAGGCGCAGCACAGCGAAGTCGGGGTACCCGGAAAAGGGGCACTTGCAGGTGAACTCGGGCAGCTCGATCGCCACTTCGTAGGCGCGACCCGGCCGGGGATTGTCAAAACCGATCAACTGGGACTCGGCGATCACCCGCTCGCCGTAATGCGGAGTGGTGGTGGCCGGTGGGGTGGGCAGGGTCACGGCAGCAGGGCTGGGGAAAGGCCTGTCCCGGCTTTGCTGTAGGCAGCTCGGGCCCACCGGTAGTGGAGCACAGGGCCAGCAGGCACGGGTGAGCGGGTTGTGGGGGAATGCTACAAAGACAGGCCGTTCACAACGATTTACGAAGATGAAAGGAAAATGTTCGTCGCGAACAGTGCGAACTTGCTAGAAAGGCATCGAAGGACAAACCGTTGACCAGGTGAGGGGCGATCCGCTCTCCACCCCTGTCGGAAGTAGCCCCACCGCGAGGCGAAGCAACGCTCCTTCCCACGAAGCGGCACCAGCCAGCGGGCTGGTGATCCCCACCCTCTTCGAGGCCATCCATCATGACCAAGACCCAACTCGTCTACCGCGGCGTCGCCTACGACGGTACCCAACACGCTGAACTCCCGGCCCAGCCCGTTGAGCACGTCTATAGAGGCGTTCACTACCGCGAGGCCCTGCGTCACGAGCCCACCCAGCCCGACGAAGCACTTGAGCTTCACTACCGCGGCCATGCCTATCACCACAGGCGCGCCGAAGCCGCCCGCCAGGTGAACGCCGGCTGAACGCTGACACGGGGATCTCCCCGTAGCAACTGCTACACCGGAGCCCTGCAGGCTCGGGCCTAATGGCCTGAGTTGCAGGGTCTTTTCATGGATCTCGCTCTTACGTCCACCAGCGATGGGGGCTTCAGGCTGGGCCCTCAATCGGCCATCGGTATGTTGTGGTTGCAAACCCACTTCGAAATCGAGCACTGGTCGCTGTTGGCCGCTGGTCAAATCCAAGTGGACGGATCCTCTGCGGATCTGCTCTGCGAGGATGCCAGGGCCGCTGGGTTGCTTGTCTGTCGCACCCCTATCCTGCCTGTCTCGATCCAATCTTCAAACTAACCTTTTCGTTCTGAAATCTCAGGAGAATTCATGAAAAAAGTTGAGGCCATCATCCGTCCCTTCAAGCTCGAGGATGTCAAAGTTGCGTTGGTGAATGCGGGCATCGTTGGCATGACCGTGAGTGAGGTCAGGGGTTTTGGCCGTCAGAAGGGCCAGGTGGAGCGCTACCGCGGCTCCGAGTTCACAGTGGAGTTCCTCCAGAAGCTGAAGCTGGAAGTGGTGGTTGAAGACGAAAATGTGGACACAGTGGTGACCGCCATTCAGGACGCCGCACGCACCGGAGAGATTGGCGATGGCAAGATCTTCATTAGCACCATTGGCACCGTGATCCGGATTCGCACCGGCGATCGCGACAGCACGGCAATCTGAAGCATCGCTTCAGCTGTTGGATTCAGCTGACCTGAAGCTCACCTTCAGGTCAGCGCCGATGAAGGGCAAGCACTGAGTTCAGTGCAGTGTCCATTTCACGATCCTTTCAATAGCGGCAGCCTCAAGTGTTCCACCTGCCGCTGCGAGTTCCCTCTGCTGGCCAATCGCATCATCTGAGGGAGCATTGATCTCAGAACTCTCACCATGGCGCGTAGGCCAGGCGTCTGATGTCCGCTCAGCGTCGGGTGATTGCTCATCAACGGATGACTGTTCACCGCCATGCGGCGCTTCAGCAGCGTTTGGAGACTCTGCCGTGGAAACAAGCTGAGCCTCCCTTCCAATCGCAGCCGAATTTACACCCGCAGCCAGCTTTGCACTCTCAGCGAGCTCTGCAATCTCGGCGGCCCTTGCACGCTCAGCGGGCACTGCATTCCCAGCCTTGATCCTTGGCTCTCCGTGTTCTGAGCGCTCTAGGTGCTGTGGGTGACCACACTCTTCTGAGAGCACGCCCGTTTGTGAGCACTCGGCAGTTCCCATCAGCCCAGTGTTCCTGAGGGGTTCGTCCCCTGCAGCGCTGCTGCTCGCGAAGGATTGGGGGCGAAGCCAGAGCAGGTATTCGTGATTGCCGGCGGGCCCCGTGAGCGGCGAGGCCACCAGACCCGCTGCGCTCCAGCCGCAGGGCAGCGCCGCCGCAATCACCGCTGAAATTGCATCCACGTGGGCGCGGGGATCGCGCACCACCCCACCTTTGCCGACCCGCTCGCGCCCCACTTCGAACTGGGGTTTCACCAGCACCACCGCTTCAGCCGCATCGCTGCGCAGCAAGCCGCGCAGTGCAGGCAGCACCCGCGCCAACGCAATAAAGGAAAGATCCGCCACACCAAGGTCGGGCCAGGGATCCTCCGGTCGATAGAGGTCGGCGGGATCG
The DNA here is from genome assembly GCF_977927515.1 of Cyanobium sp. ULC065. The sequence continues at coordinate 2,693,612 of NZ_OZ376393.1, read as the reverse complement.
AGGTGCCTCAGGTTTGTGCGCTCCCGCAGCACCACGCGTTCATCGCTGCGCAGCGACCAGGCGGTCTGTCCGTAGCCCACATCGATGCCGTAGACCCTGGCGGCACCGTTCTGCAGCAAGCAATCGGTGAAACCACCTGTGGAGATGCCTGCATCGAGGCAGATGCGGCCACGCAATGCCAGCGGGAAAGCCTGGAGCGCCGCGGCCAGCTTCTCGCCGCCGCGGGACACAAAACGGGGCGGGGCTTCGAGCTCAGGCACCAGCTCCTTGTCGACTTCCTGCCCCGGCTTGTCGAGCACGTGGCCCTGCAGCCGCACCCGGCCGGCGCGGATCAGCTGCTGGGCCTGATGGCGGCTGGTCACCAGACCCAGCTCGACCAGCAGCAGATCAAGGCGTTGTTTTCTGCCCATGACGCCTTGGCTCTGGGTATATCCGACTGGGATCCCCGGCGGATCTGAGGCCATCCAACCACGCCGGGACCAGCTGGCCAGCGCCCGCAAGAGTGTTGAAGCGCCACCGGACGCTGCGGCACGGAGGCCAGAGGACTGCCCCATAGATTGGCCAGGTGTGCCTGCGCCGTGGAGCCTTGATCGAGCGTTACACCCTGCCCGAAATGGGCGCTCTGTGGAGCGAAGAGGCCAAGTTCCAGGGATGGCTGGATGTGGAGCTGGCCGCCTGCGAAGCCAACTGCACCCTCGGCCGGGTGCCCGCTGAGGCCATGGCCGAAATCCGTGCCAAGGCCCGCTTTGAGGTGCCGCGCATCCTGGAGATCGAGGCAGAGGTGCGTCACGACGTGATCGCCTTTCTCACCAACGTGAATGAGCACGTGGGGCCTGCGGGGCGCTACATCCATGTGGGCATGACCAGCTCGGACGTGCTTGATACCGGGCTCGCCCTGCAGATGAAGCGCTCGGTACGCGTGCTGCTGCAAGAGATGGAGGCCTTGGTGGAAGCGCTGCGGCAGCTGGCGTGCGCCCATAAGGACACCGTGATGATCGGGCGCTCCCATGCCATCCACGGCGAACCGATCACCTTCGGCTTCAAGGTGGCGGGTTGGCTGGCCGAAAGCCTGCGCAACCGCCAGCGCCTGCAGCAGCTCGAGACCACGGTGTCCGTGGGCCAGGTGAGCGGGGCGATGGGCACCTATGCCAACACTGATCCCCAGGTGGAGGCTCTGGCCTGCGCCAGCCTGGGGCTGGAGCCGGATACGGCCAGCACGCAGGTGATCAGCCGGGATCGCCATGCGGAGTATGTGCAGACCCTGGCACTGGTGGGGGCCTCCCTGGAGCGCTTCAGCACCGAGATCAGGAATCTGCAGCGCACTGATGTGCTTGAGGTGGAAGAGAACTTCGCCAAAGGGCAGAAAGGCAGTTCAGCGATGCCCCATAAGCGCAACCCGATCCGCAGCGAACGCATCAGCGGGCTGGCCCGCGTGCTGAGGAGCTACACGGTGGCGGCGTTGGAAAACGTGGCGCTTTGGCATGAACGTGACATCAGTCATAGCTCCGTGGAGCGAATGATGCTGCCGGATTGTTCCTGCACCTTGCATTTCATGTTGCGTGAAATGACGGAGGTGGTCCAAGGGCTGGGTGTCTATCCCGACAACATGACCCGCAATCTTCACATCTACGGAGGCGTTGTGTTCAGCCAACGGGTGCTGCTGGCACTGGTGGAGCATGGGCTCAGCCGTGAGCAGGCCTATCAGCTGGTGCAGCGCCATGCCCACAGCGCCTGGAACACCGAGGGCGGGAATTTTCGCGCCAACCTGCTGGCCGACCCCGAGGTGACAGGCGTGTTGAGCACTGCCGAACTGGACATGTGCTTCTCCACCGATCTGCACCGCGCCCAGCTCGGGGTGATCTGGGCCCGACTAGGCCTGGACGACTGAGGTGTGCGCCCGTTCTTGCAAGCGGGGCGCACACGCAGAATTGCTCACGGAAACCCAAAAGGAGACGCCCGGATGCCATTTTCGTTGTATTGGGCGTCGTAGTATTGCTCCCCTGACGACCAGTCAACTACTATGTGTCAACGCGTTATCTCAATGACTTCACTCTTTATTGCTGGTTTCCGCCAGCAATTTTGTTGACCGCGGGGATGCATTAAGCAACTGATCGGGCGACCAGTCGCCCGGGATTGAGGTGGAGACCACAGTCGCTCATGTTCATGACCTCATGCCAGCGCCTGAGTTGCGCCAAGGTAAGCAAGATGCTGCCGATGCCTGCGATGGTAAGCAAGGCATTGAAAATCGTCCTGATTTGAGGGCATGTTCATCCCCTTCCGAACTCTCCTGCGACGAAGCAGGTGGCGCGACCTGCCATTGCTGTGGATGGACCATTGGATGATCCGGGTTGGCTGCGCCAAGTCGTAGGCGCCTGCCTATAGCCGTCCCACTTCCCGCTAAAGGGTGAACATCCTTTTCGCGCAATCAAGTAGTCGTTCGGCTTTGGGAGGATCTACGTGGGGTTGCTCAAAACCAGCTGCCAGTTGAGCGTGTTGGCCGCCTTGATCAATCTGTGTTTGGTGCGTCCCAGGTTTCTCGGCAGGTCATTCTCGGTCAAATGGTGTGTCCATCAGTGCTGATAAAGGCAAGAAAAAAGGAGCATTCGTTCGAAGAAGCTGACATCACTACAGTCAACTCTTGGCCTGCAGCGTGAAGGGCCGCCGCGAGCATTGTTGGGTTACAAGTATTGCTTGCAGACTTGATTGCCTGGATTTTTCTTGGCAGGTGCCTTGATTGCCACTCTCAAAGCCGCGCGTGTCAGTCAGTATTCGCCTGCTGTGCCAGAACGAGCCCCAGAGCGATCCAGAGCAGCACAAGCACCAGGCAGAGGGAGGTCCAGGCCGGCAGTCCCCAGCCCACCACCACCAGCGGGGCCACCACGGTGATCACGCCACCGGCCAGCAGGGGCTGCAGCAGCAATTGCTTGATCGAAAAGGCCGTCACTGCTTCGCTGCGATCGTCCGGGTCGGCCATGCGCAGCAGCAACAGGCCGCTGGCGGCCACGCCGGTGGCCTGGCCGAATTCCAGAATCGCCCGCTCGAACCAGTCGGCCGGCAGGATCCGCGGAGCCAGCAGCAGCACCACCGCCAGGTTCCAGAACAGGCCCGCCAGCGCCAGCACCGTCAGTGGCAGCCAGTCGGCGGCCAGCAGCCGCAGGTCGAGGCAGGCCGTGGCTGCCGTGATCAGCAGGTCCGCCGCCAGCGTGCCGGTCTGGCTCTGGATCGGTGTGGACACCCAGCGCTCCTGGCCGCTTTTCTCCAGGGCCAGCCGCACCAGCAGCGACCCCACCAGCGCCAGCGGGAACACCGGCAGGGCGTCGATCACCATGGCGAACACCCCACCGCTGCGATCGGCACCCCAGCGCAGCGCAGCTAGCAGACAGCACCCAATCGCCACAGCGATGCCCGCCAGGGCCATGTTCACCGCCCAGTCGGCCCCTTGCCGCCACCAGGCCGGCAGTTCCAGTGTTCCTTCCTCAAGGGGTTGGTCGGCAGGGATTGCCTCCAGCGGTGGGGTCTCCTCTAGCACAATCTCCACGGCCTCCTGCAGCGGAATCGCCGCGCCGAAGCTGAGCCAGCCCCGTGCCCGCGCCAGCACCACCACCAGCCCGCCCACCACGGTGGAGGCCAGCAGCCCCACGGTGGCCATTGCCAGCCCCAGGGCCTGACCGCCCTCCAGTCCCAGGCGTTCGTAGGTGGGGCCCATCGCCGCCGCCGAGCCATGCCCGCCCTCGTAGGCGACCTCGATCAGCAGGGCCATCACAGGACTCGTGCCCAGCAGGGGCTGCAGCACGAGCAGCACCGCCAGCCCGCCCACCAGGAACTGGCCGAAGGCGAGCGTGAGGGCCATCAGCACCTGCCCGGAAAGCGGTCGCCACAGCCCGCCCAGCTTTGGCAACGGCTTGCCCAGCAGCAGGCTGGCGAACACCAGCGTGAGGAGTGGCAACGGCAACTGGTTCCAGAGGTCGATCACCGGTTGTGGTACCAGTGGCAGCAGCCCTGCCGGGGCCACCAGCAGCCCGAGGCCGCCGGCCAGCAACGCCTCCGGCAGGCCCCAGCGCTTCATACCGAGCCGGTTGCCGATCAGGCGCCCCAGCAGCAGCAGCACCACCAGCACCACCAGCGCCAGCAGCGGCCAGTGCCAGCCCCGCAGCAGCGATTCCACAGCGTCCGGAAGCCTCACAGGCCGAACTGCCGGCGGAAGAAGGCCTCGGTGGCCTCCAGCACCTCGATGCGCACCTCCGGGCGGCGAAAGCCATGGCCTTCACCGGCGAACCGACGCACCTCCACTGGCAGGCCGTTGGCCGCGAGGGCCGCAGCCATGGCGTCGGTCTGCTCGGGTGGCACCACCTCGTCGTCGAGGCCCTGGAAAAAGATCACCGGGCAGCGCATCTGGCCGGCATGGTGCAGCGGCGAGCGCTGCGCATAGAGCGCCTGCGCCGCCGGCCACGGGCCCACCAGGTCCTCGAGATAACCGGCCTCGAAGCGATGGGTGCTGCGCACCAGCGCCGCCAGATCGGCCACGCCGTAGCGGCAGGCCCCGGCGCGGAACACATCGGTGAAGCAGAGCGCCGCCAGGGTGGTGAATCCGCCGGCGCTGCCGCCCTCGATCGCGAGACGCTCTGGGCTCGCCGCACCCGCCGCCACCAGCGCGGTGGCCGCCGCGGCGCAGTCGCTCACGTCCACCACACCCCATTGGCCGGCGAGACGATCGCGGTAGGCCCTGCCGAAGCCCGTGGACCCGCCGTAGTTCACGTCCACCACGCCCCAGCCGCGGCTGGTCCAGAACTGAACCGCCAGATTCAGCCCCGTGCCGGCCATGGCGGTGGGCCCGCTGTGACTCTTCACAAGCAAGGGGGCCAGCGGCTGGGCGCCGCCGATCGGCGGGTAGTACCAGGCGTGGGTGGGCAGGCCGCCGTGCCCCTTGAACCAGAGCGCCTGCGGGGTGCTGATCGCTTCCGCCGCCAGGGGGGGCGTTCCCGCTGGGGCCGCTGCTGCTTCGCCGCCGCCCGCTGGGGTGTGGCTCCAGCTGCCGTGGTGAAGATCGATCTCCAGCAGGCCCTGTGGGGTGACGGCATCGGCGGCCACGACCACCACCCGGCCGCCGCCGGCACTGAGGCCATCGAGTGCGTCGAAAGGCTGGGCGAGCGGCTGCCAGCGCCCCTCGGCGGCGCCTGGCTCCGGCAGGGCGATGGTGCCGAGCTCCCAGCGGCCGGCCCGGCAGACCGCCGCCACCAGTTGCTGGCCATCCCAGCCCGTGGTGCGCCGCCCGTACACCCAGGCCGGGAGACCGAATTCCGCCTCCATCGGCAACAGCGGCTGCCAGTGCAAGGCAGTGGTGGGGGGTAGGGCGGCCACAGTTAGGGGCAGCGGCCCGGCCGCCACCGAGGGCTCCACCGCCGCCAGGCGCTCTGCCGCCGGCAGGCGCTCCAGGTTCCACCAGCCGCTGCGGTCCGTGGCCACCACCAGGTCGCCAGTCGGCAGCCAGAGCGGTTGCACCACCGACACATCGGCGGCGGTGGGCCCGGTGGCGGCACCCCCGGCCAGCGGCCGGCAGTCGTGCAACACCCCGCTGGGGTCAAAGCGGCCCAGCCACAGCTGGCTGCGGTCCCAGGGCATGAACGGCTGCTGCCATTCCACCCAGGCCAGATGGCTGCCATGGGGGCTGAGCACGGCGCTGCCGCAGAAGTCGGTGGGCTGGTGCAGGAGCACGGGCTCTCCGCCCGCCAGCGGCACGGCCACCAGCTGATCGACGCCATCACACTCCATGACGCCGATCCAGCGCTGGCGCGGGCCGTCGATCAGGCCGTCGGCGAAAGCCCGGGCCGCTGGTGCAGTGAGCCGCCTCGGCTCCGGCAGCAGCGGCGGCGATGGCGATGCCGCTGGCGAAGACTCCACCTTCTCTGGCAGGAGCAGGCTCCCCTCCTGCAACACAGGGTGCACCGCCGGCAACTCCAGCGCCCACAGGCAGCGGTCGCCGTCGTTGACGAACACCACGGTGGTGCCGCCGGCCACGCTTCCCACCGCCACCACACCGCCGCCATAGGTGTGCACCCGGCTGCGCAGGTTCCAGGGGGCGGGGGTGAGCTCCTGGCTGGGGCCACCGGGCCGCTGGCGCCACAGCAGGGTGACGCGGCCCTGCTCCAGGGGCCGTTGCTCCAGCCAGAACAGCTCCTGTCCGTGCAGCAGCGGCTCCTTCACCGTGGGTGCCGCCTCCACCGCCACCCGGGCCGGCAACGCTGCGGGCTCGGCCGGGCTCCAGTTCCCCCCCACACGCACCTTCTAGAATTCACCCATCGTTTCAGGTGATGCCTTGGCCAGCAGCTTCGCCAAAATGGCCCGCCAGGCGGAGCTCACCAGCCGTGGGGTTCACGTCTCCAAGGAGGTGCTGGATCACCCCCCGCTGACCATTCACACCCTCGGCGATGCCGCGCTGCGCCAACCGGCCAAACGCATCAGCAAGGTGGATGAAGCGGTGCGGGATCTCGCCCGCGACATGCTCCGCAGCATGTATGCCGCCCATGGCATCGGTGTGGCCGCGCCCCAGGTGGGTGTCCACAAGCAGCTCGTGGTGATCGATCTCGATCCCGAGAACCCGGCCACCCCGCCCCAGGTGTTCATCAACCCCGAGATTGGCGCCACCAGCGGCTCGCTCACCACCTATGAAGAAGGTTGCCTGAGCATTCCCGGCGTGTATCTGCAGGTGGTTCGTCCCACCACCGCCGAGGTGAGCTTCCGTGACGAGCACGGCAGGCCCCGGCGGATCAAGGCCGATGGCCTGCTGGCCCGCTGCCTGCTCCATGAGATGGACCATCTCCATGGAGTGCTGTTCGTCGACCGCGTCACCGATGAACTGAGCCTCAACGATGGGCTCAAGGAGCACGGGTTCGAGCGCGCCGCCGTCCACTCCCTGCGCTGACGCCCAATGCCGATGAAACCGTTTGCCGGGGTGTTCCTGGCGCTCGCCTGTCTGCTGGGCATCGCCGCCACAGGCTCAGTGTTTGAGCTCTCCTATGGCGACCCCGATCTCGGGGTCACCACCACCCGGCTGATCCTGGCGGCCTGCCTGCCTGGCACGGTCCTCAGCCTGCTGGTCGCAATTCGTCTCAACAAGCCGGCCTAAGGGGGGCTGGCACCCTCAAGCCTCACTTCTACCATCGGCACCTCCTGCCGCTGGGCACCTCCGATGCGACATCTCCGGCCGATCCGCGCCCTGCCGTTCCTGTCCGCGCTCGGCGTCGTGGCGATGGGCGGGGCCCTTGCTCCCCTTTACGCGCAAGGGGCACTGTTCGGCGCTCGCGATGTGGCGCAGGAGCGCTTCGTACTGGTGGCTGCGCCGATCGGTGACGGCACCCGCGCCCAGCTCAACATCTACGAGCAGATCACCAATCGCCGCCCCTGTTTCGCCGTGTCCGGCGCCAACCCGGCCCGCGTAGACCCGCTGCTGGGCACCTTCGACTTCACCGGCATCTGCACGCGCTACATCGATGCCAACGGCTATTCGCTGCGGGTGGGCGACAACGATCTGGCCACCGTGTACCGGATCAGCGTGGTGCGCAGCGGCAACGACAACATCCTGCTGGCCACGCCGCACCGCGGCAAAACCGGCCCCGAGATGATCCTGGCCCGCACCAACGGCCACGCCGCCGGCTTCCTGCAGTTCACCCCCGAGCCGGGGTGGAGGCTAATGCGTCGTCACTTCGGCACCCGCGCCCTCGGCCACGTCTACATCTATCGCGATAACTGGCCGGGCGAAACAACGGCCGCCCCGGCCGGATCGGGTGCACCAGGGGGCACAGCTCCTGGCAGCACCGCTCCCGCCCCTGCGGGCCGTGGAACACCAGGGGCCACAACACCACAGCCCACGACCCCAGCCGCCCGCCCCACTTCCGCGCCTGCGGTCCCCGGCAGCAGCGCTCCTCGAAGCACTACCCCCAGCACCACCGCTCCACGCACGGCGGTTCCCGGTGCAACGGCACCCGGTACCACGGCCCCTGCCACCACCGGGCCCAGCACCACAGCGCCCCGCACCACCGTCCCGCGGCCCTCATCGCCAGCGGGTGCTGCAGCACCGACCGGCTCAGCGCCCGCTACCGGTGCCACGCGCACCGCTGTTCCCCTGTCGCCGCCCCCGGTGGTTCCGCCGGCGCCAACCTCAGCACCGCGCACTCGGTGAAGCCTGGGCGGAGGCAGTTGCTACATTGAGCAATCTCCAGCCCCACTGCGTGGTTCATGACCCAGGTCACCGTCGGCGAAAATGAAGGCATCGAATCGGCGCTGCGCCGGTTCAAGCGTCAGGTGTCCAAGGCAGGGATCTTTGCCGACCTCAAGCGCCTGCGTCACCACGAAACCCCCACCGAGAAGTACAAGCGCAAGGCCCAGCAGCGCCGCCGCCGCCGCTGATCCAGCCGACCGCTCGGAACTCTCACTGCCGCATTCCCAGCACCACGCCGGCTCAACCCTGCTGAACCTCTGTTCCGTGGGGTTTTCGCGTTTCCAGGAAACCTGGCCATCGGCTTGGTAGGTCCGGCTTCGTCGGTCCAGCGTCCTCAACCCTGTGTCGTCAGCCCGGCTTTGTCAGCCGTATGTCGTCCGTTCGGCGGCAGGTTCTATCCGGTCTCCGTCCCATCCGCCTCGCGGCGGAGGCAGGGGTTCAGCCCGTTGGCCCGCTGAACGGGCTGGCCCGCTCCTCTCTGACTCGCAGCCTCATCCAGCCGATCGCCTGGCTGTCTGCGGCTGAGCGGGTAGTCGGCGGCGCTTTCCGACTGCCCATGGTTCAACCCGTGTCTCCCCGGGCCAGCTGCTTGCCCCCACCCAGCAGCTGGTTGCCTCCACTCAGCAGCTGGTCGGCGCCGGTTTGTAGCTGATCGAAGGAGCGATAGGTGAGGGCTTCCGCCAGGTGGGAGGCCTGCACCTCGTTGCTGGCTTCGAGATCAGCGATCGTGCGCGCCACCCTCACCAGCCGTTCGGCTGAACGGGCCGAGAGCCGCCGCTGCCGGATCGCGCCGCGCCAGCGCTCCAGCGCCGCCGCCGACAACGCCAGATTCTGCCGAAGAGCCTCGCCCGTCAAGGCGCTGTTCGCTTGCCCTGCCGGGTTTCGCCGCGTCATCCGTTCGCGCGCCTGCCGCACCCGCTCCGCCACCGCCCCGCTGCTGGGCGGTGGGCTATGGCCGCCGCCCTCGCCGCTGGCGGCGGGGAGCCCCACCAGCTCATCAGCCTCCAGGCGCCGCATCACCACCTGAAGATCGATCCGATCCAGCAGTGGCCCCGACAGGCGCGCCCAGTAACGCTGGCGCACCCCTTCCGGGCATTGGCAGCTGCGCAGCGGATCGCCGAACCAGCCGCACGGGCAGGGATTGGTGGCCGCCACCAGCGCTATCCGGCAGGGGAAGCGGGTCCGCTGGCGCTGGCGGCTGATCCAGACCTCCCCCTCCTCCAGCGGCTCGCGCAGCTGATCGAGCACGGCCCGCTGGAATTCAGCCAGCTCGTCGAGAAACAGCACGCCGTGATGGGCCAGCGACAGTTCACCCGGCCGCGGCAACGCCCCGCCTCCCACCAGGGCCGTGGCGGTGCAGCTGTGGTGGGGGGCGCGGAAGGGTCGCTGGCGGATCAGGCCCGCCTCGCCGCTCAGCAGACCTGCCACGGAGACCACCTGGGTGAGCTCGAGTGCTTCCTCCGGCGGCAGCGGTGGCAGCAGTCCCGGCAGGCGGCGGGCCAGCATCGTCTTGCCGCTGCCCGGAGGGCCCACCAGCAGCAGGTGATGGTGTCCGGCTGCGGCGATCTCCAGCGCCCGCCGGCCGTGGTGCTGCCCCCGCACATCGGCCAGATCCGCCGCTGCCCCCTCGCCTGGCCCTACGGGCCGATCTGCGGCGGGCCGGCAGGGGGACGCCAGGGCCGGATCCATCAGCAGCTGGGCCACCTGTTGCAGCGTTTCGGCCGGCCACACCGTGAGCCCCTCCACCAGGGACGCCTCAGCACCGTTGGCGGCCGGCACCACCAGGGCCCGCGCGCCGGCCTGCCTGGCGGCCATGGCCATGGCCAGCGTCCCGCGCCCAGGCCGCAGGGTGCCATCGAGGCCCAGCTCGCCGGTGCTCCAGACGCCGATCAGCCGCTGGGGATCAAGCTGGCCGCTGGCCAGCAGCATGCCCAGGGCGATCGGCAGATCGAAGGCGGGCCCCTCCTTGCGTAGGTCGGCTGGAGCCAGGCTCACGATCACCCGGGTGAGCGGGGGCCGGAAGCCGCTGTTGCGCAGCGCCGCCCGCACCCGCTCGCGGGATTCGCGGCCGGCGGTGTCGGAGAGGCCCACCAGCTGCAGGGCCGGCAGGCCCGGGGCGATGTCCACCTCCACCACCACCGGCGCCGCCTCCAGTCCCAGCAGGGTGGCGCTGTTGCAGCGTGCCAACATCGATCGGAAACCAGGGTCACCTCACCGGTTCCCGCCCTGTCCTGCCCTGTGGCGTCATGGCCTCCAGTACCCCACCCGCGGCCGACACGATCTTCGGGCGGATCCTGCGCGGTGAGATCCCCTGCGATCAGGTCCACGCCGACGACCTCTGCCTGGCCTTCCGCGATGTGAACCCCCAGGCGCCGGTGCACGTGCTGGTGATCCCGCGTGAACCCCTGGTGAATCTCAATGCGGCAGGGGAGGAGCACGAGGCCCTGCTGGGGCATCTGCTGCTGGTGGCCGCCAGGGTGGCCCGCCAGGAGGGGCTCACGGGTTGGCGCACCGTCATCAACAACGGCGCCGAAGCCGGCCAGACCGTCTTTCACCTGCATGTGCATGTGATCGGTGGGCGTCCATTGCACTGGCCACCGGGCTGACCGCCCCCTCCCACCGCTCCCTGCCAGCGGCGACAATGGGCGGACCTGTCACGGTCCATGAGCTTCTTCAAGGCGTTCCGCGAGCAGCTCGGCAAGCTGCAGCGCCTGGCCCAGCCTTACTTCCTCCCCCTGGAGGAGAGCAGTTCCTGGCAATTCCTGCTGCTGGTGCTGTCCCTGCTTGCGGTGGTGGTGGGCGTCACCCTGCTGCTGCTCACCGGCTCGGTGGCCGCCGCGGGTGTGCTCATCCCCGATCTGCGCAGCCGCTTCTTGCCAGGGGTGCCCGAGCAGGTGGCCGCGCTCTGGAGCGGCCCGATCGGTCCGGTGGTGATGGCGCTGTTCGCCGGCGGCCTGGCGGTGTTCAGCAGCTTCCGGGCGAAGCTGCGCCAGGGGCGCTGGCTTCCCTGGCTGTTGATCGGCGTGATCACGTTGTTGATCCTGGTGATCAACGGCATCAACGTGGGCATCAGCTTTGTGGCCCGCAACGTTGATAACGCCCTGGTGGCCTACGACCAGGACGGCTTCTGGAAGATCGTGGCGATTTATGCCTTCTGCCTGGTGCTGGCTCTGCCGATCCGCGCCACACAGAGCTACCTGATTCCCAAGCTTGGCCTGCTGTGGCGTGAGTGGCTGAGCGGCCGCCTGCTCACCCGCTACCTCTCGAACCGCGCCTATTACATCCTCAATCCCAACGACGAATCCCAGCAGGAGATCGATAACCCTGACCAGCGGATTTCTCAGGACACCGCCAGCTTCACTGGCACCAGCTTGAGCGTCACGGTGGAGATCCTCTCCGCGCTGCTCACCTTCGTGAGCTTCATCATTGTTCTGTGGAGCATCAGCGTGAATCTCGCGCTGCTCCTACTGGCCTATTCACTGGGCGGCACCGCACTGATCGTGTTCGCCAGCCGCAAGCTGGTGGCCTTGAACTATCAGCAGCTGAAGCTGGAAGCCGATTTCCGCTACGGCCTCGTTCACATCCGCGACAACGCTGAGTCGATTGCCTTCTACCGCGGTGAACAGCAGGAAGGTAAAGAAGCGGAGCGCCGGCTGAGTGGCGCGATCGTGAACTACAACAAGCTGATCGTGTGGGAGGCGCTGATCCAGGTGATCCAGCGCTCCTACGACTACTTCTCGCGCTTTCTGCCCTGGCTGGTGATCGCTCCGGTGTATTTCGCAAAGGAAGTTGATTTCGGCGTGTTCGGGCAGGCGAGCATCGCCTTCAGTCAGGTGCTGTTCTCGGTCAGTTACATCGTCAACAACATCGACCGCCTGGCGGCCTTCTCCGCCAGCATCAGTCGCCTGGAGGGCTTCCAGCTCAAGGTGGATGAGATCGGCAGCCAGGCCCGCGAACGCAACTACCAGGATTCACTGCTGGCAGACGCCTCACACCAGACCATCCTGGTGAAGCATGCCGATCTGGTGCCACCCCACACCGACCGCCGCCTGATTCACGACATCAGCCTGGAGGTGGGCCCTGCTCAGCGGTTGCTGGTGGTGGGCCCCAGCGGCTGCGGCAAAACCTCGTTTCTGCGCATGGTGAGTGGCCTGTGGCCGGCTGCGGCCGGCACGGTGGAGCGGCCACCGCTGGCGGAGTTGTTGTTCATTCCCCAGAAGCCCTACATGATCCTGGGCAGCCTGCGGGAACAGCTCTGCTACCCCCAGCAGCCCGAGCGCTTCAGCGACGACCACCTGCGCAGCGTCCTGGAAGAGGTGCGGCTGCCGGAGCTGGTGCGCCGCTACCCCGACCTCGACATCAAGCAGGACTGGCCCCGCCTCCTCTCACTCGGCGAGCAGCAGCGCCTGGCCTTCGCCCGGTTGCTGCTCAACTCTCCCCGTTTTGTGGTGCTCGATGAGGCCACCAGTGCCCTCGATGTGAACACCGAGAAGCATCTCTACAAGTTGCTCACCGAGCGGGACATGGCCTTTGTGAGCGTGGGCCACCGCCCCACCCTTGCCGCCTTCCACGACACCGTGCTCGAACTGGATGGCCAGGGCGGCTGGCGCCTGCTGCCGGCCACCGGCTATGACTTCACTCGCACCTGAACGCCCCATGCCCACCGATCCGGAACCCGCACCCGCCACCGACCAAGCCACTGCTCCAGCGGCAGATACCGCCGTGGCAGCTCCCACAAGCGCCACCACGGCCGATGCCCCTGCCTTCGGCTGGAGCGGTTATGCCGAACGGGTCAATGGCCGCTTCGCGATGATCGGCTTTGCCTCCGTGCTGCTGATCGAAGCCCTCAGCGGCGACACCTTCCTGCACTGGGCTGGCCTGGTGCCTTGAGCCTGGCTTGGGGCGGGGTTGTCATGAGAACACATCCACCGATTTGAGCACCGATGGGGACCATGGCAGTGGGTGATTGGTACGAAAGAGCATGAAATCAGGTGATTGGTAGATCATGCGGAAGGATTGATCGGCCTTGAGTCGCCGTTGCAGCACGCGATCCTTCTTCGAATCGGAGCCATTCAGCAGAATGTAGTCGTAGTGCTGCAGGAACTTTGATGTCATGTACCGCTCGCCATCACTGTGCAGGCGCTTGCTGATCACCCTTCGATGGGAGAGGTGGGGAGCGATGTCGATGGGAGCCAGGACTGCCGAGTCTGGCTGAATCAACGACACAACGCGATGGGCCTCTTCAATCCGCTCGAAAGACGAATGGTTCGTCATGATCCTGATGAACTTCGTTAGCCCGAACATGCACAGGACAGCCCACACAAGCAAAAGGCTGGATCGGATCTTGGGAAAGCCGTAGGTTCGCGAGGAAATCGCAAACAGAATGATGAACGGAACAATCGGCAAACTGTAATGGAGCATGAGCCCCTTGTGATTGGGGTGATCGCTCAGCAGATTCAGCAACAGCGCAGGAGTGGCGCCCATCAGTTCAGGAAATGCCTTGATGTTGCTGGTGAAGATGACAGGGAGAACCAGCAGGAACAGGTAGAAGGCATTCTCAACGGAGAACAGATGGCGAATCAGAACCATCGGATTGAACAGGATGGTTGTGACCACCTCTTGGTGGGAATTACCGAGATAGCTGAAAAACCGGCCAATCCAGTCGTGCTTTATCACCCCACCCCCGAATGATGGGGTAACGACCGAAATGATCAGGGCGAGGTAGAAGGTGGACAGGCCCATCACCAACAGGCCTGTCCTGCGGTCCCGCCTGATCAGGAAGTAGGCACCAAGCCCGATGCATGTGAGTGCCAGGGCCTGCTTGCAAGCCAACACCACTCCGATCGCCACAAGGGTCATCCAGAGATGGCCTCTCCGCTGGCTGTAGATGGCCAGGAAGAGAAATGGAATGGCAATGATTTCGGGATGGAAGTCGGAAACACTTGCATTGATCACCACCGGATAGAGGAAGTAGATGAAGGCCATCAGCCTTGCGTCCTGATCGCTTAGCCGATAGTCTTTCGCGATCAGGTAGACGATTGGCCCACTGATTGCCAGGCTGAATGCCTGAACGGCGAACAGCCACTGAACCGATGGATGAATCCTGTACAGCAAACTCAGGGGGTAGAAGATCCACGAGGCATGATCGCCAAGAATGTGAAAGCCCAGGTAGGAGGAGATCGGTGGCAGTCCCTGGCTGATCAGGTACACGGCCTGATCAAAGATGCCGAGGTCGAAGGCACTGGAAGAAAGGGTGTAATGGCGGTAGGAGGCGCTCAGGAAAAACACCACGAAGAGGCCCAGAGAGGCCAGCCACAGGCCACGCGGAACCTTCCGATCGACACCGTTGACGCCAGCGGTGGTTCCGACCTTGTTGCCCGGCGAGGGCGTTGATTCCATTCTTCGTGATTCGGTCATGCCGTGCCCATCTCCTGCCTCAGCCATGCTTCCACAGCAGGCTGTGAGGGCCCCCACTCCGCCGTCGCACCTGCCTGATGACCCATGGCCGGGCCATCGCGCCGGGTTTTCGGTTCATGGCAGCTCCAGCAGGTCCACCTGCCAGATCCCGCCGCGGCTCACCTCCACCGCCAGCTGGCGCCCATCGCCGCTGAGGCTCACCTGGCGCGGCACCCCCGCTGGATCCAGCGGCAGAGGCTGAAACCCCTGGATCGAGCGCCGGTACAGCCCCAGCTCGGTGCGGCCGTCCCGCTGCCGCACCACCGCCAGCCGCTCACCGCTCCCATCCACGCTGGCGCTCACCGGTTGGGCATCGGGGCGGTTCAGTCCAGGCACGGGAACCGGCCGGTTGGTCCGCAGATCGACCAGAACCACCTGCTCCCGGCCCTGGCGGCCGCTGATCAGGGCCAGCCACCCGCTGGCCAGGGACGGCTCACGCCCAGTGGCGCCGGCTTGCTCCAGGGCCTGGTTGATCGGTACCAGCGGCCGCAGGGGGGAGGCACTGCAGCCGGCCAGACCGACCAGCAGCAATCCAACAAACAGGGTCGGCGGCTTCCTCATCGCCCCGGCACTGCCAGCCCGGGCGGCAGATCGGGTTCGAGCAGACCACTGAGATCGAACAGTTCCACCTGCCGCTGGCCGCCTCGCACCAACTGCATGGCGAGGCGCCGGCCGTCCGGGGCCAGGCTGAGTCGCTCGGGCTCCTGGCCTCCCGGCAGGGGCAGGGGAATGCCACGGCCGTTGGCACGGTCCTCGATCACCGCCAGGCGCCGCTCACCCCGCTGCACGATCACGGCCAGGTAGCGACCGTTCCAGCTCAACGACGGGGAGCTGTGGGGCTGCTGCCGCTGCAGGTGGCGCAGGGGAATCACTCTGCCGCTGAGCCGCTCCTGGAGCAGCACGGTGGTGCGCCCGCCGCGCTCCACCAGGCTGGCCAGCAGCCGGCCATCCCCGCTCAATGCCGGCTCCTGGCGCGCCTCGGGTCGGAGGCCGGTGGAGGGGGCCGGCCGGCTTCTCGGGCCCAGCCCGCAGCCTGAGAGCCAGACCACCAGCTGCAGGGCCAACAGCCAGGGCACCCAGCGCAGGGGGCCTGGCCGGCCCCAGCCCAGACCTCTCACCGGTGGCTGGAGGTCAGTCGTCGAAACGGGAGCTGTTGTCGCGGCTGGAGCCAGGGCGAGCGCTGCTGGAGGCATTGCGTGCACCGGCAGGACCGGACGCATTTCGAGCACTGGCGCTGCTGCTGGAGCGCAACGGTGTGTAATCCGCGTCGCTGGCCGGATCAGGGGTGCTGCCGGAGGCTGGTGCACCGCCAAGACCGCCGCGCAGCGGTGAACCCATGGGTACCCCGGCTGCGGGGCGTGACGAGGGCTCAGCGCCGCCGGGCAGTGGACCGGCACCCGGAATAGGGGCGTTGCCGCTGCGCCGGCTGGAGCGGGGAACAGACTCGCTGCTGGCGATAGGGCGGGTGCCTCGGCGCGGCTCCGCAGCCACATCCCGATCACGACGGCGGGCGCCGAAGGCGGGCCGGAGCTGGGGGCTGCAGTGCTGCGGGGGATGAGCCTGCGCGGAAGGCGGGATCCACAGCGGCGGGGCGCTCGTCGACGCGGGGGAGCGGGGGCAGGATCCCAGTCGTCGGTGTCGGCGGGGCGGCGGCTGGCGGCCCGCTCTGGGATGGCAGGGCGCGCGGTGCGGCGCGGACGGTAGAAGTCGTCGTCTTCGGGTTCCGCCTCGCGTGAACGGATCCTGCGGCGTAGGGGCTGGGGTTCTTCCAGGCGGTCGACATCGGGGTTCCAGTCGCCGCCACCCATGTGGCCACGGGCGGGAGGTGGCAGGGGTTCGTCGTCGTCGAAGAAGGAGGAGCGCCGGGCCTGCTCAGTGGTGACGCCCCTCAGGCGCACGCTCTCGTAGGCGAAAAAGACGGTGGTGCCGGCCAGGAGAAACTGACCGAACTGGAGGATCGGATCGAGGCGCCAGCCCTGGAAGAAGAGGATCCCACCGCAGAGGAGGCCGATCGCCGCGAAGAAAACGTCGTAGTCGCGAGCGAGGGCGGGCTTGAAGCTCCTCATGAAATAGAGAAAGGCTCCGCCGACGGCCAACACGATGCCGACGATGCTCGCCCAGTTCAGGCTGGCATTAACCACGTCTGGAAGACCTCAGGCAGAACGGACGTCCGCATCCTCCGACTGGAGAACCCGTTCAAGCACTTTAGGGACATCTCCAGAGCGCGGCCGGGAAGACCCGCTCACCGTTGCCGCACCAAGGGTGAGCAGCAATCAAGCCCGTGACGGGAGCCTGCCGGTTGCGTTCTGCAGGCCGATGCTGCGGAGCTCTGCGGCGGATCTTTGCAACGCACTGCTACTGGAGACCGGCGTGGCCTCCAGTAGCTCAAGGCCTGGCTGCATCTCGACACTTGGGTCTGCCTGTGCGAGCGCTGGCCGTGTTGGTCAAGCGGATCAGAGCTTGCGGTCGACCTGATCGGTTTGGCTGATCAGCACGAGCGCGATGCTGATGGGGATCACCACAATCACCGCTCCCCACACGAGGCTGCTCAGGAAGTTGGCGAGGGAAGGGGTCATGGTGGCGCTGGTGGTGGCTGGGATCCTAGTCAAGGGCCACCGCTTCCTACGATCAATGGTCTTTCTGCTTAGAGCTTTGTGACGGCTGCAACCTTGCTGCGTTCGATGCCGGCGCTGAACCTGCTGCTGGGTCTGGTGCTGGGCGCCTGGACCCTGCTGTTTCTGTTCCGCATCGTGCTCACCTGGTACCCCCAGATCGATCTGCAGCGGGGCGCCATGCGGTTGATCGGCTGGCCCACGGAGTCGCTGCTGGCCACCACCCGCCGCGTGGTGCCGCCGATCGGTGGCGTCGACGTGACACCGGTGATCTGGGTGGGGCTGATCAGCCTGATGCGCGAGTTGCTGCTGGGCCAGCAGGGCCTGCTCACCCTTGTGGCGCGGCATGGATCCACCCTGGGGGCCGGCTGAACCGGTTCGCCCGGGGCGAACAGGACAGCCTCAGAGTGCTGGCCGAACCACCACCCACAAGCCGCCCGTCACAGAATGGTGGCTGAATGCCGCCGGCCCCGAACCAGCAGCCAGAACTGCCAGCCTCGGCAAACCACTGGCTGATCTGCCGGCATCAGCCCGGCAGCATCTCCTGCTCCACGAACTTGGTGTGGATGTCGCCGCGCTGAAACTCGGGCCGGTCCAGCAGGCTGAGGTGGAAGTCGATCGTGGTGGAGATGCCTGTGATGGCGCATTCCATCAACGCGCGCCGCATGCGCCGGATGGCGCCCTCACGATCGGGTGCCCACACGATCAGCTTGCCGATCAGGGAGTCGTAGAAGACGGGAATCTCGTAGCCCGTGTAGACGTGGCTGTCGACCCGCACTCCAGGCCCGCCCGGAGGCAGCCAGCCGGAGATGCGCCCCGGCGCTGGCCGGAAATTCTTCTGTGGATCCTCGGCGTTGATGCGGCATTCAATGGCGTGCCCGCGCAGCTGCACATCGGCCTGCCGCATGCGCAGGGGCTCACCACCGGCGATATGCAGCTGCTCGGCGATCAGGTCGATGCCGGTCACCATCTCCGTGACCGGGTGCTCCACCTGGATGCGGGTGTTCATCTCCATGAAGTAGAAGGCACCGCTCTTGTCGAGCAGGAACTCCACGGTGCCGGCGCCCTCGTAGGTGATGCTGCGGGCCGCTGCCACCGCCGCTTCCCCCATGCGCTGACGCAGGTCGGCATCAAGCGCCGGGCTGGGCGCTTCCTCCAGCAGCTTCTGGTGACGGCGTTGGATCGAGCAGTCGCGCTCCCCAAGATGCACCACGTTGCCGTGGCGGTCGGCCAGCACCTGCACTTCCACGTGCCGGGGCCGGTCGATGAACTTTTCCATGTAGAGGCCAGGATTGCCGAAGGCAGCCTCGGCCTCGCCCTGGGCCGCTTTGAACAGGCTCTCGAGCTGGTCGGCATCGGGCACCAGCCGCATGCCCCGCCCGCCGCCACCGGCGGTGGCTTTGATCATGACCGGATAGCCCATGGCCGCGGCGACTGCCGCTGCCGTCTCGGCATCGGCCAGCAGGCCCTCGCTGCCCGGCACGGTGGGAACACCCACCCGCTGCATGGTGGCCTTGGCGGTGGATTTGTCGCCCATCGCCCGGATCGCCTCCGCCGAAGGACCCACGAAGGTGAGGCCGTGTGCGGCGCAGATCTCAGCAAAACGGTCGTTTTCGGCCAGGAAGCCATAGCCGGGATGGATGGCGTCAGCGCCGCGGGAGATGGCCGCCGCGATGATGTTGGGAATGTTGAGATAGCTCTTTCGGCTGGGCGCCTCGCCCACGCACACCGCTTCATCGGCGAGCTGCACGTGCAGGGCGTTGCGATCCACAGTGCTGTAGATGGCCACTGTGGCAATGCCCAGTTCTCGGCAGGAACGCAGGATTCGCAGCGCGATTTCGCCCCGGTTGGCGATCAGCAGCTTGCCGATGGGCATCCCATATGCATCTAGGCGCAGCGGACTGTATCAGCGCTCAATCAAGCGCCTGCCGCCCGGTGCCATCCCGGCAGCCGGCCCGGTGGAAGCGGCCCACCAGTTAAGCGCTGATGGTTGATGCTGACCCATCTGCGCTGTGCCATCGCGCGAGGTGTGGGGCGCAGCGGAAGGGTGGGCCGGGCGATCGGTATATTGACGAGTCGAAGGGGGTTCGCCCCTGACGGCCACGCGGATGTGGTGGAATTGGTAGACACGCACGTTTGAGGGGCGTGTGGCTTCGGCCTTGCGAGTTCAAGTCTCGCCATCCGCATTTCTCTTCACCAACTTGACCGGCCCGCCGTCCGCCACAGCGATCGTGCTGGTCTGCAACGGCCCCGGTGAACTCACCACCTGGGTGCGCCCTCTGGCCGAACGGTTGCATGCGTCCCTGGCCTTGCGTCCCCGCCAGCCTCAGGCGGCCACCGAGCTGCGGCTGGTGCTGGTTCCCTGCCCGAATGCCACAGGCCATGAGCGCCAGGCCGCCGAAAGGCTCGGCCTGTTCAACTCGATAGTGCCAGCCGACAGGTTCTGGAAGCTGCTGCTGCGTCCCCGCCGCTATGGCCCTTGGCCGGCCAGGGGTGTGGTGGTGTTCCTGGGCGGCGATCAGTTCTGGACGGTGCTGCTCAAGGCCCGCCTCGGCTATCGCCACCTCACCTACGCGGAGTGGGTGGCGCGCTGGCCTCGCTGGAACGACCGGATTGCTGCGATGGGCACGGAGGCTGAGCGCCGCCTGCCTGCCCGCTGGCGCCACCGCTGCACCATCGTGGGCGATCTGATGGCTGACCTCTCCGAGACGGCCCGTGCTGAGGCGCCCTTGCCGGCCGGCCAGTGGGTGGCCCTGCTGCCTGGTTCGAAGCGCGCCAAGTTGCTGGTGGGGGTGCCCTTTCTGCTCGACACCGCCGACCGGCTCGCCGCTCTGAGGCCCGACTGCCGCTTTCTGTTACCCGTGGCGCCCACCACCACCGTGGCCGAACTGCTCGCACTGGCCGGACCCGCCAATCCGCTGCAACGGCACTACGGCAGCAGCGAGCCCCGCTTGCTGGAGCCCTCCGCCGAGGCGCCATCCCGCTGGCTGGAAACCGCCGCCGGCACGCGCATCCTGCTGGTGGAGCAGCATCCCGCCCACGGGGCGCTGAGCCAGTGCGCCCTTGCCCTCACCACCGTGGGCGCCAACACTGCCGAGCTCGGCGCCCTCGGGGTGCCGATGATCGTGCTGGTGCCCACCCAGCATCTTCAGGTGATGCAGGCCTGGGACGGATGGCTGGGGCTGGTGGCACGCCTGCCGCTGCTGCGCTGGTTGCTGGGGGTGGCGCTTACCGCCTGGCGGATGCGCCAGCGCGGCTTCCTTGCCTGGCCGAACATCTCCGCCGGGCGGGCTGTGGTGCCCGAGCGGGTGGGGCCGATCCTTCCCCAGGAGATCGCCGCTGAAGCCGCTGACTGGTTGTCCCATCCGGACCGTCTGGCGGGGCAGCGGGAGGACCTGCGCAGCTTGCGGGGGCAGCCCGGAGCTGTGGCCGCTCTGGCCGCGATGGTGACTGATCTGCTTCCCACTGCGTAGGTTGAGGGCTGCCTTCTTGCCGCTCGTCGCCTCCGGCCATGGCCCCTTCCGATTCAGCTGCCGCTTCATCCCCCGCTCCCACCCCGGCGGAAGCGGATCAGATCTGGCAGCAGAAGCTCACGCCTGAGCAATACCAGGTGGCGCGCCTCGGGGGCACGGAGCGGGCCTTCACCGGTGCCTACTGGAACAACAAGCAGGCCGGGCACTACAACTGCGTCTGCTGTGGCACCCGGCTGTTCACCTCCGACGCCAAGTACGACTCCGGCTCCGGTTGGCCCAGCTTCTGGAGCGGCCTCGATCCCAAGGCGATCACCACCGTTGAAGACCGCAGCCACGGCATGGTGCGCACGGAAATCCGCTGTGCCAACTGTGAGGCGCACCTTGGACACCTGTTCACCGACGGTCCAGCGCCCACGGGTTTGAGGTACTGCGTGAACTCGGCTTCGCTCGACTTTGAACCGAAGGAAGGGGCAGGATGAAAATCGCTCCACGAGCGCTGTGATCAGACCAGGCAATGATCAGCGACGGGCGCAATCAGTCTTGGCCGCCAAACCTACAGTCCGCATCACTTCAGGCCGCGCGGTGACCGTGGACCTTCATCACAGAAGGCCGTGATCACCAGGGATCTTCAAAATCGTTACGGCGGCGCCGAGCGGCCTGATCGGTCACATCCTCATCTCTGTACGGCTCCACGTCCACATCGACGGGATCCTCGGCCATGGGTGGGCGCCGACGGCTGTCCGGGCGCGCCTGAAGAGGGCGCTCGCGCAGGGGCAGCGTGCGCTCTGAGCGTGGCGGGAGAGGATCGAGTGGTTCCAGTGGTTCACGGCCGGGCTGGTCATTGCCGTAGCCGCTCTCCTCGCCGCGGATGAAGTCCCGGTCTTGAGGACGACCGAGGCCGCGGACCTCGTCGTTGCCATAGCCACGGCCCTCTTCCCGGTTGAAGCCCCGGTCGTCGTCGCGGTCGAAGCGGCGCGACTCGCCACGGCCATAAGACTCCTCCTCCTCGTCGTCGAGGTAGCGGCGCTGACGCAGCGGCTCCTGCCGCCGCCGCTCCAGCTCCACGTATTCGAGCTCCTGATCGACGCTGGGCTCCACAGCCCGGTTGGTGGCGGGCTGGATCCGGCGCTGCTCCTGGACGCTGGGCTGCCCGGAGGCCAGCTGGTTCTCCACCGGCACCATCGTCTGGCGGAAGCGATCGCGCTCTTCCTGCTCCCAGCTGGGGCCGCCGATGCCGAGCTTCTCGAGCAGGCCCGTGCCCAGTTGCTTGAGTTTTTCTTCCGCCCCCTCGTACACAATGATGCGGTCGGGGCCGCTGCTGACGACCTCCTCCACCGCCAGTTCCCAGGTGCTCAGCACCCCCTCGCCCAGCAGGGGCACGCCGAGGGCCCCCAGCACCAGGGTGGTGAGCTCACCGGTCTCGATGTCGAAGCTGAAGCCGAGCACCCGGCCGAGCTGCTCGCCCGACTCGCTGATCACCTGGCAGTTGATCACCTTGCTGTAGCGCTCGGGATTGAACCCCTGCGCCAGCGAATCGGCGGAATCCACCAGGATCACATCGCCCACCTGACGGATGCGGTCGAGCGGCATCCAACGGGGCAGGCCCGGCAGGAAGCGGGTGAGGGGGTTGTCGCGCAGGCCGAGGGCCACCACCTCACGCCGGTCAATGTCCACCACCACCTCGCCCACCACCCCAAGGCGGCGCCCGGTGTCACGGGTGATCACCTGGGTGCCCATCAGCTCCGACCGCAGCCAGAGACGGTCGCTGGGTGCGGCGGCGGCGGGATCGGCGGAAGGAGGAATGGAAGAGGTCAACGGCCAGATCCCGCGGGGTGTCGGCGACATTGGGGCTGGGGGTCATTGTGACCCACGACCCCGGTGCTGGGGGTTCGGTCTAGGCGGCAGTAGGCAGACCCACCACCTGAGTGTGGGCGCCACGGGCCTGGGTGACGCCGATCGTGCGGGTGGCGGCCGCGATCATCGGGCGCCGGTGGCTGACCACCAGGAACTGGGCCTGGTCCGCCTGGCTGGCGATCAGGGCGGCCAGCCGCTCCACGTTCACCCCATCGAGGAAGCTGTCCACCTCGTCGAGGGCATAGAAGGGAGAAGGGCGAAAGCGCTGCAGGGCAAACAGGAAACTCAGTGCCGTGAGCGATTTCTCCCCCCCTGACATCGAGGCCAGCCGCCGCACCGCCTTGCCCTTGGGGTGGGCCACCAGGGTGAGTCCCCCTTCCAGCGGTTGCTCCGGGTTTTCCAGCTGCAGGTGCCCTTCGCCATCGGAGAGCCCGGCGAAGATCGTGCGGAAGTGCCCGTCCACAGCCTGGAAGGCCTCCAGGAAGGCCTCCTGACGCAGCGTGGCCACGGTTTCAATCCGCAGCAGCAGCTCCTCCCGCTCCTTGCTGAGCACCTCGAGGCGCTCCTCCAGTTCGGCAATCCGCCGCTCCAGCACCTCCAGCTCCTCAAGGGCGAGCATGTTCACCGGCTCCAGCGCTTCCATCCGCTGCTGCAGCTGCAGCTGCGACTGCTCCAGTGCAGCCAGCCCCGCCTCGCGCACGCCCGCCGGCAGCTCCGGCAGGGGATCGGGCAGCTCGCGCTGCATCGCCTCCAGCCGCAGCCCCAGCCCCCGCTCCTGCTCAGCCAGAGCAGCGAGCTCCTCCTGCAGCCGCTGCAGATCCCACTGCTGCTGCTGCAGGGCGAGGCGTGCGGCCGCGAGGCGGGCTTCGGCCTCATCGCGCGCGCGCCGCCGCTCCCCGAAGCGTTCCTGCAGCGCACTTTGCTGCGCTTCCAGGGCGGCACGGCGCTGTAGGGCCTCGCTCTGCCGCTCCCGCCACTGGCCATGGGCTTCAGACAAGGCGAGCACGGCCTGACGCAGCCGCTGCTCCTCGCTGGCCAGGGCGTCGAGCTGATGGCCGAGCCGCTCCGCCGCCAGGGTGCGTTCCCGGCGCGCCGTCAGGAGGGCGTCGCGGTGCTGGCGGGCCTCGTGCAAGGCGGCATCGGCGCTTTCGAGCTCCTGCTGCAGCCCCTGCCAGCGGTCGCTGTCACCGCTGCCCTGGGCGGCGGCCTCCTCCTGCTCCAGGGCCGCCAGCTGCTGCTGCGGTGCTTCCAGCAGCGCCACCACCTCACTGTGGCGTTGCTGATCGGCAGCTTCGGCGGCGCGGGTGTGCGCGAGGCGCTCGTTGAGCTGCCGCAGCCGCTCCAGCTGGGGGCCGGCAGCCCGCTCAGTGGCAGCGCGCTCGGCTTCAAGGCCGGCCAGCCGTTGCTGGTTTCCCTGCAGCAGCGGCCGCAACTGCTCCAGCTGGCGCCCCAGCTCAGCCTCCTGGCGGCGGCAGGCCACCAGGCTTTCGCCCAGTTCCAGCAGGCGCCGCCGCAACGGTTCGGCCTCGTCGTGCTCGCCGCTGCTGCCGAAGCTGAGCCTGTCACTGCGTTGCTGCAGGCTGCCGCCGGTCATGGCGCCACTGCGCTCCAGCAGCTCGCCCTCCAGGGTGACGGCGCGGCAACGCCCCAGCTCCTTGCGGGCGCTGGAGAGGTCTTCGAACACCAGCGTGTCGCCGAACACGTAGCGGAACACCTCGCCGTAGACGGGCTCGTAGCGGATCAGATCCACCGCCCGCCCCACCAGCCCACCGGGGTTGCTCCAGCTGCTGGGCGCCGCCTGGCTGCCGCCGCCGCGGATGCGGTTCAGGGGCAGGAAGGTGAGCCGGCCGGCCCGGCGGCTCTTGAGCAGCTCGATCGCCCGGGCGGCGATGCGATCGTCGTCGACCACCACCTGGCCCAGGCGCGCCCCGGCCGCCACCTCCAGCGCCAGTCGTACCCGTTCCTCCACATCGCCCAGCTGGGCGACAGGGCCGTGGATGCCCTCCAGGCCGGATTCGAGCAGCAAGCGCAGCGCGCCGGTGCCCCGGCTTTCCTGCAGGGTTTCGCGGCGGCTTTCCAGGCGTGCGATATCACGCTCCAGGCCGATCTGTTCCTGCTCCAGCCGGGCGCGGGTGCGTTGCTGCAGCGCCAGGGCTTCGGCCAGCTGCTGGGCCTGCTGCTGCTGCCCGGCCAGGGTGCGCTGCAGCGCGAGGGTTTCCGTCTCCAGACCGGCCCGCCGTTGCTGCAGCTCCTGGTCGTCGCCGCTGCCACCCTCCAGCTCGGCGCCCAGTTCCAGCAGGCGCTCCTGCTGCTGGCGCAACCGCTCAGCCAACTGCTGCCGCTCCTCCAGCAACGGGGCAATCACGCTCTGCAGCTGGCTGCGCTGCTGGCTGCGTCGCTTCTGCGCGTCCAGCCAGCTGCCCGAACGCCCGGCCACCTCGCCCAGCCGACGCCGCGAGAGGTTGACGGCTGCTTCAGCGTTGTGGCAGGCCTGCTCGGCCGCCTCCAGCTCCTGGCGATCGTCGTCGCCCGTGAGGGCGTGCTGCTGCTGCCGCAGTTCCCCTTGCTGGCGGCTGAGCGCCTGGCGCTGCTGCTGCAATTGCTCGGCTTCCTGCTGATTCCGCTCGCCCTGACGGGCCAGTTCCCGGTTGCTGGAGTCGAGGCCGGCCAGTTCGGCCTGAACGCCGAGCAGCTGGTCTTCGCCGAGGGCCTTCACTTCCGCTTGAAGGGCTTCAAGCTGCTGCGCGTTCTGCTCCAGAGCCTCCTGGGCGGCAGCGATGGCCAGCCGGTCGGCGTCCTGCTGCGCCGTGAGCGCCGTTTGGCGGCGCGTCAGGTCGGCGCGTTGCGCCTGGGCCTGCTCGAAGCGCAGCAGCTGTTCCTGCAGGCGGCCGTCGTGGTGTTGCTGGCGCAGGTCCTGGTACAAGCGGGCCTTGGCGCAATCGCGCTCGAGTTTCTGGCGGCTAGCCAGCAGCTCCTGCTCAACGATGCGGCAGCGTTCCTGTCGCTCCTGCACCTCGTCGAGCTTGGCGCGGGTCTGCTCGATGCGGCTGTCGAACAGGGCCACGCCCGCCAGTTCGTCGATCAGGCCCCGCCGCTCACGTGCGCTCATCGACACGATGCGGGTGACATCGCCCTGCATGACCACGTTGCTGCCCTCCGGATCCACCCGCAGGCGCCGCAGCTGGGTCTGCAGTTGCTGCAGGTTGCAGGGCACGCCATCGGCGCTGTAGCTGCTGCTGTAGGTGCCGCCTGGCGCCACCCTCAGGCGCCGGCTCACGGTCCATTCGCGCTGGCCGGCCTGGATCCAGGGACCCTCTGCCGGGGCTTCAAGGCCCTCTTCGGCGCCATCCGGCTGCCAGTCGCCGAGATCAAAGCGCACACTCACCACCGTTTCGGCGGCCTTGCCCTGGCGCAACACGGCGCTGTTGATCAGATCCGGCAGGCGCTCGGCCCGCATGCCGCGGCTGGAGGCCAGGCCCAGGCAGAAGAGCACTGCATCCAGGATGTTGCTCTTGCCCGAACCGTTCGGCCCGGTGACCACGGTGAAATTGGGTTCAAGGCTGATCGCCAGCGATCCGCCGAACGACTTGAAATGTTTGAACTCGACCTGATTGATGTGAACCAACAGGCCCGCGCTTCGAGCAGGCCGAATCTATCGGACTCCGACACAATCTCAACCCCCACCCGCGAGGCGCTGCTTAGCCTGGAACCGCAAGCGTCACCCCCGGGCAGCCCCATGGATCAGCACACCCCGACGCTCAGCGCCGAACGGTTCCGCGAGCGGTTCGAGGCCCTGCTACCCACCATCCAGCAGGAATGGCCCCAGGTGGCAAGGGAAACCCTAGAAGCCACCCGCGGCAGCTTCGACGAGGTGGCCTCCCTGATCGCCGAGCACACCGGCCGCACCGTCAGCGGAGTGCGTGGCCAGCTGCTGGATCTGCTTCATGGCGCCTCCGATCAGACCCGCCAGCTGGCCGATCGCATCGGTCCCCTGGAGGAGCAGCTGGAGAACCTGCTCGACGACCTGAACACCAGCCTGCGGCCCCGCCTTGAGAAGCCAGTGCGAGAGCGCCCCCTGCTGGCCGTGAGCGTGGCGGCGGCCGTCGGGGTCGTGGTCGGCCTGCTGCTCTCCACCGGGCGGCGCTCCGAATGAGTGGCGACAACCACCGCCGCAACGACGACGGCGCCGGCGTGGGCCGCATGGCAGCGGGACGCATCACCGCCCTGGTGGCTTCTGTGATGGACCTGCACGTGCGCATCGCCCTGCAGGAGGCCGACAAGGAGAAGCGCCGCCTGATCAGCGGCGGCCTGCTGCTCGGTGCGGGCATCAGCATGGTGATGCTGGCCACGGTGGCCAGCCAGCTGGCCCTGGTGCTCTGGCTGCAGCTTGGGCTGGCCTGGGGCTGGATCCGGTCGGTGCTAGCCGTGATGGCCCTCGATCTGGTGCTGGCCGGGCTGTTCCTGCGCATCGGCGGGCAGCTCACCAAGGGGCCCTACCTGCCCCAGACCACCGCTGGCCTGACCAAGACCACGCGAGCGATTCTGGGCCGCTGAGGCACGCGCCAGGCGGTCGCGGTCAGCGGAGGCGTTCAGCGGAAGAGTTCAGCGGATCGTGTAATTCAGCCAGCGGCAATCGATTCCGCCGTTGCTCACCGGAACGCGCCGGTTGGCCTTCATGCGCAGGGCGCCGGTGTGGGCGGCGTTGCCGCTCAGAAGCCACAACGACCAGCCGGAGCAGCGCTCCTTGAGCAGGCGGCCGAGATCGCTGTAGAGCGCCTCCAGATCGTCGTCGGCGCCGAGGCGCTCGCCATAGGGAGGGTTGCAGACCAGCACGCCGGGGGTTTCCGGGGGCTGGAAGTCCCGCACATCACCGGCCTGCAGGTCGATCCAGGGGGCCACACCGGCCGCGGCGGCATTGTGGCGTGCCTGCTCCAGCACGTCCGCGTCCTGCTCGCGTCCCACGATCGGCGCCAGCGGGCTGCCGTCGGCCAGACCGGTGCGGCGGCGGCAGGCGGCAGCAGCCACCGCCTGCCGCCACAGCTCCGGGTCGAAGTCGGGCCAGCCCTCGATCGCGAAACGGCGCGGCTGGGGCTGACCGTTGGCGTCATCCAGCAGCCCCGGAGCCCGCGCCAGCGCCAGACAGGCCGCCTCGATCAGCAGGGTGCCGGAACCGCACAGCGGATCCGCCAGCGGCACCCGGCCATCCCAGCCCGTGCAGGCGATCAGGCCGGCGGCCAGGTTCTCCTTGAGCGGCGCCAGGCCCATGGCCGCCCGCCAGCCGCGGCGGTGCAGGCTGCTGCCGGCGGCTTCCACGCTCAGTTGCGCCTGGCCGCCGCCCAGGTGCAGTTGCAGGCTGAGATCGGGATGGTCCAGGTCGATGCCGGAGCGGCGGCCGTGGCGCTGGCGCTGCAGATCCACAAGAGCGTTCTTCACCTGCAGGGCCGTGAAGTGGCTGTGGTTGAGGCCCGGGGCCGAGCCGGTCACATCGACGCGGAAGCTGGCGTCCGGCGGCAGCCAGCGGTCCCAGTCGGCTGCCCGTTGGATGCCGTCGTAGAGCGCATCGGCGCCCGCACAGGGAAAGACCGCCAGGCGCCGCAGCAGGCGAAAGGGCAGGCGAGCCTCCAGCAGCACGCGATAGAAGCCCCCCGGCTCGATCCGAAAGCTGGCCGCCCGCCGCAAGGGCCGCACATCGCTGGCACCGAGCTGGGCCAGTTCCTCAGCGCCCTGCTGCTCCAGGCCCTGGGGCAGCACCGCCACGGCAGCGACAGGTTCGGTCATGCCCACCGGCTTTCCCCCATGCCCTGTGCCCTCACTGCTGCCACAATGACAAGGTCCGTCCTCGGGCGGACTAGGTGGCTCACACCGGTGCTTCGGACAGCGGTTCGATTCCGCTCAGCTCCATTCCCGCATCTGCGGGCCTCCAGGGGCTGCAATGGTTTCGACGGGGTATGAGGAGGGTGACTGAAGCCTGCTCGGTAAGAGCAAACCCGTAACAGCGAACAACATCGTTCGTTTCTCCCGTCAGACCGCCCCTGTGGCTGCCTGACTCCTATAGGGAGATGGGGTAAGTCAGCCTTATCACCCAAATGACTCACGGGGGCTGGAAGGCCCCCATTTCATTGGCACAGCAAGTGTTTTCGGGATTCGCACGTCTTCAGTTCCGAGCCTGTGACCATCTCCGTGACCTTCCGGCTGTGAACGTTGGCTGAGATGGTGCGTCCATCGCCCAATGCTCAAGCTCTCCCGTGAGTGTCCTTGGCTTCGGCGCCGACTTGCTTCCTGGCCCGCCCTTCAAGTTCACGCAGCATTCATTTAGGTGGTTGCCTGGCTAGTCTCCGTTGCGTATTTGTATTTGTGTCCGCTTTATTGAAGAGGTAGAGATTGCGTTTGTGTGGCTATTCGCGTTTCTTATGAGTCTCTGATTCCGTGGTAATTCACTAACTTCTTTTGTGCTCTTTTGTCAGCACTGAGATAGCCGTCAGTCGCCAATGCGTCCAATTAAGCTCCCGAAGTGGCTCACCACTTCCGGTATGGCACGGCGTCTGGGAATCCATCCGAAAACGCAGCTACATCTTCGTCGTCAGAATTTCAGCCCGCTCAATCAAGGCAAGCACTTTCGCTTGGGGGGGGATCACAACTGCAGCTCCGCTTCAATGGCAACCGGCAGAAACTGAGTTGGCCTTCACTTCCTTCTCGCGGGTCGATCCCTCCCGTGTCGAAGCCTTTCCCCGCGTTGAGGATTGAGTAGTGGGCGGTGCAAGTGCGCCCGGTTTCTCAGTGCCGGCTTCTGCGCGGCAACTGCAGGATCTGGAGGTGGGGCGATGACCGCCTTCAGCAGCGGACCGTGGATTCCCAGCGGCAAGCAGAGCCCATGTCCTCTCTGCGGCAGGGACGTTGACGGCAAATGCCGCCGCACTGACAGCTCGATCAGCGCTTATTGGGGGGAGCGGTTCAGTTCACCCGCCGGCATGTTGCTCGGCAAGGTGCTGAACATCGACGGTGGCCGCTGGGCCGTGGTGAGCCTCACTGGTGGATTCGCTGGTAACAGCCACATCCTGCGCCCCCACGTCGACCACCTGGACTTCAGGTCAGCAGCGCGGCGACAGCTGAAACGGCAAGCGGCAACGTTGGCGCCAGTCCTTTGCGAGCTGTTCGCGAAGGTGCGCCTTTGGGTCCACACCTGCCTGGTGTCGGCGTCCGAAGCACAAGGGATCGGGAAAAGTGAGTTCTGGAAGATCCTGGGCGGTGAATGGTTCTCTGATTCGCTCGGCGATCTGCGCGACATCCGAGAGGATCGGATTCAGCTTCACTCTGCCTGGATTCATGAGTGGGGCGAGATCGACAACATCATTGGCAAGCGGGAGAGCGAAACCCTTAAGCGGTTCGTCTCCTGCAGCCAGGTTGATTGCCGGCGACCATATGGTCGAGGCGTTGAGCACCTGAAGCGATCATGTGGCCTGGTGGGTACAACGAACCGCCGGGACTTCATGAAAGACCCAACGGGAAACCGTCGCCTTCCGGTGATCCACATTCAGAGCGTGGCCCTGCCATTGGTCAGGGCGAACCGGGACAGGATCTGAGGAAGTGCGGTGGCCGCATATCGCCGTGGTGAGCGGTGGTTGTACACGCCGGAGGAAGGCGATCTGGTAGCGCCCATGCCACTGCCTTCGCCGCTGAGGACCCGTTGCGCGAGGCGATCGCAGGGTGGGCAGACGACCATCCCGAGGTGATCGAAGCGCCGAGCGTCCAGATCCTTAAGGCAGTGGGCTACAGCGATCAGCTGAAGGATCAGGGACTGCGGCACAAGGCAGCCAACGCCTTGACGGCGCTCGGCTGGCGACGGACTGCAGGGCTGACCCGTTACTGGCTGCCCGATGGCACCCGGATGGACAAGAGCTATGGCTGCGCCGCCCAGAACTGGGGGCATCAGCTTCCACGCCGGACCCGGCATGACGCAGCAGATCGACTCCGCCCAGGCGGTGCTCACCGCTGGAAGGTAGTTTCTGTGGCGATGACCCCAGGGATGTCCCCAGTCCAAATCCTTTGCACTGCAATGGTTTCTCCTCTCTGTGGGGACATGGGGACTTCAATAAGCAAGAACAGGAAAGGGGATGTAGGGAGGAATTCAACAGGTGCTTATGCGCGGAGAAGTATCCACCTCCCGAGGATGGAAACCATGCCCCCATGTCCCAGCCCCTTCACCCCTGGCATCCGCCATGGATCCCAACCCAACCCCATCAGCCAGTGGTAGGTTCCGCGCCACCTTCAGCAGCTCCGCCGAGCTGGCCTTGGCCCTAGCCACCGCCTGAGTGAGCGTGGCAATGGCGAAAAGCGGCTTTTTCACACCAGCCATGGGGCATTGCTTTTGCCGGATATTGACGCTCGCTGCTTGGACTTGTAGAGGTTCATGTATGGGCGCTTGCACATGCTTGGCGCAGATGAGATTCGTGGCGAAGCGGGGAACCCTGGAACCCTGGGGCGGATCGACGGACGGGATGACGATCCTCCACCACGCAGTGGCGGCGATGGGTTTGGCTCCATTTCCGGCACGGGCAGGTAGCGCGCCAAGGGGGGCTTACTCAATGTGAACATCCCGAGGGAGTTATCTGCCCAGGGAAGGATCGCGCCATTGCTCGCCGCGCCGCTGTGCGCTCACTGCTGCTTGCCGCCCTGGTCCAGTTGCTGCCGTAGTGCAGCGTGCAGATCGACTGGCGCGAGCTTCTCGTATTTTGCTGGTACTTCGATCTCGTGGAATACCTGATCAGGCCCACACACCAGTGTCGCCATGGGCCTCCGGTCGTCATCATCCTTCGAGGCCTGATGAGGCTCGGAGGCGTACTCTGATGCATACCCAAACATGCTCGCAAGCAACCTGCCCTGCTTGTCTGTGACAACGGTCATCTTCATGTGACACCTCCACCTTCGAGGTTGTGCCTCAACTCCGAGGTCGCTGAAGCGTTCCTGATACTTACCACATAAGTCACCTGGTTGATTCCATCGACGATCTTCCCTTGGTCGAAGGCAATAGCCGTTCCTAATGCGCCGGGACTAGCAAACGAGCCGGTATGAGCGCCCGCAATCTGCACGCCTTTGTCGGCTCCACCGCGGAACACGTATGTCCAGTAAACCGTAGCCCCAGGCTCCAAGGTCACCACGGCACCCGAATTGCTCCAGGCCATGCGATTCCTCCTAGTCCACGAGCTCATTGATTTTGCTCGGCTCAGCAATCGCTGAAGGCATTGGCTGCGTTTCCGCAACACAAGGAGACGCAAAAAGTGCCGGTCCATACCGACTTGCCCTGAGAACCGGCGGAACCCCTGGTGGATCACCGGGTCGGCGGCGTTCTCCTGGAGCGTCTTACGCGCACTGATCGCCTCAATTGTGAACCTGGTGAACTCGGGCCCGTGGCTGCGGCGCTTGCTTAACTCCTTTTGAAACCTTTGGAGAAGGCTCCGCCAACGGTGGCAGCCCCTTTCAGGGGCCGTTCCCATCCTCACAGGTTGACGATCGGGCCTGTCCAGAAAAACCAGACCACCTCAGGGTGGCGGTGGACATCGGGGCGGGGGTTGACGTTCTCCTTGAGCCGGATGGCCAAGAACCATCAGTGGGCTACGCCCTGCAGCCAATGCAATCGAAGCCCAGCAGGCCTTGAACATCACGTAGGATTAAACCAGGATCAGTTTGGATGTGAACTCCGTGGGTCATGCAGACTGTAAACCCATTAGGCTTTGCACCTTTGTTCAAGTACGCAGTCACTCTTGAGCTCTGCTGAGCAGTCTGCATAGCAAAATGACTACGGCGTCTTGCGACGAATCCGAGCGAATACCCAAGCGCTGGTCGCGGCAACGCCGATGCATGGAAGCAGGAAGATGAACTCGCCAATGCCAAGTTGATTCGAGGACAACGTGACGACCACAAGGAAGCTGGCACCAGCAAGAAGGCACAAGCAAAGTGAACTTGCTCTTTGCAGGCTTGGAACAAAACCTGTTGCGACCAGGCAAACCCAAAACGTAGGAGCTAAGTAGATACCCCAGGCGAACCAGTCAAGGCTATTCCAGGCGATCTCAAGAAGGCCACCAAGGCCTCTTGCCCGTGCAACCTCACCGATGGAAAGAAAGAATAGTGCCAGCGCAACGTATGGCACTACGACGATGGCGCCAACGGCATGCAGGAGTCGATTCATTCTGAGCCTCCAGAAACCCGCACATCCTCGAGCCCATCACTCAAGCCTGAGGCAGTCGCCATAGGTGCGTATTGGGAAGCATGAGAATAGCTTGCTGGAAGCGGCTGACTCCAAAATGCGCCTCCCACTCCACAACTCGCGCTTGATCAGACAGTATTTCATCCTTTGCTCTAGGGCTAGATACAGCAATCAATCTGGCAGCTTCAAGAGTTTCTGCCTGTATGATCCAAAGCCCTGTGCCATCATGAGGATAGAATGGCCATGGAGGAGAAGTGTCCCGTTCTGCGCTTGCTCCCTAAACCAGTCCAACTGATTCTGATCATGCTCAGAGTCAGTCTTCTTGTCGTCGTAGTAGTTTGACTGCTTGGCCATAGCAACAGCAAAGAGCTTCATGACTTGCTTGGCAGTGTTCATAGGGCTAGGTGAACTCGACCTGGCAGCCCCTTTGCGAGCAGCCCAAAGTGAATCAGTTCACTATAGTTGAGAATGATCAGTATATCCTCTCTCGGCCTGTGGAGAGGATTCCGACGTAAATCCTGTTCGCTCTCACGGCACATCATGGTCTTGCCCGACACATCCTGGCGTCCAACTCCTCAATGATCGAGTGTTAAGGAACCGCCGGCTCCTGGCGCGATCAGCTCCACCGCCCGCATGGCTTCACCTTGCACCTGGAAGAGCACCTGCGGATTTGCCTTGAGCAGCTCGGTCCAGTGCCCCAGGTACGCAGCATGGTTCTCCATCGCACTGCTGATCTCCAGCCGCATCCTCAGCTCCGAATGGATGAAGGGGCATCCAAGCGGCTAGATGGCTCAACGGTGCAGAAATGGAGGTTGTTGTGTTGCAGCAACACCGCTGTCGACAGCAAGGCGGAGTCTGCTGACACAGTATGTGCGCATACAAACAAAGCCATGACAACCTTCAGCCAAAGTCTGTTCGCGTATCTCTCCGACCGGGCCGAATCAGATCACGGCTGGGAGATTCCAGTAGAGCGGACTGTTAATGCCCGGGCTGGTAAAGACAGCATCACCGCCAGCAGCACGATCACAGTTGGTGGCACAATCAACACCGGCATCGGGGATTGCCGCGCTGACGTTCGAGACGACTGACCTGGCTTCCAGGCTCATGCTCAGGCTGTTCAAGGTGGTCAGAACTGTTGCGATGGTGCTTCGTGAGGGTTGTGAGCGATGTGGACAAAATGTTCATCACAACCTGGCAATGTCAAGAACAGTGCTCTTGGCTGTCTGGCAGCATCTTGTTCTATCTTCTCGTGATCACTCCCTCCTCTGATCGTCTCCCTGCATCGGTAATCTTCCTCCATTCGTAATAGTGTTGGACTTGCTTGGTTTGACCCTTCCCGGGCTTCTGTCTTCCACTCTCGCCACCGGTCGATGCCTCTTGGCAAAGCGAAGAGCGCCGATATGTTGAGCCGGCCGTAGGCGCAGAGCAGTCATGGAGGTGCCGGCTGAAACGAGCGTGAGGCGCAGGCGGCGCGCGAAGCGTTCTGGTGCGTGGCGCGTTGGGGCGTGTGGCACGGGCGGTCGGGACAAGATGTTGGTTCTGCTGTTGGCCCTGTGTTGCCTTACCTGGGCAACCTGCGGCGTTGTGGCCGCCTACGAGAGCGGTCTGCCGCCCAGGCCGCTCGAGGTGCCCGCTGAAACGCCGGTGGCGGATCTGGGCGCCAACGAGGCCTTGCCGGAGCAGTTGCAGGCCTTGCTGCAGCCCAATCCGGAGCCGCTGCCGTTGGTCAGCGGCGCGCTGCCACCGCCACTGCCACCCTTGCTGCTGCCGCTGGGGAACAGCCCCGTGCTGGCCTATCCCCTGGCCGTGCCGGCCACCGAGCTGGACCCTTACGGCTGGCGTTACTCCGAGTCGCGTGGTCGCTGGCGGATGCATGCCGGTGTGGACCTGATCGTGCCCGCTGAATCGGCCGTGCTGGCGGCCCTGCCCGGCACCACCAGGCTGGTGGATGACGTGAGCGGGTACGGCCTCACGGTGGTGATCGATCACGGCGATGGCTGGCTCACGCTTTATGCGCATCTTTTGGATGTGGCCGTGGTGCCCGGGCAGGGTGTGAGCAGCGGTGAACGCATCGGCCGGGTAGGCCAGACAGGCAGAGCAACCACGCCCCACCTGCACTTCGAGCTGCGGCGCCAACGGGACGGCCGCACCGTGGCCATGGATCCATGGCCGGTGATGGCGGAGCCGCTGCTGGCTGGCGCGGCGGCTGTAGGCCGCTGAACCGCGATGGCTGCAGAAGGCGGATGTCGCAGCCCCGGTCCTCAGGGCTGCAGTGGTTTCATGATGGCGTCTTCCCGTTGCGTCTCCAGCTGGGTTTGCTGGCGTGCCGCTTCCTGGGCGCGGCGCAGGCTGCCGTCCATCGCCGCAGGGCCGGTCGGAGCGGCACCTGTGGGTGGAGCGGGGGCGCCCATGCGTGTCCACCACAGGCCGCCCATCAGCAGAGCGGCGATCAACAGCGTGAGGAGTCCCATGGCGGAGCAAGGGTGTGGACTGAGCATGGCGCGGCAGGGCGCTGGCGGCAGCAGCCGGGGCCGACCGGTGGTGGCACGCTGGGACCCGCCGCCCCGGGGAGGGCCATGCCTGCCTTGAACCGCTGCGCTGTGAGCGTCGTGCCGCGCCAGCCCCTGCTCGACTGGGCCGTAGGGCTCGGCCTGGAGCTGCCGGGAGCAGCCGCGCGTGAAGCCGGGCTGTATCTGCTCCCCCCCTATGCCACCGATGCGGAGGCGGAAGGCTTGCTGCGCCGCGCCCACGCTGTGATCTTTGAAACGGAACTGGCGGTGTGGTGCCCCGTGCAGCACCTCTGGCCCCAGGACCGCAGCTACGGGGTGTTCCGCCGTTGGTTCGAGCCCCGTTTCCATCCGCTGGTGCAGGATCTCGTCGCAGGCGGCAGCGTCACCGCCGACTCCGCCAAGGCGGCCGTCCTGGCCGCCGTTGCTGCCCGTGCTCCGCTGGCGGGCGATGACGCAATGCCAGAGCGGACGGGCATGCCGCTGCCGCTGCGAATTCTGGCCGGGGTCGGTGCGCTGTCGTTTCTGCTGATCGGCCTCAACAGCCTGCTGCTGCCGCCGGCCGCCCCACCGGCCGCCCCGCCCCAGCCACCGGCCGGTCAGGCGACCTGAGCGCGATGGCGGCCGCTGCGTCAACAACCCTCTCTGCAGCAGCCGTGCTGGCGGCGGTGCTGCCACTGGCAGTGGGTGCGGCGATGAGTCCGCTGGTGCTGGTGCTGCAGGTGCGCCAGTTGCTGGCACCTGCTCTGGGGCTGGCGCGGGCCTGGGCGTTCCTGCTGGGCGCTGCCGTGATCACCCTGGTGTGGCTGGGGCTCGGCCTGGCCGTTGGCGATCTGCTGCCGCCCCGCCCTACGGGGCCGGATCCGGTGGCGGCGACCCTGCATCTGGCCGTGGCGGCGTTGCTGGTGTCGCTGGGCGCGGCCAATCTGCTGCGTGCACAGCCTGGTCTCGCGGTTGCCCCACCACCCCCGACACCTGCAAGGGCCGCCGCGCCGTGGTCGGCGTTTCGGCTCGGTCTGGGGGCGATGGCGGCCAACCTCAGTTCTCTGGCGCTGTTTCTTCCGGCGGTGCAGGATCTTGCCCGCGCCTCGCTCGACGCCGCTGAGCGCGCCGGCCTGTCGGCATTTCTGGTGGGCTTCACCCTCCTGCCTGCCCTGTTGCCGCCGTGTCTGGTGCTGGCCAGTGGCCGCCGCGGTGAGCAGCTGCTGGAGCGGCTCGGGCGCTGGCTGAACAGCCATCAGCGCCAGGTGAGTGCCACGCTCTGCTTTGTGTTCGCCGCTCTGCTCACCGTCAACGGGCTGGCTCGGCTGTAGGGCTGCGGAAGCCGCTCCAGGCCTTGAGCTGCTCAAGGGTCTGCAGGCCTTCCCGCCGCTCCCCTTTGAGGGTCCAGGTGGGGTAGGCCCGCACGCCGGCGCTGCTGCAGCGCAGCCGCCCCGCGTCGTCCTTGTCGCATTCCACGTAGGGGAGGCGGCGGCCCGCCTCGGTGCCGAACAGGTTCTTCTGCTCGAAGCAGTAGGGGCACCACCAGGCGCCATAGAACACCGCCCCCTGCTGGATCAGAAAGTCGACCAGTGCCAGTTGTTCGGCGTTGGAGGGCTTGAGGGCATCACCGAGCGTGCCGGTGCTGGAGGTTGCTGGCCTGGAGCCGGAGGCCACAGCGGGCGCAGCTGCCAGCGCTGCCGGGCCTGGCTGGGCACCAAGGGCACTGAGGGCGAGAACCACGGCGAGCAAAGGCATCGGCAGCGCCAATCACGACCTGCAGCGTAGGCAGAGCCCCAACGGCGGCGTTCGGGCTTCCGCCCTCCGCCGGCCTTCCACCACGACGCTCCGGCTGGGAAACTGGAGAGGCTGAACGTTCTTGCTGACGTGCCGATGAGCCTGCCTCGATGAGCGCCAACGGCTATCGCGACTACTACAAAGTGCTGGGCCTTGAACGGGGAGCCGACGCGGACGCCATCAAGCGTTCCTTCCGCAAGCTGGCCCGTCAGCACCATCCGGATGTGAACCCCGGCGACGCGGCGGCAGAAGCACGCTTCAAGGAGATCAGTGAGGCCTATGAGGTGCTCTCCGATCCTGACAAGCGCCGCAAGTATGAACAGTTCGGCCAGTACTGGAGCCAGATGGGCGGTGGCGGCGCACCGGGTGTCGATGTGGATTTCAGCCGCTACGGCAACTTCGACGACTTCATCAACGACCTGCTCGGTCGCTTCGGCGGGGCCGCCGGCCCCGGTGGCTTCGCGGGTGCACCGGGCGGGTTCGGCTTCTCGGGAGGCTTTCCGGCCGGGTTCGGCGGTGGCTTCACTCCAGGCACCGGCCGCGCTAGCGGCGCCCAGCTGGATGCGGAAGCCACGATCACCATCACCTTTGCCGATGCCTTTCGCGGCTGCGAGCGCACCCTGGCCGTCAACGAAGAGCGGGTTCAGGTGCGCGTGCCCGCTGGGGTGAAGAACGGCAGCCGCCTGCGCCTCAAGGGCAAAGGCAACCTCCAGCCCGGCACCGGCCGGCGAGGCGACCTCTACCTCAACCTCACCCTGCAGGAGCATCCAGTCTGGAAGCTGGAGGGGGATCAGCTACGGGCCGATCTGCCACTCAGCCTCGACGAGCTCGCCCTTGGCGGGGATATCCGGGTGATCACCCCTGACGGCGATGCCACCGTTCAGGTACCCCCCGGTGTGCCCCTGGGGCGCAGCCTGCGCTTGAAGGGCAAGGGCTGGCCCCAGAAAGATGGCCGCGGCGATCTGTTGCTCACCCTCACCCTTGCCCTGCCTGACACCTACAGCCAGCAGGAGCGAAAGCTGCTCGAGCAGCTGCGCGATGCGCGCAGCACCGACCCAAGGCGGGAGTGGTGCAAAGCCGCCATTCTCTGAACCCCTGCCACAGGAGGGCCTCCGAGGCGGGGAGCGCTGATCCGTAGGATCCGGCCAGCAGGTCTGCCCGTATGGAACTCACCTATCGACCCCGCCGGTTGCGCCGCACCCCGGCTCTTCGAGCGATGGTGCGCGAGTTTCACCTCGACCCCGCCGATTTCATCTACCCCCTGTTCGTGCACGAAGGGGCCAGCAATGAGCCGATTGAGGCCATGCCCGGCTGCCAGCGCTGGAGCCTGGAAGGGCTCGTGGAAGAAGTGGGCCGGGCCTGGGATCTGGGCATCCGCTGCGTGGTGCTCTTCCCCAAGGTGGCCGATGGCCTCAAAACGGAAGACGGCGCAGAATGCTTCAACGAGGGCGGGCTGATTCCTCGTGCCATTCGCCGCCTGAAACAGGAACACCCGGCCATGGCGATCATGACCGACGTCGCTCTTGATCCCTATTCCTGCGATGGCCATGACGGCATCGTCAACAGCGAAGGTGTGGTGCTGAACGATGAAACCGTGGCCCAGCTGTGCCGTCAGGCGGTGGCTCAGGCCCGCGCCGGCGCCGATCTGCTCGGCCCCAGCGACATGATGGATGGCCGGGTGGGAGCGATCCGGGAGGCGCTCGATGAAGAAGGCTTTGAGCACATCGGCATCATCAGCTACACCGCTAAGTACGCCTCCGCTTACTACGGCCCCTTCCGGGAGGCACTCGATTCCGCCCCGCGTCCGGTGGGGAACAAGCCGATCCCCAAAGACAAGTCCACGTATCAGATGGATCCGAGCAACGGCCGCGAGGCGCTCACCGAAGCCTCGCTGGATGAGCAGGAAGGGGCCGACATCCTGATGGTCAAGCCGGGCCTGGCTTATCTCGACATCATCCATCGCCTGCGCGAGGAATCTGAACTGCCGATTGCGGCTTACAACGTGAGTGGCGAGTACGCCATGGTGAAGGCGGCTGCCCAGCGCGGCTGGATCGACGAGCGCGCCGTGGTGCTCGAAACGCTGCTCTGTTTCAAGCGCGCCGGTGCCGATCTGATCCTCACCTACCACGCCTGCGATGCGGCCCGATGGCTTAGCGAACGGTGACCTCCTCCGAGCCGGCGGCACGTCGCCCCACTGGTCAGGCCCGGCGGCGCCCCTCCCCATTGATGGTGTGGGTGCTGGCCCCCTGGCTGGTGGCTCTGTTGCTCGTGCTGCTCGCCCTGCGCCTGCTCGCCCTTGAGGATTTCAATCTTCAGGCCTCCGGCTGGGGCTTGCTGGGCAGCGCTGCCATCTGCTTCTCGATCGGCTGCGTCTGCCGGGTGTCGCTGCTGCTGGCCGACCGGCGCTGAGCTCCGCCTCACCGCGGGGCCTGCGGCGGCTCAGAATGGACTCAAGACCAGGACACTGTCGATGCCGGTGCGAAGACTGGGCCACGTGGCCCTGCGGGTGCAGGACATGGCCCGCGCCAAGGCGTTTTATCAGGCCCTCGGCCTGCGCCTCACCTGGGAAGCCGACGATTGGTCCTATCTGCAGGCCCCCGAGGGCGGTGACGGGGTGGCCCTGCTGAGCCCGGCCTACACCGCCGCCGGGCCCCACTTCGCTTTTCACTTCAGCGAGCGCGCCGAGGTGGATGTTGTCCACGGCGAGCTGCGCGCCGCTGGCCATCCGGTGGGCCCGCTGCATGATCACCGCGACGGCACCGCTTCCTTTTACCTCCAGGATTCGGAAGGAAACTGGCTGGAGATGCTCTACGAGCCTCCCGAAGGCATCCCCTCCAACCAGGGCGAGGAGCCGATCGCTGCGGCTCTGCCTGATGGCTCCTCAGCCGCCATGGCCGGCGCCGGAGCCACCAGAGCCGCTGCCCTAGCCGGACAGGTGCAGGGGCTGGCTTGAACCCGATCGAGGCGGAAGCCCTTGACCTGCTGGAGTGGCCTCGCCTGGCGGAGCACCTGGCCAGCTTCGCCAGCACGCGCGCCGGTGCCCGCCACTGCCGCTCCCTGGTGCCCGCCGCCAGCTGCGCCGAGAGCGAGCGCCTGCTCTGTGAAACCACGGAGTTGCTGGGCCTCGATGGCGTGCTGGAGGGGGGGCTGAGCTTTCAGGGCGTCGCCGATCTCGGTGGCACCCTCCAGCACTGCAGCAAGGGGGGAACCGCCTCCGGTGAGCCCCTGCTGGAGGTGGCTACCACCCTGGCGGCCGGCCGCCGCCTGCGCCGCCAGATCGAGGACGAGGACCTGCGGCCCGTCACCAGCGGCCTGGTGCAGAACCTGCGCACCCTGCCGGAGCTGGAGCAGCGTCTGCGCTTCTGTATCGAGGAAGGCGGGCGTGTGGCCGACCGCGCCAGCCCGGCGCTGGCCGCGCTGCGGCTGCAGCTCTCGGCTCTGCGCCAGCAGCGGCGTGAGCGGCTCCAGGAGCTGATTCGGCGTTGCGCGCCCCTGCTGCAGGACAACGTGATCGCCGAACGCAACGGCCGGCCAGTGCTGGCGGTGAAGGCGGGGGCGGCCTCCCAGCTCAGCGGCCTGGTGCACGACAGTTCGGCCTCCGGCAGCACCGTGTTCATCGAGCCCCAGGCGGTGATCACCCTGGGCAACCGGCTGCGGGAGCTTGAAGGAAAGGAGCGCGAGCTCGAGCAACAGGTGCTGGCGGAGCTCAGCAGCCTGGTGGCGGCGGACACAGACGCTCTCCACACCCTGCAGACGGTGCTGGTGCAGCTCGATGGCGCCGTGGCCCGCGCTCGCTACGGCCAGGACCTTGGCGGGGTGCGCCCCGAGCTGTCCGCCACTGCCGAGGCCCCCTTCCAGCTCGTGGATCTCTGCCATCCGCTGCTGCTCTGGCAGGAGCGGCGCGAGGGCGGCAGGGTGGTGGTGCCGGTCACGGTCACCGTGGGCAGCGACCTGCGGGTGGTGGCGATCACCGGCCCGAACACCGGCGGCAAGACAGTCACGCTCAAAAGTGTGGGGTTGGCGGCCCTGATGGCACGCGCCGGCTTGTTCCTGCCTTGCCGCGGTACGCCGCGGCTGCCCTGGTGCGGCACTGTCCTGGCCGACATCGGCGATGAGCAGTCGCTGCAGCAGAACCTCTCGACCTTCAGCGGCCACGTGCGCCGCATCGCGCGCATCCTCGAAGCGCTGCCGCCGCCGGGAACGCACGGTGGCGCCTCCCTGGTGCTGCTCGATGAGGTGGGTGCCGGCACCGACCCCACCGAGGGCACCTCCCTGGCGATCGCCCTGCTGCGCCATCTCGCCGCCCGCGCCCGCCTCACCATCGCCACCACCCACTTCGGTGAGCTGAAGGCGCTCAAGTACGAGGATGCCCGCTTCGAGAATGCCTCGGTGGGCTTTGACGTCGAAACCCTCTCGCCCACCTATCAACTGCAGTGGGGCATTCCGGGCCGCAGCAACGCCCTGGCCATTGCCAGCCGCCTCGGCCTGGAGCCGGCCGTGATCGAGGGCGCCACCGCCCTGCTGGCGCCGAAGGGGGAAGGGGAGCTGAACCAGGTGATCTGTGGCCTGGAGGATCAGCGGCGCCGCCAGCAGGAGGCTGCCGAAGAGGCGGCTGTGCTGCTGGTGCGCACTGAACTGCTTCACGAGGAACTGCTGCAGCGTTGGCAGCACCAACAGGAGCAGTCGGCGGAACTGCAGGAGCAGCGGCGCCGCCAGCTGGAGCACTCGATCCGCGATGGCCAGCGGGAAGTGCGCCGCATCATCCGTCGCCTGCGCCAGGGCGACACTGATGGGGAGGAGGCGCGCCAGGCGGGCCAACGGCTCAAGCGCCTGCAGCAAGAACACCAGCCAAAGCCGGAACGCCGCCAGCACCGCGGCTGGCGGCCCTCTTTGGGGGAGCGGATTCGCGTGCTCTCGCTCGGCAAGGCGGCGG
This sequence comes from Cyanobium sp. ULC065, assembly GCF_977927515.1. Next base: position 2,651,585 of record NZ_OZ376393.1, on the reverse strand, counting down.
AAGTGCTGGAGATTGCCGCCGACGGGCATGAGCTCACGGTGCGCTGCGGCGTGCTGCGTCTCACGGTGCCGCTCGACGGGGTGGAATCGCTCAGTGGCGAAAAGCCGGCGCCACCGGAGCCGCCCGTTGTGCAGGTGCGCCGCCAGCCCGGCCGCGGCGGCGGCGGTGCCCAGGTGCGCACCGAACGCAACACCGTGGATGTGCGCGGCCTGCGGGTGCATGAAGCGGAGGCGGCGGTGGAGGAACGGCTGCGCGCGGCGGAAGGGCCGGTGTGGGTGATCCACGGGATCGGCAGCGGCAAGCTGAAGCGAGGTCTGCGCCAGTGGCTGGACACCGTGCCCTACGTGGAGCGGGTGAGCGATGCGGAGCAGGGTGACGGTGGCCCAGGCTGCAGTGTGGTCTGGGTGGCATGAAGCCTCAGATCACTACAACACCGGTGATGGTGAGTGCCAGACCGGGGCTGAGAGTGTGCAGGGTGGGAACGACCCAGGGGCATTTCACTCTTGAAATGGCTGACCAGTTAACGAGGTGGTCTTCCCCTTATGCACCTCCGCCCTGCTGGGCTCAGAGATCGAGCACGGGCAGTTGAGGTTCCGGCCCCGTGCGCTCGGGGCCGGCGGTGGTGGTCGGTGGCAGTGCCAGTGCCTCCCCGGCGGCATCGAACAGCCGCCAGCCGCTGGGGTCCACGTCGATGTGGATCCGCTGCCCCGGCACCACCCGCTGGGAGGGGTCGGCCCGCAGCTGCACCAGATGGCCGCCCTCCAGAAGCCGGGCGCTGACCAGCAGTTCATTGCCGAGCGCCTCCACATGGGTGACGTCGCCCGGCAGATTCCGGTTGGTGGCCGGTGCCAGCTTCAGATGCTCCGGCCGGAGCCCGCCTGTAAGGGGGGTGGAAACTCCACGGGCGGCATGGGAGGCCAGAGCGGCGGCCATCGGGCCTTCCACCAGAAAGCGACGGGCATCGAGCTGAATCTGATCGCCACCTGCGGCCTGCACCGGCAGCAGATTCATCGGTGGGCTGCCGATGAACTGGGCCACGAACAGATTCGAAGGCCAGGTGTAGAGCTCCATCGGCGTGCCCAGCTGCTGCAGCCGGCCTTGGTTGAGCACGGCGATGCGATGCCCCATCGTCATCGCCTCCACCTGGTCGTGTGTCACGTAGAGCGTGGTGGTGCCCAGCCGCTTCTGAAGCGCCACGATCTGGGCGCGGGTGCCCGTGCGCAACTTGGCGTCGAGGTTGCTGAGCGGCTCATCCATCAGGAACACGGCGGGCTCCCGGGCGATCGCCCGCCCCAGGGCCACCCGCTGCTTCTGGCCGCCGGACAACTCCTTGGGACGCCGGTCGAGCAGGGGCGTGAGGCCCAACTCCTCGGCTACCCCGGCGATGCGCGCCTCAATGCGCTGCTCCCGCTTCGAGGGCAGGCGCAGGGGGGCGGGCAGCCCGCGGCTGCAGCGATGCAGGCTGTCCTGCAGCTGCTGGGCCACGCTGCGGGGACGGCTGCGCCGCAGCCCGAAGCCGATGTTGTCGGCCACGCTCAGGTGCGGGTAGAGCGCGTAGCTCTGAAACACCATCGCCACGTCCCGCTGGGCCGGGCGCAGGCCACTCACGGGCCTCCCGCCCACCAGCACTTCGCCATCGGTGGGGGTTTCCAGGCCCGCCAGGATGCGCAACAGAGTGCTCTTGCCGCAGCCGGAGGGACCCACCAGCACCAGGAATTCACCATCGGGCACGTCGAGGTCGAGCTGGCGAAGCACCTCCACAGGCTCGCTGCCCCGCCGTGGTGGAAATGTTTTGCTGACCTGCTGGAAGCGAACCTCTGCCAAGACGGAGCCTCTGACCGGCCGATCCTAGGGTTGGCCTCAGGTTCGGCCTTCGTTAAGGGATTCCTTGCAGTTCATCGATCAAGCCCGCATAGCGGTCCAGGGCGGCCGGGGCGGCGACGGCATCGTCGCGTTTCGTCGGGAAAAATATGTGCCGGCCGGTGGTCCTTCCGGCGGTGATGGCGGCCATGGTGGGGCCGTATGGCTGCAGGCCGATGCCAACCTGCAGACCCTGCTGGATTTCAAATACAAGCGGCTGTTTGCCGCCCCGGAAGGCCGCCGCGGCGGCCCGAACCGCTGCTCCGGCGCCGGCGGGGAGGATCTCGTGGTGCGGGTGCCCTGCGGCACCGAGGTGCGCGACCCTGACACCGAAGCCCTGCTCGGCGATCTGATCGAGCCAGGGGATCGCTTGCGGGTGGCAGCCGGAGGCCGCGGCGGGCTGGGCAACGCCCACTACCTGAGCAATCGCAACCGGGCCCCCGAGAAGTTCACCGAAGGCAAGGACGGGGAAGAGCGGCAACTGCAGCTCGAACTCAAGCTGCTGGCGGAGGTGGGCATCATCGGGCTGCCGAATGCAGGCAAGAGCACCCTCATCAGTGTGCTGTCGGCCGCCAAGCCGAAGATCGCCGATTACCCCTTCACCACCTTGATCCCGAATCTCGGTGTGGTGCGCAAACCCAGTGGGGATGGCACGGTGTTCGCCGACATCCCCGGTCTGATCGCCGGCGCCGCCCAGGGCGCGGGGCTGGGCCACGACTTTCTCCGCCACATTGAGCGCACCCGACTGCTGGTGCACCTCGTGGATGGCTCCAGCACGGATGTGGCCCACGACCTGGCAGTGGTGGAAGCGGAGCTGGTGGCCTACGGCCATGGGCTGGCCGATCGCCCCCGGCTGCTGGCCATTAACAAAGTGGAACTGCTGGATGAAGATGCTCTGGCAGCGGCTTCAAACGCGTTGAAGGAGCGTTGGCCCCGGGAGGTGCTGGCCATCTCCGGGGCAACGCGTCAGGGGCTCGATCGATTGCTGGAAGCGGTCTGGAAGGAACTCGACCGCAGCGAACAGGCCCTGGTGGCTCAGTCGTCGTAGACGCGGCACTCAGGGGCTTCAGGGTTCAGGTCGCAGTAGACCTCGAGCGAATTGGGATCGTGATTGTCCTCGGGGTGATGGGTCTTGTATTCCTGCAAAGACTTGAGCTCTTCCTCAAGGTGACGAACCTTGGCCTCGTTGCCCGTGGCCTTGGCGGTTTCGATTTCGATCTGGTCCTTGAGGATGTGCTCGTCGATGGAAGTCATAAGACGGCCGACCTGCGGCAACCGAATTTTTCCAGTCCACCCTACGGGTCGTGCGCCAGCTTCGCCGGGCCGTGTGGGCTCCAGCTCATCAACCCCCCGCCAGCATGGGGTAGATCCCTCTGCCAGCGGGTGGTTTTGCCCTGGTCTCAGGCCGGCAGATCACTCAGTTCCAGCCACCGCTCCTCGCCGGCATGGATGCGTTCCACCAGGGCGGCCAGTTCCTGGGTGAGGCTCTCCAGCCGGGCGTAGTCGCCCTGCCCGCCGCCGGCCAGCTCTGCTTCGAGCCGGCTGCGGCGCTCCTCCCAGCCCGGCAACTGCTGCTCCAGATCCGCCAGCTCGCGGCTTTCCCGGTAGCTGCGGCGCCGGGGCCGCTCGGTGCGTTCGCCCGTTCCCCTGGCCGGCGGGGCGGACGCTTCAGGCGTGGGTCGCGCTGCAGTGGGCGCCGGTGAGGGTTTGGCCGCGGCCTGGGCGGACTGGGCCAGGTAGGCGCTGTAGTTGCCCTCGAAGCGCCGCAGCACCCCGCCCTCGAAGCAGAACAGCCGGTCCACGGTGCGATCGAGGAAGTAGCGGTCGTGGGACACCACCACAACGCAGCCGCGGAAATCCTCGAGGAAGTCTTCCAGCACCGTGAGCGTGTGCACGTCCAGGTCGTTGGTGGGTTCGTCGAGCAGCAGCACGTTGGGCGCCTGAATCAGCAGCCGGCACAGGCAGAGCCGCCGCCGCTCGCCCCCGGAGAGCTTGCCGATCGGGCTGTGCTGCTGGGCGGGGGGAAACAGGAAGCGCTCCAGCAGCTGGGACGCACTCACCTGCACACCGCCCAGATCGATACGGCTGGCTGCCTCCTGCACAAAATCGATCACCTTGCGCTCCATGCCCTTGCCGGCGAACAGATCGTCGGTCTGCTGGTCGAAGTAGGCCAGCTGCACGGTGCTGCCCAGCTCCAGGCGGCCCTGCTGGGCCTGGCGCCGCCCGGCGATCAGGTCGAGCAGGGTGGACTTGCCGGAGCCGTTCGGGCCGATGATGCCCACCCGGTCTTCCGGGCTGAAGTCGTAGCTGAAGTCGCGCAGCAACGGCGTGCCGCTTGGGGTGGTGGGCGTGGTGGCCGCCTCTGCCCTGGCCGGGCCCTGCGGCGCCCACACGCTGAGATGCTCCGCCGTGATCGCCCTCTTGCCCAGCCGCCGACTGGTGGTGGCCAGGCTGAGCTGGTCCTTGCCGGCGCGCACCGGCGCCTCCCGCATCGCCTCGATCCGCTGGATGCGGGCCTTCTGCTTGGTGCTGCGGGCCTGCGGTCCGCGTTGCAGCCATTCCAGTTCGCGCCTCAGCACTCCCTTGAACTTGGCGGCACTGGCTGCTTCGGCGGCCTCCTCACCCGCCTTGATCTGCAGGTAGCTGGCGTAGTTGCCCTCATAGGTGCGGGCTTCGCCCCGGTCCACCTCCACGATGCGGCGGGTGACCCGGTCGAGCACGTAGCGGTCGTGGGTGACCAGCACCAGAGCGCCGCGGAAGCGGTCCAGGTGGTTCTGCAGCCATTCGATGCAGTCGGCATCCAGGTGGTTGGTGGGTTCATCCAGCAGCAGCACGTCCGGCTCAGCCACCAGTGCGGAGGCCAGGGCCAGGCGCTTGCGGAAGCCACCGGAGAGCTCCCCCACCTTGCGCTGGGTGTCGCGGATGCCGAGCCGGTCGAGCACCTCGCGGCACTGCTGCTCCAGATCCCAGGCCTGGCAGTGGTCCATGCGGCTCTGCAGATCGCCCAGCTCCGCCAGCAGGGCGTCGTGCCTGGCCCCGGACGATCCGGCCAGCGCCTCACTCACCGCGGTGAAGCGCCGCAGCAGCTCCGTCTTCTCGCCACTGCCGGCGAACACCTGCTCCAGCACGGTGCGCTGGGGGTCGAGCGTGGGGTCCTGGTCGACCAGCACCACGTTCAGGCGGGGCGAGCAGCGGCGTTCCCCTTCCCCCGCCGGCTCCACCCCGGCGAGCACCTTGAGCAGGGTCGATTTGCCGGCGCCGTTAGGGCCGATCAGCCCGAGCCGATCGCGCTCGCCCACGTGCAGGGTGAGGTCGCGGAAGAGGGTCTTGATGCCGAAGTCCTTGGCGACCCCCACCAGGCTGATCAGGCTCATCGGCTGACGCCCTGCGCCTGGGCCTCGAGATGGGCGAACACGCTTTTGTCACCCACATCAGCCTGCGCCGCCATCGGGAATTTGCGCAGGCACAGCACCAGCAACAGGGCCGCCTGGAGCAGCAGCAACCCGAACGTCTGGCGGGGATCCAGCAGCCCGCTGAGCCGGCCCAGCAGGGCCACGGGCAGCACGAGGGTGACGCCGATCGCCTCCGGCCGCTGAAAGCAGAAGAACTCCTTGAAGCCGATGCCGGCCTGGGCGGCGAAGAAGGGGCCGATCGCCCAGATCCAGCGGGGATCGGCCGCCAGCGAGTCGAGCATGGCGTCGGGGCCCACCCGCAGCGCCAGTCCCACACCACCGGCGCAGCCCAGCAGCCAGAACAGCTGCAGCGCCCGGTGCAGAGGCCGCAGGTAGATGTGAATCCACTGCAGCGCCAGCCCCAGCCCTGCCGCCATCACGACCAGCCACGGCCACGACCAGACCCCGCCGAAGCGTTGCCACTGCCACAGCAGGGCCAGCTCCGCGATCGCGAGCGTCAGCAGAGCGAGGCGATAGCCGAGCACCTCACGCCGGTCCTCGGCCGTGATCGTGAACAGTCCGTAGACACCCTCGAACACCGGATCGGTGCTGGCGCTGGGATCGATCGATCGGGCGTTCATCGCATCATCTCGAGGGGAGAAGCCTTCACCAGTGTGGTCAGGTCGGGGCCGGCCGGAATGATGCCGGAGGGGTGCAGTGGAAACAGAGCACCGAAGTAATCCTGCCGCCACGCCATGGGGAAGCAGGTCTTGGCGACTCCTTCGATCGCATGGAAGCGGCTCCGCCAGCCCCATAGGGCGGGGAATTGCCAGAGCGGCCGGCGGCTGCAGCCGAACAGGGGGGCATAGACCAGTTCCAGGCGAATCAAGGTGGGGAAAAGCACCACGTCGGCGAGGCTGGGGGCGGTGCCGCACAGCCAGGGCCCGGCGGCCTGCAGCTCCGCCTCGGCGGCCTCGAGGGCCTCGAACAGGGCCGATTCAGCGCGGTTGTAAGCCGCCTGGTTGCGGGCGAAGCCGCAGCGGTACACGCCGTCATTGACGTCTCCCTGCAGGCGCTGGCGCCAGGCATCGCGGCGCTCGTTCTGATCGGCAGGTTCCAGATCGGGCACCCCCTCGGGTGCCGGCCAGCGGTTGAGCAGTTCGATCAGCCGCGCGCTCTCATTCACCACGATGCGGCGTTCGGCGCGGTCGTAGAGCACCGGCACCGAAGCCGGCGCGGTCGCTGGAGCTCCGCAGCTGCTGTAGAGGTCGGCCAGAGCCTGGGCCCCCTCGAAGGGCGTTGAGAACTGCCAGCGGCCGGCGCCGGGGTCCGGTTCCACAACCACCAGATCAATCGTCGATTGCAGCTGGCGCAGGGTCCATACCAGCCAGGCGCGATGGGCCCAAGGGCAGCTGCGGCCCACGATCAGCACATGGCCCGCGCTGGTGCCGGCTGTGGCCGGCAGGGGCGGCAGCACGGCGAAGGCCCCGGCGGGACGGCAGTAGTTGCCCTCGGCGTCAGCGGGGCCCAATCCACCCATCAGCTGTTGCCATTGCCAGCGCCAGGCCGCGCGAACGCAGGCCACCACGGGCGGAGGAACGGCCATTTCCACTACGGGCGAGTGCTCCGACTCTGGCCTGGCCGGGATCCCCTGCCAGCCTGTGGCGCAGGTGTTCGCAGGGACGGGCGCAAATGGCCGCAGACAAGGTGCTGGTGGTGGGCGGAACCCACGGCAACGAACGCAATGCCCCCTGGCTGCTGGAGCACTGGGGCCGCCACACCGCCCACCTCGACCGCGCCGGGCTGGCGGTGGAGCTGGCGGTGGGCAATCCCGCGGCTCTGGCGGCAGGGGTGCGCTACCTCGATCACGATCTCAATCGTTCCTTTGGCCTGGAGGCTCTGGCGGATTCCGAGCGCAGCTCCCTGGAGCTGCTGCGGGCGCGCCAGCTGCTCGCCGATTTCGGGCCCACAGGCGCCACCCCCTGCGGGGTGGTTCTCGATCTGCACAGCACCACGGCGGCGATGGGCAGCTCCCTGGTGCTCTACGGGCGCCGCCCCACCGACCTGGCCCTGGCCGCCGGCATTCAGGCGCAGCTGGGGCTGCCGATCTACCTGCACGAGGGCGACCCCGCCCAGAGCGGCTTTCTGGTGGAGCGTTGGCCCTGCGGTGTGGTGATCGAGGTGGGTCCGGTGCCGCAGGGGGTGATCACCGCCACCATCTGCCACCAGACGGCCCTGGCCGTGGAGGCGGCGCTGGCCACCCTGGCAGCGGCACGCGCCGGGTCGCTACGGCTGCCGGTGGCTCTCACCGTCCACCGCCACCTTTGCAGCCTCGATCTGCCGCGCCATCCGGATGGCCGTCCGGCCTGCTGCCTGCATCCCAGTCGTCAGCACCGCGATTGGCAGCCCTTGCAGCTCGGCGATCCCCTGTTTCAAGGCGCCGATGGGGCCACCGTGCCGTTCGAGGCGGAAGCGGCCGGCATGATCGGCGCTGCCATGGCAGCAGGAGATTGCGCCTGGCCGGTGTTCATCAACGAAGCGGCGTATGGCGAGAAGGGAATTGCCCTCAGCCTCACCACCCGGGAGCGGTGGCCCCGCAGCCAGGCGTGGGGGGAAGCCCTCCAGCAGCTGGCCCGGGATCTCGCTTGTGCCCGTTGAAGGGTGAGGCGCTCAGCGAGGGGCCTGGCCACCATCGGGGCTGGCCTGATTCAGCGGAGCTGCCTGGGGGGCGGGGGTGGGCCGGGCAACGCCGTTGTAGACCACGCCAAGAACCTGGCGGCCATCGGCCGAAATCCTCAGCTCGGTTTCGGTGTTCGGCGGCAGGCCGAGCACCTGCCAGCCAGGAGGGCCTCCCAGAAAACGGAAGGTGTAACCCTCGGCATCGGCCTTGATCAAGCAGTTGCCGGCGGCACGGTTGTACATGCAGGCGTCAGGGCGGTAAATGCTGAGCCCGCCATTGAGTTTCTCGGCCTGCATGCGGGCCAGGTTGGTGGCCCGCTGGCGGGTGAAGGGGAAGGTGTTGTAGGGATCGGTGGTTTGGCCGATCACGGCGGAGGCCGACAGCAGCAGGCTGGCGCCCAGGAGAACGGGGGAGAGTCGCATCAGGGGAAAAGAGCGGCAGGGGCGCCGGAGATCAACCGCAGACCCAGGTGCCTTGCTCCTTGGTGCAGGGAAGGTCCGAGCTGGATCCATCTGCCCAGTAAATCCTGAGCCGGTCGTCCTGGCTACCCATACGGAAGGTGAGCGACTTGACGACGCCGGCAGGCGGTTTACCTGCGGGGTCGGCAGGGTTGGGGCGGGAGGGAGCAGCCAGCCGCTGCTCCAGCTGCTGGAGCCTGAGTTCGACCCGATCCAGCCGTTCAGGCGTCTGGTCCGCTGTTTTGAAACAGCCGCTCAGGCCGGCAGCACTGACCCCTAGTGCCAGCACCGTGAGGGTCAGTCTTGAGGGTGCAGGCAACGACATCGCCGGAAGCGCAGTCAGGTCGATGCACTCCTAGCAATCGGACTAGACGTTGGCCAGCCGCTCGCTCCAATAGACGACGGCACCTTGCTGCTCAAGCTGCAGGCGGCGGTGGCGGGCTTGGTGGACAGGAACCGTTTCGGTGCAACGGTTTCCGTGCAGGTCCCAGCAAATCAGAACCATGGCGACAGGTGGCCGGGAATACAAAGAAAACCTTAAGACCGCTGCCGGTGGCGCGGTCGCTATGTGGTCGATTCATGACCCCCACCCCGCGTCTGTATTGGGAGCATGCCCCCCTCCTTTGCTGTCTGATCCCAGTGTTGGCAGCGTGTTTCGATCGCCTGCCAGTCAGGGACACCTTGTGCCTGCCAGCCACTCCATCGGCGCTCCTCCGCCGTGAGCCAACGCACTGGCGAGAGAACTGGCTAGCTGGGACCTTCCCGATCACGCTCGGCCGCAGCGCGGGCCCTTTGCGCCTCTCAAAATTGAACCTGACCGCGTCCGAGCTGAACGCTCCTGCGCCGCCACTGCTGAAAACCGAAGCCAAACCTTAAGCGCCCCACACATCCCGCAATGTGCTGTTACATTGCGTCAGGCGAAAGGCTCCGGCCTGCGGAGGGGACGTTCCCCCGACGCTTTCGCCTTACTTAACCGACCCCTTCGGGGGCCACACCCAACGCTCTCATGACCACCACTCTTCAGCAGCGCCAAGGCGCGTCTGCATGGAGCCAGTTCTGCGAGTGGGTCACCTCCACCAACAACCGCCTCTATGTGGGCTGGTTCGGTGTGCTGATGATCCCCACCCTGCTGGCCGCCACGATCTGCTTCATCGTGGCCTTCATCGCTGCACCCCCTGTCGACATCGACGGCATCCGTGAGCCGGTCGCCGGTTCGCTGATGTACGGCAACAACATCATCTCCGGCGCCGTTGTTCCTTCCAGCAACGCCATCGGCCTGCACTTCTACCCCATCTGGGAAGCCGCCAGCCTCGATGAGTGGCTGTACAACGGCGGTCCTTACCAGCTGGTGGTGTTCCACTTCCTGATCGGCATCTTCTGCTACATGGGCCGCGAGTGGGAACTCTCCTACCGCCTCGGCATGCGCCCCTGGATCTGCGTCGCTTACAGCGCTCCTGTGGCCGCTGCTTCCGCCGTGTTCCTGATCTATCCCTTCGGTCAGGGTTCCTTCTCTGACGGCATGCCCCTCGGCATCTCCGGCACCTTCAACTTCATGCTGGTGTTCCAGGCGGAGCACAACATCCTGATGCACCCCTTCCACATGCTGGGTGTGGCTGGTGTGTTCGGCGGCTCCCTGTTCTCGGCCATGCACGGTTCGCTCGTCACCAGCTCGCTGGTGCGTGAGACGACCGAAAGCGAGAGCCAGAACTACGGCTACAAGTTCGGCCAAGAAGAAGAGACCTACAACATCGTGGCTGCTCACGGCTACTTCGGTCGCCTGATCTTCCAGTACGCCTCCTTCAACAACAGCCGCAGCCTGCACTTCTTCCTGGCCGCCTGGCCGGTGGTGGGCATCTGGTTCACCGCCCTGGGCGTGAGCACGATGGCCTTCAACCTGAACGGTTTCAACTTCAACCAGTCGATCCTCGATGGCCAAGGCCGTGTGGTGAACACCTGGGCGGATGTGCTGAACCGTGCAGGCCTGGGCATGGAAGTGATGCATGAGCGCAATGCGCACAACTTCCCGCTCGACCTGGCGTCTGCCGAAGCCACCCCTGTGGCCCTGTCCGCTCCGGCGATCGGCTGATCCCCTACGTTCTTCAACAGGTTTTCATCGAAGACAGGTTGAGGAGCATCGATTGATCAGCAGCCCCCGCAGATTGCGGGGGCTTTTTTTTTGGCAGGAAGCAGCGAGAGGTGGATGGGGTTAGGCGCAGGTCTGCGGGGTGGGTATGGGGTTGTGGGCCTGGCTCATCCCCAGATCCGCATCGGCAGGCCGGCACTGTCTCTGACGTCAGCGTCACCAAAGGCCACGGCTGACCCGTCGGCGAGACGGCTGGCGGTGTGCAGAGTGGCTAGGGCATCAAGGATGTCGTCGTCTGCCACCTCCCGCTTCAGAAATCGGCTCCGCACGCGGCTGGCGGTGCCAGGGAAGCAACCCTCCACCAGGGCGAGCCGCTCGGCGCGGCCGGCAGCCGTCTTCTTGGCATGGAGCATCGGCGTGTCGCCGTTCCAGCGAGCGAAGCACACCTCAGGGTGCGCCTCCACCGTGGCAGCGGCCAGCTGCGCATTCGCCCGCAACACCTCATCGAGCTCGCGGATCTTCGGCAGCAGGAAAAAGCTCTGCTTGCTGAGCTTGCGCCCCTGCGCGGCCAGCGAGAGTTCACAGGCCTGTACGTAGGTGGTGGCCGCGAGCACGGCCCGCACCGGTGCAGGAAACACACTGCTACCCCGCTGGCGCAGGAAGCGCCGTGCCGCCCGGTCGCAGGGACGCGGCCCGTTGTCGCCCAGTCCGATCGGCATATCGATGGCGGTGATGGCTGGCTCAGCCCCCTTGAACAGCTCGACGGCGCTGCGGCAGAGCCGCACCCGCACCAGCCGTTCTTGCTGCCCCAGCTCCACGCACAACCAGCCGGCCCGGCAGCCGTCGACGCCGCGCAGCAGCGTCATCTGGCCCCGAGGACGACCTCTGCATCGCCCTGCGACAGGCGATGCCGGGGGCAGGGGGTCGCCACAGTGGCCGTTCCCCTGGCTGTTCCACTGCCTTGATCAAGTCTTGCCCCACGGCCTCGCTTCGCCTCGGCCTTGCTTGGGCGTTTCATTGCCGCGGAGCAGGCGGTTGAGGAGCTATTCGCCTGGCACTGAGAACCGCAGTGGTTTCTGAATCTGCGGACGGCGCTCGTTCCGCCCTTGTGGACATCTGCGGATAATGATGTCCTTTGGATCATTGATTGGTTGAAACTCTGGAAAGCCACTCCGACTGCGAAGCAAGGGTCCTGTGATAGCAGGGATGGATGGGTGGGGCTCATGGGCAACAGTTAGCTCGGGTTTGGTGATTTCGAGCAGGCCACATCCCGGTGACTCCCTCCCCCAATAGCGTGTTGTTTGGCCGCAGGAATGAACCACCTCGTGAGGGATCACCGCTAGGAAAGCACAAGCAGGCTGCCAAGCTTTTTCCCATTGATGAAGTGGTGAATGGGTCGAGTTCTGGCGTGGGGTTGGGAACTGCGTGATGGAGCGAAAAGGCGCTGCTGGGAAGCTTGTCGGCGGCGGCTTCGCACGGCCACTTGGCGGGCCCCAATTCATTTTGCCAGCCGTTGGCCCTCTGTTGGGAGGGGCGGTGGTATGGGAAAGCTAGCCCCTTGGAGCGGCCTGACAGAGCTGCCCTGGGTCGCTGAGACTGGAGGTGGCAGCCTTGAATCAATCCGGGAATTCACTGCCTTTGGTGGGGATGGCAGCGATTGCAGCAACGGGTGGATGGTTACCAATGCGATGGATAAAGCGCCTTGATTCGGTACAGGCTGTTGTGCAGCCCAGTCTTCAATGTCTTTGATTGCTGCACGACTGTGGGGCGCACGCAGCAAAGTGGCAGTACCGTCGTGGTGGATTACCACAGGCACCTGTTCTATCAGGGTAACTCTGGTTGAGGGAAGATGAACAACTTGTGCAGTGAGTTCGGTGAGTTTCTGTTTGCTGGTAGAAACGAGCTGGTTTACCGCCTGGCGCATGGGAGTGCGCCACTCGGCGGGCAGCGGCGCTAGTGGATCACCGCTGCTTGCCCAGTGTGCACGTTGAGCCCTAGCAAGAACCGGCATCACGACTTCGCGTGAGGAGGCGAGGGTGAGCGGACCGCCCAGCAGATCAGCCTTGCTGAATCCGATCGATACGCCCGGCCGAGGAACTCCAATCTGTTCACGGAACCCTTCTTCCCTTGCTCTTGAAGACGCAACCAGGACGTTGCCGCTTCGTTCAGATGGCACGGCCGCTGGGCTTGAGGATGGATTATGTCCAAGGCCTTCTTTCGGGCTTGATGATTGAAGGAAAGGGCCCTCCTTTCGATTCGACGCTGGCTCCTTGGGGAGAGAGGAACTGGACGAATTCAGCAGCAGTGCTGAAAGCACCGGATCGTCAATAGCCGCAGCATGATCTGCAACGAGCTTGCGCTTTGCGGGTAATGGCCTAGCGGGAACGTCAACCAATTGGCTCACCCCATGGCGCTCACTGCCGTTGATCATGGCCAGGGTGATCCAGACCAACGGGAAGAGCGTCGTGACACAGATGACCCGCAAAGTAGCCAACGCATTGCTTTGCATCATGACCTCTGCCTTACAGACAACCCTAGGTAGGAGACGCTGGTTGAGCGCTTGTCAGAACCGTGGGTTGATTTGTCATTAGAAGAATGGATCACCATGAACTGCCCTCTGGGCAGGCTTGCCTAGTTCCGGATGTCTACCGCGTTGTCTGAGGGTTTTTGATTCTGTACCATGGTGTCACCCTCACGCAAAATTGAGTTGAAGGTAGTGGACACCACACCCATTGGTTGTAGCCGATGGCGGGGGTTTGGCGCTACAGAGAGCTACTGAGGCGGATGTGAATGATCTGAGCGTCGCTCCTCGGTGCACCAGTGCTTAGGTCCCTTTGCGATTCGAGTGATGTCCATCAGAGGGTGGTTGCTTCCCTGCAGCGGGACGTACCCCATAGCTCGGACCGCCAAGCTCGCAGTCATGGTGATTGTCTCGGCGCAAAGGTTGCCATCGTCAATCATCGGCTCATCATCCGCTGATGGCGTGAAGATTCGAGCGGTCAGGAAGGTGTTCCTGTAGAACAGAGATTGTCCTGATACTGACTGTTGATGCGTGGGATTTCAACGAAGTTGAGCTAGATCGGCTTGACCTCTGCGCCTATGCTCGGCGTTCTGAGGCGGAGGTGAAAAGCCACCTGGCGCAGATCCGCGCTTCATGGGGTGAATGCCGCCGGGCTTCTCAATCGTTGAGATCACGAAGGAAAGGCTCGGTTCGATCATAGTGAGTCGTTTTCTTTCGCAACATCTCCCGCTTGGCGCCAATGACCCTGATTGGATTCTGAATCTCTCCTAACCCCGACGCAAGCACGGGCTCATCCGAACAATTCGCAGCGTGAGCTCGGGCCGCAATAGCACCTGTTTATAGAGTTGGGTTAACCACCTCTCTGCTTGACTCAGAGTGAGGCCGCTGAGCTTGGCTGAGCCAATGAGGGCCAGCGAGGCAGTGCCATCGCTGAGTATTTCCAGGCTGCCACCTAGGGGCTGTGCCGAGGAATGGAGCATTCTCAGCTCCAGTACATCCCCGGGGGCGAGGATGTAGCCTTCCACCTGTATGGGCTCGCCGCAGTGTTGCAGGAACTCCGTTTGAATCTGCATGGCCTGTGTCGCTGATCCTGCAGGCAAGGCTGCTGGAGCCAATAGCACAGAGGCAGCGGCCACCATCAGAAAACGATGTGGCAAGGAACCTGGCTTACGGGAAGGCATGGTGCTGAAAAATCGCTGGCCTGAGAATGGTTGCTATTCGGATGCCGATAGGCATGGTTAGCAGATGGGCTCACTGTTTGATCCGGGAAGCAACCTACACTGTCCCTCACATACGAACACGATCCAGTTACAACCTGCGATTCCCCCACATCACACAACCTCACACATGTTTGTCGGCGTAAACGTTGGCAATCTGGTCCTCATGGATTTCTGTTGCCGAGACCTAGGGACACCTCCGCGATGGAAGTCCAAGTCCACGCCACGGATCAGATTGTTCCTTGAGGATCTTTCTGGCTGTCTCAAGGCCAGGCCAGATTGTCGCTACTGGCCCAGGGTTCTGCTATCCCCAGTGGTTTCTGCTGCTAGGGAAGCTCTGGGCAACACCGAACAGCCAAGCAGGAGCGGTAGGGACGTGTGCAAATTGAACGGTTTCGTGCGTAGCGCGTAGCAAAATGGCCATTATCTCGTGATTCTGGCATAATCTTGCCTTCAACTTGTCACCAGCCATTGGGGCCTGCTGAGAGAGCGAAAGCAAGCTTCAGAGCAACAAGCTGGGGACGCCTGGCTCATTTCTGATTGATCCTCAGTCTGCGGCTGGTTGAAGGCCCTGGAGTTGCTCCTCGCCTCTTTGCATGGCTTCATCGCCGATCATCAGCTGTAGCCAGAGGCGTAAATGACAAAATGAAGCTCCAGCCGCTTCTCGAGGTTCATCACCAGCTCAGCCAGTGCAATGGCTGATCCTTGGGTAGCGGCCAGCTTCTCACGAATCAGTCCCATCCCAAAGCGCCGCTTCCTCTGGGGATCAATGAATGACTGCCGGCCTGAAGGTTGCCACACCATGCGATCAGGGAATCAATGCTGGCAAGGTTACGCTCCAGATGGCCAAGCTGCTGCTTGATCGCCTTTTGCATTCTGCTGATGCGAGGGCGCTTCTTCTTGACCACGACAAGAAACTGCGGGTTGGCTTTCTGTCGATGTGTGCGTAGCTTCTGGGCAAAGGTATCTCTGATTGGCGGATGCATCGCATCAGGTTTCACCTGCTGAATGACGAGGATCGGATTTCTAGCAGGGTGAGAATTCATCAGATCAGCACACGGTGTGGATTCTGTGCAGCTAGTTCATGGGATTGTAGCTCATGCTATTGGATTCGCTTGATGCAATGCATACTCGTTCTCGCGCAGAAACTCGCACCCCTAGAGGAGGTCTTGGCCTGTGGAATGCTGGCTTGTCCGATTCCATTGATCAAGTCAAGGTGCATTGCAAAAAATGCAGATGGACGCGTGTTGAGTGGATGGCTGGTGATTGTCAGTGATAGAAGATGTCTTGGCTCGCCTTGTTGGTTCGTCCGGAGCAAGTCAGCATGAAAAAGCCAGGGGTAACCCCCTGGCAGATCACACCACTGTGCAGTGTTCAGTCGCGCCGGCCGCCGCCGTTGAGGGCAATGATCAGGCGCAGAATGAAGATGAACAGGTTGATATAGGTGAGGTACATCCCCAGGGCGCCGGCCAGGTACTGGTCGTCGTTGTAGGTGCGGGGCATCGTGTAGAAGTCGAGGAAGGCGGCTCCCACGAACAGCACGGTGCCGAAGCCGGCTATCAGCAGCTCGAAGCCGTTGCCACCGAAGCCCGGAATGAAGATCCCGCCCACGATCTGCACCACCATGGCGATGATCAGGCCGAGGATGCCCAGGCCCACCACACCGCCCAGGGCCTGGCCCAGGTTGTCGCTCATGCGGCGGCCCACCATTGAGGCCACCACGAAGGTGATGCCGGTGGCCAGGGCGGCCGTGCCGATGGCGCCGATCCCGGCGGTGCCGATGGCCATGGCCACGATGCCGCTGAGCGTGAACCCCGTGATCAGGCTGTAGATCGCCAGGATCGGCAGCGCCGTGCTGTTGTTGCCCTTCATCGCCACGTTCTGGGCGACGAAGAACAGGATGAAGTTGCCGATCAGGGCCACCCAGAACAGGGGCATGAACAGCGGGGTGCCGATCATCGACAGGCCACCCACCACACCCCCGGCGGTGAGCACCATGCCGCCGCCCACAAAGGGGAGAGCCTTGTTGACCACATTGGGGCCCACCAAGGCGCTCGACTGGGCCTCACGAATGGCTTGCTGAAAATTGCTGCTGGCCGGCATTGCGCTCCAGTGGAACGAAACTCCATCCATCCTGCCAGCGGGTTTCGGTCATTGGGAGCGTCCACGCCTGCTGAGGGGTGCGGATCTCCCCATGCCGTCTGAACGGTCGCTTCAGTCTTTGTCGACGGGACCTGGCCAGAGCCGGACGTCCAGCATCGCCACGCCCGTGCCGATGCTGGATTCAACGAAGCGCAGCAGGGCGTTCAGGCCCGGGCTCAGCTTCGGATCCAGGCTGCCGATTGCCGATCCAAGATTACGCAGGGAGGCGGAGGAGGTCGTTTCCCTGCGGGTGGACTGGGTGACCACGATCGCCGAGATGGCCGACCAGAGGCCGCCGATCTTGGGCAGATAGCCAGGGAACAGGCTGGTGAACCAGAAGCCGAGCACATAGGCCACAAGGGCCGCCAATGCGATTTCGGCGGGAATGCGGAGCCGTTCTGTGCTGTTCATGGTCCCCGGCGGCGTTGCTGGCCGTCGAATCGCTGTTGCGCTGTGGGTGCCGGCCCGTTGGCATCGCGGTTGGCATAGGCGGTCACCAGCCGCTGCACCAGGGGGTGGCGCACCACATCGGCCGCTGTGAGCTCGCAGATCGCCACGCCTTCGACCCCCTGAAGCACCTGGGCCGCCTCGATCAGGCCGCTGAGCTGGCCCACCGGCAGATCCATCTGGGTGGGATCACCCGTGACCACCATGCGGGAGTTCTCCCCCAGCCGCGTCAGCACCATGCGCATCTGGGCTGTTGTGGTGTTCTGGGCTTCATCGAGGATCACGAAGGCGTCGGCCAGCGTGCGGCCTCGCATGTAGGCCAGCGGAGCCACCTCGATCACCCCTTTTTCCAGAAGCGCGCTGGTGCGTTCCGCCCCCAGCAGGCTGTGCAGCGCGTCGTAGAGGGGACGGAGGTAGGGGTCCACCTTCTGCTGCAGATCGCCGGGGAGGAAGCCCAGCCGTTCGCCTGCTTCCACGGCAGGCCGGGTGAGGATCAGCCGTTCCACCCGCCGCTCAGTCAGCATCCGCACCGCCTGGACGGTGGCCAGGAACGTTTTGCCGGTGCCCGCTGGACCGAGCGCCAAGGTGAGGTCGTGGCGCTCCATCGCCTCGACATAGCTTCGCTGGCGCAGGGTGCGTGGACGCAGCAGCTTGCCGGCCTGACTGCGGGCCAGCACCACATTGCCCAGGTCGCGATGTTCGGCGCTGCGGCCGGTGTCGAGGGCCACCAGTGCGGTTTGCACATCCACGGCGCCGACGGCCTGGCCCTCTTGCCAGAGTGGCCGAAGCAAATCAACGAGGGCGGCGGCCCGCTCGCGCTGGCTGCTGCGCCCCTGAATCGACAGATCAAGACCCCGCAACACCATGGAGACGCCGGTGAGCGCCTCGATGTGGTGCAGGGTGGCTTCTGCTTCGCCAGCCAGAGCAAGGGCTGACGATGGATTCGGCAGCGCGATGAGCGTGCGCGAAGAGGAGGTGTCGGCCCCGGTCATGGGGCGCGCCCTCAAGCGGCCGCAGAAGCAGCAGTGGGTTCAGGTTCGGCGGCGGCGGCGGCAGCGGCTTCAGCAGCCTCTGCCGCTTTGGCAGCAGCTTCAGCGGCTTCCTTGGCGGCAGCTTCTGCAGCGGCGGCCTTGGCTTCTGCCGCTTCCTTCTCAGCCTGCTTGGCTGCAGCTTCGCGGGCAGCGGCCTGGTTGGCCTTGCCGACGGTTTCGCCCGGACGGATCGTTTTCTCGATCAGGCCGCCTTTCTCCAGCAGCGAACGCACCGTGTCGGTGGGTTGGGCGCCCTGGCCCAGACGCACACGGATCGCTTCGGTGTCGAGGCGGGTTTCTTTCGTGCGGGGGTTGTAGAAGCCCAGTTCCTCGAGCGGCCGCCCATCACGACGTGATGTGCTGTTGGTGGCAACCAAGCGGAAGCTCGCTTCCCGCTTCTTGCCGAACCGCTTCAGGCGGAGCTTGATCATCGTGGCGCAGTCGTGAAGATGGCAGTCCATAACGGTACAACAGCCCTCACGGCTCATAGGCGCGGCCGGCTGCTGCTCACAGCTGGCCGAAGCCTTTGCGCTTTTTCGGCGGCCGGTTGGCTTTGCGCGCCCCCCCAGCAGTGCCCCCACCGGCAGCGGCCGGCATCCCTCCGCCCATGCCGGGGAAGCCCCCCATTCCTGGCATGCCGCCCCCCATTCCGGGGAATCCGGGCATGCCGCCGCCCATGCCTGGCATGCCCGGCATGCCTCCGCCGCGGGTCATCTGCTGCATGAAGCCGCGCATCTTCTGGAAATCAGCCAGCACCTTGTCGACATCCGCCGGGGTGTGACCGCTGCCTGCGGCGATGCGCCGCCGCCGTGAGGGTTGGGCCGCCAGCAATTGGGGTTGCTTGCGTTCGTCCTCGGTCATTGAGCCGATCATCGCCTCGATCCGCTTGAGCTGGGCCTCGCCCTGCTTGAGCATGCCGTCGTCGATCTTGTTCATTCCCGGGATCAGCTTCATCAGGCCGCCCAGAGATCCCATGCGCTTGATCATGCGCATCTGCTGAACGAAGTCGCTGAAGTCGAAGGAGGCTTCCTGCAGCTTCTTCTGCATACGCTCCACATCGGCGATCTCCACCTCCTTCTGGGCTTTCTCCACCAGGGTGAGCACATCGCCCATACCGAGGATGCGGCTGGCCATCCGCTCCGGGTGGAACGGCTGCAGGGCTTCCACCTTTTCGCCGGTGCCGATGAACTTGATCGGCGCGCCGCTCACCTTGCGGATCGAGAGCGCCGCACCCCCGCGGGAGTCGCCGTCGAGTTTGGTGAGCACGGCTCCGGTGATGCCCACCTGCTCGTGAAAGGCGCGGGTGAGGTCGGCGGCCTCCTGGCCGATCATCGAATCCACCACCAGCAGCACCTCATCGGGCGCTGCCACGGTGCGGATCCGCACCATCTCCTCCATCATCGCGGTGTCGATCTGCAGCCGGCCGGCGGTGTCCACCAGCACGGTGTCGAAGCCTTCGGCACGCGCCTTGGCCAAACCGGCGGCAGCGATGTCCTCCGGCCGGGCGTCGGCCCCCAGGCTGAACACCTCCACGCCGATCTGCTTGCCGAGGGTCTGCAGCTGATCGATGGCGGCGGGCCGGTAGACGTCGGCGGCCACCAGCAGCGCGCGCCGGCCTTGTTCCTTGAGGTGGAGGCCCAGCTTGGCGGTGGCGGTGGTCTTGCCCGCCCCCTGCAGACCGGCCATCAGCACCACCGTGGGGGCCTGATCGGCACGGGCCAGCGGTGCGTTCTCCCCGCCCATCACCTCCACCAGTGCCTGATGCACCAGCTGGATGAACTGCTGATCCGGGCTCACCCCCCGCACCACCTCGGCACCGATGGCGCGCTCGCGCACATCGGCGATGAAGCCCTTGACCACATCGAGGCTGACATCGGCCTCCAGCAGGGCCCGGCGCACCTGCTGCAGCGCCCCATCCACGTTGCTCTCGGTGATCTTGTCCTGGCCCCGCAGGCTCTTGACCGCGTCTTCGAAACGCTGGGAAAGTTCGTCGAACATGGGGCGAAGCACCGGCGGATCGTGACCCGATCGTAAAAACATGCCGGCCGGCCTTCCGCCGCTGCTTCGGCGGCGCCGCTTGGAGCCCCCAGCCTCAGCTCAGGCTCAAGGGCTCAGCTGCGGCTCAGGAGAGCGGGCGGAAGCCCACCACCTTCCACACCTCACCCTCGCGGCCGAAGATGTAGAGGTTGCGAAAGTTGGTGGCAGGGGTGCGATCGACCACCTTGCCCTGGGCGTCGAGCGCCCTGTCGCTGTAGCGGATGTCCACGGCGGCGGCGATCCGGCGGGGGGTGCGGGTGTCGATGCGGAGGCCCTGGATCTCGGTCGTCACCTGCTCACGGCTCACGCCCCGGGCACGGTTGCGGCGTAGCTCGGCGGCCAGTTCGCGCACCAGCCTTTCCCGGGCCAGGTCTGCGGGCGGGATGGCGGGGGTTCGGCCATCGAGCGCTGCGGCTTTGGTCTGCAGCCAGGCTTCCAGCAGGGCGCGCAGCTGGCTTTCATCCGGCTCGGCGCTGGTGAGCGGCACTGGGCCAGCCGCCCGGGCTGGCTGGGGCTTGGCCGCGGGGGGCTCTTGGCGGGGGTGTCTGCTGGCGGGGAGGTGCCGGTGGCGCCCACTCCTGGTTTGGGCTGCTTGTCGGGGCTGGCGGGCGACAAGGGCCGCAGGGCCATCATTCCTGCCAGGCCAGCGGCGACGAAGGCGCTGACCAGAACGGCGGCCGCGGCCATGCGGCCCCAGCCGGGCAGAGCTTTCCAGCCGGCGGCGCCAAGGGGAGCGCGCCTGGGGCGGGGGGCGGCAGTGGACCGCGCCGGGGTGGTTGTCACTGTGCGGAAGGGGTCTGAGCTCTCGAGCGGCGGGCTGGCCGGGTCAGCGGCGGGCTCCAGTGGATCCGGCCAGCGCATCGGGTCTTCAGAAGAAGCTGCCGTGCCACGGGACGTCAGAGAGTCGAGGACCGGAGCTGTGGTGAGCGGAGCAGCAGACATGGCTTCCGTGCCGGCATGGCTCCGGCCCTGCAGCTCCCGGTTCTGGCGGCGGTCGAGCTGCTCCACATAGGCCTGCACGTCGCGATCGGCGAAGTAAGCCTCCAGATCAGGGTCGATTTCGATGTCGCGGTATCCGGCGAGAACATCGCGCCGCAGCCAGTCGCAGCAGTAGGCGCAGAGCTGAGCCAGCGGTTCGCTCCCATGCTCGGCCGCCCAGGCGCGCAGGGCGGGATCGGCGCCCTGGCTGAAGCAGGCCTCCGCCGTGGCCACCCGCCCCAGCAGCAGATGCTGGCAGGCCAGGAAGGGCTGCAGGCCCGGCTGACCGCTGGCCTCCAGCCGCAGCTGAGCGGCGGCGATGCGTTCTGGCTTGCGCTGGGCGAAGCCGGAGGCGGTGAGCGCCAGGCAGGCCAGGAATTCGGCGGTGGCGGAGCCGGGGGTGGTGGCGTTGCCGCTGGCCCAGCGGCTGAACAGGTCGACCTGCTCCTGGACCGTCAGGTAGTGGCGGATCTGCTTGAAGAAGTCCTGGAAGTCTTTCCTGGGTAGGGCTGGATCTCCGTCACCCTCCAGTCCGCCGCGCCGCTCCACCAGCATCTCCAGCAGGTTCAGACCTTCGGCGCGCTCGTCGGTGGCGCTCAGATCACGCCGCAGCAGATCGAGCACCCGAAACGGCAGCAGATCGGCCACGTCGTGTTCCATCTGCCGTTGCTGCTCCGGTTGGCGGCCCGTGCGCCGCATCAAGGTGATGCCCTCCTGAAGCAGCTGGGCCGCCCGCTCGAACTGACGGCGCCCCTGCAGCTCTCTGGCACCCATGCGGCAGGCTTCCCCCGCCAGCAGGGTGAGATCGGCCTCGCGGTGGCTGCCCAGTGCCGGCGCCTGCGGCGGTTGCAGGCAGCGACGGGCTGCATCGAAAGCATCGATGGCCAGCCCCGCTTCCCAGAGCAGCAGCAAGGCCCCCATCTCGCGGGAAGGCGGCACGTCCAGGCCCGGTGTCAGGGCGCCGTCCTCGGTGTCGAGCGCCATGAGCTCGGCTTCGTAGGCCTGGCGTCGCTCCGGATCGCTGAGCACATCAGCGCTTTCGCGCAGTAGCACGGCACGGGCCTCCAGGGCTCCGGCGGTGAAACCCTGCTCCGGCGGCCGGTCGAGCCGCTGCTGCAAGGTGTGCAAGACCGTCTGGGCATCAGTGGCCGGTCTCACCCCCAGAAGTTGGAAATGGTCGATCGGCAGTTCCAACCCTGGCGACTCGCAATCCCGCGGCACGGGCTTGGCAGCGAGTGTAGGCAGAGGCAACCAATTTGACTCTGCGGGCGGAACAGACCCCGTACAGTCAGCGGTCAGAAGTTCCGCTGTCCCTGCCATGACCCAGGAGATCGCTGTCCCGGCCCCGCCGGCGGCCGAGCCTGTCAGCAGCCATTCGGAAAGGCTCGCGTCCCTTTACACGGCTGGCCCCACATCGGTCAGCCGTACCGACGGTCTGGTCCTCTACCGGGACATGACCCTGGGTCGACGGTTCGAAGACAAGTGCGCGGAGATGTACTACCGCGGCAAGATGTTCGGCTTCGTGCACCTCTACAACGGCCAGGAGGCCGTGAGCACGGGCGTGATCAAGGCGATGCGTGCCCAGCACGACTGGTTCTGCAGCACCTATCGGGATCACGTTCATGCGCTCAGCTGCGGCGTGCCGGCCCGTGAGGTGATGAGTGAGCTGTTCGGCAAGGCCACCGGCTGCAGCAAGGGCCGGGGTGGCTCCATGCACCTGTTCTCCAGGGAGCATCACCTGCTGGGCGGCTATGCCTTCATCGGCGAAGGCATCCCGGTGGCCCTGGGGGCGGCGTTCACCAGCCGCTACAAGCGCGACGCGCTCGGTGATGCCAGCAGCGATGCGGTCACCGCCGCCTTCTTCGGCGATGGCACCTGCAACAACGGCCAGTTCTTCGAGTGCCTGAACATGGCGGCGCTCTGGAAGCTGCCGATCCTGTTCGTGGTTGAGAACAACAAGTGGGCGATCGGCATGGCCCACGACCGTGCCACCAGCGATCCGGAGATCTGGCGCAAAGCCGCCGCCTTCGGCATGGCTGGCGAGGAAGTCGACGGCATGGATGTGCTGGCGGTTCGCGCTGCGGCTCAGCGGGCGGTGGAGCGGGCCAGGGCGGGCGAAGGTCCCACCCTGCTGGAGTGCCTCACCTATCGCTTCCGCGGCCACTCCCTGGCCGACCCCGACGAGCTCCGCAGCGAGGCGGAGAAGGACTTCTGGGCGCAGCGCGATCCGATCAAGGCCCTCGCCGCTCACCTCACGTCCCATGGCCTCGCCAGCGCCGATGAGCTGAAGGAGATCGAGAAGGAGATCGACGCGGAGGTGGCCGATGCGGTCAGCTTCGCCCTCGCGGCGCCCGAGCCCGATCCCGCCGAACTCACCCGCTACATCTGGGCTGAAGACTGAGGCGCTGAGGGCTCGCCAGCCCCAACACAGAGGTGCATTGGCGGCCTGCTGGGCTCACAGCCCGTGCAGGCGGGCCTGCTCAGCAGCGGCGCGGAACACCAGCCCATGGCGCTCCACCAGCTCCGGCAGGCTGTCGTAGCCGCCGCCGATCACGCTGGCCACGGGGACCCCTCGCCTGAGGCAGGCGTCGAACACCAGGCGGTCGCGCTGCAGCAAGCCCTCGCTGCTGAGACAAAGCCTGCCCAGCCGATCGTCGCGGTGCGGGTCCACACCGGCGTTGTAGAGCACGAGATCCGGCCGGAGCCGCTCGATCAGGACGGGCAGGTGCTCCCCCACCGTCTCCAGGTAGGCCTGATCCTCGAGGCCGTCAGTGAGTGGCAGATCCAGGTCGCTGGCTTGCTTGTGCAGGGGAAAGTTGCTGGCGCAGTGCACCGAGAAGGTGAACACGCGTGGCTCTTCGGCGAACAGCGCCGCCGTGGCATCGCCCTGATGCACGTCCAGATCCACCACCAGCAGCTGACGTACCGCCCCTTCCGCCAGGAGCACCCGGGCAGCGACGGCGCAGTCGTTGAAGATGCAGAAGCCACTGCCCTGGGCGGCGAAGGCGTGGTGGGTGCCGCCGGCCAGATGGCAGGCCACGCCATGGCGCAGGGCCAGCCGGGCGGTGAGCACGGTGCCTCCTACCGCCAACCATGTGCGGCGCACCAGTGGTGCCGTGGCCGGCAGGCCGATGCGCCGCTGCTGGGCCGCACTCAGCTGATTGCGGGCAAACGCCTGGTGATACGTGCGGGGATGCACCTGTTCGATCCAGCGACGCGGCGCTGGCAGCGGCTGGTGCAGCTGGCTGTCCCGGGCCAGATCCCGTGCGCGCAGCAGGTCGTGCAGCAACCGGAATTTGGCCATCGGAAAACGATGGCTGCTCGGCAGCGGCGCGGAGTAGGCCGGGTGGTAAACGAGGGGAGGCCGCAGGGGCTGGCCCTCAGAGGCGGCTGGGCAGCCGGTGGGTGAGGCTGCGTAGCTTGCGCAGCGCCTTCAGTTCCACCTGCCGCACCCGTTCACGGGACACGTCGAGCTGACGGCCGATCTCGGCGAGGGTGTGGCGCTCGTCGCCATGCAGTCCGAACCGGAGTTCGAGTACCTGGCGCTCCTGTTCAGAGAGATGGCTGAGCCAGCGGTTGAGCTGTTCGTGGTGCATGCCACGCTCCACCACATCGAGCGGTTGCTCGTTGGCGGGATCGGCGATCAGATCCCCGAGGAAACTGCGGCCCTCTTCGCCGTTCACGGGCGCATCCAGGCTGGAGGTGGTGAGGGCCTGGCCCAGCAGGGCATCAAGCTCTTCGAGCGGCATCGCCATGGCCTCGGCGATTTCGCGGCGGCTGGGCATGGCGCCGAGCTTGTGGGCCAGATCAAGGCTCACGCGGCGGATGGCGGTGAGCCGTTCGCTGAGATGCACTGGCAGGCGGATCGTGCGCGACTGGCAGGCGATCGCGCGGGTCATGCTCTGGCGGATCCACCAGAAGGCATAGGTGGAGAACTTGTAGCCGCGGGTGGGATCGAACTTCTCCACCGCCCGCTCCAGACCGAGCGAGCCTTCCTGGATCAGATCGAGCAGCTCCAGCCCTTTGCCCTGATATTTCTTGGCCACGCTGACCACGAGCCTCAGGTTGGCTTTCATCATCCGCTGCTTGGAGCGGCGACCGATCCGGATCAGCTGACGTTCCTGGTCGGTGGGATGGTCGGGCTCACCGGATTGGGTGAGCTGCATCATCGCCTGCACCTGATTGCCCAGTTCGATCTCTTCGGCAGGGGTGAGCAGAGGTTCTCGGCCGATGGAGGTGAGATACCAGCTGATCGGATCCCCACCGCGGCTCCGACTGCTTTTTTCGCCCTGGAGGCTGGAGGCTGTCATGGAGGAGCCTGTGCCCGCTGATTGGCGTCACTATCCGCTCAGTTTTTTGAAAGGGGCTGTGATTTCAGCAACCTTTCAACTTTCTGCGTGCAAAAGGAAACATTGGGCCGGTTTGATTGATCGATTCGTTCATTTGTCGCCTGATTCAAGCGGCAGATCCCAAGGCGGCGGCCACTTCCTGGGGCGTGGTCTGCCCTGCCCCTCGCTGCCGGGCACAGGTCAGGCCCGCCTCGGCATGCTCCAGCACCGCCGCTGCCAACAGCACCCCGTCCCCGGCGGCGGCGCATGCGCCTCGCCCGGCGGCGTACCCCGCCAGCACATCCCCCAGGCCGGCCCGGGCGGCGGCGGTGGCCGCCTGGAGCACTTGCCAGCGCCGCCCATCGGCAGCGGCCACCACGGTGCGGGCCCCCTTGAGGGCCAGGCTCACGCCGCACCGCTGCGCGGCGGTGGCGGCGGCCCGCAGCGGCGTTTCACCGGCCAGGTCGGGGAACAGCCGGGCGAACTCGCCCTGGTGGGGCGTGAGCCAGGTGGTTCCGGCCCGGCCCCGCAGCCACTCCTCCGGCGCACCGGCGGCGCCGGCCGCCAGGCGGTTGAGCCCGTCGGCGTCGAGCACCACCAGCCCGGGAAAGCGACCCAGCGCCTCCCAGCCCTTCTCCTCGCCGCCCGCCGTTGCAGCAGAGCCGTGCTCCATCCTCAGGCCTGCTTCGCCACCAGCCCCGCTGTCGCCCCAGTGATCGCCCCCGATGCCGGGCCCCACCAGCACAGTATCCAGCCGCTCCAGCAGCCCGGGATTCGCCAGACCCGCCAGTGCCAGCCCGCCGCCGACCCGCTCCTCAAGTGCGGCGCTGATCACGACGTGGGGCTGCATCAGCCAGATCTGCTCCGCCAGGGCGCGGGGCAGGGCTGCCCGCAGGCTCCCGCAGCCGCTGGCACTGGCCCCCAGCAGGCTGAGCTGGCCTGCTCCGGGGTAGGCGGCGCTGCCGCTCACCACCAGCAGGCGCCCTCGGGCGTACTTGCCGGCCGCCTGGGGCCGCTGGGGCCAGGGAGCGGTGGCCCGGTCGCTGCCGAGCAGCGCCAGTGGTTGATCGGCGGGCAGGTCCGCCAGCAGTGCCGCCGGCAGGCCGAGATCGAGGCGCTCCAGCTGGCCCACCCAGGCCAGGGCCGTGTCCTGCACCAGCCCCTGCTTGAGCAAGCCCAGGCAGTACGTGATGGCGGCGCAGGCGGCCACCGGGCCCAGGGGCCGGCCGCTGTCGGCGCAGAGGCCGGTGGGCACATCGATCGCCACCAGCCGACCGCCCATCAGCCGCTGGCGCTGCTCCAGCAAGGTGGCGATGCGGGGCTCCGGCGGCCGGTGCTGGCCGATGCCGAACAGGCCATCGACCCACAGCTCGGTCGCTGCCGGATCGGGTGGCGCCGCGAGGCGCTCGAGGCCCAGCCAGGCCGCATGGCGCAGATGGGCTTCAGTAAGGGGTTTGTGGCGCTCAAACGGGCTCCAGATCCGCACGGCGACACCGGCCAGGTACAGCTCCCGTGCCACCACCAGCGCATCGCCGCCGTTGTGGCCCGGCCCTGCCAGCACGAGCACGCCATCCCGCAGCAGCTCGGGCCGCGCCAGCAGCGCCCGGCTGATCGCCAGGGCGGCTTTCTCCATCAACGCCTCCACCGGCAGCCCGCTGGCGAACAGGCATTCCTCCAACGCCGCCATCGGCGCGGATTCCACCAGCAGGTGGGCGGCGTCACGGGCGGGCCAGCAGCTCATGGCAGCACTCGAAGGGGGGAGCCCAACCGTGCTGGGCGCGTCGCTTCATGATGGAGAGGCCCCGACGCTGCGCACTCGCGACGGCGGCACCGCTCCCCTTGGCCTTTCCTCCCCCCGCCACCTCCGGCGCCCCTGACGGGCCTTCTGCCACCGCAGCCGCTCTTGCTGCCACCCCTGCCGCCCCTGCCGCTGCTGTGATCGGCCGCCTGCGCGGCTGGCCCGGGGAACATCGGGTGGCCGTGGGGCTCTCCGGTGGCGTCGACAGCTCGCTCACCGCGGCGCTGCTGGTGGAGGCCGGCTGGCAGGTGGAGGGGCTCACCCTCTGGTTGATGAGCGGCAAGGGAGCCTGCTGTGCCGAAGGGCTGGTGGACGCGGCCGGGATCTGCGAACAGCTGGCGATTCCGCATCACGTGGTGGATTCGCGCGCCCGCTTTGAGGAGCAGATCGTCGGGTTTCTGGTGGAGGGCTATGCCGCTGGGGTCACGCCCCTGCCCTGCTCCCGCTGCAACCGCGAGGTGAAGTTCTCGCCGATGCTGGAGTGGGCGGAGCGCGAACGCGGCATTGCCCGGATCGCCACCGGCCACTACGCCCGCCTGCGGCACGCTCCCGAACCGAGCGGCCGTACCCAGCTGCTGCGCGGCCTGGATGCGCGCAAGGATCAGAGCTACTTCCTCTACGACCTGCCCCAGCAGGTGCTCAGCCGGCTGGTGTTCCCGCTCGGGGAGCTCACCAAGGCGGACACGCGGCTGGAGGCGGAGCGGTACGGGCTGCGCACGGCCAGGAAGCCTGAATCCCAGGACCTCTGCCTTGCCGATCACCATGGCTCGATGAAGGCGTTTCTGGATGCCTATCTGCCGCCGCGCCAAGGAGAGATTGTGCTGAGCGATGGGCGGGTGCTGGGCCAGCATGACGGCATCGAGCACTTCACCATCGGCCAGCGCAAAGGACTGGGGGTGGCCTGGAGCGAACCGCTGCATGTGGTGCGCCTCGATGCCGCCATGAACCGGGTTGTGGTGGCGCCGCGGGCTGAGGCCGGCCGGGGTGGCTGTGTGGTCGGGGCGATCAACTGGGTGTCAATCGATTCGCCCCAGGCGCCGCTGAATCTGGAGGTGCAGGTGCGCTACCGCAGTGCTCCGGTGGCGGCCCGGCTCACTCCCCTGGCTGCCACCGCCGCCGACACGGCCGCCGGCCGGCCCAGCCGTGCCCGTCTGGAGTTCGCCGAGGAGCAGTTTTCGATCACCCCCGGCCAGGCGGCGGTGTTCTACGCCGGAGAAGTGCTGCTGGGCGGCGGCTTGATTGCCGCAGAAGATCACCAATAGGGATCGACTGCCAGCTCCACCTGCAGGACGCCGTTGCCGCAGTCGTGAACGGTGGCGATGCAGGCCCTCAGCACCTCGCCGTTGACATCGATTTCGCAGGCCCCGCAGCTACCACCCAGACAGCCGGTAGGAATCACCACCCCGGCCGCGGCGGCTGCCTGCAGCCAATCACTGCCCACCGGTGCGCTGGTAGTGCTGCCATCTGGCCACTGAATCGCTACCACGGGCTCTGAATTCGGCGGGGCCTCAGGCATGGCGTGGCGAGGGGGAGGAGGAGCAATCGGGACGTGGATTGCTACAGAGAGACTCAGGAAAATCCGCGCCATTCACAGGAGGGTGACCCTGTGATTGCAGGTAAGCACTGGGTTCACGGGCGGCAAGCCGCTTGGCCACCTCTTCGCGGAAGGCTTCGCCTACGGAGACTACGAGCAGATCACGGCAAAGAAGCGCACCGAAGGCGAGACGTTTCTGGCCGACATGGAGCCGGTCGTTCCCTGGCAGGCGCTGATCCATCTGGTTGAGCCCCACGACCCCAAGAGCGGCATGAAAGTAGGCCGCCGTTTGGCTTTCAGAAGACCCGGCTGCGGGGAATGACCAAGAAAGCTGCAAGGTGAACGTGTTCGCTGCTCGGCGATACTGTTCTTGGCCCATCATCAGTTGTTGGATAGGACATGACCAGCGAAGGGTGTGCTCCTCTGGGCGACAATGGAGAACCGAATCAAGCAGGGTAAATGGCCCCAAAGAGCTGGAATTAGACCGAACCTTGCTGAATCTGAACCGAGAAGGACCAACGCGAACCTGCTAAGGGTACTTAGGTATCGGTTGCCACTTTTTGACCACAACTTCCCTGATATAGTTCCTTCCTTCTTGATACAGGCGAAGGAGCAGTATTGAGTCAGCGTTGCAATTGTGGCGATTGCTACTTGCATGAAGAGCTGTATCAGCCTGGCTTTCAAGCCAGTAAAGCCCTAAGATTGGGCTTGCATCTAGTTCCATAGTTTACATCCGCAGGCCATGACTTCAGGAAAACATGGTTCACATTCAAGCGCATCCTCTCTGCATTTTCCTTCATGTCTTTCACTTGTAGACGGCTTTTTTGCAAACTGCCAGCTCGTGTATCAACACAATCAGGACATTGGCGCCCCTGAGGAGGAGGTGATGGCTGTTCCGAGTGAGCTGTCGGCAGAATTCCAAAAACTATCACCTGCGGTCAGGAACTTAGGCAGGGCGTTTGAGCTCGGTCTTTTTCATGACTGATGCCATGGTGGCTTCAGTTGACTTGCTTGGAAGCCTTGAGGCATTTCGATTCTACCTGAATTCCTTTCAAGTGCCATTATCTCAACTCGGTTGCACTCGAATATGGCTCGAAGATGATCAGAAAGGCTCTCAATTGCAGTTCTGTCTGACAATCCAAATGCCCAGTGCCAGTGCCGGGCATTCTCTCACTTCTTCCGTTCATCCGATGCATTTCTAGCTGCCATCAGGTTGGCGGTGATCGTTCACGCAGAGCATGGTTTCATTGGGATCGCGAGGCTTGACTTCGACTCTGGCGCTCCCCAGCACTCGTTGAGTTGGATCGAGAATTCCGAGCAAGTTTCAGCACTGCGGGGCCGACCAGTGCTCTCCCGTAGGCATCATGATCCCGTGGGCACCTTGGGCAAGCGAGGAGAAACCACGTCAGCGGCACGCAAAGGGTCAGGCTCTTGGTCCCAGCTTTAGGACACAGCAGCGCCCATGCATGGCTTGAGCGACACACCCAGTGTTTGGCAGGGGCACCTGCCGCTCCCTCTCTGCCTGGGCAAAAGGGCAGATGCTGTGGTTGCCCTAGACGAGCGCATCAGCGCGTCATCTCTTTAGGCAGACCAGGACGCCTAACATCGCCCGGCAGTGCTAGGAATCCGTAGACGACGGGCTCATATCCACGCGGCAGCAAATTCCAGCCAGCGTCATACACATGCACCCTGCGGGTGGCCTTGCCATCGGCCTCGAACGGCAGGCCCGCATGGGCCCAGGCCAGCGCACTGCCAGCCAGGTTGCGGGCCTCGAACCCTCGCTCTCTGAGCGTTCTGGTGTAATGGCCGCTGCGCACGCCGATGGTGCAATACGGCACTACAAGCCAGGAACGATAGCGGGCGCTGTTGCGCTCGAACTCTTCGCTGGTGATCGCCCCCGGCAACATCGAAATGCGCCGTTCGTGCGGTTCGCGCACATCCACCAGCACCGCAGGCCGGTCGTTCGGGCGGGTCACCCATTCGCCCACGGAGATCTCCGGCTGGCCGGGAAACTGCTGCAGCTTCATCTCGTCATAACGGCGCTGCACTTCGGCCGCCAGTTCCTGATCGGTGGAGCTGGAGGTGCCTCTGCCACTGCCTTCATCCGAGCGATGCAGCGACAAGCCCGCCACAGCGGTGACCAGAGCCACAGCCAATGCCGCTCTGGCCCTGGCAGTTTTGAACCACGAAGCACCCACCCAACGCAGCCGCTCAGGGCCAGGTCGCTTCATGGCACCCAGCCCTCCTCCACCAGCTTCTCCACCGCCCGCTGCAGCGAGGGGGCCAGCGGGCGCGTTTCCCTGCGGCGGGGGCTCCAGATCGAACCGGTGCGCAGCTCCTCCAGGGAGGCCAGCGTCAGATCCTGCCCCTCACGCAGATCGAGCGCATCCAGTGGCAGCGTGATGGTGGTGCGGAAGAAGTGGGCGTCGCGTTGGGGGTTGCGGTGCAGAAACCAGAAAGCAAGGTCTTGCGCCTCCCAGCGGATCTCCTCGCGCAGCTCGCGCCGCAGGGCCTGCTCCGGGCTCTCACCCGGATCCAGGTGGCCGCCGAACAATCCCCAGGTGCCGGGGTACACGATGCCCTCGATGTCGTCGCGCAGCTGCAGCAGCCAGCGGCCCTGCTGCTCCGCCATCGCCAGGGCCACCTCCACGCTCATCGCTATTGCCGGCCGCAGACGGATCCAGCTTGGCGCGGGGGGCGAGGAACCAGCTGGCGACCGACCAGTGCGTGAGCAGGGGAAGAACAGCGCAAGACCAGCGGAAGGACAGTGCCCGACCAATTCGTGAGCCATCCGGGGCCAGCCCGGGCCGCCGTGACGATGATGAGCCTGCCGGCAGCCATCACAATGAGCCACCCAACCCTGCCGCCGATCGCCGGCTCAGAAGCCGAGATCCTTGCCCTGGTGCAGGATTCCGGCCCGGTGTTCCTGCCACGCAGCAACCTGAACCTGGCGCAGATCCGCTCAGGCTTCGCCTGCGCCTTGCACATGCACCAACCCACGATTCCAGCGGGTGCCGGTGGTGAGCTGATCTCCCACCTTCAATACATGCTGGAGCATCCGGGCGAAGGGGATAACCACAACGCCGAACCCTTTGCCCAGTGCTACAGGCGTCTGGCAGACATCCTCCCCCAGCTGATTGCAGAGGGCTGCAACCCACGGATCATGTTGGATTATTCCGGCAATCTGCTCTGGGGCCTGGGCCAGATGGGCCGCGTCGATGTGATCGAGGCGCTGCAGAAGCTCGCCTGCGACTCCAGCCTCCAGCCCCATGTGGAGTGGCTCGGCACCTTCTGGAGCCACGCAGTGGCGCCCTCCACCCCGATTCCCGATCTCAGGCTGCAGATCCTCGCCTGGCAGCACCAGTTCAAGGCCCTGTTCGGTCCTGAGGCGCTGCAGCGGGTGAAGGGATTCTCCCCTCCGGAAATGCACCTGCCCAACCACCCCGACACCCTCTATGAGCTGGTGAAGGCGCTCAAGGAATGCGGCTACCGCTGGCTGCTGGTGCAGGAGCACAGTGTGGAACGGCGCGATGGCAGCGGCCTGAGCCAGGAGCAGAAGATGCTTCCCAATCTGCTGGTGGCGCGCAACTCCAGCGGGGAGGAACTGTCAATCACGGCATTGATCAAGACCCAGGGCTCCGATACGAAGCTGGTGGGTCAGATGCAGCCCTGCTACGAAGCGATGGGGCTGGGCCGGCAGGTGCTGGGAGGCAGCACGGTGCCGTCGTTGGTGTCACAGATCGCCGATGGCGAGAACGGTGGCGTGATGATGAATGAGTTCCCGCCCGCCTTCCTTCAGGCCCACCGCACCATCAGTGCCAAGGGCAGCGAGGCGGACACGGTGGCCATCAACGGCACGGAATACCTGGAGTTGCTGGAGGCGGCTGGGGTGACCCCCGAGCAGTTTCCCCAGATTCAGGCGGTGCAGCAACACAAGCTCTGGCAACAGCTGAGCGGCCCGCCCAGCCCCGCTGCCACTGAAGCGGCGATCGCCGAGCTCCAGGCCCGGGATCCCTCCTTTTCGATGGCCGGCGCCTCCTGGACCAACAACCTCAGCTGGGTGGAGGGCTACGCCAATGTGCTCGAACCAATGACCAGCCTGAGCGCTCAGTTCCACCAGCTGTTTGACCCCCAGCTGGCGCAGGATCCTGGTGTCACCGCCACCGAGCCCTATCAGCAGGCGCTGCTGCACCTGTTGCTGCTGGAAACCAGCTGCTTCCGCTACTGGGGGCAAGGCATCTGGACCGACTACGCCAGTGAGATCCACCGCCGCGGGCTTGCCCAGCTGGAGCTCGCCGCCGCCGGCGCCCTACAGGCCGCCTGAACCGCGCCGCAGGTTCGGCTCACCCACATTCAGCGTTCCGGTGCATCCCCGCCAGGATCCCCCGGGATGGGCTCCACCTCCGGAAAGAAGCGGGCCATACAGGCGTTGCAGACGCCATGGGAGAACTCCACGTTGTCGTGGCTCTTGATGAAGGCCTCCACGCTCTGCCAGTAGCCCCTGTCGTTGCGAATGCCCTTGCAATAGGAGCAGATCGGGATCAGCTCCTCCATCACATTGATGCGCTCGAGGGCCGCTGCCAGCTGGTCGGACACCCGTTTGAGCTCCAGCTGCAACACCACCTGATGGGCCAGCACTTCAAGCGCGTGCACCTGTGCTGCGCTGAGTTCACGGGGTTGGCGGTCGATCACGCAGAGGGTGCCGATCTTGGCGCCTTCCGGTGTGCTCAGCGGCACCCCCATGTAAAACACGATGTTCGGTTCGCTGCATACGAGCGGGTTATCGCGGAAGCGCTCATCTTCGCGGGCATCGCGCACGACGAGGGTTTGCTCGCCGAGAATGGCGTGCGCGCAGAACGACACATCGCGGCTCGTTTCGCTCACCTCCAGGCCCACTTTGGATTTGAACCACTGGCGTTCCTCATCCACCAGGCTGATCAAGGCGATCGGCACGTCGCAAAGCTGGGCGGCCAGATAGGTGATCGCGTCGTACGACGATTCAGCCTCCGTATCCAGGATGCGGTACTTCTTCAAGGCCTCCAGGCGGGCTGCTTCGCGGGGAGCCACATTCGCGCGCATGGACAGCCTGAGCACCACTGCAAACGTAGGGAACAGGGATCGTGGGCCTAGAGAGGGTTCACATCTCCTCATGGCGCAACGCCATGCCCTCGCGCAGGCGCGCCTGAGGGGCCGCCGTTGTAGACCAGAGAGACGACGGGCCGTGAGGGCATCTGGCTGGCTGGTTCTCCCGCATGTCCGGTGTTTTCCGGTCGGCTCAACGCCAGCCTGAGCTCGCCACATCCGGCTGGAGCCGTCAGCGCATTCGCCGCGAGAGTGTTCTACCGGCCGCCACGATTTTCGGTGTGGCGGCGGTTGCACTCAGCTTCAACTACTGGAATGCCACCAGGCTGCAGCGCCAGGAGGTGCGCGAAAGCCTGCGCCATCTGGTGAGCATCGCTGCGGCCGAGATGGATCCAGCCCTGGTGGCTGCGATCACCAGTCCCGAGCAGACGGGCAACGCCGATTACCGCCGCGCCAGTGCTCCGCTGCTGAAGCTGCGCCGGCTGGTGCCCGAGATCTTCTACGCCTATGTGTTGGTCAACTCGCCGGAAGGCCTGCGCTTCACGCTTGACACTACCTATTACATCAAGAATCCGAGGGACTTCGTCAGCCCTCTCACCGTTGGTGAGCTCTACCTCGACCCCTCGGCAGATGCGCTGCAGGCGGCCCGAACCGGCTTGATCCAGATCAGCGCCAGGCCCTACACGGATCAATTCGGCACCTTCATGAGCGGCTATGCCCCCATCCGCAGGAGTGATGGGGAGCAGGTGGGCCTGGTGGGCATCGATTTCTCGCTGGCGCAACTGCAGCGCAAGGAACTTCCGCTGCAGCTCACCTTCGGGCTTGGTCTGCTGGGCAGCGCTGGCTTTTCGCTGCTGGCGGCCGGCTTCCATCGCCGTTCCCTCAAGGCCCGTGCCCGAGCGTTTGAAGCCATGGCTTCCGCCGATCGGGCCAAGCGCACCTTTCTCGCCACCCTCAGCCACGAGATCCGCACCCCGCTCAATGGCGTCATCGGCATGACGGGCCTTGTGCTGGACACGGACCTGTCCAGCCAGCAGCGGGAGTGCCTGGAGGTTGTGAGCAGCTCGGGCGAATCCCTGCTCGCCCTGCTCAATCAGGCACTCGACTTTGCCCTGATCGAAGCGGGAGATCTGGTGGTCGAGCTGGCGCCGTGCGCACTGCCTGCGCTGATGGAGGAGGTGATCGCCACCTGCCTGAGCCTGGCCAGAGCCAAGGCGATCGACCTGTCGTTGGTGGTGGGCGCAGAAGTGCCGCCGCTGATCCGCACCGACGGCCAGCGCCTGCGCCAGATCCTGCTCAACCTGATCGGCAATGCGATCAAGTTCACCGACGCCGGCCGTGTGGTGGTCTCGGTTCAGGCGGCTGAGGGCACCACGGAGGTCACTGCGGAGGCCAGGGCAAAGGGCACCGCCCCCAAAGGAGAGCAACCGGCAACCGCCTTGACCTTCTCCATCGTGGACACCGGCGTCGGCATGGCCGCCGATCAGATCGAGCTCCTGTTCCGGCCGTTTTCCCAGCTCACCACCTCCACCCACACGCCCCATGCCGGCACCGGTCTGGGCCTGGCCATCAGCCGGCAGCTGGTGGAGGCCCTTGGCGGCACGATCCAGGTGGAGAGCCACCCCGGCCAGGGCACCGCCGTGAGCTTCAGCCTGCCGGTGGAAACGGTGGCCTCAACGCCAGCTCCGGAGGCGGAGGTTGCTGGGTTTGCTCTGGAAGCGGCGGCCTCCGCGTCTGCGCTGGAACCCCTGGCCGCTGGGTCTGCCCAGGAAGCTGTGGCCTCTGCAACCGCCCTGGAACCCCCGGCCGCCACACCTCCGTCAGGTCCCTCGTCTTCGCCGCCGGCCCAGCCGGAGGGCAGCAGCTTCGCGGCCTGCCATCCCCTGCGCATCCTGCTGGCCGACGACAGCGCCGTGAACCGGCGGCTCTGTGAGCTGATGCTGCGGCGCCTGGGCTATGAACCCGAGTCCGCCGTCGATGGCCAGGAGGCGCTCGAACGTCAGCGCCAGTTCGACCCGGACCTGATCCTGATGGATGTGCAGATGCCGCGGCTGGATGGCCTGGAGGCCACCCGCCGCATCCGCTCCGCCACCGGTGGCGCGGAGCGGCCCTGGATCGTTGCCGTCACCGCCTTCACCACCGTGGAAGATCGGGCGGCGGCCCTGCAGGCCGGCATGAACGAAGTGCTCGGCAAGCCGCTCAAGAGCGAACCGCTCACGGCCAGCCTGGTGCGCGTCCACGCCCGCTGCCGCGCCCATCCGCCATAGGCGTGCAGCCAGGCCCCGGCCTCAGGGGGTGAGCTCCACGGCCTCTGGGGGAGTGGCCAGCACCAGGCGCAGCAGCACCGGCGCCAGGAAGGTGGTGCCCATCACCATCAGCAGGATCGCCGCCTCCAGCGACGGACCCAGCACTCCGGTCTGGGTGCCGAGGCCGAGGAAGATCAGGCCCACTTCGCCGCGCGGCATCATGCCCAGCCCCACCGCCAGCCGGTTGGTGGGCTCCTTGCTGAGGTAGCTCCAGCCCGCCGCCACCTTGCTCACCACCGCCGCCACCAGCAGGAAGCCGGCCATCACCAGCCCCTCATGGTTAGCCGCATCGAAGGGGTTGAGCACGGCCAGATCGAGGCCGCTGCCGATCAGCACGAAGAACACGGTGGCGAACAGCGCCACCAGGGGCTTCACCGCCTCCTCGATCGCATGCCGGTGGCGGGAGGAACTCAGGATCAGCCCGCCGGCGAAGGCGCCGAGGGCGGCCTCCAGCCCGAAGGCCTGGGCCGCGAAACAGGCCAACGAAAGCACCAGGAAGGCCGCCACCACCACTTCACCCGGGGCGCGCAGGCGGTCGAGCAGCCAGTCGAAGGCGGGCGCGGCGGTGCGGCTCAGCAGCAGGGCCACCGCCACGAACACCGCAGCTGCTGCCACCAGCTTGAGCACCGGCGCCAGGGCGAAGCCTTCGCCGCCGGCCAGCGCCACCACCACCGCCAGGATCACGATGCCGAGGATGTCATCGAGCACGGCCGCGCCGATCACGGTCTGGCCGTCGCGGGTGCGCAGAAACTTCAGCTCGCCCAGCACGCTGGCGGTGATGCCGATGCTGGTGGCGGTCATGGCGGCGCCGGCGAAGATCGCCGGCAGCAGGGGCACCCCGAACAGGGCATGGAGCCCGAAGGTGCCCAGCACAAAAGGCAGCACCACCCCGGTGAGCGCCACGGTGATGGCTTGCACCCCCACGGCCATCAGCTCCTCCAGCTCGCTCTCGAGGCCGGTGAGGAACAGCAGGGCGAACAGGCCGATCTTGCCCACCGACTGCAGGTTGCTGAAGCTGTGGTCGTAGATCTCCTGCACCTGGACCGGCTCCACGTGGGCCAGCGAGGCGATCGCCCCCTGGGCGGTGCCGTTGAGCGCACTGGCCAGCTCCGGCGCCAGGATCAGATGCAACCCCGACACGCCGATCAGCACCCCGGCCACCAGCTCACCGAGGATGGCCGGCAGGCCGAACCGCACCATCAGCTCGGCCAGAGCGCGGGCGGCGAACAGGATCACGATGAAGCGACCCGCCTGGATGAGCGTTTCGGCCGCTTCGATCTGATGCCCCCCGGTGGCGAGCAACAGGGCTGGAAGGTCCATGGCAGGCGCTCCGCGGTGTGGCGGGCATCCTTTCATCTCTGCTGAGTGATCGGGCTCGCCATGGGCAGACCGCGATCGTGGGCCTCAGGCCGGTTCACCGGTGGCTGGCTGGCCGGCACCCCCACCAGCGCGCCTTGCGGTACCCCGTCACACTGAATCCCCAGCAGGCCGGCAGGTTCCAGCGATGGGAAGGTCCACCAGGCCATTGCGGCGGCGGCATCGCCACAGCCCGACCCACTCCAGCGAGGTTCCGCCAGTCCGCGCGTCCACGATCTCCCCGGGGGTGGCGATCGCCATTGCCGTGGTGCTGTTCACCCTGCCGCTGCTGCTCACCAACGTGCAGCAGTCGGGCGACCCGCTCAAGGTGCGGCGAGAGCTGCGCAAGTTCTGAGCGGATCCGCCAGCGCTCGCTCGGGGCAAGTGGTCCCTGCGGCGATCTGGCTCCGCCTCAGGGCAGGGTGAAGCCCGAGGTGTTCAGGTGCTTGAGATCCAGCAGCACCACCGCGAACCACCCCAGCAGGGCCAGGCCACCGATAACCGCGAGCACCACCAGCAGGCTGGCCAGCACCGATTTGGAAGAGCCGCTGTCGTTCGGCACGCGCTGGATCGAAGGGCCCTTCACTGTCCCACAGGCCGTCAGCGCCAGCAGCTCACCCCAAAGCCGCTTACTCCACAGCCGCTCACCAGGGCAGCAGCTCGCCGTTGGCGTGCCAGAAGCTGCCGGAGGTGGCGAGGTTGAGCGCATCGATGCGGGCCAGCAGCCCCTGCACCGACTGCTCGACGCTGATGCCCTGCGCCGTGAAGCCCGTCATGCGCGTGCGCACCAGGCCGGGATGAAGGATGGCCACGGCGATGCCGCGTGGCGCCAGGTCAATCGCCAGCGACTTGCCCGCCATGCAGAGCGCCACCTTCGACATCCGGTAGCCGTAGGAACCGCCGGAGCTGTTGTCGGCGATCGAGCCCATGCGGCTGGTCATCAGGATCACCTTGGCGCCGGCGGGCAGCTGGGGCAGAAGGGCGCGGGTGAGACGCAGCGGTGCCACCGCATTCACCTCGAACTGACGGCGCAGGCTGATCGGATCGAGATCCTCCAGGCTCGTGCGCTCCAGGATGCCGGCGTTGTGGATCAGTCCATCGATCGCCAGCCCGTCGAGCCGTTGCAGCAAGCCGGCCACGGCGGCATCGGAGGTGATGTCCACGTCCTGCTCGATCCGCACCCCTAGGGCCGCGAGCTCGGCCGAAGCTGTGCGGCAGGCGGCGATCACCGTGTCACCGCGGGCCTTCAGCTGGCGGCAGTATTCGGTGCCGATGCCGCGGTTGGCACCGGTGACGAGGAAGGTGGCCATGGGCGCGTCGAGCGGCACCGCGGGCTCTGGAGACTATCGGCTACAAGAGCGCTGGTGGTACCCGCCGCACCGGCGTCCCCTGCGCCCCGTTGCGATGTTGAACAGATGAGCTTGAACACGTTCGATCCCGTCGATGTGGTGGTGGTGGGCGGTGGCCTGTCGGGGCTGGTGGCGGCTCGGGAACTGCAGGCGGCCGGCCGCTCCGTTCATCTGATCGAGGCCGCAGCGGAACTGGGTGGCCGCATGACCGGCCAACGGGTGGACCTCTCCGGCCCGGGTTCCGCAGTGGCGGCGCCGGCCTCCAGCCCCTGGATCGATCTGGGCGGCCAGTGGGTCGGGCCCACCCAGACCCGCTTCCTGGCGCTTCTGGAGCGCCACGGCATCCGCCGCTTCGAGTCCCCCCACGACGGTGAGACGGTGCTGGTGTTCGGCAGCACGCGCTGCACCTTCGCCGGCTTCTTCCAGGGGTTCCCGGAAGGCCAGCCGCCAGCCGTGCCCAGCGCCGACTGGGACGACGCCATGGCGGCACTGGAGCGCTTCCAGGCGCTGGTGGAGGAGCTTCCCGAAGGCCACCCGCACCACCATCCGGCCGCCGCCGAGCTCGATCAGCTCAGCTTCCAGGAGTGGATCGACGCCAATACCCATACCCCCTTCGCCGCCTGGTATTTCGCCTACTTCTGCCGGGCCGTGGGCTTCCTTGGTCCGGCGGAACCGGAGCAGGTGTCGCTGCTGCACGTGCTCTGGGGCCAGCGCACCGCCGCCCAGGGCGAGCACCCGGAGGAAGAGCTGCTGCATGGCGGAGCCGGTCAGCTGCCAGCGCTGCTGGCGGCGGACTTAGGGGAAGGCATTGTGCGGCTGGGGGAACCGGTGCGGGCCGTGAGCCAGCTGGAGCCAGGCGGCCCTGTGCAGGCGGCGAGCGGAGTCCCGGATCAAGCCGATGCGGCAGGCAGCGGCCCCACGGCCGCCCACCCCGTCGTGGTCCACACCGACAAGGCGGTGTATCCCTGCCGTGCGGCGATCGTGGCGATGCCACCGGCCCAGGCCGCCCAGCTGCGCTTCAGCCCGGAGCTGCCCGCTGATCGGCTGGAGCTGCAGCAGCGCATGGAGATGGGCGCCTGCGCCAAGGTGTTGGTGGTGTACCGCACGCCGTGGTGGCGCCAGCAGGGGCTGTCGGGCATCGCGATCGGTGATCGCCCCTGGGTGGAGCTCTGCGCCGACAGCTCCGACCCTGAAAGCGGCACCGGCGTGCTGGCGGCCTTCGTGGTGGGTCACCGCTATGCGCGCTGGGCACCGCTGGATGCTGAGGCGCGAAGGCAGGCGGTGCTGGGCGATCTGGCCACCTATCTCGGCCCACAGGCGCTCGAACCCGTGGCCTATGTGGAAAAAGACTGGCCTGCCGTGCCCTTTGTGGGCGGTGCCTACGCCGCCTGGATGCCTCCGGGGCTCTGGAGCCGTTGCGGCGATGCCATGCGCCGGCCCCACGGAGCGGTGTTCTGGGCCGGCACCGAAGTGGCCGAGCGTTGGCCCGGCTTCTTCGACGGAGCCGTGCGCAGCGGCGAGGAAGCGGCGGCGGCAGTGCTGGCGCAGCTGGACTGAGCGCGGAGCCGGCGGAGCGGCGGTGCGTGGGGCCGGCTCAACAGAGGTGCGTGGCGGGCCGGTTGAGCCCACGCCCGTGCTGGTTTTCCCCCATCCGCGTGGGCGACTTCCGCCCTCCTGAGGCAAGGATTGCAGCTCGCAGGGGCGGCGGATTCAGCCACCTCCTCACGACTAATCCGTTCTCAAGGGGACGCGACCCCATCACCGGGAGCGGTCACGATCTCCAGCACGTCTGCGAGCTCGGTCAGGCTGCTGACAGGCACATCGATCCAGCTCTCGGGGGTCAGGTCGGTGTCAACACCGGGACCGAATTCAAGCGGGCGGGCAATGAAGGCTGTGCGCATGCCGAAGGCACGTGCTGCTTTGAGGTCGTATTTGTGGCAAGCCACCATGAGGATCTGACCGGGCCTGTAGCCGAGAGAATCGACCGCCAGCTGATAAACAGCGGCAGCGGGCTTGTAGGCCTGCACCAGTTCTGCTGTCAGCACGGCATCGAAAGGAAGCCCTGCCCGCTTCACGATCGACACCATCGTGGCCATGCCCGCATTCGACAACGTGGAGGTGACGTAGCTCTGACGAAGGCGGCGTAATCCTTCAACCGAGTCCGGCCAGGGTTCCAACCTCGACCAGATCCCATTGAGTTGATCGCGCTCCGCAGCGGAAAAGTGGCTGGCAAGGCCGCGATCCTCCAACAGCACATCGAGTGTTTCGCGGTAGATCTCCACGACCGGAAGCCAGGGCCGATGCCCGCAGATCACGGCATCGAGCACATCTCGGTAGAGCGCGCGCCATCCCGACGACATCACTGCCCAGTCGATCGAGAGTGACTTCGCCTGGTTGATGCTGTCTCCCAGGCGAAGCAGCGGGCGGTAGAAATCAACGCAGGTGCCCTGCACATCAAAGGTGATCGCCTAGACCGCGCGCAATGCGGTGCAGCATTCATCAGAAAGTGCTGCGGCTACTGCTGAAGCCACCATCCGATCCCTCGTTCCAACCATTGTGGGCCTCACGACATTCCGGTCGGCCGCCGTCAGATCGGCCTTGTGATCGGGCACGCTGGGAGCGCCAGGGGGCCCGTCAGCAATCCCTGCAGCTGCCTGCAGCGGTCTCAATCAGCACGGCTCAGCGCCAATGGCCGCACCTCGCCACTCAGCTGTGTGAATTCTGGCTCCGACCTGCTGCTGCCACCAGCTCCCGCCGCCGCAACTCCCGCCAAAATGCGTGGCTGAGCGCCTGTTCCCTGTGCCGCTGCCAGCGGCGCGCCATGCCCACAGCCTTGACTGCCAGCATTCCTGCCCATATCAGGGCGGCAATGGTGTGGGGCGTGGGGTGATGCATCACTCACCACTCTGGAGGCTGCCGGAGCGCAAGGCCGCGCAGCCATCACAAGGTGTTCATGACTTCCACACCTGATGGCCACCTCGCCCCCAGTCGGCACAGTGCGTTCAGGCCCAGACCAAGCCCCCTCTGCCTGGCCTTACCTTGCAGCGATGGCCAGTTCTGCCACTCCCGTCCCTTACTTCGAGGTCCAGGCGGTGGAGGCCTGGCTTGGTCCGCGCAAGGTGTTCGAGAACCTCAGCGTGCAGTTCCATCGCGGCGAGCATGCCGTGGTGATGGGGCCCAACGGCTCCGGTAAGAGCTCCCTGATCAAGCTGCTCAGCCGTGAGCTCTATCCGGTGGTGAAGCCGGGCTCGCGGCTGCGGCTGTTCGGCAGCGAAACGGTGAACCTGTGGCAGCTGCGTCGTCGCATCGGCCTGGTGTCGCAAGACCTGCAGGCCGGCTACGTGGGCCGGGTGCCTGCCGCTGATGTGGTGCTCTCCGGTTTCTTCGGTTCGGTTGGCATCGGCCGCAGCCAGGTGGCCAACGCCGCCCAGTGCGAGCGCGTGCGCACGCTGATGGAGCAGCTGGGGCTGGCAGATCTGGAGGAGCGTCCCTACGCCCAGCTCTCCGATGGCCAGCGCCGCCGGCTGCTGCTGGCCCGCGCGCTGGTGCATGAACCGGAGGTGCTGGTGCTCGATGAGCCCACCAACGGCCTCGATCTCCAGGCCCGCCACCAGTTGCTGGAGATCCTGCGTGGCCTGGCCCGGGCCGGCACCACCCTGCTGCTCGTCACCCACCAGATCGACGCGATCATTCCGGAGATCAGCCGCTGCGTGCTGCTTCGCCAGGGGACGGTGGTGGGCGATGGCCCAGCCGCCACGCTGCTGCAGGATGCTCCGCTCAGCGCCCTGTTCGACACGCCGCTGCGGGTGGTGAGCGCCAACGGC
The DNA here is from genome assembly GCF_977927515.1 of Cyanobium sp. ULC065. Next base: position 2,609,162 of record NZ_OZ376393.1, on the reverse strand, counting down.
TACCGCCAGGTGCTGCCAGGCAGCTGAGCTGTCGGGCTCACCCGTAACCTGACCCCCTGAGCCGTCGTCTTTGCCCATGCATCCGTTGCCGCTGCACCTCGAACCCGGCAGCGATCTGCGTGCCAGCCTCGAGCAGCTGGCCGTGGAGCAGAACGCCGCCGGCTTCGTGCTGGGGGTGGTTGGCAACCTCTCGCGTGTGGCCTTTCAGTGTCCGGGCCGCTCGCAACCGTCGGTGCTGGAAGGCGATCTGGAGATCATCACCCTGCAGGGCACGCTCTCGCCCCAGGGAGTGCACCTGCACCTGAGCCTGTCCGATTCCGATTGCCAGGTGTGGGGCGGCCACCTGGAGCACGGCACGGTGGTGCTCAAAGGCGCTGATCTGCTGGTGGGCTTCCTGGCCGGCGCGCCGGAGCCGGAGCCAGCCGCCGCCGCCCATGCCATCGCCGTGGCCGAGGCAATGTCCCGAGCGGCCGCCCCGGCGCCAGCGGCCATGGCTGCCCCTGCGCCAGCCCCATACGCAGCGGAGGTGCCCCCAGCCGCCGCGCCGCCTGCATCAGATCCCCACCTACAGGGCGACTCCCGGGTGGAGATCGCCGTTCTGCCCGGCTGCCCCTATTCCGCCCGCGCCCAGCGCATGCTGCGCACGCTCGGCATCGCCCACCGGGTCCACATCGTCACCAGCGACGACCAGCGCCAGGCCCTGCTGGAGCACACCGGCATCAACACTCTTCCGCTCGTGTTCATCGATGGGGCCTGCATCGGCGGCTACGACGCCCTCGCCGACCTGCACCTGCGCGGCGAACTGGACGCCCTGCGCTGATACGTCTCAGATGGCCTGCGCCGCCAGCTCGGTCGCCAGCGCAGGGGCAATAGCCGCCAGCTGCCTGATCGCAGCTCCCTCAATGCCTGGAGCCGCTCGGCACCACCTGCATGCCGATCGGCGCCAGGGCGATCAGAGCCAGCTTGATGTGCTGGATGCCGAAGGGAATGCCGATGATCGTCACGAAGCAGGCCAGCGCTGAGCTGAGGTGGCCGAGAGCCAGCCACCAGCCCGCCAGCACGAACCACACGATGTTGCCCACCAGGCCCAGCGGGCCGGTGCCGAAATCCGTGCGACCGGTGAGCTCGCGGCGGCTCACGGCCTCCTGGCCGAACGGCCAGAAGGAGAAGTTGCCGATCACGAAGCAGGCGCGCGCCCAGGGCAGCCCCACGATCGTGATCGCCGCCACCAGGCCGGCCAGCCACCAGCCGACCCCCATCAGGAAGCCCCCCAGCACGAACCAGAGGATGTTGAGCAGTGTGCGGATCATGCCTCCACCCTGCCGCAACTTCTCCCCGCTGTCCCGTCGCCGCCAACGGCACGGGTCCGATGCAGCAACGAGCACAGCCATGGCCCTGCAGCCCCGCTACAAGAAACTTGACATCTCTTTGGAGCGGCCGGATCCATGGCGCCGGAACGCTTCTTCCTCGAACTCGATCCCCCTGCCGCCCGACTCGCCGGGGTCCCCCATGTGGTGGTGGTGGGTGGTGGCTTTGCCGGTCTGAGGGTGTGCCAGGCGCTGGCCAACCGGCCGGTGCGGGTCACCCTGATCGACAAGCGCAATTTCAACCTGTTCCAGCCGCTGCTCTATCAGGTGGCTTCGGGCCTGGTGTCGGCGGCGGATGTGGCGTCACCGCTGCGCCAAATGGTGGGCCAGGCGCCCAACGTGCAGGTGCTGCTGGGGGAGGTCACCGATGTGGACCTCGACGCCCGCACGCTGCTGTTCAACGGCCATCACTACGCCTACGACCAGTTGGTGCTGGCCTGCGGCTCAGGTTCCGCCTACTTCGGCCATGAGGAGTGGCGGCCGCTGGCGCCGCCGATGAAGATCCTTGAGCACGCCCAGGAGATCCGCCGGCGCCTGCTGATGGCCCTGGAGGAGGCGGAGCAGACCCCCGATCCCCAGCGCCGCCGCTTCCTGCAGACCGCCGTGGTGGTGGGGGCCGGCCCGGCCGGCTGTGAGCTGGCCGGCTCCTTGATCGAGCTGATGCATTCCGCCATCCGCCGCGATTTCAAGCAGTTGCGACCCGAGGCCTGCCGCGTGCTGCTGGTGGATGCGGTCGACCGGGTGCTGCCGGTGATGCATCCGAGCCTGTCAGCCGCGGCAGCCGGCTATCTGCGCCGCCAGGGCGTGGAGCTGCGGCTGAACACGATGGTGGCGGCGATCGAGCCGGGCAAGGTACGGCTCAAAGGAGAAGAGGGCAACGAACCGCTGGAGGCGGCCACGATCTGCTGGACCGCCGGTGTACGCGCCTCCCGCCTCGGTGCCCTGCTGGCCGAGAAGAGCGGCTGCAGTGTGGACCGGGGCGGGCGGGTGCAGGTGGAGCCTGATTTCAGCCTGCCCGGCCACCCGGAGGTGCGGGTGATTGGTGATCTCTGCCATTACAGCCACACCAGCGACGGCGCCCCCCTGCCTGGCATGGCCGGTCCGGCGGTGCAGATGGGCGCCTGGGTGGCGAAGGACATCCTCAACCAGCTGGCGGGCCAGGCCAGCGCCCCGTTCCGCTGGATGGATCTGGGCAGCATGGCCGTGATCGGGCCGATGTATGCAGTGGCGGACCTGCGCGGCGTGCGGGTCACGGGCTTTCCGGGCTGGCTGCTGTGGGGGCTGGCCCACCTGGCTTTCATCCCCGACACCGAAAACCGCCTCACCCTGCTGAGCCGCTGGCTGTGGCAGATCGCCACCCGCCAGCGGCGCGCGCTGCTGATCACCGGCCGCCCCGATCAGCACATCGGCGTCGATGTGGGGCTGGCCCGCGCCCAGGGCCTGGCACTGGCGAGCGGACCGGACGCCGGCCAGGAAGCGGCGGCGGCATGACACCACCAGGGCCATCACAATCCGTGTGATGAGCAGCGCCATCCTCGACGTCGATCTGCTGGCCTTTGAACAGGGCAGCCGTGCCGCCCGAGCAGCGGTGGTGGAGGGAGTGCGGTGCAGCCTGGCCACCGGCTTTGTCTATGCCCGCGCCGATCTCTCCGCCGATCTGCTCGATGCCGCCTACGGCCTGCTGGGCCGCTTCTTCGCGCTCGAGCCGGCGGTCAAGCAGCGCTTCGTGGCCAGCGGCGCCAGCGGCCAGACGGGCTACACGGGGCTGCTGGTGGAAACCGCCGCCGGCCACAGCCATGCCGATTGGAAGGAGATGCTCAACTGGGCGGCACCGCTGCCGCTGGCGCACCCGTTGCGGCGTCGCTTTCCGCTGCACTATCCGGAGCCGTTGCTGCCCGAAGCGGTGGTGCCGGGGCTGAGCGTGGTGCTGCAGGAGTTCCATGCGGCAATTGCGGAGCTGCAACGCCGCTTCCTGCGGGTGATCGCCGTGGGTCTGGGTGCCGCCGAAGGTTTCTTCGATGCCGTGGTCGAAGACGCTCCCACCCTCACCCGCGCCATCCGCTATCCGCCGATGGCCGAAGCGCCTTCAGGCCCCCACCTCTGGGCCGCCCCCCATGCCGACATCAACCTGATCACGGCCCTGCCGCGCGCCACTGCCCCGGGGCTGCAGGTGCTGGTGGAGGGGGAGTGGGTCGAGGCCCTGCCGCCGGATGGCCGGGTGATCATCAACAGCGGCCTGATGCTGGAGCGGCTCAGCAACGGCCACATCCCGGCCGGCTGGCACCGGGTGATCGCCCCCGCCCTGCCGGCCGCTGCCGCCGAAGCCCCAGCAGTGGCTGCCGCAGGCCGCCTGAGCGTGGTGCAGTTCTGCCATGCCCGGCCCAGCACGGTGTTGCAGCCGTTGCCCTGCTGCTGCGGACCCGACACCCCCCAGCGCTACGCCGCGATCAGCGCCGCCGATGCGCTCGAAGACGTGCTCTACCGCATCAACTTGCTCGAGGCAGCACCCGCCCCTGGCGGTCCACCAGCTGACGCGGCAGCGTCTGTGGCGCCACCACCCGCAGCGTGCGCAGGTTGATCGTGGTGCTCAGCGGCCGGCCGCCGCGGCGCGGCAGATCGAGCACAGTGAGCGTCTGAAAGGGAGCGGCGCTGCTCTGCAGCAGGCGGCGTGGACCGCTGCCCAGCGCCCCCAGGGCGATCACATCCAGCTCCCCCAACCGGCCGGGGAAAAACGCATGGTGGTGACCGCTGATGTAGGCCTCCACGTCGTGGCGTTCCATCAGCTGACGCAGGCTGGTGGCATCACGCAGCACGTTGCCGGCGCTGTCGCGCCCCTGGGCCACCGCCTGCAGGGGCAGGTGCCCCACCACCAGCCGCCGCTGCGCCGCACGGGCCGCCGCGGAACCGAGGCTGCGGTCGGCCCAACGCACCTGTTCCGCCGGCACCACCGCCGAAGAGGCGTCCCACACCAGCACGAACAGATCCTGCTGACGGAACGAATAGAAGAACGGAAAGCCACTGCCGTCCACGAACGTCAGACCGAGCGCCTGTTTCTGACGCGTCCAGAACCGTTCTGCCTCGGCCCGATCGCGGGCGAACAGGTAGCCGTCCCCCTGGCGCAGGCTGGAGGCATCGTGGTTGCCCATCGCCGGCGCAAAGGGCAGGCCGGCGCGGCGCAACGGCACCAGCACGGAGCGATCGAAGCCGGCCCACATCGCCTGCAGCTGCGCGCTGCTCAAGCTGGCCTTCTGGCCCGCCACCATGTCGCCGGCGCAGAGCACCAGATCGGCCTGCAGCGCCGGGATCAGGGCCACCCCCCGGTGCACCTGCTCGATGTAGGTGGTGGAGCCGTAGCTGGCGTTCAGATCGCCGATCAGCACCACGCGCAGATCACCGCGGGGCGGCAGGCTCAGCCCGGCCGGCAGGCGGCTGGCTGTATCCGCGGCCACGCCGCGCAGGGCGCCGCAGGCCAGACCAGCCAGCCCCAGGCCGCCCAGGGCCAGGAACTGGCGGCGGTTGAGCGAGGGGGGCATGGCATCAACCGGGAGACGGTGTCGAAAGCATGGGCGAGGCTGAGCCGATCCGCCAGCTGTGCCTAGGCTCCCAGACGCTTGCGCCCCTGGATGCTGCAGCAATTACGGCGGGATGTGGTGGGGGCGGCGCCGCTGGCGGTGGTGCTGGGCGGCGCCATCGGCGCCTTCGTGACGCAGTGGCTGCTGGAGCCGCTGAGCCTCAGCACGCCCTTCGCGCTCGAAACCACCACGCTGGCCAATGTCCAGATCGTGGCGCCGCTGGTGGTCAACCTGATCTGGATCGGGTGCTGCGTGCCGCAGCGGGTGCAGCTCGCCGGCCGGATCCAGCCCTCCGTGGGCCGCCACCTGCTCGGGGCCCGTGTGGCCACGGCGATGCTGGGTTCTCTGCTGCTGCTGCCCTACTTCCTGCTGGCGGTCGTGCTGGCCAGTGTGATGCTCTCTCCCCGGCCGGATCTGAGCGAACAATTGCCGCTCTTCCTGGGCACGCTCACGCCGGAGCGACTGGGGTCCGCCATGGTTCGGACGGCCTTGTTCGCGGCCGCTTCCGCCTGCCTGGCCCATGCCATCGGCAAGCAGAGCCGCCGCCATCCGGAGCGCCTGCCCAACCTGATCAGTCTGGCGATCGTGTGCTGCGCGCTCGGCGTGGTGGCGCTGGAAGCCCTCTGGCTGACAGTCCTCCCCCCCGCGGCCCTGGGCTTGCCATGAGTTCATCCACCCCCCAGCCGGCATCACAGGAGCCACCCCAGACCCCGTTGCCGCCACAGGTGCCACTGCAGCCACAGGTTCAGCCGCCAGCCGAACCGCCGGCGAGCGATACCGCCCCACCCCGCCGGCGGTTCGATGGACCGCTGGAGGGGCTGGCCACAGCGCTGAGCTGGGCCGTGCCCGTGGGGGCGGTGGTGCTGGGCGTGTGGATGGTGGGAGCCGCCGTCCAGCAGCAGAGCTGGCTCACCAGCAGCTTCGGGGTGCGCTTCCGCACCACCGATGCCAGCGGCATCTGGCCGGGGGTGAATGTCACGGTGGCGGGCTACCGGGTGGGGCGGGTGGAACGGGTCACGCTGGCCGGCGATGGCACGGTGGCCGTCGACCTGCGCATCGCCGACCGCTACCGGCGGTTGATCGGCCCTGGCAGCCACGCCGAGCGTTACCAGGAGGGCTTGATCGGTGCCAGCCAGATCGCCCTCACCCCCGACGTCCTCTCCCCTGGAGAAGAAACGCCGCGGCGCGACCTGCTGATTCCTTTCCGTCCGTCGGCCGATCTGGCCCAGCTGCTGGAGGAGATCGGCACCACCCGGATCAAGCTCAATCGCGCCCTCGAAGGCACGGCGAGGATGGCGGAGCGTGATGTGCCCGGGGCCGTGGGCAGCTTCCGCAGCACGTTGCTCGACCTCCAGCGCCTGAGCCGGCGGCTGGAACTGGAGACAGGCCGTACCGCTGCCACCACTCGCCAGACCCTGCAGGTGTACGAGAGCACCGCCCGGCGCATTGACACCACTGGCAGCGCGGCCCGCCAGGCCACCGAGGAAGCCCTGGGCTTGATGCGTGAAGCCCACCCTCCGCTCGTGGACACGCTCGAGGAAGTGCGTCTGCTGACCCGTCGTATCAACCAGTTGCTGGAATCGCTCGGGGTGGGCAGCCCCCAGCCCCGCCGGCCCGCCGGTGCTTCGAGGGTGTTTCCGGAACCGGCATCACCTGAAGCCCCATCACCGGCAGCCATGCCAGCTCCAACACCGGCGGCTGCGCCGGCGATGCCTGGCCGGGGTGCCCCATGAGCTGCCGGGGGCGGGCAGGGCCGCAGCCCCACCCGCTCCCGGCAGCGGCCCGGGGCTGGGGCCTCAGCTCACAGTCACATCGGTGACGCGGCCACCGAGGCGCTGCACCCGTCGCAGGGCTTCGTTCATGCGGGAGTAGGGCACCCGCAGCACGTAGGCGCTGGTGCGCACATAACCGTTGTCGGCGATGCCGGTGGCGGAGATGGTCACCACCCGGGCACCGCTGCCGCTGGTGGAGCGGTCCCCGGCTGACACCCGCAGTGCTTCCGCCCGGTGCTCCTGCGACGGTGCCCGGCGCGCGCTGCCCCAGTCGTCGTCGTTGAACAGGTTGGTGGCGGAGCTCACCTGTGCCTTGAAGGGGCCTTCGGTGGACACGATCACCACCCGGCCCATGGAGCCGCGCACCGGCACGGCCCGGTCCTGGTGCAGTGCCTTGCCGAGGCGGAACTGGGTGCCGGAGGGATCGCCCTTCACTGAGGCCGCAGCGCCACGGGCCAGCTGCATCAGCCAGGAGAACTGCCGGCCTTCATGCCCTGTCGAATAATCCCAGCCGTGCAGGTAGGGAACCGTGTCCTGCCCGAAGCGTTGCTGGTATTCATCGCCATCGATGTAGGAGTCGATTTCGGCATCGAAACCCTCCTCCTGCAGGATTGTGAAGTGGTGAAGCATCTCGGCGCGGTTCTGCGGCGCGCGGCCGAGCAGGTGCTTGTGGTTCAGCTCGATGAAGCGGTAGGGGTTGCAGTTCTCGAAGAAGCGCTCGCGGTACAGCCCGCTCTTCGCCACGGTGCGCACCAGCTCGCGAACACTCAGGAAACCATTGCGAAACAGGGATTCGGCCCCGGTGAGCCGCTCATTGGCCATCACATACTGGTGACCAAGCACCTGCTGATACACCGCCCGGATGATCGTGGTGTTGTCGTCGTCGGAGGCCTGTGACCAACTCTGTTTGTTCCTGTCGTTCTCGAACCTCTCGATTCCCAGCGAGGGCGCCTGAAGCAGTGCCATGGTGAAACGGTCAGCGAAGGGAGAAAGCAACAGATCCGAATCCCTGGACCCGACGCCATTGATGAGAATTCTTCAATCAGAACTCCTGGCTCAGACTTCTTCAGGCAGAAGCTCTGGGTCGGAATCTTTGGTGTCAGAATCCCTGAATCAGCACCTGTTGGCTCGCACAACTTTAAGAGCAGAACAAAAAAAGACGGCCAACTTCTGATCCCGTAAACAAACGAAAGATGCCTTCATCTTCAGCCAAGTGCCCCGCTGGCCTCCCGATCCTCTGTCCACCACCTCTTGGTGGCCCTCTCCTGTTGCCGGCAGTCCAGCTGCGAGGAAGGATCCTGCCAGTCCGCCAGGCCACACCCCAGCCCCAATCTGCCGCACTCCCCCCTTGGTAGCCCCTCCAGCCCCCTTACGCTGAACAGCCTTCGCCCTCCTGTGGATCCGCCCTTGTCCGCCCGTCTCGCCATCGGTCCTGTCGATGTCGACCCCGTCGTGCGCGAATGGGTGGATGCCGAAACCCTGCAGCGCCTGGTGGCTCGCCACCGCCGCGGTGACTGGGGCGATGTGGACGCCCGCGATGCCCGCGACAACACCCTGGCCGCTTATCGCCAGCAGGGGGGGCTGCGCAGCGTGTTCAACCTCGGCCGTGGGCTGCAGGTGTGGGTGATCACCAGTGATCTGGGCAAGGACAGCCTGCACACCACGGTGCTGCTGCCCGAAGACGCCTGACCCTGCAGTGAAACCTCCGCTGCCGCTCTCACCTCCGTGGCGTCAACGCCTGCCACTCCCACGCTGGCGGCCATCTGTTCTGCAGTGCCGATCCCAGCGGCACGCGGCCCCTCAGCCAGCCGCTGGAGTCGGCCAGTGATCGGAGCCTGCCGGTGATCATCGAGGTACAGCAGCTCAGCAAGACCTACCGGGTGGCCGACAAGCAACCCGGCATGGCCGGCACCCTGCGCCACTTCGTGCGCCGCCGCCATCGTGATGTGCCCGCCGTGAGCGGGGTGTCGTTCGCGATCGCGCCCGGGGAGATGGTCGGGTTTCTGGGGCCGAACGGCGCCGGCAAGACCACCACCTTGAAGATGCTCACCGGCCTGATCCATCCCACCGCCGGCACGGTGCGGGTGGCGGGGCATGAGCCGAAACGGCGCCAGGCCGCCTTCCTGCACCAGATCACCCTGGTGATGGGCCAGAAGCAGCAGCTGATCTGGGATCTGCCGCCGCTGGACTCGTTTCGGGTCAACGCAGCGGTCTACGGCCTCACCCCGCCCGAAGCGCGCCGCCGCATCGCCGAACTGGCCGACATGCTCGAACTGGGGGAGGAGCTGACCCGCCCGGTGCGCAAGCTGTCACTGGGCCAGCGCATGAAGGCCGAGCTGCTGGCGGCCCTGCTGCACCGTCCCGCCGTGCTGTTCCTCGATGAACCCACGCTCGGGCTCGATGTGAACGCCCAGGCTCGGGTGCGGGATTTCCTCGCCGACTACAACCGGCGCACCGGCGCCACCGTGCTGCTCACCAGCCACTACATGGGCGACATCACCGCCCTGTGCGAGCGGGTGTTGCTGATTCATCAGGGCCGGCTCTTCTATGACGGCCGCCTGGAGGGGTTGAGCGAGCAGCTGGCGCCCTACCGGCTGGTGCGGCTGGAGCTGAACGTGCCCCAGCCCGCCTCCGCCTTCGCCGCCCATGGAACCGTGGAATCCCTGCAGGGGAATCAGGTCTGCCTACGGGTGCCGGCGGCCCAGCTCACCGGCAGCGTGGCCCAGCTGCTGGAGCGGTTCGCCGTGGTGGATCTGGAAGTGAGCGACCCGCCGATCGAGCAGATCATCGGCGGGCTGTTCGAGCGGGGGCGGGTTGATGACAGTGCCGCCTGAACCCCGCGCCAGGCCTGTGCTGCCGCTGGCGCGGGTGCTGCTCAGCACGCAGTACGCGTACATGCTCGAATACCGCGCCGAAATCGCCTTGTGGGCGCTTTCCGGGGTGCTGCCGCTGATCATGCTCGGCGTCTGGACCGGCTCAGGAGCCGGCGCGGCGGCAGGCTTCACGCCGGCGATGCTCACCCGCTATTTCCTGGCGGCCTTCGTCGTGCGCCAGTTCACGGTGGTGTGGGTGATTCATGTCTTCGAGGAAGACAACCTGCAGGGTCGCCTCTCGCCCTACCTGCTCCAACCGCTGCATCCGTTCTGGCGCTACCTGGCCGCCCACGTGGCCGAGCAGGTCACCCGTGTGCCGTTCGTGGCGGCCCTGTTGGCGCTGCTGTTCCTGCTGCAGCCGAGCCTGTTGTGGTGGCCCCATCCCGCGGATGTGTTCTGGGGGGTACTGGCCACCGTGTCGGCGTTCATCCTGCGATTTCTGCTGCAGGGGGTGATCGCCATGGCCTGTTTCTGGAGCGAACGGGCGCTGGCGCTGGAGCGACTGCTGCTGATTCCCTATCTGTTCCTCTCGGGCCTGGTGGCGCCGCTGGAAACCTTTCCGCCGGGCGTGCGCGCCTTCGCGCTGGCCACCCCTTTCCCCTACACGATCGCCTTCCCCGCCCGCGTGCTGATGGGAGCTGAGGTCAACCTGGCGGCGGGCTTCCTGGGACTGGCACTTTGGAGCGGCCTGTTCCTGCTGCTGTTTCTGCTGCTCTGGCGCTTCGGCATCCGGCGGTATTCGGCCATGGGGGCCTGATGCACCGCTACCTGCGCACCCTGGCCCAGTTCTGGAGCGCCTCGCTGGCGGCGGAAATGGAATATCCGGCCAACTTCGTGCTGGAGCTGCTCGCCGAGGTGGGCAACCTGGCCGGCAGCCTGTTCGTGCTCTCGCTGCTATACGGGCCAGGCCAGAACCTGGGCGGCTGGAGCTGGGAGGCGGCGCTGGTGGTGCTGGGTTTCTACACCCTGCTGGAAGGCCTCACCAGCACACTGTTCCAGCCCAACCTGTCCACGATCGTCACCCACGTGCAGAACGGCACCCTCGATTTCGTGCTGCTCAAACCCATCGACAGCCAGTTCTGGTTGTCCCTGCGCACCTTCTCCCCCTGGGGGCTTCCGGGCATGGTGATGGGTGCCGGCCTGATCCTGGTGGCCGCCCTGCGCGCCGGTGCGGTGCTGGGGCCGGACACGGTCGCCGCCGCTGCGGTGCTGCTGCTGGCCAGCGCCGCCATCCTTTACAGCCTCTGGTTCGTGATCGCCGCCACCAGCATCTGGTTCGTGAAGGTCTGGAACGCCACCGAAGTGCTGCGCAGCACCCTGGTGGCCGGCCGCTATCCGGTGAGCGTGTACCCGGCAGGCCTGAGGGCCTTCTTCACCTTCGTGCTGCCCGTGGCCTTCCTCACCACGGTGCCGGCCGAGGCGGTGCTGGGGCGGGCGTCCGGCAGCTGGATGGTCGCCAGCGTGGCGGTGGCCGCCGCCTGCCTCATGATCAGCCGCGCCATCTGGCGCTATGCCCTGCGCTTCTACACCTCTGCTTCGAGTTGATCGTGCCACCAGTTGATCCGGCCTCCAGTGGATGCGGCTTGGCAGCAGGATTCCTGTCGGGGTGGTCGACCCATAGCCGTGCTGGCATTCAGCGCTTGCCAGCACGCTCCAGCTCCCGGCGCAGACGTTCCAGTTCCCGTTCGGCGGCGGCAAGTTCTTCGGCGCTGGAGCTGGAATCACCAGAAGCACCGAGCCCATCGGCGTGGGTTCTGCGGCTGCTCCCCTCGCCGGCATAGCTGGAGAGGGAGCGGAACATCAGACCACCGCCGGCGGCGATCATCACCACCATCGTGGCCAGGCTCCAGAGCGTGGTGGGGCGGAAGCTGATGAACAGGCTGTGCAGCACCCCCACCCCCACGGCCGCTGAAGACGCCCAGACCAGAAACCAGCCGGCCCGGCGGTAGGTGCCGGAGAACAGCAGACAGACGCCGATGCCCAGCAGCAACACCAGCAGACCGAAGCCCTCACCCACCCCCTGGGCCACCACCCCACTGAAGCCGCCACCGAATCCCCCGCCGAAGGTGCGACCTCCGAAACCGCTGCCGGAGAACCGCAACGCCGATCCCACCATCACCTGATTGGTGAACAGAAAGATGCCGGCGGCGAAAAAGGCACCGCCAACTAGAAACAGGAAGAAATCCTGCTTGGGTTTGGCTGTCATGTCTGGACTGTGATGAGGCTTTGATTTTAGAGCCAATCGGCATTGATGGCTGTGTATATCTGCGATCGGCTATGTGCAACTGTGTGTTCTATCCAGCGCTCCGCTGCAGATCACCCGATGTCATTCCCGTTCGTCAATGCCGTTGTTTGCTCATCGTTAGCGCTGTCCATTGTTGTGCATCAAGGCCTACGCCTAAGGAGACTCAGAAAAATCCGCCCCATTCACAGGAGGATGACCCTCTGATTGCAGGTAAGCACTGGGTTCACGGGCGGCAAGCCGCTTGGCCACCTCTTCGCGGAAGGCTTCGCCTACGGAGACTGCGAGCAGATCACGGCAAAGAAGCGCGCCTAAGGCGAGAAGTTTCTGGCCGACATTGAGCCGGTCGTGCCCTGGCAGGCGCTGATCCATCTGGTTGAGCCCCGCTACCCCAAGAGCGGCATGAATGGAAGCCGCCCGCCGTATCTGCTGGCGACGTGTTGCGGATTCACCTGATGCAGCCGTTTGGCTTTCAGAAGACCCGGCTGCGGGGAATGACCAAGAACAGCTGCAAGAGCAATGTGCTGGCTGCACTGACTAACCCGTTCCTGGCACGGCGCCAGTTGCTCGCGACACCATGAACAAGGGAATTCGGGCGTCAAAAGGAGCCGCTCATAGGGATATTTCCAGACCACCAGAAGGAGTCAAGCCGCTTCAACGAGTATCGACCGCCCCTCATCGCAGAGAGGGGCCACTACCGGGGATCTCTGGGCACGGCTGCTTGTCAAATCCCTGTTGGCCAGAGTTTCCCTAGACCAGCAGCGGGGCCAGGTTCACCTCCGCTTCGAAGGCCTCCGCCAGGCGATCGAGCAAGTCTTCGCGCTGCAGGCCGTGGTGCGGCACATCCAGCGGCAGGGCGGAGAAGCCGCGCGCCTCGCGCAGCTGATTGAGCCACTGCCGCCGCCAGCGGCCGTTCTCGAACAGACCGTGCAGGTAGGAGCCGGCGACCCTGCCCGACCACCAGCCCAACCCGGCACCTGATTCACCAGCCGCCAGCGGCTCACAGTTGGCCGGATCGAGGCAGTGGGTACGGCCCTGATGCAGCTCGAAGCCTTCCAGCGGTGTTCCCGCTGCGGGCCAACAGGCGAACTCGCGACGCTGTCGCAGGGTTTTCCCTGCCATGAAGTAGGTGGCCAGCGGCAGCAGCCCCAGCCCCCTGAGTCCCTCCTCGCCATCCGCGCTGGCGCTTCCCTCCAGCCTGTGCGGATCCTCCAGTCGTTCTCCCAGCATCTGCAGGCCGCCGCAGAGCCCGAACAGGTGGCCGCCGCCAGCTACGAAGCGCAGCAGCGCGTCGGCCAGCGGGCTCTCCTTGAGCGCGGCCAGATCCCGCAGGGTCTGCTTGCTGCCGGGCAGGATCACCGCAGCGGGCTGGCCGAGCGGATCCCCCGGCCGCACCCAGCGCAGGCGCACACTCGGTTCGGCCTCCAGCGGATCGAAGTCGGAGAAGTTGCTGATCGACGGCAGCCGCACCACGGCGATCTCCAGCTCCGCCTCGGGTTTGCGGGCCCGCCGTTCCAGCAGATCGAGCGAATCTTCCGGTGGGAAGAGTTCATCGAGCCAGGGCATCACGCCCAGCACCGGAATCCCCGTTTCCTGTTCCAGCCACTGGCGGCCTGCGTCGAACAGCTGTCGCCGCCCGCGGAAGCGGTTGATCAGGATGCCCCGGATCAGCGGGCGCTCCACCGGTCTGAGCAGGGCCAGAGTGCCGACGATCTGGGCGAACACACCGCCGCGCTCGATGTCGGCCACCAGCAGGCAGCGGGCGCGCAGGAACTGCGCCAGGCGCAGATTGGTGAGATCCCGCGCCTGCAGGTTCACCTCCACCGGGCTGCCGGCCCCCTCCAGCACCAACCGCCCGCCGGGATGGCTGAAGCGCAGGTCTTCCAGCCCCTGGCGAATCGCCTGCCAACCGGGGCGGAACCAGTCGCGGTAGTAGTGCTCGGCGCGGGCCGTGCCCACCGCGCGGCCCATGTGGATCACCTCGCTGGTGCTGTCGCCCTGCGGCTTGAGCAGCACCGGATTCATCGCCACCCGCGGTTCCAGGCCCGCGGCCCAGGCCTGCAGCGCCTGGCTGTAGGCCATTTCGCCGCCGTCCTCATCCACCCAGGCGTTGAGACTCATGTTCTGCCCCTTGAAGGGCACCGGTGTTTCGCCGCGACGCCGCAGCACCCGGCAGAGCGCCGCCGTCATGAGGGATTTGCCGGCGCCGCTGCTGGTGCCCAGCACCATCAACGCCGGCGGCACAGGGCCGGAACCCGCAGCCGGTGCTGTCACAGGCGCGGCCGGTAGCGGCTGATCGCATGGCGCAGCTGTTCCTTCCAGCCGGCTCGCGGAATCTCCTGGCTCCAGCCCGCCAGCAACTGACGACCCATGGGAGTGAGCCTTACCCGTTCGGTGAGGCCCTGACCATCGACTTCGCGGCGCAGCACGCCGAGCCGGATCAGCCAGATGAACAGGGTTTCAGTGTCGTCGGGTGTCAGCCTGGTGCTGCAGAGCGTTTCCGCGTCGGTGCGGGCCCACAGCGCCACGCTGCTGATCGCCTCCTGCTCCAGCAAGCGGTACAGACCGAGGCGAAATGGCAGGCAGCGCATGGCGCTGGCAGCGCGAGCCAGGGAGCGAGGGTTGTCCAGGATGAGGTCCATGCGTTGATTCTCTCCAATCCCTGCTCCAGCCTGCGGCGGTTCCAGCCGAAGGCCGGCGCCGTACCCCTGGTTCGCCCTCCTGTTGTCCTGCGCTGCCGCCGTGTCCACCGTTCCGTTGGTGCTTGCTTCCGCCTCTCCGGCCCGCCGCCTGCTACTGGATCGGGCCCAGATCCCCCATCGCGTCTTGGCGAGTGGCTTCGATGAAGCCACGATCAAGGCGACGGATCCCTGCGAGCTGGCCGTCTGCCTGGCCAGGGCCAAGGCTGAGGCCGTGGCCACCGTCCTGGCCGACAGCGCCCCGGCCGACCCCTGCCCGGAGCTCGTGCTGGGCTGCGATTCGTTGTTCGTGTTTGAGGGCGAGATCCAGGGCAAACCCAGGGATGCCCTGCAGGCGATCGAGCGCTGGCAGCGCATGTCCGGAGGCTGGGGGGAGCTGCACACGGGCCATTGCCTGCTGGGCAGCGGAGCCCCCCGCCTGGCGGCTGTCACCACCCGCGTGCGCTTTGCTCAGCTTGAGGCCGCTGAGATCGAGGCCTATGTGGCCAGCGGTGAGCCGCTCGGTTGCGCGGGTGGGTTTGCTCTTGAAGGCCGCGGCGGCCTGCTGGTGGAGACGATCGAGGGCTGCGTCAGCAATGTGATCGGCCTCAGCCTGCCGCTATTGCGCCGCTGGTTGAAGGATGAAGCAGCCTCGCGGGTCAGCGGAACAGGTTGTTGAACAGGTTCTGAAGGAATACCCCTGTGGGGTTGACGTCCTCAAAACCACCTTGCTGCCCCTGGTTGTTCCAACGGCTGTCCTGGGCTTCCAGCCGCAGGTCGGCCCAGCGGAAGCTCACGTTGCCGTTGCTGTTGCTCACCTGCACCGGCCAGACACCAGTGGCGTCTCGGAGAACCAGGTTGCCCTGCCGGTTGAAGAAGCTGTAACGGCGCCCATCCCCAAGCTCCACGTTGTAGGCCATGCCGTTCGACGATTCACGCCGATTGAGGACGCAGCTGCCGTTGAAGAGGCGGCGGTTTCCCTGACGCAGCTCGCAGGCGGTGTTGCCCTGGCCTTGCTGCCAGTTGTTGTTGTTCCAGTTATTGCCGTTGTTCCAGCTGCCGTTATTGCCACTGTTGTTGTTCCAGCCACCGCCACCGCTGTTGTTCCAGCCGCTGTTGTTGTTCCAGTTGTTGCTGGTGTTGCCTGATCCCGGGTTGCGCCAAGCGCCGTTGTTGCCAAACAGCTGCTTGCTCAGAGCCCTGCTGATGTTCTTGCCATCCCAGCCGTCGTCCCAGCAGGTCTGCCGCCGCACATCGCAGACATCGCCGTTGCTCAACTGGAACTGGGTGGGGCGGTTGCTGCCCGACAGCTTGCGGATCAGCTCCCGTTCGGCGCTGCGGCCGAAATACTCCCTGGTGAGGGTCACAGACACCCCGGTGCTGTCGAAGCACATTTTTGTGGCCCGGTCGCAGACCACGCCCTGGCGGGGGTAGTCGATGGAGGCACTCTTGGCGGCTGCAGGCTGAACAGCCACGAACGGCAGAAGCGCAAGGGGAAGGGCTGCTGCGGCAACCATGCGGCCGGCGGCTAGGCGGATGGACAAGGGAACCTCCCGGTGGTCCCCAAAGCTACGAAGAGCTGGGTAAGCCGGCATCTCTCGAATGTGTCCGCCTGGCCGGAAAGCATCACCAAGTCTTTCTGGTCAGGCAGCCCATGAAAAAGCCCCCGTGGAAGCCGGGGGCAGAGAGAGCAACCAGTGGTGCTCGGACAAGACGTGGAGCTCAGTCGAGGTCGGGCATGGCCAGGGTGGGCTCAGCCTTGCGGTCGATGCCTTTCTCGAAGCCGGCCGCCGCGGCGCGGGCTCGGCCTGCATGCCAGAGGTGACCCACCAGGAAGAAGAAGGCGAGCACGAACTGGGTGGCAGAGAGCCACTGACGCACGTTCACGAAGTTCACCGAGTTGGGTTCGGTGATGATGCCGCCCACGGAGTTGAGGGACGCATTCGGAGCGTGGGTCATGTATTCAGCGGCCCGGCGCACTTGCCAGGGCTGAATGTCGTTCTGGAGCTTGTCGAGGCTGAGCCCGTTGGGACCACGCAGGGGCTCCAGCCAAGGGCCGCGGAAGTCCCAGAAGCGCATGGTTTCTCCACCGAAGATGATCTCGCCGGTTGGGGAGCGCATCAAGTATTTGCCAAGGCCGGTGGGACCCATGGCTGAACCGATGTTGGCACCCAGGCGTTGGTCACGCACCAGGAAGGTGAAGCTCTGGGCCTGCGAGGACTCGGCGTTGGTGGGGCCGTAGAACTCAGAGGGGTAAGCGGTGTTGTTGAACCAGATGAAGGCCGAGGCGATGAAGCTCATGAAGCTCAAGGCGCCAAGGCTGTAGCTCAGGTAGGCCTCACCGTTCCAGATGAAGGCGCGACGCACCCAGCCGAACGGCTTGGTGATGACGTGCCAGATGCCACCGAAGATGCAGATGAGGCCGAGCCAGATGTGGCCGCCGATGATGTCTTCCATCGAGTTCACCCCGATGATCCAGCCCTCGCCACCGAAGGGGGCGCGGAACAGATAACCGAAGATCACACCAGGGCTGAGGGTGGGGTTGGTGATGATGCGCACATCGCCGCCGCCGGGGGCCCAGGTGTCATAGACACCGCCGAAGAACATCGCCTTGAACACCAGCAGCAGACACCCCACACCCAACAGGATGAGGTGGTAGCCAATGATGTTGGTCATCTGGTTCTTATCCCGCCAGTCCTGGGAGAAAAACGAGGAGTAGTTCTCCAGGATCTCAGGGCCGCGCAGGGCGTGGTACAGACCGCCCAGGCCGAGAACGGCCGAGCTGATCAGGTGCAGAACACCGACAACGAAGAAGGGGTAGAGGCTGGTGACCTCACCACCGGGACCGACGCCATAGCCAAGAGTGGCCACGTGCGGGAACAGGATCAGACCCTGTTCGTACATCGGTTTGTCGAAGGTGAAGTGGCTCACCTCAAACAGCATCATGGCGCCGGCCCAGAACACCATCAGGCCAGCGTGGGCCACGTGGGCCCCGAGCAGACGACCGGACAGGTTGATCAGGCGTGCATTGCCGGCCCACCAGGCATAACCGGTGGAGTCCAGGTCTTTGCCGCCGACGGCCGTAAGAGAAGGACTAGAGAGCGTTACCACGGGGCAGAACCTCTTCAGGGAAGACGAAGTTTTCATGCGGCTGGTCAGCCGGTGCCATCCAGGCACGCAGACCTTCATTCAGAAGAATGTTCTTCGTGTAGAAGGTTTCGAATTCAGGATCCTCAGCAGCGCGGATTTCCTGGCTCACGAAGTCGTAGGCACGCAGGTTCAGCGCCAGGCCGATGATGCCGATGCTGCTGGTCCACAGACCCATCACCGGCACGAACAGCATGAAGAAGTGCAGCCAGCGCTTGTTGGAGAAGGCGATCCCGAAGATCTGGCTCCAGAAGCGGTTGGCGGTGACCATCGAGTAGGTCTCCTCTTCCTGCGTGGGCTCGAACGCCTTGAAGGTGTTGGCCTGCTCGGAATCCTCGAACAAGGTGTTCTCCACCGTGGCACCGTGGATGGCGCACAGCAGCGCACCACCCAGGATGCCGGCCACGCCCATCATGTGGAACGGGTTCAGCGTCCAGTTGTGGAAGCCCTGCAGGAACAGCAGGAAGCGGAAGATCGCCGCCACCCCGAAGGAAGGCGCGAAGAACCAGCTGCTCTGACCCAGCGGGTACATCAGGAACACGCTCACGAACACCGCGATCGGGCCGGAGAAGGCGATCGCGTTGTAGGGGCGGATGCCCACCAGACGGGCAATCTCGAACTGACGCAGCATGAAGCCGATCAGGGAGAAGGCACCGTGCAGGGCCACGAACGGCCAGAGGCCGCCCAGCTGGCACCAGCGCACGAAGTCACCTTGAGCTTCCGGACCCCAGAGCAACAGCAGGCTGTGGCCCATGGCGTCGGCAGGGGTGCTGACGGCGGCGGTGAGGAAGTTGCAGCCTTCCAGGTAGCTGCTGGCAATCCCGTGGGTGTACCAGGAGGAAACGAAGGTGGTGCCGGTTAGCCAGCCGCCCAGAGCCAGATAGGCCGTGGGGAACAGCAGCAGACCGGACCAGCCGACAAACACGAAGCGGTCGCGCTTGAGCCAGTCATCGAGGACGTCGAACCATCCCCGAGCCGAAGGCGCGCGCCCTACAGCAATCGTCATGGGAAGAAAAAGTGCGGAAATCCCGCCAAGCTGAGGGATACCGCAGGATCGTAACAACGAAACCCACCGCTGCGAGGAAGCCCGAAATGGGCTGACACCCTTGCCGCAGCCAGCGTTCTTAAGCAATTCTTCTGATTGCCCAGCGGCGGCGGCGTGGTGCCGAATCCAGCAACCTTTTCGCTGTTCCCGTCTTCGCTTTTCCACAGCCTCGCGGCACGGAGGCGAGGATGGCAAGTCTTCCGCCACCACCCCCGCTCCCATGCCCCCGGCTTCTTCCTCCGCCGGCACTCCGCCGCGCCCCGACCCGGCCGCCAGTCCAGCTCCCCGCGCCAGCGACCCTGCCGATGTGCTGGAGCAGTCCGTGCAGGGATCCCGGCGCCTCTCCAACCTGCTGGTGGCCTCGGCCGTGAGCGCTGGGGGCGCTGGCTTCCTGCTGACCAGCCTCTCGAGCCGGCTGGGGATCGATCTGCTGCCGATCGGGCACCCCGCCAGCCTTGCCTGGGTTCCGCAGGGCTTGGTGATGGGGGCCTATGGCGTGGCAGCCCTGTTGCTCGCCCTCTATCTCTGGAGCGTGATCAGCATCGATGTGGGCGCCGGTGCCAACCGCTTCGATCGCAGCAGCGGCACGGCCACGATCAGCCGCCGCGGCTTCCGCAGCCTGATCAGCTTCGAGCTACCCCTGCGCGAGATTCAGGCCGTCAAGGTGGACGTGCGCGACGGCCTTAACCCGCGCCGTCGTCTTGCCCTGCGCGTGCAGGGGCGCCGCGACCTGCCCCTCACCCGGGTGGGCGAACCGTTGCCTCTGGCCGAGCTGGAGCAGAGTGGCGCGGAACTCGCCCGCTTCCTCAAGGTGCCTCTGGAGGGCGTATGAACACGATGGCGTTCTCGCTCACCCGCACCCTTCTGGTGAGCCTGCTGCTGTTCACACCCTTCGGCCTCAGCGCTTGCGGCAGCGATCAGAGCCAGGCCGCTCTCGGTTGCGCCTCTGCCGCCAGCCCCTGCCTGAGCGGCAAGGCCGTGGTGTCGCTCCAGACCAGCCGCGGCGAAGTGGTCGTGGAGCTCAATGGCGCCGATGCCCCGCTCACCGCCGGCAATTTCGTCGACCTGGTGCGCCGCGGTACCTACAACAACACTGTCTTTCACCGGGTGGTGAACCAGCCCACACCGTTCGTGGTGCAGGGCGGTGACCCCCAGAGCGCCACCCCCGGCGTGAGTCCCGAGCTGTTCGGCACCGGCAGCTTCGTGGACCCCAGCACCGGTCAGCCCCGCTTCATCCCGCTGGAACTCGGCATGAAAGGCAAGGCCACTCCCCGCTACGGCGAGCAGCTCACCGATCCGGCGGATGCAGCGCAGCTGCGGCTCGTGCACGAGCGCGGTGCCATCGCCATGGCCCGCTCCGAGGACCCCAACTCCGCCAGCTCGCAGTTCTACGTGGCTCTGCGGCCGCTTCCCGAGCTCGACGGCCGCTACGCCGTTTTCGGCCGCGTGGTGAAGGGCATGGACGTGGTGGACCGCATCCAGCAGGGAGACAAGCTGGTGAAGGCCAGCGTGATCGAGGGCGGCACCCTGGTGAAGGGTCAGCCCTGAGGCGCCTCAGGCCGGCACCCGTTTCTCTGAGGCGGTGGTCTTGAGGTAGGCGGTGTTCACACCGGAGGCCCGCTCCAGGGCCACTTTTCCGGTGCGCACGATTTCGAGGATTCCGTAGCTCTCGAGGATCTGCTCGAGGGCCACCAGCTTGCCCGGGTCGCCCACCACCTCAAGGATCAGGGCGTTGTCGGCCACGTCCACCACGTTGGCGCGGAACACCTGCACCAGATCCAGGATGGCGGCTCGGCTCTCGGCCGGCGCCGCCACCTTCAGCAGCATCAGTTCGCGCTCCACCGCAGGAATCGTGGAGAGATCGATCACGTTGAGCACGTTGACCAGCTTGTTGAGGTGCTTGGTCATCTGCTCGAGCGTGCGATCGTCGCCCTCCACCACCATGGTGAGGCGCGATACGCCCCGCTGCTCGGCCGGGCCCACCGCCAGGCTCTCGATGTTGAAGCCGCGGCGGGCGAACAATCCAGAAATCCGGCTGAGGGCACCGGATTGGTCCTCCACCAGCACCGAGAGGGTGTGCTTCATTCCCGGCGGGCACAGCAGGCGATCAGCTTCCCAAATTACGCGCTGGCCTCACGGCCCTCAGGGCCGGGCGCTCAGCGGGGATCCTCGGGCCGGGGTGGCAGACGGCGCAGCCAGGCCTGCAGCAGGCGATCGACCGTGGCGGGATCTTCGTCGTGTGGGCAATGGCCCACCCCCTCCAGCTTGTGCAGTTCAAGGTCGGGCCGGAGCTTCCGCATCTCGGCGGCCACCTCGATCGGCACCAACCGATCGGCTTCCCCCCACAGCACCAGCAGCGGCCGGCGCAGGCGCTGCAGCAGCACCGCTGCGGTGGCTCCACGGGGGCGCAGCGCCATACCGATGCTCATGCCGCGTAGGGCCCAGGCGGCGGTGGGGCGACGTGCCGGACGGGCGATGAGCTGGTGCAGGGCGCTGTCGCCGATCACCGGCGAGTTGTAGGCCGACTGGATGCCCAGATCCAGCAGCGGCGTGCGGGCGATCAGGGGCACCAGCAGCTCCAGCGGCAGCAGCCGGCAGAGCCACACCACCGCCCGGCGTTGCAGCCAGCGCTGCCATGGCGCCCGCCGCGCCGGCACGGGCATCAGCAGGGTGGGATCCGGCAGCGGTGCGGCCACCACCCCCCGCACCCAGGCGGGAAAGAACACGCCGCAGCTGAGTGCCACCAGCCCCCCTAGCGAGTGCCCGATCAGCACGGCCGGCTGTTGCACCACCTGTTCAAGAAACCCCTGGGCCTGACGGGCCCAGAGCCGGTTGTCGAGGCGCATCGCCGGCTGGGCCGAGGCGCCGAAGCCGATCAGATCGAGGCCATAGACGCACCAGCCGGCGGCTGCCAGTGGGCCGGCGGTGGCTCGCCAGTGGCCGCTGCCGGCGGCGAAGCCATGCAGCAGCAGCAGTGGTGGCCCGCTCGGATCGCCCAGCACGCGCCAGTGGCAGTTGAGTCCGCGCCATCGCCACACCGCCGCGCGGCCCCAGTCGGGTCCGGCCGTTGCGACAGGCTGGCCCAGGGATGTCACCAACGGAGCGGGTTCACGCAAGACACCTCTCACTATTGCGAAGCTTCAGCAGCGCTGTGCGCGGGTCAGGGGTTCTTCCGGCCGGAATCCCGGCCCTCCCGCGATCTGGGGGTGCTGCTGGCGCGCCAGCTCAGCCTGGGGGGCCCCCTGCGGGTGCTCGACCTCATGACCGGCTGCGGCATTCGGGCGTTGCGCTACGGCCAGGAGAGCCCGGCCCAGCTGGTGTGGGCCAACGACGCTGACCCGGACCGTCAGCCGTTGCTGCACGCCAACCTTGCCCCCCTGGTGCATCGCCCAGGGCTGGAGTTGCGCTGTTCCGCCCTCACCGCCCAGCAGCTGCTGGCGGGTTGCCTGCAGCGGCAGGAGCGCTTCGAGCTCGTTGATCTTGACGCCTTCGGCTGCCCCACTCCCCTGTTGCCGCTGGCGCTGGAGGCAGTGGCTTTCGGCGGTGTGCTCTACGTGGCCAGCACTGATGGCCGCTCCCCTACCGGCCACGACCGTTCTGCCGCCGTGCGCACCCTGGGGGCTGCGGCGCGGGCCCACCCGGCCAGCTGGGAGCTGGCGCTGCGCCTGCAGCTGGGCGTGGTCGCCCGCACGGCCTGGGCCATGGGGCGGGGCCTGCAGCCGGTGTTCAGCTTCAGTGAGGGCCGCACGTTCCGCACGGCGGTGCGGATCCTGCGCCGGCCCTTGGCGGGCGAGGAACGGCAGCTCGGCCTGCTGGCGCACTGCCACCACTGCGGTGAGCAGCAGGTGCAGAGCCTGCTGCGCCTGCGCCAGTGGCAGGTGTGCTGCGAGCCTGCGGCCGCGCTGGCGGTGAGTGGCCCGCTCTGGATCGGTCCGCTGCAGGATCCCGCCACGCTCACGGCGATCCGTGCTGCCACTGCGGCGGAGGATGCTTCGCTCTGCCGTGCCGCCGCCCGCCTGTTGGGCCGCCTCGCCGCCGACGCGGGCCTGCCCGCGCGCTGCTGGCCCCTGGCCGAGCTGGGCCGGCGCCTGGGGGGCGGTCCGCCGCGGTTGCAGGCACTGCTCGCAGACCTGCACAATCAGGGATGGGAGGCCTGCGCCAGTGGGGTGATGACCGGCCAGTTCCGCACCGATGCCCCCTGGCCACTGGTGCTCGAACGGGCCGGGGCGCTAAATAGGTAGCCGTTTTCCCAACGGGCCATGGCCTCTGAAATCTTCGGCATCGCGGCGATCTTCTGGGTGCTCATCCCCGTGGGTCTGGCCGGCGGTGCCCTGCTGCTCAAGCTGCAGAAAGACTGAGCCGCCTGCGGCGCGTCGCCCCCTGCCTCAGCTTTAGGCTCAGCGCCCTATCCACCGGTGGTTCATGCAGGTTCTGGTCGTCGGCGCCACAGGAACTCTCGGCCGCCAGATCGCCCGGCACGCGCTGGAGCAGGGGCATCAGGTGCGTTGCATGGTGCGCTCCCCTCGCAAGGCCTCCTTCCTGCAGGAATGGGGCTGCGAGCTCACCCGTGGTGACCTGCTGGAACCCGACAGCCTCGCCTACGCCCTTGAGGGCCAGGAAGCGGTGATAGATGCGGCCACAGCCCGCCCCACCGACAGTGCCGGCATCTACACGATCGACTGGCAGGGAAAGCTCAATCTGGTGCGGGCCTGCGAAGCGGCCAACGTGAAGCGCTTCGTGTTCGTGTCGCTGCTGGAGGCGGCGCAGCACCGCAACGTGCCACTGATGGATATCAAGTACTGCACCGAGCAGTTGTTGGCGGCCTCCCAACTGGATTACACGATCCTGCGCTGCGTGGCCTTCATGCAGGGGGTGATCGGTCAGTTCGCCATCCCGGTGCTCGAAAGCCAGACGGTGTGGGTGAGCGGAACGCCCACGCCGATCGCCTACATGAACACCCAGGACGTAGCCCGATTTTCGGTGGCGGCCCTGAGCCATGACGAAACGATCCGCCAGTCCTTTCCGGTGGTGGGGCCGAAGGCCTGGAACACCGGGGAAGTCACCCAGCTATGCGAGCGCTACAGCGGGCGATCGGCTCGCGTGTTCCGTGTGCGGCCCTTCCTGATCCGTCTGATGCAGGGTCTGGCGTCGTTCTTCGAGCCCGGGGTGCAGGTGGCTGAACGGCTGGCTTTCGCCGACGTGACAGGGGGTGGCCAGAGCCTGGAGGCACCGATGGAGGAGAGCTATGCCGCCTTCGGGCTGGACCCGGCCGCTACCACCCGCCTGGAGGACTACCTCAAGGAGTATTACGACACGATCCTGCGGCGTCTGCGCGAGATGGAGGCTGATCTCGACAAGAACGCCAAGAAGAAGCTTCCCTTCTGAGCTTCAGGCGCTTGGCCGCACCTGCCTGTCTGGCCGCGCCTTTCTGTCTGTCCTGTCTGTCCATGGCCGTCCATGGCTGCGGTTGGAATTGTTCCCAGGCTTTGACCACATCGCAGACCCGGAAGCCTGACTGGGTGATACAGCTCGGGCAAGTTCATCTGTACTATGACAGGGGAATGGGGGAGGCCGTTTGAAGGGCTGGAGGAGCCCCAGTGGTTGAAGCAGGAAGTCCAGTGGCTGAATCAGGCGGCCCAGTGGTTGTGTGAGTGGGCCAGTGGTGGAGTGAGGCGGCGCAGTTGCTGATGGGGCGGACATTGGCTGAGGGGGCTGGTCCGCTGACGCCGGCTCCAGTTCGCCCCCTTTCACTTCCTGCCTCTTTTTCCCCAGTTGCTTCCCTGCTGCCCATCCGCTGCAAGGCTGCTCCCTGTCCACTGGGCTCCTCCTACCCAGCCTCTCCCTCGTCACTTCTCCGCTCCTGCCGCGCCTCTCCGGCGCCCCTGCTGGGTCTCTCCCCCGCTTCCTGCCTCTTTCACCCCCCGGCCCTGTTCGCCCCATGTCGATTGCTCAGATCAAGAACCTGCAGCGGCGTCTCGCCAACCTGGAGCAGGAATCGGTGCAGGAGTTGAACCGTGCCTGCGGCCATGAGCTGTGGCAGAGCCTGGGATTTGATGCCCTCGACGCACTGGAGGATCCCGATCGGCGCTCCAGAGCGAACTACTACTACGGCCAACTGCAAACGGTGCGGGAGCTGCAACAGGTGATCGGCTGAGCGGCATGGATGCCAAGCCTCCCTATCCGCCACCGCCGTTGCGCCCGGATTTCCCGCCACCGGCCCGTCCGCCTCGCCCTCGGTCGGGACCGTCGCTCTGGGCGGAAGCAAGCAGGAGCAGCCGCTGCAGGCGTTCCTCCTCCGCCTGGCTCACCGGGCGCCACTGGCCGGCCGGCAGGTCGATCAGATCCAGCGGCGGCTGACCGTCCATCAGGTCGATGGCGGTCCGGATCAGCCGCAGGGTGGGCCATCCCACTGCCGCGGTCATGCGACGCACCTGCCGATTGCGCCCCTCGCGCAGCTCCAGTTCCAGCCAGCTGGTGGGAATGGCGCGCCGCTCACGGATCGGTGGATCTCGTGGCGGCAGGCCGGGATCCGCCAGCAGCCGGGCCCGGGCGGGCAGGGTGCGCTGGCCCTGGATGGTCACCCCCGCTTGCAGGGCGGCCAGCCCGGCCGGGGTGGGCTCCCCTTCCACCTGTACCCAGTAGCGGCGCCAGTGTCCCCAGCGGGGATCGGTGAGCCGTTGCTGCAGGTGGCCCACGCTCGTGAGCAGCAGCAGTCCCTCACTGTCGGCATCCAGCCGTCCGGCGGCGTAGACCTCCCGCACCGGGATGAACTCTGCCAGGTGCACCCATGGGCTGCCCGGTTCTGCCGTGAACTGGCTGAGCACGCCGTAGGGCTTGTGGAACAGCAGGGTGGGCACGGTCGTTGCTCGTTAGCTGTTGGTGGCGGTGGTTGGGGTGGAATGGTGTGCGTCGCCCTCTGGCCTCAGGCACCAGCATGGAGCCCACCGCACGAAGGCCACAGCAGATCGGCCACAGCAGAACTGCCTCAGCATGGAGTCCATTGCCATGGACCTCCGCAGGAAGGCCATGGCTTGCAGATCAAAGCTGGTAGGGGACAGTTTGGAGCCCTCTGCTTGATGACAACTGCTTGATGGCCACTGCTTGATGGCCACTGCAGGAAGGCGACAGCTTGAGGGAGACAGCTTCCAGTCCGCAGCTCCAAGGCTTTCGGGCAGCAGACGGAAGCTCAAAGACGGTAGGCAGTGCCTCCCAGGCTCCTGAGCTGGCTTGAAACAGCTGGCTGATGCCGCCAGGCAAGCCATGGCACTGGCCCCCATCTGGCGCAACCTGCCGGAGTGCATTTCTGGTTTCGGAACTCAATCAGATCGGGCCCGCGAGCCAAACCCTGACCGGGCCCCGGCGGCTGTGATCCACCCAGAGGAGCCCTAACCCATGTGGCTCCACCCCGTTCAGCCAGCCTTCCGATGCAGAACCAGCCCAGCCATTGGCCTGAGGCAGATCCAGGCCGTTAGCTGGATTGCGCAGGCAAGCTCAGCGCCACTCAGCTGGCGCTGCGGCGTGCGCGCCAAAGGTTCACAGCGCCGATGGAAATCAGCAGCAAGCCCAGATCCAGGGACAGGGAAGGAACGATCAAGGCTTGGCCCCGGAGCGATCGCAGACCCTAGGGGTTGGGGGGCGACAGCGTTGTGGCGGCAGGGTCGGCGGGGTTTCGGCCTGCGTGCCACTGAGGTTTGGGTCTGATGCTGCTGGGGGTAGGGCCTGTTGCCGGTGTGGCTTGCTCGGGGCGTCACTGGGCCACTGGTCCGCTGGCTCGGGGGCACTGCTCAGCTGGCGCAGGGCGGGCACTCTGCTGGCTCAGGCGTGATGCTCAGCTTGTGGTTCAGGAGTTGCGCTGCTTACCGGTGTGGAGAGGGGCCGGCCTGGAGGGGGGGAGAGGCGCCAATTTAAGCTGTGCCTTCTCCTACAGATTGAGCACCCGCTCCGCATGATCGAAACCTCGGGCGTGATCGAGAAGGAACAGGGCAATGGTTTCTACCTGGTGACCCTCGATCAGCCCGCTGGCCACCAGTGCCTGTGCCGTGCTGCAGGCAAGCTCACCAAGTTCCGCATCAAGCTGCTGGCCGGTGACAAGGTGCTGGTCGAGATCAGCCCTTATGACCTCACCCGTGGCCGCATCACCTACCGGGAACGCAACGCCGGTGCCACGGGCCCGCGCCCGGGTGGCAACCGTCCGGGCGGCCCGCGCCGCCGCTGAAACCCCTGCGCTGACAAGCCAACCTGCGTGCCCACCGCTTCAGGCGCGCTGACGGGTGTGGAGGAAGCCGGGCAGCTGGGGCCCGCGCAGCCGGATCACCTCGCCGGCTTCATCGCGCAGGGCCTCCAGTGGCAACCCAGGCGCGCGTCCACCCGCCGCGCCCCCGGGCTCCTCCGGCATGGGCTTCGGCTGGATCAGATAGGGCTCTGCCACCGACCAGGTGCGCGCATAGCTGACCAGCAAAGGGTCGGCGGGCGCATACACATAGGAGGGGTGCCTTGGGATCGTTTCCTGTTCCGCCCGCTGGCCATCGACGCGGACGGCCCGCGTAATCGCCTGCACGAAGCGGCTGCGGGTGACCACGGTGGTCAGGTAGGCCACCACCCGCACGCGGGGGGCATCGAAACCTTCGGCGCACATGTCGATGCTCACCAGCCAGTCGGCGCCACCGGCACGAAAGTCCGCCAGCCGCTGGGCCCCCTCCGGATCCTGCGAATGCACCAGCAGCACCTGGTCGCCCTGTTCCTCCAGCAGTCCGGAGAGGCCGCGGGCATGGGCGATGTCGCGGGCGATCACCAGGCCGCCGGCCTCGGGATGGTCGGTGTTGCGAAGTGTTTCGAGCTTGCGCCTCGCCTGAAGCAGCACCCGCAGGGCAATGCTGCTGGGATCCCCCAGGCGGATCGCCCGACGCAGGTTGCGGGCGCGCCAGCTCTCCCGGTGCTCGGCGGAAAGGGGCGAACGCTCCAGTTCAGTTGCCGCCAGCGCCCCATCGGCGCTGGCCTGGCCGTGGTCGACCCAACCGTCCTGGAAGCGGAACTCCAGTGGCCGCACGTCCCCCTGATCAATCAACTGGCGCGGTTCCACGCTCAGGTCGGGGGCGATCTCCTCGACGATCACGCCCTCCTGCCGCCGGGCGATGCGGCGGGAGGCGCTGAAACCGAGGTTGTCGGCGCGGAACGGAGTGCCGCTCAGCCCCAGGCGCATCACGCAGTTCCGGCTGAGACGGCCGAAGGCATGGCTCCAGGCGGTGGCTTCCGGATCGTCGGGATCGAGGCCGAGGTGGTGCACCTCATCGGCGATCGCCAGCACCTTGCCGGCCTGAAGGCCCGCCAGCTCGTGCTCCAATCGCAGCCGGTGCCGGGCCGCGCTCTGGTAGCTGATCAGCAGCCCCTGGCCGGGGACCATCCCACTCCAGCCGCTACTGCCACTGCCTTCGCCTGCAGCGCTCGCTTCGAGATCGAGCTCCCCCAGCTCCAGGCCCAGGCGTGCGGCGGAGGAGCGCCATTGGCTGGCGATCGACTGGCGATGGCAGAACACCAGGAAATGGCTCAGCCGCCCTTCCGCCAGCAGGCGCTGGAACCCCAGCAGAGCCCCCAGGGTCTTGCCGGCTCCGGGCCCGGCATGCACCAGCACGTCTTCGCCCTGCGGCCCGGCGCGCACCAGCCGCCGCCGCATCAGGTCGATCAGCTGGCGTTGCCACTGGCGCGGCCTCAGCCCGCCGCCGGTGGCCGGGCCCGATGCCGCATCCGCTGCCGCTCCGGATGCGGCTGTGGCGGTGCCTGGGGCACGCCTGCCAAGATCGAAGGAGGGTGCGGCCACGGTTCCCTGCGGTGGCGCCATTGTGCCGCCCCTCGCTGTGGCTGCCTGAGCGGAAAGAATGGGGGTTTGTTCCCAGGGTTTTTCCCGCTTCCGCCCCTACGTTCAGGCCATCCCCCCAGGACCTGCAGCCCCCGCTGTTCTCCGCGCCGTTGAGGCCCCGATGAGAGAGTTCCCCGAGTCCGGTCTGCCGGAACCCCTCCTCCGTGAGCACCTTGAGGGTTGTTTCCAGCAGGAGTGCGACATCGACCCCGTGATCCTGCGGGTCCGTCTGCTGCGCCATCTCGGCTCGGTGATGCAGGCCCGCTGCCTGGAACAGGAATTGCTGCCGTTGTTCTGATGCCCTTTCCCTCCACTCCGGCACTGCTGGCCGTCACTGGTGCCTCCGGCAAGACCGGCTGGCGTGTTGTACAGGAAGCGCGCCGCCGTGGTTATTCGGTGCGGGCGATCCTGCGGCCGGGCTCGAGCGTCCCCGAAGGACTGGAAGGGGCGGAGCTGATCCGGCTGGAACTGTCCGACCAGAGCGCCCTGCAGCAGGCGCTCGCCGGTGTGGAGGCGCTGGTGATCGCCACCGGCGCGCGCCCTTCGATCGACCTGACCGGTCCGCTGCAGGTGGATGCGCTGGCGATCCGCAGCCAGATCGCCGCCTGCCGTGCCGCCGGGGTCAAGCGCGTGGTGCTGGTGAGCTCGCTCTGCAGCGGCCGGCTGTTTCACCCGCTCAACCTGTTCGGCCTGATCCTGATCTGGAAGCGCGTCGGCGAGCGCTGGCTGGAGAGCAGCGGCCTGGATTGGACCGTGATCCGCCCCGGTGGGCTGCGCGAAAGCGAGGAGGGTCTCGAGAGCGAGGGGCTGCGCTTCAGCGGTCCGGATCAGCAGGAGAGCAACAGCATTCCCCGCCGCCTGGTGGCGCGCGTCTGCCTCGATGCCGTCGAAGCGCCCGCCTCCATCGGTCGCCTCATCGAAATCACCAGCAGCCAGGACCTGCCGCCCAGCTCCCTGGCCCAGTGGCTGGAGGGGGCGGCCGGCGCCAGCCCCGCGCGCGCCTGATCGCTCCGTTGACGTTGACTGCTGCGGCTTTGCTGGATCACCTGGGCGTGCCGCCCTTCCAGCCCCGGGCGCCCTGGTGGGGCGCCGATCTCCAGACCCTGCGCGACACGCTGCGTCCAGAGCGCTTACCGGCGGAGTCGGCCCAGGCGGTGCCGCTGGCGCTGCCCGGAGGCGAAGCCCTGCTCGGCTGCCTTGATGCCCCCGCTGCTGGCCCCGACGGCTCCACCGCCCGCCCCCACGCCCTCGTGCTGCTGCTGCACGGGCTGGGCGGCTCCAGCCGCAGCATCGGCCTGCTGCGCCTGGCGCATGTCCTGCGGCAGGCGGGGTTTGCCGTGCTGCGGTTGAACCTGCGCGGCGCGGGAGCGGGCCGGAGCCTGGCGCGGGGCACCTACGCCGCCCGCTGCAACCGCGATCTGATCCCGGCGCTGCGGCAGGCCCGCAGCCTCGCCGCCGGCCGCCCTCTGTTGGGGGTGGGGCTGTCGCTCGGCGGCACCGTGTTGCTTAATGGCCTGCTCGACGCCTCCGCCCCGGGGTTGCTGGACGGCCTGGTGGTCGTGAGTTCCCCGATCGATCTGGCCAGCAGTTCGGCCGCCATCGGCCGGCCCCGCAACCGCCTGTACGAGCGCTGGCTGCTGCAGCGCCTGCGCCAGCAGACCCTGGCCGATCCCGGCGGCCTGCAGGACGGGCAGCGCAGCCAGCTGCAGGCGGTGGAGTCGATCCGCGCCTTCGACGCCCTGATCACCGCGCCGCGCTGGGGATTCGAGTCGGTGGAGGCCTACTACGCGGGCGCCAGTCCGCTGAAGCTGCTGCAGGGCTGCCTGGCGGGTGAACCTCCAGCGCGGCCTTTGCCCCCCCTGCTGCTGGTGCATGCCCTCGACGATCCATGGGTGCCCGCTGCCCCCGCGGTGGCGTTGCAGGAGCGGCTCACGCCGGCCTCACCGCTGCAGATCGTGCTCAGCCGGACGGGCGGCCACAACGGCTTCCACGGCCCGGGGGGCAGCTGGTCGGATCTGCTGGTGACGCGCTGGCTGCTGGATCAGGTGCAGGGGAGCCCCTGAACGCCGGTGGCGGTGGGGGCGAACGGCGTGCGGCGAATCACCCAGTCGTCGATGGGACGGCCGGCGATCAGGTGGTCGTCCACGATCCGCTCGATCCGCTCCGGCGTCACACCGCCGTACCAGAGACCTTCCGGCCAGATCAGCAGGATCGGCCCGCCTTCGCACACGCGCAGGCAGTCGGCCTTGGAGCGCAGCACCACCCCCTGGGGGCGCCCCGGGTCCTCCAGGCCGCGCTCGCGCAGCAGGCGCTTGAGCAGGGCCCAACTGGCGGCTCCCACCGCCGGATCACCGCACAGGGCCTTGGTGGGGGTGGCGCAGAGCAGCAGGTGGCGCTCGACGCCGGCTGACGCCGGCAGGATGCCGCTGCTCATGCGGTCAGCAGGGTGCGGCCGGTGGCCGCGGCGGCCTCCCGCACGGCCTGGCGCGCCCAGGCATCAACGGCCAGCACGTCAGCGAGCGAGGGGGCGGCGCTGAGGTCGGCCCGGTGGCGGTCGCAGACCTGTTCGATCAGTTTCGGAATGTCGAGGAAGTGCACCCGTTCCTCCAGGAACAGGGCCACCGCCTGCTCGTTGGCGGCATTCATCACCGCCGGCATCGTGCCGCCGGCGCGGCCGGCAGCGTAGGCCAGGGCCATGCACGGATACTTGCCGCCGTCGGGGTCGCGGAAGCTGAGCGTGCCCACCTCGGTGAGATCGAGGCGGCGCCAGGGGGTTTCCAGCCGCTCCGGCCAGCTGAGGCAGTAGAGAATCGGCAGCTTCATGTCGGGCCAGCCCAGCTGCGCCAGCACCGACGAATCCACCAGCTCCACCATCGAGTGGATGATGCTCTGGGGATGGATCACGATCTCGATGTGGTCGAAATCGAGGCCGAAGAGGTAGTGGGCTTCGATCACCTCCAGCCCCTTGTTCATCAAGGTGGCGGAATCCACCGTGATCTTCCGCCCCATGCTCCAGTTGGGGTGGCTGGTGGCATCGGCCACGGTGGCCTTGGCCAGATCGGCGGCCGGCCAGTCGCGGAAGGCACCGCCGGAGGCGGTGAGCTGGAGGCGGCGCAGCCCCGGGGTGGGAACGCCGGTGGAGAGGCGGGCGGTGTCGGCCCAGGGGGTGCCCTGCAGGCACTGGAAGATGGCGGAATGCTCCGAATCGGCCGGCAGCAGGCGGCTGCCGCTGCGCTTCAGCGCCGGCAGCACCACCGGCCCTGCGGCGATCAGGGTTTCCTTGTTGGCCAGGGCCAGATCCTTGCCCGCCTCCACCGCCGCCAGGGTCGGCAGCAGCCCGGCGCAGCCCACGATTCCGGTGACCACCAGATCGGCGCTGGCCCAGGCGGCAACGGCGCAGAGCCCTTCGTTGCCGCCCAGCAGCTCAGGGCGCCGCAGCGGTTGCCGCTCCTTCGGCAGGGCCTCGAGCCGTGCGCTCAGCTCAGCCAGCAGCTCCCCCTCGGCCAACGCCACCACTTCGGGGCTGTGGCGCACGATCTGCTTCACCAGCAAGGGCAGGTTGCGGCCGGCGGTGAGCCCCACCACCTTGAAGCGATCGGGGAATTCCTCGGCCAGCTCCAGGGTCTGGGTGCCGATCGAGCCGGTGGAGCCCAGCACGCTGATCGCTTTCATCAGAACGGCCCGACGCGGCAGGGCGCCAGTCTCCCATTGCCGGCTGCAGGGCAGACGGTTGGGGTCTGCTGCGCGTCACACTGAACGCACTTGCCGCGGTGTTCCGTGCTCTGGCTCAAGCGCTGGAACTTCATCGAGCGGGCCCGCCTGGAGCGGGAGCTCTGGGACGCCTTCGAGCGCCAGGAGGACATCGAGGCGCTGGTGGCCGCCTGCCCGGCCGACGACCCCTTCCGTCAGGAGGTGTGGCAGACCACCCTGGGGCGGATCCGCAAGATCGAGAAGCTGATGGTGGGCAAAGGGCCCACACCGCCAGCTGATTCCTGAGCCGGGGCAGCTGACCATGGAGCCGGGCCAGCCGATCCCAAGCGGGCCCATTTCAAGCCTGCCGATTCCGATGCCGCAGACGTTCGGGGCCGCTTACTTCCGGATCCACTCGGTGAGGCCGGTGGGGCGGTCGATCAGCTCGATGCCGGCACGGCGCAGCTGGTCGCGCAGGCCGTCGGCGGTGGCGTAATCCTTGCTGGCCTTGGCCAGCCGGCGGGCCTCGATCACCGCCTGGATTTCGGTTTCGCTCGGTCCGTCCGCGCCGGGTGCTGTCGCCCCTGCGGCGGGCCGCTCCGCCACCAGACCCAGCACGGTGCTGAGCTCCTGCAGCAGCAGCCAACGCTCTCGCAGGTCATCCGGGGCGGCGGCGGCATCCCCTCGCTCCAGCCGATTGGCGAGCGAGCGCAGGGGCCGCGCCAGCTCGAACAGCACCGCCAGGGCGGCGGATGTGTTCAGGTCGTCGTCCATCGCGTCGATGAAGCGCTGGCGGGCCTCTCCCAGCGGAGCGGCAGGGTCAGTGTCGGCTTGGGGGGCCATCCCCGTGGCAGCGGTTGCCGGGGCGGCGGCAGCCCAGCCGAGCGAGGCAGCGTGCTGATCCCCCAACAGCAGGGCCGCATTGAGCCCCTTCCAGCCGGTCGCCGCAGCTTCCAGCGCGGCGGCGGTGAAATCGAGCGGCTTGCGGTAGTGGGCCTGCAGCACGAACAGGCGCAGGGTCATCGGTGTGGTGCCGCCGTCCAGCAGGGCCCGGATCGTGGTGAAGTTGCCGAGCGACTTGCTCATCTTCTCGCCGCCCACGTTCACCATGCCGTTGTGCAGCCAGAAGCGCGCCAGCGCCTGGCCGGTGGCCACTTCCGACTGGGCAATTTCGTTTTCGTGGTGGGGAAAGATCAGATCGGCTCCGCCCAGATGGATGTCGATCGTGTCGCCCAGCTCCTGGCGCACCATCGCGGAGCATTCGATGTGCCAGCCGGGCCGCCCCGGCCCCCAGGGGGAAGGGAAGCTGGGCTCCTCCGGCTTGGCTCCTTTCCAGAGGGCGAAGTCGAAGGGGTGCTGCTTGCGGGCCTCTTCCGCTTCGCCCATGCGGCCGCTGGCCCCCTCCTGCTGCTCGTCGAGGCTGCGGCCGCTGAGCTTGCCGTAGTCGGCCTTCTTCAGCACCGAGAAATACACGTCGCCATCGGCGGAATAGGCCGCGCCGCTGGCCTCCAGCTCCGCGATCATCCGGCGGATGCCGTCAAGGCAGCGGGTGGCCCGGGGCAGACGGTCTGGCGGCAGGATCCCCAGGGCGGCCATGTCCACCTGAAACTCGCGGATGTTGCGCTCGCTCACCGCCTCCATCGAGCTGCCTTCGGCGGCGGCGCGGGCCAGGATCTTGTCGTCGATGTCGGTCACGTTCTGCACGAAGGTGACCGCATAACCCCGCCACTGCAGATAGCGGCGCAGCACATCCCAGGAGATATAGCTGCGGGCGTGCCCCAGGTGGCAGAGGTCGTAGACCGTGACTCCGCAGCAGTAGATCGACACCTGACCTGG
Source organism: Cyanobium sp. ULC065 (assembly GCF_977927515.1). The sequence continues at coordinate 2,575,087 of NZ_OZ376393.1, read as the reverse complement.
CACCAGGGGCTCGAAGGCCTCGAGGCGGCGGGTGAGGGTGTTGGTGAGCCGCAGGGTCAAGAGGCATGCCGGCCCGGGGCCGGAGGAGAAAGGCAGAGGTTGGCCAGGGGCCGTGTGCGCGAACCTAGGCCGCCGACTGTGTGGAGCTGTTCGCCCCGCCCTCGCCTACTTCGCTTCCATCCAGTTCGGACCCCAGCCGGTGTCCACCACCAGGGGCACGCTCAGTTGAATCGCCTGCTCCATCGTGGCCTTCACTGTGGCGATCACCTGCTCGCGTGCGTCAGGGGCCGCTTCGAGCACCAGTTCGTCATGCACCTGCAACAGCAGCCGGGCCGGCAGGGCCTGCTGCTCCAAGGTGCGCTGCAGCGTCACCATCGCCAGCTTGATGATGTCGGCGCTGGAGCCCTGGATCGGCGCATTGGCCGCGGCTCGCAACTGCTGGGCCTCCATGCCGCCCCGCCGCGCCACCTCCAGATCGATCTCGAAGGGATCCTTGCCCAGCAAGCGGCCCAGTCCATTGCGATCGAACGGGAAGGGCCGCCGCCGTCCCAGGATCGTTTCCACGTATCCCTGGCTGAGGGCGAGCCGCTCCTGAAGCTCCAGGAAAGCGAACACCTTCGGATAGCGCTGCTTGTACTTGCCGAGAAACTCCTTGGCCTGGCTGGGGCTGAGCTCGGTCTCCCGTGCCAGCCGCTGGGAACCCATGCCGTAGATCACGCCGAAGTTGATCGTCTTGCCCAGACGCCGCTCTGCGGCGCTCACCTCGGTGGTGTCCAGCAACAGGCGGGCGGTGAGGGCATGCACGTCGTCGCCGTTGCGGAACGCCTCCACCAGCACCTCCTCACCGGAGAGGTGGGTGAGGATGCGCAGCTCGATCTGGGAGTAATCGGCGCTGATCAAGTGCCAGCCCTCCTGGGGCAGGAAGGCCTTGCGGATCCGTCGGCTGTATTCGGTGCGGATCGGGATGTTCTGCAGGTTGGGGTTGCTGCTCGACAGGCGGCCGGTGGCGGTTACAGCCTGGTTGAAATCGGTGTGCACCCGGCCCGTTTCCGCCTCCACCAGCAGGGGCAGGGCATCCACGTAGGTGCTCTTGAGCTTGCTGAGGGTGCGGTGCTCCAGCACCAGCGGCACCACCGCATGGTCGTCTTCGAGCTTCTCGAGCACGGCGGCATCGGTGCTCCAGCCGGTCTTGGTCTTTCGGGACTTTTTCCGGTCGAGCCCGAGCGTGTCGAACAGCAGTTCCCCCAGTTGCTTGGGGGAGGCCAGGTTGAAATCAACGCCGGCCACCGTCTTGGCCTCACCATCGAGGCGGTGCAACTGCTCGCCCAGCTCCGCGCTGAGTTCGGCGAGGTAGGCGGTGTCGATGCGGATGCCGGTGGCCTCCATCTGGGCCAGCACAGGTTCCAGCGGCAGCTCCACCTGGGCGAGCAGGGGCAGGAGCCGGGGACCCATGGCTTCCAGCTGCTCCCGCAGCAGCCGGCCCAGGCGCCAGGTGAGGTGCACGTCCATGCCGCAATAGAGCGCGGCTGCGGCGATCGGCACCGAGGCGAAGGTCTGCCCCTTCGCCACCAGGTCGGTGTAGCCGGTGGGGCTGAAGCCGAACTCCCGCAGGGCCATGGCCTCCAGGCCATGTTTGGCGTTGGCGTCGCGCAGGTAATCGGCCAGCATGGTGTCCATCACCACGCCGCCCAGCTCCAGCCCGTGGCGCATCAGCACCAGCCGGTCGTACTTGGCGTTCTGCAGGGCCTTGGGATGGTCCGTGCTGGCCAGCCAGGGTGCTAGCGCGGTGAGCACCGCCGCCAGCGGCAGCTGGGAAGGGGCGTCGGTCGCTGGTTCCGCTGCCGTGAGCAGATCGGCGGCGGGTTCGGCCACTGCGGGCTGGTGTCCGATCGGGATGTAGGCCAGATCGGCAGGCCCGTCTCCCCAGCACAGCCCCACCCCAACGAGCTCCGCCTGAAAGGGGTTGAGTGCGGTGGTTTCGGTGTCGAGCGCGATCGGTGCCGTTGGATCTGTGGCTGCCAGAAGCCGCTCCACCAGGGCCGCCAGCGCGCTGGTGGTGGCGATCAGCTGGGGCTCCAGCACCGGCAGGAGGGAGTCAACGAGAGATTCAGGCCCCCCGGCGCCGGAAGGCGGGTGGCCGCCTCTTTCCGCTGGTTCACCGGCGAATGCTGTGGAGGTGGCCGCGGCGGGTTCTGCGCTCGCCGTTCCGGCGGCTTTGCTGCTGGGTGTTGTGGTCTGAGCCTTTGCGCGGCCGCTGGCTGCAGCTCCGGAGAACACCCGTTCGAAGGCCTCCAGCTGGCGGGCCAGGCTGTGCAGCTCCAGCTCTTCGAGCCGCTGGGCCAGGGCGTCCCGGTCTAGGGACCCGAGGGCCAGGCGTGGTTCGCTCGGCAGCGGGATGTCCACGAGAATCTCGGCCAGCATGCGCGAGCGGAAAGCGTTGTCCCGGTCGGCCTCCAGCTTGGCTCTGAGCGCTCCCTTCTGCTGGTCGAGGGCGGCATAGATGCCATCGAGGGTGTGATGGGCCTGCAGCAACACGATGGCTGTCTTGGGGCCCACACCCTTGACGCCGGGGATGTTGTCGCTGGCGTCGCCGGTGAGCGCTTTGAGATCCACCACCTCCTCCGGCGTCACCCCGAGCTTGCTGATCACCCCCTCCCGGCGGATCACCTGCGGGCCGGCGTTGCGCGCGTACGGTCCGCCCCCCATGTAAAGGATGGCGATGTCCCGCTCGTCATCCACCAGCTGAAACAGATCGCGATCGCCACTCAGGATCCTCACCCGCCAGCCGTCGTTTGCGGCCCGGTTGGCGAGGGTGCCGAGGACGTCATCGGCTTCGTAGCCGGGCGCCATGCACAGCGGCAGATCCATGGCGCCGGCAAGGATCTCCTGCAGGTTGGCCAGGTCGGTGAAGAAGTGCTCGGGCGCTTCGTCGCGGTGTGCCTTGTAGGCGGCGTCTGCGTTGTGGCGGAAGGTGGGCTCAGCGGTATCGAAGGCGATCACAACGCCCTGGGGGGTGAGGCCCTTCACGTTGTCGAGCAGAGCCTTGAGAAAGCCATAGGTGACGCTGGTGGGCACACCATCGCGGGTGGCCAGGCCCCCTTCACCGCCTTTGGCGAAGGCATAGAAGCTGCGGAAGGCCAGCGAGTGGCCGTCCACGAGCAGCAGCAGGGGCCGCTGCTCCCCCACCGACCGGTGATCGGCCGGAGCGTTCGGGGCTGGGCCGGCCCCAGGCAAACAATTCTCTGGTGAACCACTCCCAGGCAAACCTGCTTCAGCCGGACCACTCTCAGCCGAATTCTTCGTTGCCTTGGCCACGTTCTGCCCCACCCTCAGCTGCGCCTCAGCCTGCCATCTGGAACCACCACAGGGCGGCCTGCCGGACTCGATCCTCCCAATCGCCCACCGTTTGCGGTGACCCGTCGTCTGCACGTGCGATGCATCCAGGAGTGATGCTTCGTCGGGCGCTTTAGATTTCCGCCAGCCCCCGGGGCTGTGGCCCACGGCCGTCTCCTGCGGAGCCACCGGTCGCTTCCCGCACGCGCACGCCATGGACTCCCAATCCCAACGCCAACCCCGCCGCTACACCATTCATCTGCTGCTGCTCGGCGGTCACCAGCAGATCATCCATTTCGCCACGCTCGACGCGTTCCAGCAGTGGTACGGCGGCGTGCTCAACGGCAGCAACGGCGATGCCTTCGTGAATGTGCCGATCAACGACCTTGAAGGGGAATACCTGGTGCTGCGTCCCAGCTCTGTGGTGGGGATCCGCATCGTCCCCGAATTCGCTTCCCGATGATCCCTATGGTTGCAGCGCGTCCCAGCCCGCCTGAACAGGCCCGGGGCCTCCTGCACCGGAGGTCTGCAGTCGCCACCGCGCTCACGCCGCGCAGAGCCACTGTGATCACGCCGCCCAAGGCCATCGCTCTCCTTCTGTCCGGGGCCGCTTGAGCAGGCTGGAGCTGATCTGGGGTGAGGCCTTCTTCGCCGGGGCGATGGCCCAGTTGCTGGCCCAGCTCAGCCGTTTGCCGGCGGTGGTGCTGCTGCTGGCGGTGGGCCTGGTGATCGGCAGGGCCGGCTTCGACCTGGTGGACACCGAGGCGCTGGGGCCGGTGCTGGAGCCACTGGTCAGCCTGTTGGTGGGCCTGATCCTGTTCGATGGCGGCCTCAATCTGAGGCTGGCGGGCCGCGACCTGCAGCGCACCGTTGTGCAGGTGGTGCTGGTGCGGGCCGTGCTGGGCTTCCTGGCGGCGGTGCTTCTGGCCCACCTGCTGGCCGGTCTGCCCTGGCCGCTGGCTCTGGTGTTCGGGGCGATCGCGCTCGCCACCGGCCCCACCGTGGTCACACCGATGGTGCAGCAGATGCGCCTGTTGCCCTCGCTCGCCAATGTGCTCGAAGCCGAAGGGCTCGCGCTCGAACCGCTGGGCGCCGTGCTGGCGCTGCTGCTGCTGCAGCTCGCCATCGGTGATCTCGGCAGCTGGCAGGAGGTGGCCAGTCGGCTGGTGCTGCGGCTGGGTGGCGGTGTGCTGATCGGCAGCCTGGCGGGGTGGCTGCTCTCTGAGCTGCTTCGCCGTCTGCTGCAGGGCTCCGAGGTGCTCGATGCCCTGGCGCTGCAGCTCAGCCTCGGCGTGCTGTTCCTGCTGGTGGGAGGCTGCGAAACCCTGTTGCCCGAATCCGGATTACCGGCTGCCGTGAGTGCCGGGGTGGTGGTGGGGCTGCGGCTCGAGGGTGGGGCCAGTCAGCTCGATGAGCTGATCCGGCAACTCGCCTTGCTGGCCATCACCGTGCTGTTCCCGCTGCTGGCCGCCGATCTGTCCTGGTCGGAGTTGAGCCCGCTGGGGCTGGGTGGCGTGGCCTGCGTGCTGGTGCTGATGCTCTGCCGCTGGCCGGTGATCCAGGTGGCGGGCCTGGGGTTGCCCGGGCTCGGCTGGCGCGAAAAGCTCATGCTCAGCTGGATCGCCCCGCGCGGCATCGTCACCGCCGCCGTGGCCAGCCTGTTCGCCCTCCGGCTCGACGAAGCCGGAGTGCCGGGCGGCGGCGCTCTCAAGGGCCTCGTGTTCCTCACGATCCTCCTCACGGTGGGGATTCAGGGGTTCACCGCCGCAGCCCTGGCCCGGCGGCTGGGCCTGGTGGAGCCGGCAGGTGAGCTGGTGGCTGATTCTGATGAAGCGCTGGCTGAGTAGCAGCTGAGCCGGGTGGAGCCGGAGGCTGAGGGCGCTGGCTGGCCCCTCGGTCTGAGCGGGCCTGGTCGTGAACGCCGCTGCTGGCCAATTTCAGAGGCTGCGCTGCAGTCGAGCGACGGCCTCGCCGCCGGGCTGGAGCAGCAGCAGGGTGGCCACGAGATCGGGGCCCTGAAGGCTGCCGAGCAGGGCTGCCCGCAGGCTCTTCATCACCACGCCCTTCTTCACGCTGGCTGTCTTGGCGGCCTCCCCCAGCAGGGTCTGGGCCTGATCGGCATCAAGTGCTTGGTGGGACAGCTGGGCGGGATCCGCAGGCTCCAGTGCCTGCAGCACTGCCGCCAGGGCCGCCCTGGCCCCTTCGCTCCCGATCTGCTGGCGGGCTTCGTCGTTGAGGCTGGGACGCTCGAAGAAGGGCAGGGCCTGCTCGACGCCGTCCTGCAGCGTGACCAGGGAGGGGCCCAGCAAGGTGGCTAGCTCCAGCTCCCAGCCGGCCTCGCCTGAGGGGGCGCTCCACCCCTGGGCCCGCCAGCGCGGCGCCAGCAGAGCCAGCAGCTGCTCGGCCGGCAAGCCATGCAGCACCTGGGCGTTCAGCCAGTTGAGCTTGTCCCAGTCGAAGCGGGCGCCGGCGCGATTGACCCGCTCAAAGCCGAAGACCGGTGCCGCCTCGGCCAGGCTGAAGCGCTCCCCCATGCCCTCCGGCGGCGACCAGCCGAGCAGGGTCATGTAATTGGCCAGCGCATCGGCGGTGTAGCCCAGCTCTCGGAACTCGCTCAGCGACGTGACCCCATCGCGCTTGGAGAGCTTGCGGCCTTCGCCGTTGAGGATCAGAGGCGTGTGGGCAAACTCCGGTGCGGCCAGGCCCAGCGCGTCGTAGAGCAGCAACTGCTTGGCGGTGTTGGCGATGTGGTCTTCGCCGCGGATCACGTGGCTGATCGCCATGGCGGCGTCGTCGACGACCACCACCAGGTTGTAGAGGGGGTCGCCGATGGCATCAGCCGAGGCGCGCCGGGCGATCACCATGTCGCCGCCCAGGTCGCTGCCGCTCCAGCGCATCTCGCCGCGCACCAGATCGTTCCAGACGATCGTGGCGCCGTCATCGATGCGGAAACGGACCACCGCTTCACGCCCTTCGGCGATGAAGGCCTGCTCCTGCTCCGGGCTGAGGTTGCGGTGGCGGTTGTCGTAGCGGGGGGCCTCCTTGGCGGCGGCCTGAGCCTCCCGCATCTCCGCCAGCTCCGCCTCGCTGGCGTAGCAGCGGTACGCGTGCCCACTGGCGAGTAGCTGCTGGATCGCAGCGCGATGAGCCTCGATGCGCTCGCTCTGGATCACCGGCTCCTCGTCCCAGTCCAGGCCCAGCCAGCGCAGGCCGTCGAGGATGTTGGCGGTGTATTCGGGCCTGGAGCGCTCGCGATCGGTGTCCTCGATGCGGAGCAGGAAGGCACCGCCGAGGTGGCGCGCGAAGAGCCAGTTGAACACCGCCGTGCGGGCTGTGCCGATGTGAAGCGTGCCGGTAGGGCTGGGAGCGAGACGAACCCTCACCGTCAATGCGTTCACTCCTGGTGGATGGGATGGATTGAAAACGGGACTGACGGGGCTCGAACCCGCAACTTCCGCCGTGACAGGGCGGTGCTCTAACCGATTGAACTACAGTCCCAGTTCATCCGTACTGGTGGCTCGGCTGGGCCGGGCTCCCGTGCGGGGTGCGCTGTCGCGTCGGCGACCTCGGCAGTATCAGTTGCCGCCGGTCCCGTCGTCAACCAGCCGCTGCGATGGCAGGCGCCAGACGGTGCAACTCTGCAACCATCGCGCTGATGGAGGCAGGGTTGGCGGGCTTCTGGCCGGTGCTCAGCAGCTCCCGCCCCAGCACTGAGCAGCCGAGATGGGCGAACTGCAGGCGCATGGCGCTCAGCACCTTCTGACCGCCACCGCCGCTGTGGGTGGCCAGAGCCACAGGAAGGCCGTTGAACAGCTCGCGAAAATCATCGCTGCTGCGTGACAGCCAGGCGAGGGCGTTGTTGAGCGTGGGCGGCAGGGAGCCGTTGTATTCGGGCGCGCACACCCACAGCCGCCCCAGGCAGCGCAGCTGGTGGGCCAGCGCATCAACCCCAGGGTGGGCGCCGCCGCCGGCCGCCTCGGCCGCTGGGCTGTAGAGCGGCAGGCCGAGATCGACCAGATCCATCACATGAAAAGCGTGGCCCTGAAGCTCTGCTTCCTGGGCCACACGTGTAGCGAGAGTGAGATTGTGGCCATTGCTGGCCGCAAGAATCAGCATGGCCGGCGGCTTGAAGCAATCAGCGGCGCACGAAAGAGATCCGCGCGCTCAGGGGCGAAAGCCAGCAGGTTCAATGAGACGGACCTGGTTGCCACGGGCGGTGAATTCCCGACCTTGGTCGCTCTGAACCACCACACGGCCTCCGGATTTGACCCGGATCACCCGAGCTCGTACCCAGCCCAGTGCGGCCGACTCAAGAACCTTGACCACATCACCGGGTTGTAGATCCAACTCCATGTCCGGAACCAGAAAAGTGCAGGAAGGGTCATCGAGCGCGCCGTGGAGGACTTGAACCCCCGACATCAGGTTTTGGAGACCTGCGTTCTACCAACTGAACTAACGGCGCAAGGCGATGACCCTCAGAAGGTGCCGCAGGGCGACACCTGAATAGACGATGGGAATCGCGGGATCAGCGGTCGAAGCGTTGCTTGACCCTGGTGGCCTTGCCCACCCGATCGCGCAGGTAAAAGAGCTTGGCACGCCGCACCTTACCCCGGCGTTCCACCTTGATCGTGGCCACCTGAGGGCTGTGCAGCATGAACACACGCTCCACGCCGATGCCCTGGAAGATCCGGCGCACGGTGATGGTTTCGTTGAGGCCGCCGTGGCGCTTGGCGATCACCACACCCTCGTAGGGCTGGATGCGCTCCTTGTTGCCCTCGCTGATGCGCACGCCCACACGGACGGTGTCGCCCACGTAGATCTCGGGAAGGTCGCTCTTGAGCTGCTCCGCCTCGAATGTGCGCATCAGCTCGTAGGCGCTGAGCTTGCCGGTGCGGACCGCAGGCGCTGCCGCAGCGGTGCTCGCTTCGGGAGTGCTGGTCTCGCTGGTGCTGTCTTCGATGAGTTCCGCTGCCATCCCGGCTTCCTTCACGCCTGAGCAAACAGCGACTTTACCGGGTCATCCGCCCCCCTCGGAAGCGTCGCCGCCGGTGCGGTTGGTGGCAGCGGGCCCGGCGGGGCGCCGGGCGGCAGTGGCGCGCTGCCATTTGCCGACCACCATGGCGCCTCCGCTGACCAGCATCCACAGCAATCCCAGGCCGTTGAGGGCCACATAAAAGGTCTTTCCGGTGCTGCCCAACCATTCGCCTTCATGCAGCACCATCAAGAGGTGGGCCTGATCGCGGCTCAGGCCGCCCCAGTCACGCAGCAGCCGGTACCCCATGCCGGTGGTCGCTGTGAGAAGCATGGGGGCGAGCACGAACGGGGCTGCCTGCGCATGCCAGCGCCGCAACGCCGCCAGGGTCTGCATAGGTGCCGGGTTGAAATTGGTAGCTTGGAGTCTGAGATGTCAAGGATCCGTCGATGAATCTGTTCGCCGATCTGCTGGCCGCCACCCAAGGATCGAGCGCACAGGGCGGCGGAGGGGCGGCCGTGGGAATGGCGGCGGCGTCGCCCTCTTCTGTGGTCACCCAGGCCGGTCCCCGCATTCAGAAAAGCCGTCGCGGCGTGGAGATCAAGTCGGCGCGCGAGATCGGCATCATGCGGCGCTCCAGCCGGATCGTGGCCACCGTGCTGCGCGAACTGCTGGAACTGGCCGCCCCCGGCATGACCACCGCCGACCTCGATCGCCACGCCGAACGGCGCATCCGTGAACTGGGCGCCACCCCCAGCTTCAAGGGCTACCACGGCTTCCCCGCCAGCATCTGCGCGAGCATCAACAACGAAGTGGTGCACGGCATCCCCAGCAGCAAGCGTGTGATCCGCGAGGGCGATTTGCTCAAGATCGACACCGGCGCCTACTTCGAGGGCTACCACGGCGACAGCTGCGTGTCCCTTTGCGTGGGTGCCAGCAGCGACGACGCCTGCCGACTCAGCCGCGTGGCCCAGGAGTCGCTGATGCAGGGCCTGGCCAAGGTGAAGGCCGGCAACACCCTCCTCGACATCGCCGGCGCCGTCCAGGACCACGTCGAAGCCCACGGCTACAGCGTGGTGGAGGACTACACGGGCCACGGCGTGGGCCGCAACCTGCACGAAGAACCCTCTGTGTTCAACTTCCGCACCAAGGATCTGCCCAACGTGAAGCTCCGTCCCGGCATGACCCTCGCCGTGGAGCCGATCCTCAACGGCGGCAGCAAGCACTGCCGCACCCTGCGCGACCGCTGGACGGTCGTGACGGTGGACGGAAGCCTTTCGGCCCAGTGGGAGCACACGATCGCCGTCACCTCCGACGGTTGCGAGATCCTCACCGACCGCGACTTCTGAGCGGCCTCGCCGTGCGCCAGGCCACGCAGCCGCGGTGCGCTCCGGCCACTCAGATGCTGCGGCTTGTGAGCCCGAAGTAGAGCCGTCGCATCAGCACCGCCAGCGGGAACAGCAGATAGGTGAGTGGGTTGGGGGTCACGATCACCAGCCCCATGCCTCTGCGTACCTGGGCGATCACCTGACCGGCCACGAAGTCGGCACTCATCACACCGATCGGATTGAGGGCGGAGCGGAAGGGGCCGAGCACCAGGCGCCGGATCCGGCAGGCCCGGGGCCCCTGCTGATCGAGGCTGCGCAGGCTGAGCAGCTGACCCAGCAGGCGCTTGCTGATCTCATAGAGCGGGCTCACCGCCGGCATCAGTTCGGCTTCCGACGTGTTCACCCACAGCTCGCGGCGGGGGCGATCAGCCGCAGGCTCGGGCAGAGACAGAAACAGCTCCACCAGACGCCAGCTGCTCAGTGCGTTCACCTCGAGGCTGCGCTCCACGGCGGCGGGACTGCGATCCCCATGCACGTTCACGCCATGGTTGATCACCAGGATGTCCACATCCAGCAGCTGATCACGCAGCGCCGCCTCTCCGCCGCAGCCCCAGCAGAGACTGGACAACGGAATCGGTTGCCCGCTGGCATCGCTGAGTTCTACGGCGGTGGGCCGGGAGGTTAGCGCCAGCAGCCTGGCCCCCTGGCCATGCAGGCGGCGGAGCAGGGCGCTGCCGAAAGCGCCACCGGCGCCGGTGACCGCCACATGCCGGCCCTGCAGTGGCAGCAAGGCGGACCTCATGGCATTCATCGCTGCGCGGTGGTGGGCGAACCACTGTTACAGCCGGTACGATCAGGTGAGGACATTCTTTTTGTTCTAAGGACAGGCAACATCCAACGTGTTTAGTGAGGGCCCAGCACAAGGATCATCCACCCTGTCCCAGGAAGCTGCACAGGTGGCCTTGTTCGCCCCCTATTGCGGTGGCCTGAGCCGTGAAGGCTGGTTGCAACGCAGTCTCGATCAGCTCGCCCTCCGGCGGGTGAGTGGGCTGCGCCCGCTGCATCCGAACGGGGCCCATCGCTTCGAGCTCAGCTGGACCTACGGTGTAGCCCCGCAACAGCCGAGCCAGTGTGAGCTCGCCTTCCCTGACCAACCGGACATCCGCTACAGCTTCACGGTGCCCACCCACCACCTGGTGTGCTGGTTGATGGATCTGCTGCAAGACCGCGCCGTGAGCGGTGGTGGCGACCTTCCCGAATCGTTCTGGCGCTGGCTGATCCTCGGCGAGGCCCCGCCACCGGTCTCCTCGTAGGCTGCTGCCTGACCCTGGCCCCGGCGAACCCATCCCCATGAGCAGCACTCTGCTGATCGGTTCGTGCCACCCCTTCAGCGGAAAATCAGCGCTGGTGCTCGGCCTGGCAAGGCAGGCCGCCCGCATGGGTGTGCCGGTGCGCTTCGGCAAACCCCTGGCCACCAGTCTGCGGCTGGATCGCAGGCCCTTACCCGGTGGCGATGGTCCATCGGCCCCCCTGATCGATGACGACGTGCGTTTCGTCGGCGGCATCCTCGGCCTGGCGCCAGACTGCCTGCTGCCTTCGCTGCAGCTGCTGGAGCCGGCCACGGCGCGGCAGCGACTCCTGCAGGGCGAACTGGGCGCCGGTGATGGATTCGGGGCCCTGCGCGACCACCTCAGCGCCCCCAATGATGGGCTCACGCTGCTGGAGGCCTCCGGCAGCCTCAGCGAAGGTCTGCTCTATGGGCTGAGCCTGGTGCAGCTGGCGCACGGGCTGGAAGCCCCGGTGGTCCTGGTGCACCACTGGCTCGACAGCTGCAGCATTGATCCCCTGCTGCAGGCCCGCGACCTGCTCGGCGAGCGCCTGGCCGGCGTGGTGCTGAACGCTGTGGATCCCGATGCCGTCGAGACCCTCCTGCAGGAGGAGGTGCCCGCCATGGAGCGTCTGGGGCTGCAGGTCTTCGGCGTGCTGCCCCGCAGCCCACTGCTGCGCAGCGTCACCGTGGAAGAGCTGGCCGAGCGGCTGGGCGCGAAGGTGCTCTGTTGCCCCGAGCGGCTCGATCTGCTGGTGGAAACACTCTCGATCGGGGCGATGAACGTCAACTCCGCGATGGAATTCTTCCGTCGCCGGCGCAACATGGCCGTAGTTACCGGTGCCGACCGCACTGACATCCAGCTGGCGGCCCTGGAGGCCTCCACCCAGTGCCTGATCCTTACCGGCGCAGGCGATCCGCTCTCCCAGCTGATCAATCGCGCCGAAGAACTCGACGTGCCCCTGCTCAAGGTGGAGCACGACACACTCACCACCGTGGAGGTGATCGAGCGGGCCTTCGGCAACGTGCGTTTGCACGAATCCGTCAAAGCCACCTACGCCATCCGGCTGGTGGAGGAACACTGCCGCTTCGACCGCCTGTTCGATCGCCTGCGGCTGCCGATCAGCGCCTGAAGCTCCTGCAGGGGCGCTGCTAGTTTCGTGCCATCGGCTGCACGTGCTCGGTGACCCGGTCCCTTGATCTGCCCCCTCTGGACCGGATTGACACCCTGGCTCAGGAACTGGCCCTGCTGCAGGACACGGGCAAGCGACGCATCGCCATCCTCGGCAGCCGCCACGTGCCGGTGGTGTCGATCCATCTGGTGGAGCTGGTGGCCCGCTCCCTGGCCCAGGAGGGGCACAGCCTCGTCACCTCCGGCTCCCAGGGGGTCAACGCCGCCGTGATCCGCGGCGTGATCGGCGTCGACCCCTCACGCCTCACCGTGCTGCTGCCCCAGAGCCTCGAGCGTCAGCCGCTGGAATCGCGCCAGCAGCTGGAGAAGGTGCTGCACCTGGTGGAGAAGCCCGACCACGACGACCTGACCCTGCCGATGGCCAGCACCCTCTGCAACCAGGAGATCATCGGCCGCTGCGACCAGCTGATCTGCTTCGCCTTCCACGACAGCGAAACCCTGCTGGCCAGCTGCCGCACCGCCGAAGACATGGGCAAGGTGGTCACCCTGCTGTTCTTCGACTGAGCGCTGGGGAGCACCTCTCAGCGCCCATCGGCCAGCACTTCCAGCTTGGTTCCCACACGGCGCATCACCACCACCGCGGCGCCAGGCAGCAGCCGTTCCCCTTCCAGACTTTCCGCGGCCCAGCTCTGCCCCTGCCAGCGCACGCGGCCGCGCCCCTGGGCATCGAAGCCATCGATCACCACGGCCCGGTCGCTCGTTTCGATCCGATCGCGGGCCGGCCGTTGCCGCTTCGACCAGGCCCAGATCGCCGCGCTCCCCGCCACGGTGAGCAGCGCAAACAGCCCCAGCTGCAGCGGCAGGGCCAGCCCCAGCAGCGCCGTGAGCGACGACACCACCAACGCCGCCATGGCGGCGATCAGAAAGCCGCCGAAGCCCGGCACGCTCACCTCCACCAGGAACAGCACCGCCGCCACCGCCAGCCAGATCAGGGATGCCATGACGGGGAGTCTCGAATCGGCCCCAGTCTGCTGGCTGGGCCCGGGCGGGCTGCGTACTGTGATGGCACCCCGTTCTCTACCGCCTTCATGGAGGTCCTGTTTTCCTTGCCCGCGCTGGCGCTGCTGGCGGTGCTCGGAGTGAGCAGCGTCAAGATCACCAATGGCGGCCGCTCGATGCTGGTGGAGCGCCTCGGCAAGTACGACCGCCAGCTCACCCCCGGCATGTCGCTGGTGCTGCCGGTGGTGGAGCGCATCGTCAGCAACGAGTCCTTGAAGGAGCGGGTGCTGGACATTCCCCCGCAACAGTGCATCACCCGCGACAACGTCTCGATCGAGGTGGATGCGGTGGTGTACTGGCAACTGCTCGAGCATGCCAAGGCCTACTACGCCCTCGACAACCTCAAGTCGGCGATGGTGAACCTGGTGCTCACCCAGATTCGCTCAGAGATGGGCAAGCTCGACCTCGACCAGACCTTCTCCACCCGCTCCGAGGTGAACGAGGTGCTGCTGCGCGAGCTCGATCAGGCCACCGATCCCTGGGGCGTGAAGGTGACCCGCGTGGAACTGCGCGACATTCAGCCCTCCAAGGGGGTGCAGCAGGCGATGGAGATGCAGATGAGTGCGGAGCGGGAGAAGCGGGCGGCCGTTCTTCGTTCCGAGGGGGAGCGAGAGGCCCAGGTGAATGCCGCCAAGGGGCGGGCCGAAGCACTGGTGCTTGATGCCAAGGCCAAGCAGGAGGCGGTGCTGCTCGATGCCGATGCCCAGGCCAAGCAGCAGTTGCTGCTGGCCAGGGCCAGGGCCGAATCAGCCGCCCAGCTGGCCGCCGTGATCGACTCCCATCCCGCTGCCGCCGAGAGCCTGAGGCTGCTGCTCGCCAAGGACTGGATGGCGATGGGCCAGGCGATGGCAGCGAGCAAGGGGGGATCGGTGCTGATGGTGGATCCCCAGAGCCCCGCCTCCCTGCTGGCCGCGCTCAAGGGGCTGCAGGAGAAGGGCGGCAGCTGAGCGCTGGCCCGGGCTGGCAGCGCGCACTTCAGGCGCGCAGCAGTGCCTTGAGCCCTTCCGTGTAGAGCAGGGCGGTGCAGAGCAGGGCACCGACCCAGCTCAGGCTGCGCAGCAGCGGCTGGTTGGCCAGGTAGGCGCCGATGTAGGCCAGCCGCAGCGCCGGGTGCAGCAGGGCCGCCAGGGCCAGCAGCGGCGACGCTGCCAGCATCGCCGGCGCCGCCAGCAGGCAGAGCAGGCAGGCGGGCGCATGCAGCGTGAAGGCCTCGAAACAGTTCTGGTGGGCCCAGCTGGCCCTTTGACCCCAGGCCGGCAGCCGCTCGAACATGGCCCGCGGGGCGGCCAGATCGGCGGGGGTGAAATCCGCGTTGGCCCGCCCGGCCCCCAGTGGCACCAGGCTGAGGATCACCACCGCCCCCGACAGCACCAGCGACCAGGCCAGGGGGGCCTTCGGTTCGCCCGTCAGCAGCAACGGCAGGTCCATGAACAGCAGTGGCAGGTCCATGGGAGGGGCGCATGGGGGAGGTTCTGTTCTACCGGGCGGCTCAGCCTGCGAAGAACCCTGCCGCAGCCTGAAAGATGCCCGCGATCGTGTCGATGAAGGTTTGAACAGTGGCCTTGGCGGCCGCAGGATCGGTGTCCTTCCAGTTCTGCTGGAAGGAGAAAGTGATCCAGCGGCCGTTGCACAGCCGCATGGCGCCGGCCAGCGACATCACATAGTCGGGCGCGAAATCCAGGCTTCCCCCCTTGAGGAACAGATGGGCGCGGGGCAGATCCAGCACGGTGATCGCTGGCGGCAACCCCAGGATGCGCCTGAACTCCTTCAGGGAACTGCTGGTGCGGAACAGCTCTCCCTGCAAGGCCCTGGAATAGAAGCGGACGAAATCCGCGGGAGACCCCACCATCGTCTCCTGGTCGTTGATGATCGGCCGCGTCTGCGTTCCGCTGGCCTCCAGGGCTTTGTTGACCCCTTGCCAGCCCAGATCCACGCTGGCGGGGGCTCCCAGCAGGTAGGAGAAGAACTGACGCGTGCTGGTGGGGATCCGGGTATCAGGCAGCCCGAGAGAGGCGATCAAGCCCCGCACGCTGTCCGCGCCGATCCGCTTGAGCACCATGTCGGTGGCGGTGTTGTCGCTGTGCATGATCATGGCTTCCAGGGCCACCGAAGCCGGAATCGTGCCGCTGACGTTCTCCAGCACCAGGCTGCTGAGAAACCGCACCGAATCATTCACCGGTAACTGTTCCTGCAGGCTGACCTTGCCGCTCTCCAGCTGCCGCAGGAATTCAGCCAGCACGTACACCTTGAAGCTGCTGCCGCAGAACAGGGGCTGGCTTGGATTCAGCCCCTGTTCCCAGGCTGCCGTCGTCTGGGTCTGGGCTCCGGATGCCGAGGCTCCCGATGCCGGCGAACGCATCAGGAACGCCTTTTCTCCTCTCAGGGCGCTGAAGGAGGAACGAATGGTCTGATTCAGAGCGTCAAGGCTGCGCGGTGGGGCAGGGGCCGTTGCAGCCCGGGAGCGTCCGGTCTGGAGGAACAACGACAGGGTGGAGCCCAGGGCCACCCCCCCGATGGAATCCAGCACGCGGCGCCGGGACGTAGACATCACCATCAGCTCAGGGGGTTCGGGGAGGGCGCAGCCCTCCTCCCCGGTCCATCCTCACCCTGGCCATGGGACGCCCGGAAGCACTTTCCTAAAGTCAGGTCTTCAGCTCCGAGCACCTGCCCATGGCCGACACCTTTTCTTTCGACGTGGTGTCGGATTTCGATCGGCAGGAGCTGGTGAATGCGCTGGACCAGGTGCGCCGTGAGGTGGGTCAGCGCTACGACCTCAAGGACTCCAAGACCGAGATCGATCTGGAGGAGAACAGCCTCACGATCACCACCGCCAGCGACATGACCCTGGAAGCCGTGGCCGATGTGCTGCGCCAGAAAGCCGTCAAGCGTGAGCTCTCGCTCAAGATCTTCGATTTCCAGCCGGCGGAGCCGGTGGGCGGCAACCGCGTGCAGCAGGTGGTGAAGCTGCGCAAAGGCCTCAGCCAGGAGCTGGCCAAGCGGCTCAGCAAAACGGTGCGCGATCAGGTCAAGAAGGTCACCGTGGCGATTCAGGGCGAGAGCCTGCGGGTTACGGGCAAGAACAAGGACGATCTGCAGCAGGTGATCCAGCTGCTGCGCGCTGAAGATCTCGAGCTGCCGCTGCAGTTCGAGAATTACCGCTGAGCGGGCGGTGCAACAGGAGCGGCCGCCGGTGAGCGGCAACCCCCGCAGCGGCCCTTCCGGCTGGCACTTCTGGATCGACCGCGGCGGCACCTTCACCGACCTGGTGGCGCTCAGCCCCACCGGCGTCTGCAGCGTGCGCAAGCTGCCCTCGCACCCGGCGCAGAGCGCCGCCGGCGCCGGCCCAGATCCTGCCGTGGTCGCCATCCGCGCGCTGCTGGAGGTGGCGCCGGATCAACCGATCCCCGCCGGCCTGATTGCCGACGTGCGGGTGGGCACCACGGTGGCCACCAACGCCCTGCTGGAGCGGCGCGGTGCTCCCACCCTGCTGCTGCTCAGCCGCGGTTTCGGCGACGCGCTGCGCATCGGCGATCAGCATCGCCCGGATCTGTTTGCGCTCGAGATCCGCCGGCCTGAGCCGCTGCACACCCGGGTGCTGGAGGTGCCGGGCCGCCTGGCGGCCGATGGCCGCGAGCTTGAGCCGCTGGTGCTGGATGACGCCCTGTCCCGGTCCCTGACCCAGGCGCGCGCCGATGGCCTGCGCAGTTGCGCCGTGGCCCTGCTGCATGCCGCCCGCCATCCCCGCCATGAACAGCAGCTGGGTGCCTGGCTGGAGCGCTTCGGGTTCGAGCAGGTGGCACTGTCCCACGCGGTGGCTCCGCGGCCGCGCCTGGTCAGCCGTGCCCAGACCGCTGTGGTGGAGGCCTATGTAGGGCCGGCGCTGCAGGCCTATCTGGCGGGGTTGCGGCGTGCCCTCGGTGCCGGCACGCCGCTGCAGGTGATGCAGTCGAGCGGCGGCTTGCTGGCTCCCGAGCTGATCCGCGCCAAGGACACGATCCTCTCCGGGCCGGCGGGTGGCATGGTGGGCGCGCTGAAGGCGGCGGCAGCAGCTCGCGCCGGGCCCATCGATGCCAGGGCGATCGTGGGCTTCGACATGGGCGGCACCTCCACGGATGTCTTCCATGTGGTGGCAAGCGAACCTTCCCCCACCGGCTCGGAGCACGACGCGGTCGCCGAGCGCTGGGAACGCAGCGAACAGGCCGTGATCGCCGGGTTGCAACTGGAGGCGGCGATGCTGCCGATCCACACCGTGGCCGCCGGTGGTGGTTCCGTGCTCCATTTTGACGGCGAGCGGCTGCAGGTGGGCCCCGCGTCCGCCGGTGCCCAGCCGGGTCCGGCCTGCTACGGCCGCGGCGGCCCGCTCACCATCACCGATGCCAACCTGCTGCTGGGCCGGCTGCAACCCGATGGCTACCCGGCCCTGTTCGGTGCCACCGGCGACCAGCCGCTCGATCTGGAGCCCGTTCGCGCTGGCTTCGAGGGCCTGGCCGCCCGCATCGGCACCGCCATGGGGCAGCCCCAACAGCCGGAAGCCCTGGCGGAAGGTGCCGTGGCCATTGCCATCGACCATATGGCCGCGGCGATCCGACGCATCTCGATTCAGCAGGGCCACGACATCCGCGGCGCCACGCTGGTGTGCTTCGGCGGGGCCGGTGGCCAGCACGCCTGCGCGCTCGCCGAAGCCCTGGAGATCGACACCATCCTTCTGCACCCCCTGGCCGGTGTGCTCTCCGCCTACGGCCTGGGTCAGGCCGATCAACGGCTGCTGCGCGAGCAGGTGGTGCGCGAGCTGCTCACGGCGTCGCTGCTGCCGCGCCTGATGGCCTGGGCTGAGGCGCTCACCGCCGCCGGCGCGCGGGCCCTCGGCGCTGTGGCCGATGGTCGCTGGACTGCCGGTGCCGGTGCAGATGCCGCCGGCGAAGGCGAAGGCGAAGGCACTGGTGATGGCAATGCTCCTGGCCCGGCCTCAACCCTGCGGCGGGAGGTGCGGGTGGCCTTGCGTTACCCCGCGAGCGAGGTGAGCCTGATCGTGCCTCTCGGGGAGATCGAGGGGATGGAGGCTGCCTTCGACGCCAGCCATCGCCGCCACTTCGGCCACGCGCAGGAGGCACAGCACGGGGCCGCCCCAGCTCTCGTGGTGGAGCGGCTGGAGGTGGAACTGGTCTGGCCAGCAGCTGCGGCCGGTGCTGTGCCATTGCTGTTGACGGATGGAGCCACGCCCCCCACTGCCCCCACGGTGTCGTTGTATGCCGGGGGCTGCTGGCACAGTGCGTCGCTGGTGCGCCGGGAGTGGCTGGCGGTCGGCCAGACGCTGCAGGGACCGGCTCTGGTGCTGGAGTCGATCGGCACCCTTGTGCTGGCGGCGGGTTGGCGGGCCGAGGTGCTGCCGCAAGGCGAGTTGCTGCTCCAGCGCACCGCTTGTGGCGAGCCCGCGGCTGTTGCCCCAGCTGCCACCACCTGCACCATCACAACAGCCACCTCAGGCGCTGCTGTGGATGTCACCCCTGTGAGTAGCGCCGCTTCCGCGGCTGCAGCCGCCGTCGACCCGGTGCGTCTGGAGCTGTTCCATCACCGCTTCGCCGCGATCGCCGAGCAGATGGGGGAACGGCTGCGCCAAAGCGCCCGCTCCGTGAACATCCGCGAGCGGCTGGATTTTTCCTGTGCGCTCTTCGATGCCGATGGCGCCCTGGTGGCCAATGCGCCCCACATCCCGGTGCACCTCGGCTCCATGGGTGAAAGCCTTGCCAGCCTTCTGGAGATGGTGGGGCGCGGGGAACGGCCACCGCTGCGCCCCGGCGATGTGATCGCCACCAACGATCCTTACAACGGCGGCACCCATCTGCCCGACATCACCGTGATCAGCCCGGTGTTCGCCGGTGCTGATCGGCCCTGCTTCTTCGTGGCCTGCCGCGGCCACCACGCCGATGTGGGCGGCCTCACCCCCGGCTCCATGCCGCCCCACAGCCGCTTGATCGACGAGGAAGGCCTGCTGCTCACCAACGTGCCGTTGCTGCGTGAGGGGGTGTTCGATGCGACGGCCTGGCAGCAGCGCCTGCAGGCCGGTCCTTGGCCGGTGCGCAATCCCGACCAGTTTCTCGCCGACCTGCAGGCGCAGATCGCGGCCAACCAGCTCGGGGCTGCGGAGTTGGAGCGCCTCTGCCGCCGCGAGGGGGTGGAGCATGTCACGGCCTACATGGCCCATGTTCAGGACAACGCCGCGGCGGCCGTGCGGCGCGTGATCGGCACGCTGAAGGGTGGCCAATGGAGTGTGGAGCTCGACGGCGGCGCCCGCATCGCCGTGGCGGTGACGATCGATGGCAGTGCCCGCACGGCCTGCATCGACTTCAGCGGCACCTCCCCCCAGCAACCCGGCAATCTCAACGCCCCCCTGGCCATCACCAAGGCCGTGGTGCTCTACGTGTTTCGCTGCCTGGTGGCGGAGCCGATCCCTCTCAATGCCGGCTGTTTCCGGCCGCTGCAGCTGGTGGTACCCGAGGGCTGCCTGCTGCGGCCAATGCCGCCGGCGGCGGTGGTGGCGGGCAACGTGGAAACGTCCCAGGCGGTGGCCAATGCCCTGTTCGGGGCCCTCGGGGTGATGGCGGCGGCGCAGGGCACGATGAACAATCTCACCTTCGGCGATGCCGCTTGCCAGTACTACGAAACGATCTGCGGTGGCAGCGGCGCCGGCCTGGGATTCGCGGGTGCCGATGCGGTGCAGAGCCACATGACCAACTCCCGCCTCACCGATCCAGAAGTGCTGGAGCAGCGCTTTCCGGTGCAGCTGGAGAGCTTTCGCGTGCGGCAGGGCAGCGGCGGGACGGGCCGCTGGCGCGGCGGGGAGGGGGTGGAGCGGCGCCTTCGCTTTCTGCAACCGATGACGGTGTCGCTGCTGACGGGATCGCGACGGGTGCCCCCCTTTGGCCTGGCCGGCGGCGGACCGGGCGCGCTCGGTCGCAACAGCCTGGAGCGGGCGGGCCAGCCTGCCTTGCTGCTGGAGGGGGCCGCGCAGTTGCAGGTGCAGGAGGGTGACCTGCTGGAGATCTGCACCCCAGGGGGCGGCGGCTATGGCGAGAGCTGAGCAGCGGCTGTTGCGGCTGCTGGTGGGGCTGGCGGCCGGCGCGCCGTTGCTGGTGCCGTTCTGGCCGCTGACGCTGCCGTTAGCACTGCCCTTTCAGTTGCAGTTGTCGGGGCGGGCCCAGGGGTTGCCGGTTGGTGCGGCGGCAGCGGCGGTGCCCGCCAATGTCTTGCAGGAGGCCGGCCAGCGCTTTCACCCCGTCGTGTCGGCAGGGGGCATGGTGGCTACCCAGGAGGCGCACGCCAGCCGCGTGGGCCGGGATGTGCTGCGGGCCGGCGGCAACGCGGTGGATGCGGCGGTGGCGGCATCCTTCGCCCTGGCGGTGACCCTGCCCCAGGCCGGCAACCTCGGCGGTGGTGGCTTCCTCGTGCTCTGGCGCCCGGAACCGGCCAGGGCGGGCACGCCGCTGCTGGAGGGAGAGCGGCGGGTGGGCCGAGGCCGGGCGGTCACGATCAACTTCCGCGAAACCGCACCCGCCGCCGCCCGGGCCGACCTCTTCCTCGATGCCAGCGGCCAGGTGGATCGCCAACGGGCCACCCGCAGCCTGCAGAGCACGGGCGTGCCCGGCACGGTGGCGGGCCTGCTGCTGGTCCAGCGCCGCTACGGCCGCTGGCCGCTGGCGCGGGTGATGGCGCCGGCGATCCGCCTGGCGGCAGAGGGGTTCCCCGTGAGTCGGGATCTGTCCCGTTCCCTGGAGAGCGCCGCCCCCCTGCTGCGCGCCGATCCCACCTCCGCGGCGCTGTTCTTCCGCCCGGACGGGCAGCCCTATCGCCCCGGCGAGCTCTGGCGTCAGCCCCAGCTGGCCGCCACGCTCACCGGCATCGCCCGGCGCGGCGAGGCGGGCTTCTACCAGGGGCCGGTGGCCGAGAGCCTGGCCGCGCTGATGGGCCGCCAGGGCGGGCTGATCACCCTTGCCGACCTGGCCGCCTACCGCGCCCAGGCGCTGCCGCCATTGATCGGCAGTTGGCGGGGGCAACCGGTGATCACCATGCCGCCGCCCAGCTCCGGCGGGGTCACGCTGATTCAGCTGCTCGGGATGCTGGAGGGGTTCCCGCTGGCGGCCATGGGGCTGAACAGCGCCGCCACGATCCACGTGATGACCGAGGCCATGAACCTGGCCTACCGGGATCGGAACACCTATCTGGGCGACCCTCGCTTCGTGACGATGCCGCTGCAGCGTCTGCTCAGCCCCGCCTATGCGGCCGCCCAGCGCCGCCGCCTCCGCACCGACCGCCACACGCCCGCCGCCGAACTGGCGCCGCCACCGCCGGGCCGGCCGGAGGGCCCCAACACCACCCACCTCTCAATGATCGACCGCGACGGCCTGATGGTGGCCACCACCACCACGCTCAACTTCGCCTACGGCAACGGTGTGAGCGTGCCGGCTGCCGGCTTCCTGCTCAACAACGAGATGGACGATTTCACCGCCAAGCCGGGTGTGCCGAATGCCTACGGGTTGGTGCAGGGGGAAGCCAACGCCATCGCTCCGGGCAAGCAGCCGCTCAGTTCGATGAGCCCCACCCTGGTGCTTGATCGCAGCGGCGGCCCGCTGCTGGCCACCGGCAGCCCGGGCGGGAGCCGCATCATCACCACCGTGCTGCAGGTGCTGCTCAACCGGCTGGAACACGGCCTCAACCTGGCCACGGCCGTGAGTGCACCCCGCTTTCACAGCCAGCTCTGGCCGGATGAAGTGGCGATCGAGCAGGGCTTTAGTCCCGACACGCTCGCCCTGCTGGAGGCGATGGGCCACCGGCTCCGGCCAGCCCGGGCGATGGGTTCGGCCCAGTCGGTGGAGGCCCTGCCGGGCGGAGGCAGCCTGGGGGTCGCCGATCCGCGCCGCCCCGACGCCCTCGCCGCCGGGGAGTGAGCCCGCGCCCTGCGCCACGGCAGGACGGGCGCCGAAGCCTCACAATCAGGCCCGACCGCCACTGACCGGCTGAAGCCGGTGAACCCCCATGGCTCCGTTGCTTCCGGTTCCGCTTGCTCCCGCGGTGTTCACCTTCCGCGACTGGCTCTGGAGTGGCGGGCTGATCGAGCTGTCCCTGGTGATGGCGGCGTTTCTGGTGGCTGCCTGGTTCGTCAACCGTTCCCGCTGACGGCGCCGGGATCAGGCGCGGTGAGCAGGTTGACGCCGGAGAAGGCCAGCGCCACGCCGAACAGGGTGCCGATCACCCAGAGACTGTCGCTGGGCCATTCCGCGATCAGTAGACCGCCCAGGATCGCGGTCACCAGACCGTCGGCGATCACCAGGCCCCGGGCCTGGCCATCGGCAGCGGCGCCGGCGGCCAGTTCCATCACCCCTTCGAAGGCCATGAGCAGGCCGACGAACAGGGTGAGGCTCACCTCACTGCTCACCGGAAACACCAGAATCCAGAGGCCACCGCCCACATACAGCAGCCCGCTGAGGCCGCGAAACAGCTTGGTGCTGAGGTCGCCGCCGCCGGTGAGACGCAGCAGCTGGGAGATCCCGCCTGCCACCGCCACCCCGCCCAGCACGATCGTCAGCAGCGTGGCGGACACGAACGGCAGGGCGATCGACAGGCCGGCAGCAGCGAAGACCAGGGCGGCAGCCAGCCAGCGCAACGGCTTGGACGCAGGAATCGACATCGGGCACGGTCTCGCGAAAGCCAACGCTAAAGGCAGAACCGGGACTGGCCTTCTCCCCCTGGATGACCCGCACGCTCCGATGTGTCGGGTTGCACAAACGCACTAGCTTTATTTCTTGATAATGACGCACCCGCCCGAAGCCAAGCTTCAAGGTGGAACCAGCCATTCCCCTCTGCGGCCATGCTCGAGCTGTTGCCCCAGCTCAACGATCGCAACCTTCCCTGGATGGACACGATCCATCCGATCGTCGTCCACTTCGTGATTGCCATGGCCCTGATCGCGTTCCTGTTCGACGTGATCGGCCGCCTGGCCGGCAAGCCTGAGCTCTATGAGGTGAGCTTCTGGAACCTGCTGTTCGCCACCGCGGCGATCTTCGTGGCGATCATCTTCGGCCAGGTGGAAGCGGGCCTGGCCAACCCCTATGGCGAATCGCGCGAGATCCTCAACCTGCACAGCACGATCGGCTGGGCGCTGGCCGGCATCCTTTCGGTGCTCACGGCCTGGCGTTACGTGATCCGCAGCAAGGATCCGCGCCGCCTGCCGCTGGCCTTCCTCGGCGCCGGCTCGGTGCTGAGCGTGCTGGTGGTGGTGCAGGTGCTGCTGGGTAGCGAGCTGGTCTGGATCTACGGCCTTCACACCGTCAAGGTGGTGGAAGCGATGCGCGAGGGATTGGTGTGATGGCCCTGGGTCCGAATGGCCTCCCCTACAGCCTGCCGATTCACCCGAACCTGGTGCATCTCACCATCGGCCTGTTCATCATCGCCATCGCCTTTGATATCGCCGGGGCCCTGTTCCCGCTGGAGCGGCGTGTGTTCCGCTTTCTGGCGCTGCCGGTGACCCGCTCCGCCCTGCACGATGTGGGCTGGTACAACCTGCTGGCCTGCAGCGTGGTGAGCTTCTTCACCGTCACCGCCGGCTTTTTCGAGATGCAGCTGGCCGTGCCTCTGCCCGGCATCACCAGCAGCTTCGGCCTCAGCAGCACCGGCAGCATGCTCTGGCACGGCGCCGGTGGTCTGCTGCTGCTGCTGGTGATCGTGCTGATGACCGTGTGGCGGGGCTTTCAGCGCTATGCCTGGCGCCGCGAGATGGGGCGGCAGGTGCAGTGGAGCTACCTGGCCCTCGGCATCGTGATGTTCGCCCTGCTGGGGGTGCACGGCACCATCGGCGCCCAGCTGGCTGTCGAATTCGGCGTGCACGTCACCGCCAACCAGTTGCTGGCCGCCGGCGCCGATCTCCGTGAGGCTCTGCCATGACCAGCTCACCGCCCGCCTCTGTCAATCGGGCCGCGGTGGCCGCCGTCAGCCTCTGGGTGGGGCTGCTGGTGCTGCTGTCGCACTGGCTGGGGCAGCAGGCCTACCGCTGGCTGCCAGTGCAGGCCTCCAGCGCCGCCCCACTGGTCGACGACCTCTTCAGCCTCGAAACCGCGATCGCCTGCTTCGTGTTCGCCGGTGTGGTGTCGGTGATGGCGTACGTGCTGCTGTTCAACCGGGCCGAGAAATACGACATGGACGATGCCGCTCCGGTGGAGGGCAACACCGTGCTGGAGATCATCTGGACGGCGATTCCCCTGGTGCTGGTGATGGCGATCGCCTGGACGACCATCGGCGTCAACCGTGAGATCGGCGCCATCGGCCCCATGGACCACAGCCACGGCGACACCGCCGAGGCGATGGCCGGCGCCCCCACCGCCGAGATCCAGGTGATCGCCCGTCAGTGGTCGTGGGAGTTCCGCTACCCGGATGCGGCTGCGTCGAGCACCGAGCTGCACCTGCCGGTGGGTCGTCGCGTGAGCCTGCAGCTGGAGAGCGCCGATGTGATCCACGGCTTCTACGTGCCCGCCTTCCGCCTCAAGCAGCAGGTGATCCCCGGCCGCTCGATCGCCTTCTTCATCACCCCCACCCGCGAGGGTCGCTACCGCCTGCGCGATTCCGAATACAGCGGCACCTGGTTCGCCGCCAACCAGGTGGATGTGGTGGTGCAGAGCGAGGAGGCCTACCAGGACTGGCTCACCCGGGCGGCGGCCCAGCCCCTGCGGCCCGGCATCAGCGATGCCTCCCGGGAATACGCCCAGCAGCAATCCCGGCTGCGCGCCTCCGGCTATCCCACCGTGCCCCCGGCTCCCCCCCCAATGGTCAACGTGCCCGGCTCGAACACCCTTCCCCACGCAGGTTGACCCCCATGACCCTCACCTCTCTTGATCCCGGCATCCTCAAGGCCGCCCACCCAGTGCCGGGGGCACCGAACAACTGGAAGCGCTTTTTCAGCTTCAACACCGATGCCAAGGTGATCGGCATCCAATACATCGTGACCTCGCTGTTCTTCCTGTTGGTGGGAGGGCTGCTGGCGATGATCATGCGTGGCGAGCTGATCACGCCTGAGGCGGATCTGGTGGATCGCACCGTGTACAACGCGCTCTACACGATGCACGGCACGATCATGCTGTTTCTGTTCATGTTTCCGGTTCTCAACGGCCTCAACAACCTGTTGATCCCCTGCATGATCGGCGCCCCTGACATGGCCTTTCCGCGCCTCAATGCCGCCGCCTTCTGGCTTGTGCCAGTGTTCGGCGTGATCCTGATGGCCAGCTTCCTGGTGCCCGGCGGTCCGGCGGCCTCCGGCTGGTGGTCGTATCCACCGGTGAGCCTGCAGAACCCCCTGGGCCATCTGATCAATGGCGAAGCGCTGTGGATCACGGCGGTGGCCCTTTCCGGCGTGTCGTCGATCATGGGAGCGGTGAACTTCGTGACCACGATCCTGCGCATGCGCGCTCCCGGCATGACGTTCTTCCGGATGCCGATCTTCTGCTGGACCGCCCTCTCCGCCCAGACGATTCAGCTGATCGGCCTGCCCGCTCTCACCGGCGGCGCTGTGATGCTGCTGTTCGATCTGGTGTTGGGCACGTCCTTCTATCGCCCGGAAGGGGGCGGCGACCCTGTGCTCTATCAGCACTTCTTCTGGTTCTATTCCCACCCGGCGGTGTATGTGATCATCCTGCCGGTGTTCGGCATCTTCTCCGAACTGTTTCCCGTGCACGCCCGCAAGCCCCTGTTCGGCTACGTGTTCGTGGCGATGGCTTCGCTGGTGATCGTGGGCCTCAGCCTGGTGGTGTGGGTGCACCACATGTTCCCCAGCGGGGTGCCCCAGTGGATGCGGGATCTGTTCATGGTGTCCACGATGCTGATCGCGGTACCCACCGGCATCAAGGTGTTCGCCTGGCTGGGCACCCTGTGGGGGGGCAAGATCCAGCTGAACACACCGATGCTGTTTTCCCTCGGTGGCCTGTTCAACTTCGTGTTCGCCGGTGTGACCGGCATCATGCTGGCCACGGTGCCGGTTGACATCCACGTCAACAACACCTACTTCGTGGTGGGCCACTTTCACTACGTGATCTACGGGGCTGCCACCATGGGGGTGTATGCGGCGATCTATCACTGGTTCCCTAAATTCACTGGCCATATGTATTTCGAAGGGCTGGGCAAGCTCCATTTTTTGCTCACCTTTGTAGGCACCAATCTCAACTTCTTCCCGATGCATCCGCTCGGGTTGATGGGCATGCCCCGGCGCGTATCGTCGTACGACCCGGAATTCGCCTTCTGGAACGTGATCGCCAGCCTCGGCGGCTTTCTGCTGGGGGTGTCGATCATTCCCTTCCTGCTCAACCTGGTGAGCTCCTGGGTGTGGGGGCCCAAGGCGCCGGCCAATCCCTGGAAAGCCATCGGCCTGGAGTGGCTGCTCCCCTCCCCTCCTCCGGCCGAGAACTTTGAAGACAACGTTCCCACCGTGATCAGCGGCCCCTACGGCTACGGCACGGGCAAACCCCTGGTGGAGCACCAGGAGGCCTATGAACGCGCCCTTCAGGAGGCCTGAACCATGACCACCCTTCCCTCAGCGGCGCCCGCCGGCCCCGGCCCGGCCCATGGCGAAGGCCACGCCAGCCACCCCAGCTACACACTCACCGGCTTCATCATTTTTCTCTGCTCCGAGAGCGTCATTTTTCTGGCGTTCTTCGCCGCCTATGCGCTGCTGAAATCCACCGCCACCAGCTGGTTGCCGCCGGGGGTGGAGGGTTTGGAGTGGCGCACCCCGCTGCAGTTCACAGTGGTGCTTGTGTCGAGCAGCGGCACGATCGCCGTGGCAGAGCACTTCCTCGGCCAGAAACGCCTGTGGGCCTTCCGCGCCTTCCTGCTGCTCACGATGGCGATGGGCTCCGTCTTTCTTTATGGCCAGGCGAGTGAATGGAGCGGCCTTTCGTTCGGCTTCACCAGCGGCACCTTCGGCGGTCTGTTTTATCTGCTCACCGGCTTTCACGGCCTGCATGTGGCCACCGGCATCCTGCTGATGGGCCTGATGCTGGGGCGCTCGTTCTATCCAGGCAACTACGACAACGGTGAACAGGGTGTCATCGCTGTTTCCCTGTTCTGGCACTTCGTGGATGTGATCTGGGTGCTGCTCTTTCTGCTTCTCTACGTCTGGCAAGCATGATCATTGATGACACCCACTACGACGTCATCGTCGTCGGCAGCGGCGCCGGAGGCGCCACCCTGGTCAGCGATCTGGCGGCGAAGGGCCGCTCGGTGCTGCTGCTGGAGCGGGGCGCCGCCTTGCCCCGAGAAGACCAGAACGTCGCGGATGTGGACCTGTTCCGCAAAGACCGCTACCACCCTGGCGAGCAGTGGTTCGGCACCGATGGCGATCCCTTCTCCCCCCAGGCGGTGTATGCCCTCGGCGGCAACACCAAGATCTGGGGGGCGGTGCTGGAGCGGATGCGGGAGCAGGAGTTCGGCCCGTTGCGCTATCAGGAAGCCACCGCACCCTCCTGGGGTCTCCCCTACAACCACTTCGCCCCCTGGTACGACCGGGCGGAAGCCCTCTACCGCGTGCATGGCCGCCAGGGGGTGGATCCCACCGAGCCCAGCCGTTTCGCCGCCTACGCCCGGTCGCCGCGGCCGCTTGATCCCTTGCTGGAGGAGCTGCGTGAAGGCCTCCGTCGCCAGTCGTGCCATCCCTACGACCTGCCGCTCAGCTGGTCGGAGGATCCGGCAGACCCCAGCGGCGATGCGGAGCTGTTCGGCGTCACCCCGGCGCTTGCGGGCGCCGGCACCTGCCTGCGCACCAACGCCAGGGTCAACCGCCTGCATGTGAATCCCGGCGGCACGGAGGTGCGCGGAGTGGAGGCGGAGATCGACGGCCAGAACTGGCTCTTTCGTGGTGATCAGGTGGTGCTGGCCGCTGGCGCAGTGAACACGGCGGTGATTCTGCTGCGCTCTGTCTCAGATCCCCATCCCGCCGGCCTGGCCAACGGCTCCGGCCAGGTGGGCCGCAACCTGATGCGGCCCCAGCTCACGGCGATCCTGCAGCTGGCGGCCCGGGCCAACTCCGGCGCTTACTCCCGCAGCCTCGGCGTCAACGACTACTACTGGGGTGACAAGAACGTGAGCTTCCCGCTCGGCCACATCGAGAGCGGCGGCGGCGTGCTGCAGGACGCCCTGTTCGCCGAATCCCCGCCGGTGCTTTCGCTGGTGACCCGGCTGCTCCCCAACGCGGCGTTGCGGCAGCTGGCGGCCCGCTCGGTGTGCTGGTGGGCGATGACTGCGGTGCTGCCCGATCCGGACAATGCGATCACCCTGCGGCGTGACCGCATCCGCATCCACTACCTGCCCAACAATCTCGAAGCCCACGACCGGCTCGTCTACCGCTGGATCGACACCCTGCGGCGCACCGAAAAGGACCCTCTCACCCAGGTGGTGCGTCCCTCGCCGGTGCATCCCCGCGGCGAAGCACCGCTGGCGGTGATGGGCTATGCCTGCGGTACCTGCCGCATGGGCAGTGATCCGGCCAGCTCCGTGGTGGATCTGGCGGGGCGCAGCCATGAAGTGGCCAACCTCTGGATCGCCGATGCCAGCGTCTTCCCCAGCTGTCCATCGGTGTCGCCCGGCCTCACGGTGATCGCCAATGCCCTGCGCGTGGCGGATGCCTTGATGCACGCCTCCTAGGCTGTGTCACTGGGCTTTTGGATCGGAGCCACCTGATGGCAGGACACGACGGGTCAACGCGCGGCGGCAGCACCATCCTGGCCAGCGCTATCGCCGGGGCCGTGGTGGGAGCGGCCGGGCTGGCCTGGTGGCTGCTCGACGCCGCTGAGCGCCGCCGGCTGGCCGAGCGCCAGCGCCGTCGCCTCACCCTCTCGCGCTTTCAGGATGGCCCCAGCGAGGGAGAGGGCTACATCCGTCGCCCGCTGCTCGAAAAGGAGCTGCAGCACAAGGTTCAGGAGCTCAACCAGGCCATCGAGGATGTGCGGCGCCAGCTGGAGTGCCTAACCCCGGACAACTGATCCGCCCGCTGGCCCAACAGCCTTCAGCCCAGGCGCCAGCCAAAGGCCCGCCTCACGGCTCCTCCGGCTTGGAACCCCTCCCGCCGCACGCTGTGTTCTGCGGACACTCCTGACGCGGAGGCTTTTCCTGCGGATCGGTAGGTTGATCTCCGGTGTTCCCCTGCCTTCCATGCTCCGCTCCGCCGCCATCACCGCAGGTGTCCAGCGTTCCCCCAACCGCGCCATGTTGCGGGCGGTGGGCTTCGGCGACGGCGACTTCGACAAGCCGATCATCGGCATCGCCAACGGCTACAGCACGATCACGCCCTGCAACATCGGCCTGAACGACCTGGCCCGGCGCGCTGAGCAGTCCGCCCACAGCGCCGGTGCCATGCCCCAGATGTTCGGCACCATCACCGTCAGCGACGGCATCTCGATGGGCACCGAGGGGATGAAGTATTCGCTCGTGTCGAGGGAGGTGATCGCCGATTCGATCGAAACCGCCTGTAACGCCCAGAGCATGGACGGCCTGCTGGCGATCGGCGGCTGCGACAAGAACATGCCTGGCGCCATGCTCGCCATGGCCCGCATGAACATCCCGGCGATCTTCGTCTATGGCGGCACGATCAAGCCCGGCCGGCTTGGTCCCTGTGATCTCACCGTGGTGAGCGCCTTCGAGGCGGTGGGTCAGTTTTCGGGGGGCCGCATCGATGAGGCGGAGCTGCTGGCGATCGAGAAGAACGCCTGCCCCGGTGCCGGCAGCTGCGGCGGCATGTTCACCGCCAACACGATGAGCTCGGCCTTCGAAGCGATGGGGCTCAGCCTGCCGGGCAGTTCCACCATGGCGGCGGAAGATCCGGAGAAGGCGGAGAGCGCCGCCCGTTCGGCGGAGGTGCTGGTGCGTGCCATCGAGGCGAACATCCGCCCCCGCGACCTGATCACCCGCGAGGCGATCGAAAACGCGATCAGCGTGATCATGGCCGTCGGCGGCTCCACCAACTCGGTGCTGCACCTGCTGGCGATCGCCCGCACCGCCGAGGTGCCGCTCAGCATCGACGATTTCGAAACCATCCGCCAGCGGGTGCCGGTGATCTGTGACCTCAAGCCCAGCGGCCGCTACGTGACGGTGGATCTGCACCGGGCCGGCGGCATCCCGCAGGTGATGAAGCTGCTGCTCGATGCGGGCCTGCTGCACGGCGACTGCGGCACGATCGAGGGGCGCACTCTGCGTGAGGTGCTGGCCGATGTGCCCAGCGAGCCCCCGGCCGGTCAGGACGTGATCCGGCCCCTCTCCAATCCGCTCTATGCCAAGGGGCACCTGGCCATCCTCAAGGGCAACCTGGCGGAAGAGGGGGCGGTGGCCAAGATCAGCGGCGTCAAGACCCCCGTGATCACCGGCCCGGCCCGCGTGTTCGAGAGCGAGGAAAGTGCCCTGGAGGCGATCCTGGCAGGATCGGTGGGGGCCGGCGATGTGGTGGTGGTGCGTTACGAGGGTCCCGTGGGTGGCCCCGGCATGCGCGAGATGCTCTCCCCCACCGCCGCGATCGTGGGCCAGGGGCTGGGCGAATCGGTGGCGTTGATCACCGATGGCCGCTTCAGTGGTGGCTCCTACGGCATGGTCGTGGGACACGTGGCACCGGAGGCGGCCGTGGGCGGCACCATCGCGCTGGTGGAAGAAGGCGATAGCATCACCGTGGACGCCCACCAGCTGCTGATTCAGCTGAACGTTGACGCGGCCGAGCTGGAGCGCCGACGCGCTGCCTGGGTGGCCCCCGCCCCCCGCTACCGCACCGGCGTGCTGGGCAAGTACGCCCGCCTGGTGAGCAGCAGCAGTCTGGGTGCCGTCACCGATCCGGTCTAGGCCTGCCAGGGGGCTCGCCTGCAGGGCCTGCAGCCTCTGCAGGATCCTCACCGTGTGCATCGGAGGGGAGGCTGAGCAAGGCGCGCAGACGCCGGGCCAGGGCTTCCAGCGGGGCGCCGGCCGGCGGCCGCTCGGTGCGCAGCCCCGTTTCTCCGTCCATCCAGACGGGGTGCTGGCCGTGCCAGAGCATCGGTTGCTCCGGTTGCTCCGGCCAGCTGAGCATCATGTGGAGGTCGTTGCCGCTGCGGTAGAGCTCCAGCTCGATGTCCTGCTGCGGCAGCCGCTCCCCGTCGATCCCCCGCGGCTGAAGGCGCAGGCAGCAGTCGCCAGGCCCCGCGGAGCTTTCACTGGCGGAGCCTTGACAGCCGGAGGCCCCGCTCGCCATGGCTCCCACCACCGCATGGCGGTGCGGTTTGAGGCAGAGATCGGCCGCGGCGGCGATCCGCCGGCTGAGCTCATCGGCGGCGCTCACGGCACCGCTCGCACCGCCACCAGAGCCAACTGCAGCGGGCCGGCCCGGAAGCCTGCGTTCAGCTGGCCGTCGTCGCCGAACTTGGAATGCAGCACCTGCAGCCGCGTGACCCGGCCGGGATCGAAGCGCAGCGGCAGGTTCAGCGGGCGGGCCCGCACCGAGGCCCGCAGCTGAGCGAAGGGAATCTCCACCCGTTGGGGCGGCTGGTCAGGCGCGCTGACGCTGGTGTCGAACTCCGCCACCCAGCGCAGCCCGCCGGGGATCAGCTCGGTGAGCCCGGCGACGCCATCGGCGCAGGCCACGGCCAGCTTGTAGCGGCGGCCGTCGCCACGCAACTCCAGCTGCAGGGCGCGGTAGTCGCCCAGGTTCAGGGGCGGGGAGAACAGCGGCGAGCGGCAACTCACGAAGCCACCGCCCTGCTCCACCACATCGGCCTCCAGCACCAGCCCCTCCGGGCCGATGCGGCAGACGCCGCTGCTGCGTCCTCCCATGATCGTGTCGTTCAGGGCCAGCCACCCGCTGAACCCGTCGCCGCTCACCACCACCAGCGGTGCCACCATGCCAGCCGGCTCCATCAAGGCTCCAAGCCTGCCGCAGCGGCGGGATCGGCGAGGATCAGCACCGGAGTGAGGGGCTTCACTAGCCGGGCCGGGGTGCGCACGGCCGGCTCGTTCGGATCAAGCAGGCGTTGCAGGGCCTGGCGCTTGCCTGCCCCGCTCACCAGAAACACCACCTGGCGCGCGGCACTCAGCACCGGTGCGGTGAGGGTCACGCGGGGCAAGCCCTTGCCCTCGCTGATCGTCACCGGGCGATCCACCACCGTGGTGGCTGCCGTGCCTGGAAACAGCGAGGCGGTGTGGCCGTCTTCTCCCAGACCCAGCAGCACCACATCCAGCACCGGCGGATCGCCGGGGCAGAGGCGAGCCAGCACGGCCGCGAAGGCGGCGGCGCTGGCTTCCGGCGTGTCCTGATCGGTGGGGACGGGATGAAAGCAGGCCTCCCGGCCCGGGCCGGCGGCCAGCAGGGAGCGGCTCAGCAGCAGCGCATTGCTGGAGGGGTCGTCGGCCGGCACCCAGCGCTCATCCCCGAGCAGCACGTCCACCCGGTTCCAGGGCAGGTGGGCCGCGCCGAGATGGCGATAGGCGGCCTCCGGGGTGGTGCCACCGGCGAGGGCGATCTGGGCCCGCTCCCGCTCCGCCAGCGCCAGGTCGATGGCAGAGGCGATCGTGGTGGCGGCGGACTCCGCCAGCTGCTCCTGCCCCCCGGCTACCACCTTCAGCTGATAGGTGGGCGATGGGGTGTGCTCCATCAGAGCCACTCGGTGTGGAAGGCACCGTCGCGGTCCACCCGCTGATAGGTGTGGGCGCCGAAGCAATCGCGCATGGCCTGCAGCAGGTTCTGGGGCAGGCGGGCGGTGCGGTAGCTGTCGATGTAATCGAGCGTGCTGCTCAGGCAGGGCACGGGAATGCCGGCCTGGGCGGCATCTGCCACCACCTGGCGCAGGCCGGGCAGCCGGCGGTTGATCTGTTCGGCGAACCAGGGGTCCACCATCAGGTTTGCCAGACCCGGATTGGTGTCGTAGGCGTCCTGGATGCGCTGCAGCAGGCGGGCGCGGATGATGCAGCCCCCCTTCCAGATCTGGGCGATCGCGGACAGGTGGAGGTTGTAGTCGTGCAGCTTGGAGGCTTCCACCAGCAGGGCCATGCCTTGGGCGTAGCTGGCGATGCAGGCAAGGATCACCGCATCGCGCAGCGGCGGCAGGCCTTCGGTGGGCTCGCCGAGCTGCACGGGGTGGGGCGCCGGACCCGGCAGCACCGATTCAGCGGCCACCCGCTCGGATTTCATCGAGCTCATCACCCGCCCGTTCAGGGAGGCGTAGATGGTGGGCACGGGCACCCCCATTTCCAGCGCGCTGATCACGGTCCAGAGGCCGGTGCCTTTCTGGCCGGCCACGTCGAGGATCTTTTCGACCAGGTCGCCGCCATCCTCAGGATCGCGGGTGCGCAGGCACACCTCGGTGATTTCCACCAGATAGGAGGAGAGCTCCTCCAGCTGGTTCCAGCCGTCGAACACATCGGCCATGGCGATGCCATCGAGGCCGGCGCCGCGCTTCATCAGGTCGTAGGCCTCCACCAGGATCTGCTCGATCCCGTACTCGATGCCGTTGTGCACCGTCTTGACGAAATGGCCGGCGCCACCGGGGCCGATGTAGGTGACGCAGGGGCCGTCCTCCACCTGGGCGGCCATCTTGGTCACCAGGCTCTCAATGGCGTCGTAGGCCGCCTTGGTGCCGCCGGGCATCATGCTCGGCCCCTCCAGGGCGCCCTTGGCGCCACCGGACACCCCCATGCCGATGTAGCCGAAGCTCTTGCTCTCCAGCTCCTTCACCCGCCGCTCGGTGTCGGTGTAGAGAGAGTTGCCGCCGTCGATCAGCAGATCGCCATCCTCCAGGTACGGGGAGATGGCGGCGATGGTGTCGTCGATCGGCTGGCCCGCCTTGATCATCATCAGGATGCGGCGGGGCCGCTCCAGGCTGGCCACGAACTCCTCAAGGGAGTGGGCGCCGATGATCTGAAGGCCGGCGCCGCGGCCGTTGAGGAACTCTTCCGTCTTGGCCCAGGTGCGGTTGTAGACGACGCTGGAGAAGCCGTTGCGCTCAGCGTTGAGGACCAGGTTCTCGCCCATCACGCCCAGGCCGATCAGGCCGAAGTGCGCTTTGCTCATGTGGGTTGGGCTGCAAACCTTTCTGAGCCAGTGTGCCCCTGCGGCCCGCCCGACGCTGCCGCCTGCGCGGCTGTGTCAGCAACCGCTCAGATCACGGTGCCGTCAGCGATGGTGGCGTTCTTCTCCACCACCACGATGCCGTTGCGGATGTAAAAGCCCAGCTCCGGCCGGTCGGCTTCCTCGATGTGGTCCTTGTTCACGATCGTGACGTTGCGGCCGATGCGCACGTTCTTGTCGAGGATCGAGCGCCGCACGGTGGTGCCATTGCCCACGCCCAGCGGGATGCCGCCTCGCTCGCGCAGCACGGCCCGCTCTTCCGCCGATTCGAAGTAGTCGGCGCCCATCACCAGGGTGTCCTGAAGCACCACTTCGGCCTCGATGCGCGAGCGCACGCCGAGCACGCAGTGGTGGATGCTGCAGGCCTGCAGCAGGGAGCCTTCACCGATGATCGACTGCGTGACCTGGGTGTCGAGCAACTTGCTGGGGGGCAGGTAACGGGGCCGCGTGTAGATGGGGAATTTCTCGTCGTAGAAGGAGAACGCCGGGCTGGGTTGGTCGGTGAGCGCCAGGTTGGCCTCGTAGAACGCCCCGATCGTGCCGATGTCCTCCCAGTAGTCGTTGAAGACGAAGCTGCTGAGCTTGTCGCCCCGCGCCAGGGAGGTGGGGATGATCTCCTTGCCGAAGTCGGTGGCTTCGGGATTGCTCACCAGCAGGTCGAACAGGGTGTCGCGGCTGAACACATAGATGCCCATCGACGCCAGGTAGGGGCGCTTGAGGGCCTCGTCGGCCGAGAGGCCGTGGCGGGAGGTGTCGACCGCCATCGCTTCCAGGGCGGCGCCCTTCGGCTTCTCGCTGAACTCGCGGATCCACCCCTGGGGATCGGTGCGCATCAGGCCGAAGCCCTCGGCCTGGGCTGCATCCACCGGCAGCGCCGCCACGCTCAGGTCGGAGCCGGTGTCGATGTGGTGGCGCACGAAGCTGCTGTAATCCATCCGGTAGAGCTGGTCGCCGGAGAGAATCAGGTAGTGGTCCACGTCCCATTCGTGGAACAGCCACTGGTATTTGCGCACGGCGTCCGCAGTGCCTTCAAACCAGCTGGGGCTGTCAGGGGTCTGCTGAGCCGCGAGCACCTCCACGAACCCCTGCCCGAAGCCGGCGGAGAGGTTGTAGGTCTGGGTGAGGTGGCGGTTGAGCGACGCGCTGTTGAACTGCGTCAGCACGTAGATCTTGTTGACCCCGGAGTTGATGCAGTTGCTCACCGGGATGTCGATGAGCCGGTATTTACCGGCCAGCGGCACCGCCGGCTTGGCCCGCATCTTTGTGAGCGGGTAGAGCCGGGTGCCCGCTCCGCCGCCGAGGATGATCGCCAGAACCCGCTTCATCACTGCCCCCAAGGACTGCTGTTGTCAGCATTCGAGCACCGTACCGGAGCACGTGACCCCCGGTCGGTGGTCTGGAATTCAGCCCTCACCGCTGGACTCATCAAGCGCGAAAAGTTCATGGAGCACTTTCATGGATTGATGGCGTTGCTGGCGTGGCTGGGGCGCCCGCAGGTGGGTGACCGGGCTGTGCAGGATCTTGTTGACGATGCCTTTGGTGAGGGCTTCCACCACCTTGCGCTCCCGCGCTGAAAGGTCGGGGCCCATGCGGCTGAGCGCTTTCTGCAGCTCCTGTTCGCGGATCAGCTCCAGCTGCTGGCGGAGCCGGTTGAGGGTGGGCACGGCTTCCAGGCCGTCCCACCAGTCGAGGAACTGGCGAGCTTCCTCCTGCAGCAGCCCTTCGGCTTCGGCGGCGATCTCACGGCGGGCCTCCTGATTGCGGGCCACCACCTCCTGCAGATCGTCCACATCGAAGGCCTCCACCCCACCCAGGGCAGCGACGTCGGAGCTGATGTTGCGGGGCACGCCGATGTCGATCAGCTTCAGTGAGGAGCGGCGGTTGAGCCCCTGCAGCCGGGCGGCGTCGATGATCGGCTCATCGGCGGCCGTGCTGGTGAACACCAGCGAGCAGGTGCTGAGGCAATGGTCCAGGTCTTCGAGCGGCCGGCATTGCACCGGCAAGTCGGGAAAATCAGCCGCCAGGGCCTCCGCCCGTGACACGGTGCGATTGAGCAGCACCAGGGCGCGGCAGCCCTTGGCCTGCAGGTGCTGCAGCAGCAAGCGGGACATGCGCCCCGCTCCCACCACCGCCACCTGCTCGCCCTCGAGCGACACGAGGTCGTCGACGCCGCGGCTCTGGCCCACCTTGAGCTGGGCCAGCTCCACCGCAGCCGAGCTGATCGACACGGCGCCAGTGCCGAGATTGGTTTCGGTGCGTACCCGCTTGCCGGTGCTCACCGCCTGGGTGAGCAGCCGGTTGAGGATCGGGCCGATCGAGCCATGCTCCTGGCCCAGCCGCACCATCTTCTTCACCTGGGAGAGGATCTGCCCTTCCCCCAGCACCAGGCTGTCGAGCCCTGCCGCCACCCGCAGCAGATGACCCACCGCCTCTTCATGGTGATACGTGAAGAGGTGGGGGGTGAGTTCGCCGAAATCAAGGCCCGAGTGCTGGCTCAGGAAGGAGCCCACGGCCGTGATGCCCTGCTCCGGATGGCGCAGCAGCGTGTAGATCTCAAGCCGGTTGCAGGTGCTGAGGATGGAGGCCTCAAGCACTTGGGCATCGCCGCGCAGGATCTGGAGGGATTCCTCCATCGTCTGCTCCGGGATGCTGAGGCGCTCCCGGATTTCGACAGGAGCCGTGCGATGGCTGAGCCCGACGACGGCGATGTGCATGGGGTGGGACTCAGCGCAGCGCGACGCTTTGAGCGCCGGGCTTGATGTGGATGGTGTCCGTGAAGCGGGCGCTGGAATCGAGCGAGGAAATGATCAGGCTGCTGGTGCGGGTGCAGTCGCGCTCGAACTTGACGCCCTTGAACAGCAGGCCATCGGTGATACCGCTGCCTGCGAAGACCACGTTCTCGCCGGAGGCCAGCTCCTCGGCCTCGTACACCTTGTCGATGTCGGTGATGCCCATTTCATTGAGGCGAGCGATGTTGCCTTCCTTGGTGTAATCGGCCCACTCGGAGGTCTGGGCGACGGCGGGGTCATACACGAGCTGACCCTGGAAGTGTCCACCCAGGCAGCGCAGGGCTGCAGCGGAGATCACCCCTTCCGGAGCAGCGCCGATGCCCATCAGGCAATGGGTGCCGGTGCCGGAGAAGCCACAGGCGATGGCCGCCTGCACGTCACCGTCGCTGATGGGCTTCACCCGGGCGCCGGTGGCGCGGATCTCGGCAATCAGATCCTTGTGGCGGGCGCGGTCCATCACCACGATCACCAGCTCATTGGCGGGCAGGCCGAGGCACTCGCTGAGGATGGCGATGTTTTCCGTGGCGCTCTTGCGGATGTCCACCTTGCCTTTGGCGGCCGGCGGTGCCGCCAGCTTCTTCATGTAGAAGTCGGGCGCATTGAAAAGGCCACCGCGGTCGGAAGCGGCCAGCACGGCCATCGAGCCGTCTTGGGCGTTGGCGCAGAGGTTGGTGCCTTCGCAGGGGTCGACGGCGAAATCCACGCCGGGACCGGTGCCGCTGCCCACTTCCTCGCCGATGTAGAGCATCGGGGCTTCGTCGCGCTCCCCTTCGCCGATCACGATCCGGCCCTGCATGGCGATGCTGCCCATCCGCAGGCGCATGGCCTCCACGGCAGCAGCGTCGGCTTCGTCTTTCTTGCCGAGGCCGGTCAGGTGCGCAGAGGCGATGGCGGCCTGCTCGACGACTTCAAGCAGTTCCTGAATGAGGGTGCGATCCACAAAAGTCCGGCAGGGGGAGGGAGCGGCGGTGCCGAAGCAAGAACCGGCAGACCAGCTGCAGCAGGTTTGTTTCGGTCTCTGGCCGAGGCGACTGTATCAGCGCCCCATGGGGCGCCCCGTTGGCTGGAGAACCGGTACTGGCCTCTTCCTACAATGCTCGGGATCTCTTGCCCCGGTGGCCCCAGCCATGAGCACGAAGCCTCTGGTGATCGCCCCGTCGATCCTGTCTGCAGATTTTGCCCGTCTCGGCGACGAGGTGCGGGCCGTTGACGAGGCGGGGGCCGATTGGATCCACGTGGATGTGATGGACGGACGCTTCGTCCCCAACATCACCATCGGCCCACTGATCGTCGAAGCGCTGCGCCCCGTCACGCAGAAACCGCTCGATGTGCACCTGATGATCGTGGAGCCCGAGCGTTATGTGGGCGATTTCGCCAAGGCGGGCGCCGATCACATCTATGTACAGGTGGAAGCCTGCCCTCACCTCCACCGCAACCTCGGCCAGATCAAGGATCTCGGCAAGAAGGCCGG
This sequence comes from Cyanobium sp. ULC065, assembly GCF_977927515.1. The sequence continues at coordinate 2,536,570 of NZ_OZ376393.1, read as the reverse complement.
TGCGGTGCTCAACCCCGGCACACCGCTGGAAACCCTCGAGTACTGCCTCGAGCTCTGTGACCTGGTGCTGATCATGAGCGTGAACCCCGGCTTCGGGGGCCAGAGCTTCATCCCTTCAGCCGTGGAAAAAGTGCGCCGCCTGCGCCGGATGTGCGATGAACGGGGCCTGGATCCCTGGATCGAGGTGGACGGCGGCCTCAAGGCCGGCAACGCCTGGCAGGTGATCGAGGTGGGTGCCAACGCGATCGTCTCGGGCTCCGGCGTGTTCAATCAGCCCGATTACCGCGAAGCGATCAGCGGCATCCGCCACAGCCGCCGGAGCGAGACCGTGCTGGTCTGAGGCTTCTTGAGGGCCGGTGTGGAAGCCGTTACGGGAGCTTCTCCGGTGCCGAATTGGGACCGTAACGACGGGGCCAGGGGCTGGGCAGGGGACCAAAACGGCTGAATTCCAACTGCAAAGCCGGGCGGCCAGCGCGGTGAATCTCAACGGTCCCCAGGGGCTCCACCTTCCCCAGCTGAGGCAGCCAGGCTTCTCGCACTAGGGGCTTGCCGGGCTCCACGATGCCGAACAGCACCCCACTGGCACCCCGGTAGCCAGTGGGCGGTTGCCACCAGGCGAATCCCCTGGAATCGTTGTTGAAGGTGGTGTAGTCGGCATTCAGCTGCGAACCCAGCGCCAGAGCCAGAAAGCCCGGCAGGTCGTAGCGGTTGCCGGCGATCAGGCTGGCTTCCTGCAGCGCCTTCCAGACGACGGGGTTGCGGCGCAGGTCCCTACGCAGGCTGTCGGCAGGCATCAGCTGGGTCGAGGGGTCCAGCCCCGGGGGCAACCAGGCGTCGAGCACTCCCCAGCGCACCTGCAGGGCCAGGGTGAACAGCAGCGCTGGCAAGATCAGGGCCGTGCCCCAGGCTCCCGCCACGATCCAGCCCCGCCACCGCCGATCGTGGGGCCCGGCCAGCCAGTCTCCTGCCAGCGGCAGCAGCAGCCACCAGGCCGGCACCAACCAGCTGGAGAGCACCTGCATGCGACCAGCCAGCAAAAGGAAGACCACCAGTTGCGGCACCACCAGCCAGCGCAGAAGCTGCCGGTGAACGGTGGCACCATCCCGGCGGGATCGGGGCCACAACGCCACCAGCAGCACCACCCCGACCGTGGGGAAGAGCAGCACCAGTTGGGATAGGAGAAACAGGGGCGGGGCCGCCAGGTCATAGCCCCCCCCTCCACCAATCCGGCCACCCTGGAACAGGAAGGAGGCCCAGCCGTTGTTGAGGTTCCAGAGCCAAAGCGGCGCCGACACCATCAGCCAGACCAGCAGGGCCAGGCCGGGCCAGAAGCTGCGGAAGTGGTGCCGGCATTCCCCGTTGGCCAGGCACCAGGCCAGCAGGGAGAGCAACCACAGCAGGCCCTGGTACTTGCCCAGGGTGACCAGCCCCAGCAGAACACCGAGGACGATCGCCTCCCGGGGTGAAACGGGCACCACCCGGGGGTGTCGTGACAGCCACCAGAGCAGGGCCGCGAGGGCCAGCACCAGGGGGCTGTCCGGCAGCAACAGCAGGCCGCCGCAGAGGAACAGGACCGGAGCGACGCTGCCCAGCACGGCGCTGAGCAGGGCCGCACGCCGGCCGAACCAGCGCTCGGTCGCGCCGCTGAGCAGGGCGAGTGCCAGGGTGTAGCTCAGCAGGGAAGGCAGCCGCAGAGCCAGGATTGAACCCCCGAGCCGGGTTCCCACCCAGGCCCATAGCCCCACCGCGGCGGGATGGTCGAAGTAGCTCAGGGCCGGATGGCGGCCGTAGAAGAGGTAATAGGCCTCGTCGTAGCCGGGCGGCAGCACCATGGCCAGTTTCAACCGAACCACCAACCCGCCGAGCAGCACCAGGGGCAGCAGGAGCGCTGGGGGGAGCGTTCTTGGCCGCCGGGAAGGCTGTGACTCAGTCACCGAGGAACCAGCCGTAGCTGTGCAGACCGATGCCCAGCAGATTCACGCCGATATAGCAGACGACGATCACCACCAGCCCGGCAGAGGCCACCAGGGCCGGTCGCCTGCCCTGCCAGCCGCGGCTGAGCCGGGTGTGCAGATAGGCGGCATAGACGAGCCAGCAGATCAGGGCCCAGGTTTCCTTCGGATCCCAGCTCCACCAGCTGCCCCAGGCCTCATTGGCCCACACGGCGCCGCTCACCAGACCCACCGACAGCAGCAGGAAGCCCACTGTGATCGTGCGGTAGCTGAGGCTGTCGAGCTGTTCGCTCACGCCGATAGCCACGCTGCTCAGCTCCAGGCCCTGGCCGCTGCTGCTGCTGGCCTCGCCGCCCCCCGGCACCGCGGCCAGCTGGGCGCGGCGGAAGCCGCCGCTGCCGATCGAACTGCTGCGCAGCTCCAGCTGGCGGCCCCGCTCGGTGAACAGCACGGCCACCGATAGCAGTGAACCCACCAGCAAGGCGGCGTAGCTCACCATGATCACGCTCACATGCATCACCAACCAGCTGGAGCGGAGGGCCGGCACCAGTGGGGAGGCTGCCTGCAGGCGGTCGGGCAGGGCGAAGCTGGCAAAGGCCACACAGCCAAGACCCATTGGTGTCGCTGCCGCCGCCACCAGCGGGGAGGCCCAGGAGCGCTCCACCAGCAGCTGGGTGAGCGTGCAGGCCCAGGCCAGGAAGCAGAGCGATTCGTAGAGATTGCTGATCGGGAAGTGTCCCGATTCCCACCAGCGCAGTGTGAGTTGGGCGGTGAGGCTCAGATTGGCCCCGGCCACCAGCAGGCGCACCACCGTGCTCGAACGGCCGCCGCTCAAACTCCAGAAGGCCAGCGGCAGAGCGACCAGCAGCAGGCCGAAGGCGATCAGGGCGAGGGTCAGAACCGGATCGGTCACAGAAAGCACGATTCCCAGAAGCGGTTGGGTCAGTCTGCCTGGCGGTCAGGGAGATCAGCGGCTGGCCTGTCGGAGCAGCACAAGGCCACCCGCCAGACCGATGAACACCGGCATCCAGGCTGCCAGGAAGGGGCCCAGGGTGCCCTTCACCCCCAGCGAACTGAAGATGAAGGACATCAGGTAGTAGGAGAAAATCAGCAGGACGCTGATGCCGAACCCCTGGCTGCGGCTGGTGCGGGCATCCGGGCGCACGCCCAGGCTGCTGCCGATCAGACCGAACACCAGACAGATGGTGGGGAAGGCGAATTTCTCCTGAATGCGCACCCGCATCCGGCGGGCCTCTTTCTGGTCGCCGGCCTCTCTGAGCAACCGCTCGGCGCGCAGGGCTTCGGCCACGGACATGCTGGCGGCGTCCTTGGGCAGGGCAGCCAGTTTCAGCGGCCCCTGATCGAGCGGATAGAGGTAGCGGTCGAACCTGGCGGAGGTGGTGGAGCCCTCAGCCCCTCCTACCAGCACCACCTGGCCGTCCTTGAATTCCCACATGCCCTGCTCCGCGTTCCAGATTCCCTGCTTGGCCTGCAGGATCTGGGTGCCGTTCTCGCGGGTGAAATCGAGCACCGTCACATCCTGCATCTCCCCTTTCTCGAATCTGCGCGCATAGAAGAGCTGGGAGAGGTAGCGGTCGGCGCCGGAATCATCCTTGGCGGGCCGCAGGCTGAAGCGTGAGTAAATGATGTTGCTGCCCTTTTCCGTGGCCACCGACCTGCCCAGGGCCTCGTTGAGTGTGTCGGCCGCCTGGAGGTTGGCGGCGGGCACGATCAGGTCGTTGAACGTGAAGGTGAGCAGGCTCATCAGCAGCGCCACGCCCAGGGCCGGCATCACCATGCGGCTGGTGCTCACGCCGATGCTGCGCAGAGCCGTGAGCTCACTGTTGCCCGACAGCCTGCTGTAGGCAAGCAGTGTGGCCATCAAGGTGGCCATCGGAAACGACAGCACCAGGAATCCCGGCAGGCGCAGGCCCAGCACCTGCATCGCCACCGTCACCGGCAAGCCTGATTCCGCCACCCGGCGCACCAGCTCGAACACCACCCCCACCGACAGGGACACCGTGGTGAAGGCCGCCACGCCGAACAGCAGCGGGCCGAGCAGTTCACCGCTCAGCCAACGATCCATCAGCGGCAGGCGCTCCCAGAGCAGCAGTACGGGGCGCAGCAGCCGCTTGAGCGCCATCACGGGTTCGTGAGCAAGTGTCACAGCTGGAAGCCCTCCCCCAGGTAGTGCTGGCGCACAAGCGGGTTGCTGGCCACCTCAGCCGAAGGCCCGGAGGCCAGCAGGCTGCCTTCCGTGAGGATGTAGGCGCGGTCGGTGATGGAGAGGGTCTCCCGGACGTTGTGATCGGTGATCAGCAGACCCATGTTGCGATCCCGCAGAGTGCCGATCAGGGTCTGGAGGTCGGCAACGGCGAGCGGATCGACGCCGGCGAAGGGTTCATCCAGCAGCAGGTAGCGCGGGCCAGCTTCGCCGACCGCCAGGGCGCGCGCCACTTCACAGCGGCGCCGCTCGCCTCCGGACAGCTGGAAGCCACGGCGGTGCTGAAAGTTGGTCAGGTGGAACTCCTCCACCAACTGCTCGACGCGCTCCCGTCGCCCCGCCACCGGAGCGCCGCTCTGTTGCAGGGCGAGCTGCAGGTTCTGGCGCACGCTCAGCTGCCGGAAAACGCTCGGCTCCTGGGGCAGGTAGCCGATGCCCAGACGGGCACGCTCCGGCATGGCCAGCCGCTCCACCCGCTTCCCATCGAGCACGACCCGGCCCCGATCCGGTTTGAGCAAGCCGGTGACGAGGTTGAAGGTGGTGGTCTTGCCGGCGCCGTTGGGGCCCAGCAGGCCGACCACTTCGCCGGGCTCCAGGGCGAGGGTCACCCCCTTGACCAGGGGGCGGCCTCCGATGCTCAGGGCCACCCCTTCCAACACGAGGCTCATGGCACTGCTGGCCCAGCAGGCTGAGCGTTCTGCTGGATTCTTAGCTGGCTGAACACCTGCTTGCCATCGGTGGGTTGGGCCAGCACCCGTTCGGTGTCCACCAGGTAGACCACCCGTTCGGCGCGCAGCAGGTTGCCGCCTTCCTGCACCACGTCCACATCGCCGGTGAGCACGATGCGCCCCTCCCGGGTGAAGTACTGGGCCTGGCGGGCGGTGGCGGCCAGGCGCCGATCGGGGTAAAGAATCCTCACGTTGCCGGTGGCGGTCACGATGCCGGTGCTGTTGTCAGCGCGCTGCGTGTCCGATTCGATCGTCACCAGGCCGGTGGGCGTGATCGGTGCCTGCGGCGTGAGCACCGTTCCTTCAGGGGCTGACGTCGAGGTGGGCATCGGGGCCCCCGGTGCGGCGCCCGCCGGCCGCGGCAACTGGGGGGCCTCGGGCACCTGCGACCCCAGTGGCAGCGCCCGCGCCAGGGGGGGATGGAGGCTCCAGAGCGCGAGCATCAGTGCCGCCCCTGTTGTAGCGAGGGGGGGGCGACGGCGTCGGTGCATCTCAGGCATGGTTCCGGCAGGGGCAGGAAGGGGGCGGGCGTGGGAGTCCCGCACCCGGCTCAGGGAGCGAGCTTCGCGGCAGGGGATCAGTGGGTCAGGCAGCTGGCGTCAACACTGGCAGGGGGAGGGCCCCTGGGTCATTCCCCTGTTGCAGGCAGTGCAGCCGGTCAGCCACCCGGGTGCGCAGCAGGGTGAGGTTGAAGCCGAGGGCGTCGGCCGGAAACGGTGCCAGCCGGCCCAACCCTTCACCCAGCAGCAGCGTGGCTCCACGCTGGTTGCCGCGCTGCAGATGCAGGTGGGCCACGGCGATCTGCAGAAATCCCTGAAGCGCGGCTCGGTCGGGCCCCTGGGTTTCGTGCCAGATCTCCTCGAACACGTCGTGGCAGGCGTACCACTCACCCGCGTTGAACAGCCCGACGGCCACCTGCAGACGGGGGTCTGCGGTCAGGTCGTCGGCGGGGGGCACCGGGCCGGGGTGGCGGGATGCCATCCCCTGGCTCATCGCTTGGCGGCCTTCTTCACCGGCAGCTTGCGCAGCCGGATCGATTCCGGGGTCACTTCCAGCATTTCGTCCGGCCCGATGTACTCAAGCGCGCGCTCAAGCGTCATCTGAATCGGGGATTGAAGCGTGTCGAGCACTTCAGCGCCAGCCGAGCGGATGTTGGTGACCTGCTTGGCCTTGCAGACGTTCAGCTCAAGATCGGGCGGCCTGTTGTGTTCGCCCACGATCATGCCCTTGTAGACCTTGGTGCCAGGCGTGATGAAGAACTGGCCCCGATCCTCCGCGCCCTTGAGCGCGTAGAAGGTGGCGGTGCCTTCTTCGAAAGCCACCAGTACGCCGTTCCGGCGGGCATCGAAATCCCCCTGCATGGGGCGGTATTCAAAGAAGGAGTGGCTCATGATTCCTTCGCCGCGGGTGGCGCGCACGAACTCACCACGGAAACCGATCAGGCCGCGGGCCGGCACCACGAATTCCAGCTGGGTGCGGCCGTCGTTGCCGGTTTCCATGTTCTGCATCTCGCCCTTGCGGGTGCCGAGCTTCTCGATGCAGGAGCCCACCGCATCTTCGGGAACGTCCATCACCAGGGTTTCCACCGGCTCGCACGGTGTGCCGTCGATCGTGCGGAAAATCACCTGCGGCTGGGACACCTGGAACTCATAGCCTTCGCGGCGCATGGTTTCGATCAGGATGCCCAGGTGCAGCTCACCACGGCCGCTCACGGAGAAGCGATCAGGGGAGTCGGTGTCCTCCACCCGCAGCGCCACGTTGGTGAGCAGCTCCTTCTGAAGGCGGTCACGCAGCTGACGGCTGGTGACGAACTTGCCTTCCTTGCCAGCAAAGGGAGAATCGTTGACCACGAAGGTCATCTGGAGGGTGGGTTCATCCACCCGGATCAAGGGCAGCGCTTCGGGGTGATCGGGGCAGGCGATCGTTTCGCCGATGTTCACCTCATCGAAGCCCGCCACGGCCACCAGATCGCCGGCGCTGGCCTGCTCAATCTCCACCCGCTGCAGGCCCTGGAAGCCGAGCAGCTTGCTGATCCGGCCGCGCTTGATGCTGCCGTCGTCGCGGATCAGTGCGGCGCTCTGGCCGGCCTTGATGGTGCCGTTGTGGATGCGGCCGATCATGATCCGACCCAGGAAGTCGGAGTAGTCGAGCGTGGTGACCTGCATCTGCAGGGGCTTTTCAGGGTCTCCGACCGGCGGCGGCACATGGCGCAGGATGGCGTCGAAGAGCGGCTTCATCGTTTCGCTCTCGGTGGCCATGTCGGGCTTGGCGTAGCCCCCCATGCCGCTGCCGAACAGGTAGGTGAAGTCGCACTGGTCGTCGTCGGCGCCGAGCTCGAGGAACAGATCCAGCACCTTGTCGACCGCCTGTTCCGGGTCGACGCGGGCGCGGTCAATCTTGTTGACGAACACGATCGGCCGCAGGCCCTGCTCGAGCGCCTTCTTGAGCACGAAGCGGGTCTGGGGCATGGGCCCCTCGTTGGCGTCCACGATCAGCAGGGCACCATCCACCATGCCGAGCACCCGCTCCACCTCGCCGCCGAAATCGGCGTGTCCGGGGGTATCGACGATGTTGATGCGTACGCCGGCGTAATCAACCGCGGTGTTCTTGGAGAGGATCGTGATGCCGCGCTCGCGCTCCAGGTCGTTCGAGTCCATCACGCAGGTGGGCACAGCCTCGCCGTCCCGGAAGATCCCCGACTGCTGAAGCAGGGCATCCACGAGCGTGGTCTTGCCGTGGTCAACGTGGGCGATGATCGCGATATTGCGAATCGGTGCGCTCTGGGAAGCGGCGCTCATGCGTGATCTCTCCTTCAATCCTTTCTGACGCAACCACTACCGGTTGCAATGAACCTTCACCCTATCCCAGCCCGCTCCGCTCAGATCCCTGCAGCTGTCGGGCCGGTTCGAACATCCGCAGCGCCTCCGCTGATCCCTCGAAGCGCCAGTGCCATGGCTCGTAGGTCACGCCTTGGGCATTGCCGCGCGGAAACGAGAGTTTGAAGTGGTAGCGGTTGGCATTCTCCTGCAGCCAGCGGAAGGCGGGAGTGCGCTCGAAGTCGACACTCAGGTTGGCGGCGGGCCGGCCGCCATCGCCGAGATCGACGGCGTAGCCGGTGCTGTGCTCGGAAAAACCCGGTGGGGCGCTCACCTGGGCGCGCTCCTCGGCGCTCTGGTTACGCTCCGATTTGACACCAAAGAAAATCTGCTGCTGCAGATCCACTGAGCGGAAACCGCTCAGCAAGCGCAGATCCACCCCATCGGCGGCCGCTTCCCTCTGCATGGCGAGCAGCTCGACGGCAGCCTCTGTATGCAGCATCAGGCCCGGCGCCACGTTGGTGAGCTGGTCCGTCGGCGCTTCCGCATAGGGGAAGTGGCCCAGCAGCCGCCCATCGCTGCCCAGCCGTGCATCGATCCCGGGGACGGGGGGAGGGGTGAGCAACTGGACCAGCGGCTCGCGGAAGCGAAAACCCAGCGCGCCACCACCCACCACCAGCACCATCACGGTGCCGAGCACCGCGCGCAGCGATCGTCCCCGGGGTGGTCCGGGGCGCAGCGAGCGCTGGGCCACCGGGATGTCGTCGCCCTGATGACGCGCGGACATTCGCGGGGGCAAAGGACGGGGCTACAAGCTTGAAACAATCGTAGGGGCCAGGCCCTTCGGCGCCTCAAAAGCCGGAACAGGAGTGTTAGCTTCCAGCCCAGGATCGTTCCAGCGGAGCAGGTTTCAAGATGTTGCGAGTCGCAGTGGTGGGTGGCGGCCCAAGCGGTTCCTGTGCTGCGGAGGTCCTCGCCAAGGCGGGCATCGAAACCTGGTTGTTTGAGCGAAAGCTTGATAATGCCAAGCCCTGCGGTGGTGCGATTCCGCTCTGCATGGTTGATGAATTCGACCTGCCGGAGTCGATCATCGACCGCAAGGTGCGCAACATGAAGATGATCTCGCCCTCCAATCGTGAGGTGGATATCCATCTGGACAACGCCGATGAATACATCGGCATGTGCCGCCGCGAAGTGCTTGATGGCTTCCTGCGCAATCGGGCCGCCGAGCTGGGCACCCACCTCGTCAACGGGCTGGTTCAGAGCATCGACACCGGCAAGAACCGCCAGGGCCCTTATACCCTCAAGTATGCCGATTATTCCTCCGGTGGCCCTACCGGTGAGATCAAGACTCTCGAAGTGGATCTGATCGTCGGCGCCGATGGGGCCAACAGCCGCGTTGCCAAGGCGATGGATGCCGGCGACTACAACGTCGCCATTGCCTTTCAGGAGCGCATCCGTCTTCCCAAGGAGGAGATGGCCTACTACGAAGACCTCGCAGAAATGTATGTGGGCACCGATGTGTCCCCGGACTTCTACGCCTGGGTCTTCCCCAAGTTCGACCACGTGGCCGTCGGAACCGGCACCATGCAGGTCAACCAGGCCTTGATCAAGGGGCTCCAGAAGGGCATTCGGGAACGGGCCTCCGCCCGCCTGCTCAATGGTGAGGTGATCAAGGTGGAAGCTCACCCGATCCCTGAGCATCCCCGCCCGCGTCGGGTGGTGGGTCGCATGGCCTTGGTGGGCGATGCCGCCGGCTACGTGACCAAGAGTTCCGGTGAAGGAATCTATTTCGCCGCCAAGAGTGGCCGCATGTGCGCCGAACAGATCGTGGCAGCCAGCAGCTCTGGAGCAACGATTCCCACCGAAAAAGATCTCAAGGTCTACATCAAGAAGTGGGACCGCAAATACGGTGCCACCTACAAAGTTCTTGAGCTTCTGCAAAACATCTTCTATCGCAACGACGCTGCCCGCGAGGCCTTCGTTGAAATGTGCGATGACAAAGATGTGCAGCGTCTCACCTTCGACAGCTACCTCTACAAGCGGGTGGTGATGATGAACCCGTGGCAGCAGATCAAGCTCACCCTGCTCACCCTCGGCTCCGTGCTTCGCGGCCAGGCGCTGGCCCCCGCCGGCTACCAGCCGGTGAAGAGCGCTGTCCGCACCCAGGCAGAGATGGAGCTTTTCGCCGCCACCGGTTCCCTGCACCCCCGTCAGGCTGAGGGGCTGGCCGCCGACATCGCCCCCACCCCATCAGCTGCAGGGGCCGCCGTGAGCGAAGCCGAGGAACGGGAACCTGCCCTGATGGGTCACTGAACTGACATTCAGCGCCTCACTTCAGCGCCTCACTGGGGCTCTTCCCAAATCCAGGGGGAGCCTTTGCGGTCCTTTGTCCTTGACAGGCAGCGCCGATCAGCCATCAAGGGCGCTGAAATCGGCGAGGACCTCTGACTGATTGGTGAGAACTGCCAGCAGATTCAGCCGGTTGGTGCGCACGGCCATGTCGTCGCACATCACCATCACGCTCGTTTCGCCATCGAAGAAGGCCGCAAGCGCTCCCGCACCCTGGCCGAGGGCTGCGGCGAGACCGCTGTAGTCGATGCTGCCGGCCTCGCCGCAGGCCAGCGGCTCAATGTCCTGCACCACTGCCAGCAGTTGCGCTTCGCTGCTGGCAGTGAAGCGGGCTGGCTCCACCACGCCATCTGCCAGTAGCACCTGGCCGCTGAGCTCGCTGTGCTGCGCCAGCCGCGCCGCACGCTGCACCACGGCCTGAACCTCCTTGAGGGCGCCGCTCGCCCGAAGGTCGGCCAACACCTGGGTCCGCTCCCAGGCGTCGATGGGTTGGCGCAGCAGGCGTTCCCCTTGGACCGTGGCACCCGCCACCGCCCTTACCAGGTCAGCATCGAAGCCTTCCTCCTCCAGCTGGGCCACCAGCCGCTGGCGCAGAAACTCCTGCAGTTCCAGTGACAGGGCGGCGGAATCCACCCCAAGGCCTGGCAGCAGCGCCTGCCAGTGCGCCGTGGCGCGCTGCAGCAGAGCGTTCAGATCAAGGCGCCAACCCTGGGCGTGGAGCACCTGCAGCAGCCCGTTGGCGGCCCGCCGCAGCCCGTAGGGATCGGAAGACCCGCTCGGCCGCTCCCCTTTGGCGTAGATGCTGAGCAGCAGCTCCAGGCGCTCCGCCATCGCCACCACCGCTCCGGCAGCGGAGCTGGGCAGGCGATCGCCGGCACCACGCGGCAGGTAGTGCTCAAGCACAGCCAGGGCCACGCCGCGCGATTCGCCTTCCTCCAGCACGTACTTCGCTCCGATCACCCCCTGCAGTTCCGGGAATTCGCCCACCATCTGGCTGACCAGATCGTGCTTGCAGAGTTCGGCGGCGCAGCGGGCGGTTTCGGCGTCGTCGTCCGCTAACGCCAGTGCCTCCAGCAGGGTGTCGGTGAGCCAGCAGATTCGTTCGGCGCGCTGTTTCAGGCTGCCCAGTCCTTCAGCAAACGTGACCCGCTCCAACTGACTGAGGCGGCTTTGACTGCTCACCCGGCGGTCTGCGTCCAGGAAGAAGGCGGCATCGGCCAGCCGCGCCCGCAGCACCCGCTCGTTCCCCCGGCGCACCGTTGAGGCCGCCGCCTCCAGGCCGTTGCCGATGCAGAGAAACCTGGGCAGCAGTAGGGACCGGGCCGAGAGCGCCAGAACATCCGCCTGGGCGCCCATAGGCTCCAGCGGCACGTAGCGCTGGTGGGAACGCATCACCGTGCTCAGCACCTCGGGGGGCAGGGCAAGGAAGTGTGCATCGATGCTGCCTTCAATCAGCGAGGGGCTCTCCACCAGATCGACCAGCTCCTCGAAGAGCGCCTCCGGCAGATCGGGCCGGGCGCCGGCGGCGATGGCTGCCGCCTCCAGCTGCTGACGGATCCACTGGGCGCGCAGCTGGCGGTCGACCTGTACCCCGGCGGCGGCCAGCTCCTGCCTGTAGGTGTGCGCCGCCGTGATCGACACCTCCGACTGCACGAGTCGGTGGCCGCGGCTGAGGCGGCCGCTCTGGATGCAGGGATCGGTAGCCGACAACTGCACGGGAATCACCCGCTCATCAAGCAGGGCCACCAGCCAGCGGACCGGCCGGCTGAAGCGACTGTCTCCCTGGCCCCAGCGCATGAAGCGCCTTCCCTGCAGGGCATCGATCCAGCCGGGAATCAGGCCGCTCAGCAGCTCAAAGGTGGGCTGCCCCTGCTGCCGCAGGCGGGCGAAGACGAACGGCCCTTTCGGGGTCTGGCGGACTTCAAGTTCGCTGGCGGCCACGCCGCAGCGCCGGGCGAAGCCGATGGCGGCGGGAGCCGGCTCCCCGTTCACGAAGGCCTGCTCCGCCGGTGGGCCCTTGCGCTCCTCTTCCTGATCGGCCTGGCGCTCCGGCAGGCCACTCACGCACACGGCGAGGCGGCGGGGCGTGCTGCTGCACCACAGCGACTCCAGCGGCAGCTTGTGCGCGCTCAGTGCCTGGCGCACCTGCTGCTCCAATTGAGGGAGGGCCATCCGGGCGAAATCCGCCGGCAGTTCCTCGGTGCCGATCTCCAGCAGGAACGTGGCCACGCAAGTGTCTCAACAGCCACCGACTGTATTGAACGCCAGTGACGACGCGGCTGCTTCGCTACCTTCAAACAACCTGGTAGCACCAACGTGACCGTGACCCCCAACCGTGTTCGCAAGTCCGTGGGGGAACGGGAGGCTGAGGGCGGCCCTTCAGAGGGTGGATCCACCAAGCCTGCAGCAGGGCAACCGTTGGCTGCCACTGGGCAATCAACGGCTGGGCAACCAGCGACTGCCAGCGACCTGCCACCCACCAAGTTCGAGCTGCTCAAGGCGGCCAGCGGCCATCTCAAGGAGCCGCTGGCCACCGAACTGGAGAACGACAAGCCGTTCTTCACGGACGGCGCCGTCCAGATCCTCAAGTTTCACGGCAGTTATCAGCAGGACAACCGCGACAACCGCCAGAAGGGCCGTGAAAAGGACTGGCAAATGATGCTGCGGCTACGCAGCCCCGCCGGGCGCATCCCGGTGCCGCTCTATCTGGCCATGGACGACCTGTCCAACAACCTCGGCAACGGCACGCTGCGGGTGACCACCCGCCAGGCCTTCCAGATGCACGGCATCGCCAAGGCCGATCTGCGCGAGGTGATCGGCACGATCGTGCGCGCGCTGGGTTCCACGCTGGCGGCCTGCGGTGACATCAACCGCAACGTGATGGCCCCCGCTGCCCCCTTCGAGAAGGGGGGCTACCCCGCCGCGCGTCGGTTGGCGGATCAGATCGCCGATCTGCTGTCGCCGGAGGCCGCCGAGGGCTCCTATCTCGACCTCTGGGTGGAAGGGGATCACAGCTACCGCTTCAAGCCCGACAAGCCGGTACGTGAGGCACGCGAGCGCCAGCGCGAAGGAGCCCTGTTCAGCGGTGATGCCTCCGAGCCCCTCTACGGCGGCACCTACCTGCCGCGCAAGTTCAAGGTGGCCGTCACGGTGCCGGGCGACAACTCCGTGGATCTGCTCACCCAGGACATCGGCCTGGTGGTGTTCACCGATCCGAGTGGGCGCCTCAGGGGCTGCAACGCCTACGTGGGTGGGGGCATGGGCCGCACCCATAACAAGGACGAAACCTTTGCGCGCACTGCCGATCCGCTCGGCTACGTGGCTGCCGAGCATGTGCTCGATCTCGTCCAGGCGATCGCTGCCCTGCAGCGCGACCACGGCGATCGCCAGGTGCGGCGCCACGCCCGCATGAAGTACCTGATCCACGACCGGGGCATCGCCTGGTTCAAGCAGGAGCTCAAGCGCTATTTCCCCTATCCGATCCGTGGCCTGCAGAACGAGCCCACCCCCCGCCTCGCCGACTACCTGGGCTGGCATCGCCAGAGCGCCAATCTCTGGTTCGTGGGCCTGCCCCTGCTCTGTGGCCGCCTCGAAGGCGAGCGCAAGCAGGGGCTGCGAAAGCTGGTGGAGACCTACCAGCTGGAGGTGCGGCTCACTCCCAACCAGGACCTGCTGCTCTGCAACATCGGCACCCCCCAGCGCAGTTCGGTGCGCTCCGCCCTGGCGGAGCTCGGCTTCCAGGCCCCCGAAGCTCCCGATCTGCTGGCCCGCCATGCGATCGCCTGCCCGGCCCTGCCCACCTGTGGTCTGGCCATCACCGAATCGGAACGCATCCTTCCTGAGGTGCTCGATCGCCTCGATGCCCTGCTGCGGCGCCTGGAGATCGAGAAACCCGTGCTCGTGCGCATGACCGGCTGTCCCAATGGTTGCGCCCGCCCCTACATGGCGGAGATCGGTCTGGTGGGCAGCGGCGTGGAGCAGTACCAGCTCTGGCTGGGGGGCACCCCCAACCTCACCCGTCTGGCCAGTCCCTTCCTGGAGCGGATGCCCCTGGCGGAACTGGAGAGCACCCTTGAACCCCTGCTGCGGGGCTGGAAGGCGGCCGGTGGGCGGCGCAGCTTCGGTGAGCACGTGGCCCAGCTGGGTGATGTGGCCGTGCGTGAGGCCCTGGTCGGATGTTGATCCGGCCGCTGCGGCTCGCTCTTGTGCTCGCCGCCCTGTCCATGGCCGGGCCCGCAGCCCTCAGCCAGGACCGACGCACACCTGCCGTCCCGGTGCAGACGTTCGAGCCGGATCCCCTCACCTGCAAGCGCGACAACCTGCTGGCCGCCTACCGGCGCCAGCTCAACCAGTTCGCCAGCCAACCACCGAAGGTGCTGGCCCGCCTGCGGGAGGTGCAACTTGAAATGGGCGAGGCCACCTTGAAACGCTGCGCCGCTCTCGGCCATCTCAGCCGGCCGGAGGCGGAGCAGATCTGGCGCGAGTTTCAGCTGATGCCGCTGCCCACCGCCACCGTGCCCTCTCCAGACCCAGCGCCTGTCCAGCGCCCGTAGCAGGCCTGCGCAGCGCCGCTGCGCCAGGCCCACAGCTGATCACCATGGCTGAAGTGCCACCACTCGTTGGGGTGCTGACTGAACCCAGCTGCCGCCATCACCGCCTGCAGCAGCAGCCGTCGCTGGTGCCAGCTCGCCGCTGGGCCGGTTGGATCCTCTGCGGCAGCGTCGGCATAGTGCCCAGGCTCTGAGACCGCGCCGATCGCATCGATGTCCCCGCCCATTCCCAGCAGCGCGCCTGCCGGCCCGGCCAGGGTCAGATCCACGGCTGCCCCTGTGCTGTGCGGCGGCGGTGTGGCTGGATCGGCACTGGGCGGGGCCCAGAAGCGGCCCACCTCTGCGGCCACGGCCTCGCGCTCCGGCCCCGGCCGCTCGGGATCCACCCCACGGGCTCGGCATTCCTCCCGCAGTGCGTGCTCCACCATGAACGCCTGCACCGCCAGCGGCCGCCAGGCATCAAACACGGCCAGCCGGCAGCCATTCTGCTGCTGCTGCAGGGCGTCCTGAGCCTGCAGCAGACGCTCCACCACCCCCTGGCGCAGGCGAAAGGGGCAGCCGGCCTGGCCATAGGGGGCCCCGAGAGCCGCATAGGGGTGAGGCTCGAGCCGGAGCAGCTCGGGGGGGAGTGGGATCAGCGGTTCGCCGTTGTCTTCGATCGGGACCGAGCTCCAGGGACGCGGCACGGCGGCAGACCAGGGGACAGGCTCAATTCAAGCGAGCCGCTTCCGCCTGCCGCTGGCGCTGTTCGGCCAGGGCCAGGGCCAGGCCCGGGTGCCGTTGCAGCTCCGGATCCGCCGCCAGCAGCCCCTGCGCCACGGCCCGTGCCTGTTCCAGCACGGCGCCATCCTCCGTGAGGCTGGCCAGGGCCAGATCGGGCAGCCCCGATTGGCGCGTGCCGAGCACCTGCCCGGGGCCCCGCAGTTGCAGGTCCATTTCGGCGATCTCGAAGCCGTCGCTGCTGCGCACCAGCACCTCCAGCCGCTGACGGGCTTCGGCATTGCGGCTGTCATTGATCAGCAGGCAGTGGGAGGCGGCGGCACCGCGGCCCACCCGCCCCCGCAGCTGATGCAGCTGGGCCAGGCCGAAGCGCTCGGCGTGCTCGATCACCATCACGCTCGCGTCCGGCACGTCGACACCCACCTCCACCACCGTGGTGGCCACCAGCACATCGCAGGCACCGCTGGCGAAGGCGGTGATCGCCTCCTGCTTCTCACTGCTGGCCATGCGGCCGTGCAGCAGCCCCACCCGCAGCTGCGGGAACACCTCCTCGCTCAGCTGGCGGTGCACCTCCACCGCCGAGCGCAGGTCGAGCTTCTCGGACTCCTCCACCAGCGGCAGCACCACATAGGCCCGCTGCCCCAGCGCCACCTGCTCGGCGATCAGCCTGTAGGCCACCTGGCGCTCCCCGCTGCGCAGCAGCCGCGTGCGGATGGGGGTGCGGCCGGGAGGCAACGCATCGATCTGGCTCACCTCCAGATCTCCGTGCACCGAAAGCGCCAGGGTGCGGGGGATCGGGGTGGCGGTCATGGTGAGCAGGTGGGGCTGGACATCCTTCCCCAGCAGCCTGTCGCGCTGCCGCACCCCGAAGCGGTGCTGCTCATCGACCACCACCAGACCGAGCCGGGCGAACTGCACCGGATCCTCCAGCAGGGCGTGGGTGCCCACCAGCAGCTGCAGCTGGCCGTTCGCCAGGTCTTGCAGCAGCTCACGGCGCCGCCGCTGCGGAGTGGAGCCGGTCAGCAGCGCCGCGCGCACATGCAGCTGGGGCAGCCAGTCGCCGAGTTTGCGGGCATGCTGCTCGGCCAGCACTTCGGTGGGAGCCATCAAGGCCCCCTGGCAACCGGCTTCGATCGCCGTGAGCAGGGCGGCAATGGCCACCACGGTCTTGCCGCTGCCCACATCCCCCTGCACGAGGCGTGCCATCGGCTGGCCCCGGGCCATGTCGGCGCGGATCTCCGCCAGCACCCGCTGCTGGGCGGTGGTGAGGGGGAAGGGCAGCAGCGCCAGGAAGCCGCCCACCAGGCTGCCGGCGCCAGTGTTCACCGAGAGCGGCGTGGAGGGCCGACGGCTCTGCTGCAGGCGGCGCTGCAACAGCCGCAACTGCAGCAGCAGAAACTCATCGAACACCAGCCGGTGACGGCTGGCCTGCAGATGATCCCGGTCGCGGGGATCGTGCAACCCCTGCAGCGCCTCCCCACGGCCCATCAGTGCTTCCCGCTGGCGCAGACCGGCCGGCAGGGGATCGGGCCAACGCACCGCCGCCTCCAGCACGACGCGCAGGGCCTGCCGCAAGCGCTCGGCGTTCAGGCCTTCGGTGAGTGCGTAGACCGGCAGCAGCCGGCCGATGCGATCGGAGCGCAGCGGCGCATCCGGGCGCTCCAGCACCTCCATCAGCGGATCCTGGAAGCAGGGGCCGTAGGGCGAGTCCTTGACAAGGCCGCTGGCCACCACCGTGCAGCCTGGCGGGAACTGGCGTTGCTGGGCCTTCAGCCAACCCGGCGTGCTGAAGCGCTTGCCGATCAGAAACCGGCTCACCCGCAGCCGGCCCGTGATGTCCTGCAGCTGCAGCTCCAGGATCGAGAGGTTGGGATTGCGTGGGCTGGCAAAGGCATGGCAGCGCTTCACCGTGGCGACCACGGTGGCCGTCTCGCCGGCGCGCAGGGCACCGATCCGCGCCAGATTCGCGTAATCGACGTAGTCGCGGGGGTAGTGGCGCACCAGATCACGGGCCAGCAGCAACCCCATGGCGGCGAGCTGGGTGGCGGTCTTGGCGCCGATGCCACGGATCGCCCCCAGCGGCGTGTCGGGTTCGATGGCCGTCTGCCCCTTGCTTACGCCGCTGGTGCGTGCATCGCCGCTGCCCGCCGTAGACGCGATCGCCTCGCGCCGCGGCAGCCGCGGCGGCGCCACGGTGGCCGGTGGGTCGAAGGAGCGGCGCAGGGCATGCAGCCGCTCGCGGCACTGGCGCACCAGGGTCTGCCGGCGGGCGGGGCTGAGGCCGCTGTAGCTCTCAAAGCCGGCAGCCAGCTCGGCCAGGGCGCGTTGATCCTCCGGGCGTCGGGTCAGGCTGTCCGGTGGTTGGCGGCAGCTGCGGGCCAGGAAGGCGCTGAAGCACTCGTGGCGGCCCTGCAGGTCGCCGAAACCGCGTTCCGCCTCCACCCTCAGGGCCTGTTGCAGGGTGGCCAGCCAATCGCCCGCTGGCGAGCCCGGGGTCAGGGCTGAACCGGACCTGCCATCCGACTGTCCTGCAACCACTGCTGCTCCGCCTCCAGGGCGAGGGTGCGCCGCTGCCAGTGTCGGTAGTTCCGGGCGACCGTGCGCAGTTCGCTGCGCCGCTCTTCCAGCCGGCGCCGGCTGGTGCGCAGCCGCGGCTGCTCAGCCTCGAGATCAGGGCCGCGCAGCAGCAGACCGAACGCTTCCATCGGCGCGGCCATGCCATCGGTGCTGAAGGGCAGAGACAGGCGCAGCAGGTTGGCGGGAGCCGGCAGTGCTTCGATCTGCCCGCGCAGGACCGCATCCAGCAGGCTCGCTGGCAGCAGGCTGCGCGTGAGGCCCAGGCGCAGCAATTCGAGGTTGATCGCGTGCGAGAGATTGCGCAGACGCCGCTGCAGGGCGAGGTCGAAGGCGCCCCACCAGTGCAGCAGCTCCAGCGGCTGGCGCGGCAACAGATAGGGCGCCTCGCTGCTGTCGTCTGGGCCGGTAGGCGAGGCGGACGCTGATACGGCGCTCCCCTCGCTGTCGTCATCGAGATCCTGATCGCCGTCGTTGTCGGTGTCCCTGGCCGGAGCAGGCAGGCGCCCCATCGCCTCGCTGGCCATCGCGAACAGCGCCTGGAACACATGGGCGGGTTCGCCGCCGGCGTCGAAACCACTGGCGGCCTGAGTGGCGGCACGATCTCCCTGGCTGCCGCCTGAGCGGTTCCTGTGCCGGCGGTGGCTGCGGCCACCATCGTCTCGGACGTCGTCGTTTCGGCCTACACCGTCTGGGTCGGCGTCGTCATCTTCGGGGTCGGCGTCGATTAGAGCGTCATCGTCGGTGTCGTCATCGTCGGTGTCGTCTTCGTCTGCGTCGTCGTAGCTCTGTGCGTCGTAGCTCTGCCCGTCGTCCGCATCGGCGCCGTCTGGATCGTGGTGGCCGCTGTGCGCGTCGTCATCGTCCGCGTCGTCCTCATCCTCGTCCTCCGTGTCGCCGCCGCCGTACGCAGCGGCGCGGCCGCCTTCCTCCTGGCTGCCGCTGGTGAGCGCGGCCAGGCCGGACAGCCCGCTCAGGCCCGGCAGGCCAGCGGCGAACAGATCGGCACTGAGCGGCAGATCCATGCCCAGCTGCACGGAACCGCGGGGCAAGCCCATCGCCTGGCCGGAGTCTTGGCCAGAGCCGTCGCCGGATGGGCCAGGGGTGTCATCGCCATGGGAAGACTCTGTAGCTTCCCCAGCGGCAGCAGCCATGGCAGCCAGCAGACGCCGCTGCTCCCGCCGCCGCAGGCGCTGCTGTTCAGAGCGCACCTGGCGTGCAAGCACGATCAGCTGCTCCACCGTGAGCAGAGCGTTGCAGCGCTGCACCAGTTGCTGCAGGCGCTGCTGCAGTCCAAGCCGTTCGGCGGTGTCGAGCGCCGTGTAGCGCGCCGGCACCACCTGGGTGGCCAGGTGAAAAGTGGCCTGCAGGACTGCCTGCGGCAAGCCGGCCCTCAGCACCTGGAGGTAGAGGGCCAGATCCCGATACAGGGCCTGATTGCTCTGCTCCATGCGCTGGCGCAGCTGGTGCAGGTGGGCCTGGGCTTCCGTCAGTGCCGTGGCGCTGGATTCCAAGGCTGACACTCCACGGAGAGGAGGACTCCGGCGGAGCCGCTCAAGCGCTCGGACCGCTCATGGCCGCCACTTCAGCGGCGAAATCGCTGGCTTCGACTTGGATGCCCTCACCCAGGGTGTAACGGGTGAAGCGCCGCACCTGGATGTTTTCACCGACCTGACCGGCCACCTGCTTCACCAGTTCGGCCAGAGTGATCGCGCTGTCCTTGATGAAGGGTTGCTCCAGCAGCGCGAGCTCTTTGAGCCGCTTGCCGATGCGTCCCTCGACGATCTTCTCCTTCATCTTGTCGGGCTTGCCGGCAAGATCATCGCGGCCCATTTCGATGCTTTTCTCGCGATCGACGATTTCCGGGGGGATCTCCTCGGTGCTCACGTATTCGGCGTTGGGGCAGGCGGCGATCTGCATTGCCACGTTGCGCAGCAGCTCCTGGAACACATCACCGCGGGCGACGAAGTCGGTTTCGCAGTTGAGTTCAAGCAGCACACCGACGCGAGCGCCGGTGTGGATGTAGCTGCCGATCGCCCCTTCCGCTGCTGTACGGCCGGCTTTCTTCTCCGCAGTGGCAATGCCCTTCTGGCGCAGCCATTCGGCGGCCTTGGTCATGTCACCGGCGTTTTCGGCCAGTGCCTTCTTGCAGTTCATCATCCCTGCGCCGGTTTTTTCGCGCAGTTCCTTGACGAGCTTTGCTGAAATCTCAGCCATGACAGAAACGGAGGGGGAGAAGGGAGAGGGAGTGAAGAGGCTGAGGGAGGCGGAGGAGGACCTCAGCCCTCGTCGTCGTCGCGTGGTTCCTGGGCACCATGGCGACCTTCGTTGATCGCATCGGCCAGGCGGCCCAGCACCAACTGCACGGAACGCACGGCGTCGTCGTTGCAGGGGATCGGCACGTCGGCCAGGTCGGGGTCGCAGTTGGTGTCAAGCATCGACACCAGGGGAATGTCGAGTTTGCGGCACTCCAGAACGGCGTTGGTTTCGCGGCGCTGGTCCACCAGCACAACCACATCCGGCAGGCGGCGCATGTTCTTCAGACCACCCAGATACTTCTGCAGCCGCTCCAGCTCGCGCCGCAGCACGGCCGCTTCCTTCTTCGGCCGCATGGCGATGGCGCCGGAAGACTCCATCCGCTCCAGATCCTTGAGGCGATCGATGCGGGCGCGCATCGTGCTCCAGTTGGTGAGCATGCCGCCCAGCCAGCGCTGGTTCACGTAGGCGGCGCCGCAGCGGGCAGCCTCCTGGGCAATCACTTCGGAGGCTTGTTTCTTGGTGCCCACGAACAGGAACCGCTTGCCAGCGCGCGAGGCGCTGCGGGTCCATTTGTAGGCGTTGTTCATGCAGACGGCGGTCTGCACGAGATCGATGATGTGGACCCCGTTGCGCGCGCAGTAGATGTAGCGCGACATCTTGGGATTCCAGCGGCGGGTTTGGTGCCCGAAGTGGGCACCCGCCTCCATCATTTCGGAGAGGGTTACGACAGCCATGGGTGGGGAGGGTTTCGGGTTCGCCTCCACCTGCCTGGGTTCAGCACGAAGCGACTCGAGAAAGAGCCGCCCTTGATCGTGTGAACACCCGAAACGGACAGGTGTGCGGTTTGTGGGGACCACTCAAATTACCAAACGGGCCTTCAGCGCAGCCCTGCGGCTCTTGCTTCCCGGTAAAGAGCCCGCACGCCAAGCCGGTTGAGTGGCAGCCGCAGCAGCTCCATCGCCAGCCCCGGCTGGCCGCGGCGGATCAACCAGGCCAGCAGGGGCCGCAGCGTGCGTTCGTTGACCAGCCCGCCGAGGGTGAGCACCTCCCACAGCAGCCGGTGCAACCAGGTGAACTGGATGATGAAGCGCACCCTGCGGGTGGGGTGCTTCCGGTAGAACACCAGGCCCATGCGCGCCCGTTCCTGCTCGATGCGCACCAGATCGGGCAGTTGTTCCAGGCGCAGGGCCGGATGCCAGTGATACCCCGCCGCTGCAGGGCAGCGCACCAGCTCCACCCCGAGCTGCCTTAGCCGTTCGCCCAGTTCGAGGTCTTCCCAGCCGTAGAGCCGGAAGCCGGTATCGAACAGGCCGGCCTGCTCCAGCAGTGCCCGGTCGATCGCCACATTGCCGGTGGCGAAGTAGGCCCAGGAGAGATCGCTGAGCTTGTGGGGTTCGCTGCGCGGGTCCTCGAAGTTGGAGGTGTTGATCACCGCGCCGTAGGTGAAGCAACGGTGGTGGCCGTGCCGCTCCCAGTAGGCGACCAGCGCCTCGGCATGGGCCAGCAGGAAGCCGTCATTCACCACCAGATCGCTGTCGATGAACACGATCACATCGCCGCGGGCATGGGCGACGCCTCGATTGCGCCCTTCCGCCGGCCCGCCATGGTCCTGTTCCACCAGCCGCACGTGGGGGAAGCGGCCGGCCTCCTGGCGCAGCCAGGCGGGGGTGTCATCGGTGGAGCCGTCGTCGACCACCACCACTTCGTAGGCCTCGATCGGGGCTCCGAGCCGCTGCTGCTCCAGCGCGGTGAGTGCCTTCTCGAGGATGGGCCGGCGGTTGTAGGTGGGAATGACGACGCTGAGAAACATGCGCCTGAAAGGAAGGGAGGACGGGGGAAGCCGGAGGGGAGGGCGAATCGAGAGGCAAAAAAAGGGACCCCGCAGGATCCCTTTGCATTGATCAAGGGACGTGGCGCGACGGCTCAGTCGGCGGCGCCACCGTTGTTGGCGGTGCCGGTGACACCGTTGCCGGCACCTTCACCGCGACCGTCGTTGCGGAGCTTGCGCTTCTTGAATTTGCGGGCGTAGGAGCGGTTACGTTCCTGCTTTTCCTTTTTGAGGTTCCGGCGTTTCGCCATGGACGACCTGGGTACGGGAGATCGTTCACTCTAGCCAATGGGTTCCGAGCGGCTTCAGCCCGCCCAGCCAGCACTGCCCTTTCGCACGGCCCTGGATCGCCGCCGTTTCCGACGGCCCAGTTTCACTGCGGCAGCTCAGCTGAAGCTCATGGCAGCAGTTCACCGCCGCAGCTCACAGCTGTAGCCAGCTGCTCCGCTGGAGCGCAGCTTCCGGGCCGCGCCTCAGTGCGCTGTCGCAGCGATCGCCAGTGGCGCGGACGACAGGCGACCGTCTTCCATTTTCACGAGCCGGTCGGCTACATCAAGGATGCGCGGATCGTGGGTGACCATCAAAACGGCGCACTGTTGCTCACGCGCCAGGCGCTTCAGCAGTTCCACCACCTCGCGGCCGCTCTGGCTGTCGAGGGCGGCGGTGGGTTCATCCGCCAGCAGCAGGCGTGGATGGGTGGCCAGGGCCCGGGCGATCGCCACCCGCTGCTTCTGACCGCCCGAGAGGTCGTGGGGCAACTTGCCCAGGTGATCGCCGAGCCCCACGGCCCGCAGCCATTCGCGGGCCTGGTCGCGGCGGGCGCGGTAGCCCAGCCCCGGCAGCAGATCCGCTCCCATCTGCACGTTCTGCTCGGCCGTCAGGCAACGCAACAGGTTGTGGCCCTGAAAAATCATGCCGATGCGGCGCCGCAACCGCTGTCGCTCGCCGCGGCCACTGTTCTCCAAGGCCTGGCCCAGCACACGCACGTGGCCCTCCTGCACCTGGCGCAGCGCCCCCACCAGCGTGAGCAGCGTGGTTTTCCCGCAGCCCGACGGGCCGGTGAGCAGCACCACTTCGCCCGGGTCGATGCGCAGATCCACGTTCTGGATCACCTGCCGGCGCATCGTTCCCTTGCCATAGGAATGGCAGAGGCCGCTGATCTCCACCATGGCCGAGGCGTTGGCGCCGGCATCGGCTCTGCCGTAGTCGGCTGGGCTCGTGACGGTGCTGGTGACAGGGGACATCGGCGCAGGCCTCAGAAGATTTCGGCAGGATCGGCATCGCCGAGCTTGCGCATGGCCAGGGCTGCGGAGCCCATGCACATCACCAGGATCAGGCCGAAGATCAACAGGGAGCGGCTGGCTTCCATCCCCACCGGCAAGCGCGTGGCGGAGCGCACCAGGTGGTACAGGCCGGTGCCGGCGGCGTAGGCCGGCACATAGCCGAGCACGGCCAGCAGGATGCCCTCCCGGGCCACCACCCCCAGCAGGGTCACCAGCGGGTAGCCCATCGCCATCAAGGTGGCGTACTCGGGCAGGTGGTCGCTGACGTCGCTGTAGAGGATCTGGTACACGATCACGCAGCCCACCACGAAGCCCATGGCGGCACCGAGCGTGAAGATGAACCCGATCGCGGTGCTGGTGCGCCAGTAGTCCTTCTCGGCTTCCTCGAACTCCTGCTTGGTGAACACCGTCACGTCGGCGGGCAGTCGCTCCCGCAACCGCTGTTGCACCACCTCTGGGGAAGCGCCGGGCCGAAGGCGGATCAGGCCCAGTTCGATCGCCCCCGGCGGGGTGTTGGGTTTGAGCCGCAGCAGAGTTTCGGTGCTGGTGATCAGGTTGCCGTCGGCGCCGAAGGAGGGGCCCAGGGCCACCAGGCCTGCCACCCGCACCCGTTTGCCATCCACCTCGGTTTCCACCGTCTTCCCTTCGCGGAACCACGGACCCACCGGCCCGAACTCCGGCCTTGAGGCCTCATCGAACAGCACCCGGTCGCGCTGGGTGAGCAGCTTCGCCTTGGCTGCCAGGCCCGGGTCGGTGAACAGGGGATCGTTCGGCTCGAAGCCAAGCGCCAGGATCTGACGGGTGGCGAGCGTTTCAGGGTTGCGCCACAGCAGGAAGCTCCAGTGCACAGGGGTGATCCCCTGCACCGCAGGGTCACCGAGGGCCTGCACGAGCCGGCGGCGCGGAAAGCTCGACATGCTGATCGAGCTCATCGTGCGCGGGCTCATCAGCACCAGGTCGGCGTCGAACAGCCGGTGGATTGTGATGCTGGCGTCGAACAGGCCGTCGCGGAAGCCCAGCTGCATGAACATCAGGATGCCCGCGAAGCTGATACCCGCCAGCGCCACCAGCAGCCGCATGGGCTGACGGGTGAGCAGCAGCCAGGCCAGGGGGATGCGCCGGGCGGCCCAGAGATCCCCGAGCAAGGGGACGCGCATCACGGCAGGCTCCGGCTCATGGGTCGAAGCGGGTGATCGCCTTGGTTCCGGTGAGGTTGCGCACCTTCGCGGTATCGGCCGGATCCAGCGCGAGCCGCACCTCCACCACCCGCGCGTCGGCATCGCCGGTGGGATCGGTGGCGAGCACCTCCCGCTGCTGCACCTGCGGACTGATCCGGATCACGCGGGCGCGCAGGCTGCCATCGAAGCCGCCGTTCTCGCTGCTGATGCTGGCGGTCTGGCCGAGCTTCACCCGGCGGATGTCGCTCTCGTACACCTCGGCCACCACTTCCATGCGGTCGCTGGCGCCGATCTGGAGGATGCCCTTGTCGCCGGGCCGCTCGCCCGCCCGGGCTTCGACGTTCAGAACGGTGCCGCTGATCGGAGCACGCAACTCACTGTTCACCAGATCGGTTTCGGTGCGTGCGATCTGATCACGGGCTTCACGCAGGTTGCCCTGCAGCTCCAGCAGCGTGAGTTCGCGCGTTTCCAGTTCGGAGGCGGCGACGGCGCCATTGCGGGCGAGCTGGCGGTAGCGGTTCACTTCACGCTCCAGCACGGCGACCCTGCGGTTCAAGTTGGCGATGCGGCTGCGCTCCAGGCTGCGCCGGGCCAGCAGCGAAGGGCGATTGTCGAAGCGCGCCAGCAACTGCCCCGCCGTGACGCTGTCGCCCTCCTGCACCAGCAGCTCGGAGATGCGGGGGCTGCCGCCCATCTCCGACATCGGTGCCGCCAGATTGCGGATGTCACCGGCCGGTTCGAGCCGGCCCAGCGCCGAAATGGCATCCACCACGGCAGGCCGGTTGCTGGCGACGGGTGCCGGCGTGGGTGCCGGCTTCGGGCGGAACTGCCAGGCCACCGCAGCCACGCCCGCCACCACGAGCGCAGCGATCGCGATGCGCAGGGCGCGGGGACGGCCGGGAGTCAGGGAAGCTCCGGCGGATCGTCGAACAGAAGCTCCTCGATGTACCGGTCGGCCCACGCTGGGCTGAAGGCCTTCTCCAGCACCCGCCGCGTCTTGTCGTTTCGTTTCTGTTGCTGGCAATACGACAGCTGACCGTGATACCGGGCAACCGTAGCTGGATCGTCCCAGGATTGAAAGTGGGCGGCCTGGGCTGCGGCCGAGAGCACCGCCAGAAAGCCCTGCACTTCTTCAATGAACCAGCCCTCCTCCTGGGCGGTTGCCGGGCGCACGAACCGCACGTAGGGCGAGAAGATCGTGCCCCAGGGCGGCAGCTCCCGTGGCTGGCTGAAGGGATGCACCGGCAGGGCCGCCAGGGCCCCGGCGATGCCCTCCGGCAGCGCACCGCGGGTGGGGGAGAGATCGGCGATCGCGGCGGACACCCCCGCCGGCCCGGCCACGATGTCGGCGCCGAACACCGGCAGATCGGCGCGGGGATCAGGGAAGTAGACGCAGTGCAGGATCTGCAGACCGGCCCCCAGCCGGGCGGTTTCCAGATGCAGCTTGCGCAGGCCGCGGCAGCGGCGCAGCTCGTTGTGGATGAACAGCCGCTCGCCATCGAGGCTGCCGCTGATCGCCTCCAGGTCGTCGGCGATCGCCAACGGCTCCAGCTCTGGCAGCGCCTGCCAGCTGCTGCGGATCGCTGCCGCCAGCGTGTCCACCAAGGGGTGCACCCCGCCGGTGGCTGGGATCGTGGCGCTCGCCAATGCAGCCTCAGCCAGCAGAATGCTGATCTTCCCACGGCCAGGATCTGAACCGTTGAGCTCCCTGCCTGCCCTGCATGAGGCCCTGCCGACGCCCCAGGCCTTCCATCTCCAGAACGGCGTCCCGGTGGTGAGTGTGCGGCAGGAGCAGGCGCCGGTGGTCTGCCTGGATTTCTGGTGCCGCGCCGGCAGCGCCAGCGAGCAGGCGGCCGAATCCGGCCTGGCCCACTTCCTCGAGCACATGGTGTTCAAGGGCAGCGAAACCCTTGCCCCGGGAGCGTTCGATCAGCGCATCGAGGCGCTCGGCGGCAGCAGCAATGCCGCCACCGGCTTCGATGACGTTCACTACCACGTGCTGATTCCACCGGCGGCGGCGGCGGAAGCCCTCGATCTGCTGCTGGATCTGGTGCTGCACCCGCGCCTGGAGGCCTCCGATTTCGACATGGAGCGCCAGGTGGTGCTCGAAGAACTCGCCCAGAGCGAAGACCAGCCGGAGGACGTGGCCTTCCAGCGGCTGCTGGCGCTGGCCTGCCCAGGTCATGCCTACGGACTGGCGATTCTCGGTGAGCGCGAGGCCCTCACCCGCCACAACCCCGAGCGCATGGCTGCCTTCCACCGGCGCGGCTACCGGCCCAGCGCCTGCAGCCTGGCGGTGGCCGGTGCCCTCGATGGCCTGGATCTCGAGGCCATGGTGGCGGGCAGCGCCCTGGCCGACCTAGCTGATCCAGCAGGCCTCTCCGCCAGTGCCGGACCCTGCGAGCCCCCTGCTACCACCACACCAGCCACTCCATCGGCCCCTGCTTCTGCGCCCTCGGCCGCTCCTGCCCCAGTCCTCGCGCTGCAGCCCGGCCGCCACACCCTCCGGCTCCCTCGCCTGGAGGCGGCCCGCCTGCTGATGGTGTGGCAACTGCCCGCCGCTGCCGATCTGGAGGCCACGGCCGGCGCTGACCTGCTCACCACCCTGCTGGCGGAGGGACGCCGCAGCCGTCTGGTGCAGCGGTTGCGGGAGGATCTGCGCCTGGTGGAAAGTGTTGACCTCGATCTCAACGTGCTCGAGGCCGGCAGCCTGGCCCTGCTCGAAGCCGTCTGCGAACCCGATCAGGCGGAGGCTGTGGAGGCGGAGATCGGCAAGGTCTGGCAGGAGCTCAGCGCCACGCCCCCCAGCACCAGCGAGTGGGAGCGGGCCCAGCGGCTGGTGGCGAACGGCTATCGCTTCGGTCTGGAGGCGGCTTCGCCGGTGGCGGGGCTGATCGGCAACCAGAGCCTCTGGGGGCGGCTGGAGCCACTGCAGGAGCCGCTCGAACGGCTGCGGCTCTGGACGCCGCAACGGCTGCACGCTGAGATCCTGCCCCTGTTCGCCCCCGAGCGCGCCTGCCGTGTGCTGGCCCTGCCCGCATGAGCATTCCTCCCATCCCCCCCCTGCCGGCGCCTGACACCTTCACCCTGAGCAGCGGCTGTCCGGTCTGGGTGAGCCGGCGCCCTGGCCCGGCGATCCTGTCGGCGCGCCTTTGGATCAGGGGCGGCAGCGCTGCCGACCCGCCCGGTGAGCGGGGTCGCGCCCAGCTGCTGGCCGGCCTGCTCACGCGCGGCTGCGGAAACCTCAGTGGCGAGGCGATTGCCGATCTGGTGGAGGGCCTCGGCGATGAACTGCGCTGCGAAGCCAGCGAAGACGCCCTGGTGATCAGCCTCAAGTGCGCCACGGCCGATGCCTCTGCCGTGCTGCCGCTGCTGCACACCATGGTGCGCAGCCCGTGGCTGGCGCCGGATCAGCTCAGCCTTGAGCGGCAGCTCAACCTGCAGACCCTCGCCCGCCAGCGGGAAGATCCGTTCCAGCAGGCCCACGATCTGTTGCGCCGCCAGCTCTACGGCCAGGGGGGCTACGGCCATGACCCCCTGGGTGTGGACGATGAGCTCGCCGCCGTGGAGCGGCCCCGGTTGGCGCAGGCCGCCGCCGGGCTCGGCTCGCAGGGGGCGGTGCTGGTGATGGCGGGCCAACCGCCCGAGGCGGTGCGGGATCTGCTGGAGGTGGCGGATGAGGGTCAGGAACCCTCTCCCTGGACCACCTTTGCGCCGCAGCCCGGCGCCGGCCCCGCAGGCTGCGGCGGCCCTGAGCTGGTGACGGTGGAGCAGGACACCGAGCAGCTGGTGCTGATGCTCGGAGCCGCCACGGTGCCCCTGGCCGATCCCCGCTCCCTGGCTCTGCGCCTGCTGCAGTGCCATCTCGGTGTGGGCATGTCCAGCCGGCTGTTCGTGGCCCTGCGCGAAGAGCACGGCCTTGCCTACGACGTGGGTGTGCACCTGCCGGCTCGCCGCGGGGCCGCCCCGTTCGTCTGCCACCTCTCCAGTTCAGCCGAGCGGGCGGCGCTGGCCACCACCGAGCTGCTGAACGAATGGCAGCGGCTGCTGGATCAACCCCTCACCCTCCCGGAGTGGCAGCTCGCCCTCGCGAAGTTCCGCGGTTCCGCTGCGGTTGGCCGCCAGACGGGTGGCCAGGTGGCCGATCGCCAGGCGCTGGTGCTCGGCCATGGCCTGCCCTGGTCCTACGCCGATGAGGCGGTGGCCCGCGCCGAAGCGCTCACCCCCCACGCCCTGCAGCAAGTGGCGCGCAGTTTGCTGGCAGCCCCCAGCCTCAGCCTGTGCGGTCCCGCTGGCGCCCTCGCCATGGCGGAACGGGCCTGGGCCGCTCACCCGTTGGGGCGTTCGGCAGGGGGGTCCGTGTCAGCGGCGGCGCAGAGCTGATCGGGCTCCAGCAGAAAGGTGCCACGCCGAAAGCGCACGGCCAGCTGTCCCAGTGCTCTGAGGCTCACCACCTGACCCACCTCTCCGCTGTCCACCAGATCGGGCGGTCGCAGCATCGGCATCGGGTCGGCGGTCTTGAGATAGGCCGGCCGCTCGCCCAGCTGCACCAAGTCACCGACGGCATAGGCAGGGGATGGCGGTTCGTCCATTGGCAAGGCTGTGCAGCTGCCCCCCACTACAGCAGGATGGAGCCAACCAGATCTCCCTTGCTTGCGGGCCTTAGCCAACTGCAGCGGCGCCATCGTCGGACTTCTGCTGATCATCAGCGGCGGCCTGATCCGTGTCGCCGTTGCCATGCCCTTCGTGGATGGGGGGTACGCCCTGCGCGAACTGCCGGTCACCGCACAGGTGCCGGCCCTGTTGCTCACTGCCCTGGTGTGCGGCCCACGGCCGGCCCTGCTGGCGGCGGTGGCCTACCTGAGCCTTGGCCTGCTGGTGCTGCCGGTGTTCCACACCGGTGGCGGCATGGCCTACCTGCTCGATCCGGGCTTCGGCTTTCTGGCCGGTTTCATCCCGGCCGCCTGGCTGAGCGGCCGCCTGGCCAGCCAGCCCGGCATGGGCGAACTGCTGCGCCTGATGGGGGCGGCGCTGTTCGGCCTGGGGGTGATCCAGCTGTGCGGCCTCGCCTACCTGCTGCTCGGTGGACTGGTGGGCCGCTGGGGAGGGGGCCTGGGCGATCTGCTGCTCGCCTACAGCCTCGGTCCGCTGCTGCCCCAGCTGATGCTCTGCTGCGCCGTGGCGGTGCTGGCCGTGCCGCTGCGCCGGCTGCTGCTGGTCAGCTCGTGAACGGGGGGCCGTCATGAGCCTCGCCGGCCATCGCCGCCGCGCCGCCTGGATCACCGCCCTGGTGGTGCTGGTGCTCGATCAGGCCAGCAAGGCCTGGGCCCTGTCGGCCCTCTCCGGCACCTCGAGCAGCCCGTTGCTGCCCGGTCTGCTGCGCCTGCGCCTCGTCTTCAACACCGGCGCCGCCTTCAGCCTGTTCACCGGCTCCACCAAGGCGCTGGCGCTCGTGAGCCTGGTGGTAGCGATCGGCCTGGGGGTGTGGATCCAGCGCCAGAGCAGCCTGCGCCGCTGGCAGTGGCTGGGGGTGGGGGCGCTGTTGGGTGGTGCGCTCGGTAATGGCCTCGACCGCTGGCGGCTCGGCTGGGTGGTGGATTTTCTCGAACTGGTGCCGGTGCGCTTTCCGGTGTTCAACCTGGCGGATGTGGCGATCAACGTGGCCGTGATCTGCCTGGCGCTCGACCTGCTGGAGGAGAGCCGTGGTCGCGGGACTTGAGCGCCTGAAGCAGCGCCTGGCGCAGCCGCCCGAAGCGGGAGGCGCTGTGCTGGAGGTGTTCCTCCCCGGTCAGCCCTCACGCCGGTTGGCGCTCTACGGCGGCCTCTATCGCATCGGCCGCGATAACCGCCTGGAGGTCGGCATCGACCATCCGGCGGTGAGCAAGCAGCACGCGTTGCTGGAGCAGGTGGGCGGTGACTGGCTGATCCGCGATGACAACTCCACCAACGGCCTCTATTGGCGCGGCAGCCGGGTGACAGCACTGCTCCTGCGGGACGGCGACGTGGTGCGGCTCGGCCCGCCCTCGGAGCCGGGGTTGCCAGAGCTGGTGTTCCAGCGGCGACCCATGCCCCGGCTGCTGCGCCTGGCCCGGGCCGGCACCTTGGCATTGGCGGGCGCTGCCGGGGCCGGCCTGCTGCTGCTGGGTCTGTCAGCGCTGCAGTTGCCGCTGCGCGGCAGCCTGGCGCCGGTGCGGGGCCCGCTGGCCCTCTACGACCGCGCCAACCGGCCCCTGCAATCAGCCGATTCGCGCGAACACCGCGAGAACAAGAACCTCTCCGATTTCCCGCCGGTGCTGCGGGATGCACTGCTGGCCAGTGAGGACAGCCGCTTCTGGTGGCATCCGGGGGTGGATCCGATCGGCACCGGTCGCGCCCTGGTCACCAACCTGCTGGGCGGGCGCGTGCTGGAGGGGGGCAGCACGCTCACCCAGCAGCTGGCCCGCAGCCTCTACCCCGACCAGGTGGGGCAGGGCGAGACCCTGGCCCGCAAGTGGCGCGAGCTGCTGGTGGCGCTGCAGCTGGAAGCCCGATTCAGCAAGAGCGAGCTGCTGCTCAGCTACCTCAACCGGGTGTATCTGGGCGTGGGCTGGGGCTTCGAGGATGCCGCCCGCAGCTACTTCGGCAAACCCACCGCCAGGCTCGATCTGGATGAAGCGGCCCTGCTGGTGGGTCTGCTCCCTTCGCCGAACGGCCATGATCCCTGCTCCAATCCCCAGGCGGCGCTGGACGCGCGCAATGCCGTGCTCGCCAAGATGGCCGACACGGGAAAGATCAGCGCCGATCAGGCCCGCCAGGCCCGCCGCCGGCCGATTCAGCTCGGCCCCAAGGCCTGCCGCGGTGGCCAGGGACGCCCGGCGCCCTTCTACACCGATCAGGTGCGCGCTGATCTGGAAACCCTGGTGGGTGCGGAGGTGGCCGTGGAGGGCAACTTCCTGGTGGAGACCCACTTTGATCCGGCGATGCAGCAGGTGGTGGAGCGCCAGCTGCGGCGGGCCTTGGCCCGCGGCGGCGCCTCGGAAGGGGCGGTGGTGGTGCTCGACAGCCGCACCGGCGGGATGCTGGCGATCGCCGGCGGCCGCGATTACCAGCGCAGCCAGTTCAACCGGGCCAGCATGGCCCTCAGGCAGCCCGGCAGCACCTTCAAGCTGTTCACCTACGTGGCGGCGTTGGAGCGTGGTGCCAAGCCCGGCGATGGCATCGACTGCGGCCCGCTCACCTGGGCGGGGCAATCCTTCGCCAGCACCTGCCGCGGCGCGATCAGCCAGCGGCAGGCCTTCGCGATGAGCAGCAACACCGCCGCGCTGCGGCTGGCCCGCCGCGTCGGGCTGGAGGCGGTCGAGCAGACGGCCCGAGACCTCGGCATCACCTCGCCGCTGCATGCCGTTCCCGGGCTGGCCCTTGGCCAGAGTGAGGTGGTGCTGACTGAGCTCACCGCCGCTTACGCGGCTGTGGTCAACGACGGGGTGTGGCATGCGCCCAGCACCATCCGCCGCCTCACCGATGCCGAAACCTGTGCCGGCCTCGACAGTGCCCGCTGTCGCGAGCAGCGGGCCCGCACTGCCAGAAGCGTGAGCCCGGGGCGGCAGGTGGTGAAACCCCAGACGGCCAAGGCCATGCAAGGGATGATGCGCGCGGTGGTGCGTTCCGGCACCGGCACTGCCGCCTACCTGGGTGGCAACGAGGGTGGCAAGACCGGCACCACCAACGAGGCGCGTGACCTGGTGTTCGTGGGCTTCGAACCGCGCCGGCACTTGGTGATGGGCATCTGGCTCGGCAACGACGACAACCGCCCTACCGGTGGCTCCAGCGCCCAGGCCGCAGCCCTCTGGGGCGACATCATGCGGG
This sequence comes from Cyanobium sp. ULC065, assembly GCF_977927515.1. The sequence goes on along the minus strand of NZ_OZ376393.1, from coordinate 2,504,261 downwards.
CGGCGCCCAGCGGCACCCCAGCAGCCGTCTCCCGGCGCTGATGCCCCGCTTCCGCCTCTGGATCTGGCTGGCGGTGGCGCTGGCCGCCGTCGTGGCGGCCTCCGTGCTGATCCAGGCTGTCAACAATCTGCTCTGGCAACTCAGCTACCTGCTGCCGGCCTGGCTGGTGGGCCCGGTCACCCTGCTGTTGATCGGTGGTGGTGTGCTGCTGGTGGCCCGCTTTGCCGGCCCCTGGCTGCTGGCCTGGCGCCGCCGCCCCCCGCCGGCAGCGCCGCCACCGCCGGCCGTGGCGCCCGGCAACCGCCAGGAGGCGGCCGAACAGCAGCTGCAGGCGATCGATCAGGTGCTTGAACGGGTCCGGGACGATGTGGCGCGCGTGGCGTTGCGGCAGGAGCGGGAACGGGTGGAGGCGGAGCTGGCCCGTGGTGATCTCGAGCTGGTGGTGTTCGGCACCGGCTCCACCGGCAAGACCTCCTTGATCCGTGCCCTGCTGGATGAAGTGGTGGGGGAGGTGGGTGCCGCGATGGGATCCACCGGCGACTGCCGCGTCTACCGCCTGCGGCTCAAGGGACTGCGCCGCGGTCTGCGGCTGGTGGACACCCCCGGCATTCTGGAAGCAGGCAGTGATGGCCGCCAACGGGAGATCACGGCGCGGGAACGGGCCGCCCGCGCCGATCTGCTGCTGTTCGTGGTCGACGGCGACCTGCGCGCCGCTGAACTGGAGGTGTTCGAGGCGCTCGCCAGCCTCGGCAAGCGCCTGTTGCTGGTGCTCAACAAGTGCGATCTGCGTGGCCAGGAGGAGGAGCGCCGCCTGCTTGAGCTGCTGCGCCGCCGCTGCTCCGGCCGCCTCGCCGACGAGGACGTGCTGCCCGCCAGCGCCGCCCCCCAGTCGGTACCGCTGCCCGGGGGCCGCCCGCACCAGCCACTGCCGGAGATCGATGTCCTGCTGCGGCGGATCGCCACCGTGCTGCATCAGGACGGTGAGGAGCTGCTGGCGGACAACATCCTGTTGCAGAGCCGCCGGCTGAGCGAGGCCAGCCGGGCCCTGCTCAGCGCCCAGCGCCGCAGCGACGGCGAACGCATCGTGGATCGCTACATGTGGATCGGTGCCGGCGTGCTCGTGGTGACGCCCCTGCCCGTGGTGGATCTGCTTGGCACCGCGGCGGTGAACGCCCAGATGGTGGTGGAGCTTGGCAAGGTCTATGGCGTCACCCTCACCCGGGAGGCCGGCCAGGATCTGGCCCTGTCGGTGGGGCGCACGCTGGCCGGTCTTGGCGTGATCAAGGGCGGGCTGGCCCTGATCGGCTCCGCCCTCACCCTCAACCTGCCGGCGCTGATCGTGAGCAAGGCGGTGCAGGGGGTGAGTGCGGCCTGGTTCACCCGCATTGCCGGTCAGAGCTTTCTCACCTACTTCGAGCAGGGGCAGGACTGGGGTGATGGCGGCATGCAGGAGGTGGTGCGCCGCCTCTACGACCTCAACCGCCGCGAGGGGGCCCTCAAGGACTTCCTGCAGGCGGCCTTCAACCGGGTGGTGGAGCCGTTGCAGCGGCGGAAGGACCCCCAGCTGCCGCCACGCCCAGGGCCTCGGGGGGAGGGGGAAGCAGGGGGCCGCGGGCGTCGAGCACCGTGATCAGCCCGAGGTAGAGCACCCCGATCAGAATCGAGATCGCCCCGGTGAGGATGGCCACCCAGCGGCCGCGCTTGTCGGAATCAGCCATGGGAAGGCACCAGCAGCGCGGAAGGCACGGGCAGCGAGCGGGCCACCACGGCGGCCAGCCGCTCCAGATGTTCGCCCTGGGTGTGGGGGTTGCCCAGCACCGCTTTGAGGTGATGGTGGCCCTGATGCAGCGGCCGGGACAGCATCAACTCCTCCGCCAGCAGCGCCGCACGGCACTGCTGCGACCACTGGGCGCAGGCCTGGGCATCGGCGCCGCTGGGCCGGAAGGCCAGCAGGTGCAACGGGCCACCCACCAGGCTGAGGGCCCCGGCCGGGGCCGCGGCGTGCAGCAGCTGCTCCAGCCGCTGGCGGCGGGCGATCGCCTCGCCCACCAGCTGGTCGATCCCCTCGAGCCCGAGCTGACGCAGGCCAAGCCAGAGCTTGAGGATCTCAGCGCTGCGGCTTCCCTGTAGCCCGCACTCGCCGCCATGGGCGCCTCCCCAGCTGGGTTCCATGTAGGGAAGGCCGGTGCCGAAGGTCTGGTGCAGGGCGTCGGGCTCGGCCAGCAGCAGCAGCGAAGAGGTTTTGGTGATCCCAAGCAGCTTCTGGGGGTTCAACGTGACCGAATCGGCCCGGCCCAGCCCTGCGACACCCCCGCAGTGCACGGTGCTGAGGCCGAGCACGCCACCGATCGCCCCGTCCACGTGCAGCCAGAGGCCATGGCGCTGGCACAGCTCGGCCAGGGGCTCCAGCGGATCCACGGCGCCGCGCACCGTGGTGCCGGCGGTGGCCACCACGGCCAGCACCGGCCGGCCGGCCCGCTGCAGGTCAGTGAGCGCCTGCTCCAGCCGCTGCGGATCCAGCCGCCCCTCTGCATCGGTGGGCAGCCGCAGCAAGGCCTCAGGCGGCAGTCCCATCACCAGCACCGCCTTGTCGAGCGATACATGGGCGTCGGTGCTGGTCAGCACCACCACGTCTGGGCGGTGCTGCAGGCCGCGGCTCTGGCGCGCCGTGACCAGCGCCATCAGGTTGCTGAGGCTGCCGCCGCTGGCTGGGATGCCGCCAGCGGCGTCTCCCAGCCCGAGGCGACGGGCCAGCCATCCGCACAGGCCCCGCTCCAGGCGGCTGAGTGAGGGGGACAGCTCTTCGGAGAGCAGGTTGTTGTTCAGACCGGCGCAGACCAGATCCCCCACCAGCGAAGCGGTGAGCGGCGGCGGATCGAGGTGGGCCAGGGCGCCGGGGTGGTTGGGGTTGTAGGCCCCGTCCATCAACACCTGCAGGTCGGCCAGCAGCGTGGTGCCATCCAGGCCGTGGCGGCGGGGCTCCAGTTCCGGCAACAGGCTCAGCCCGGGCAGCGGCGGGCGGCTGGTGGCTGTGCCCAGCCACTGGCAGAGCTGCTGCACCGCCCCGTTGAGAAACGCTTCCAGCAGCGGATCGGCCTGCCCTGGCGCTGCGAACGGCAACGGCTCAAGCGCCTGGTGCAGGTGTGGCGTGACGGCCAACGGCGGTGCAGGAAGGGGCTTCATTCTCCCTTGCCGTCCCTCAGCATGGAGGCACTGACACGCTGGGTGCCCGACCCGGCCACCGCTGCGCTGTGCTGAGCCCTCCGCCCGTTCCTGCCGCCCAGCAGCGCCTGTGGATGGAGCGTTTGCTGCGCCAGGCCCGCCGCGCCGGTGACAGGGGAGAGATCCCTGTGGCGGCGGTGGTGCTGGATGGGGAAGGGCGCTGCCTCGGCTGGGGCAGCAACCGCCGCCAGCTGGATCAGGATCCACTCGGTCATGCCGAGCTGGTGGCGTTGAGCCAGGCTGCGGCCATGCGTGGCAGCTGGCGTTTCAACGACTGCAGCTTGATCGTGACGCTCGAACCCTGCCCGATGTGCGCTGGCGCCCTGGTGCAGGCCCGTATGGGGCGGGTGCTGTTCGCCGCCGGAGATGCCAAACGCGGAGGGTTGGGTGGCAGCGTGGACCTGGCCCGGCACCCGAGTGCTCACCACCCCATGGAGGTGGAGGGTGGCTTGCTGGAGGTGCAGGCCACCCTGCTCCTGGCGGATTGGTTCAGGCAGCGGCGACAGCGACGGCCGTGCGGCCCGACTGGAACGCCGGCAGCTCCGTCTCCAGCAGATTGAGCAGCAGATCGACGTTTTCGGCGCGGCTGTTGTAGCCCATCAGGCCGATGCGCCACACCGAGCCGGCCAGCGCGCCGAGCCCGCCGCCCACTTCGATGCCGTGGCGGTTGAGCAGATGGAGGCTGAAGGCCTTGCCATCCACACCTTCGGGAATGCGCACCGTGGTGAGCGTGGGCAGCCGCAGGGGCTCGGGCACATGCAGCTCCAGGCCGAGGTGCTCCAGGCCGCTCCAGAGGCGCTCGGCGTTGCTGCGATGGCGGGCCCAGGCTTGCTCCAGGCCTTCCTCCGCCAGCAGGCGCAACGCTTCGCGCATGCCGAAGTTCATGTTCACCGGGGCCGTGTGGTGGTACACCCGGTTGCTCCCCCAGTACTGGTTGAGCAGTGACACATCCAGGTACCAGTTGGGCACCTTGCCGCTACGGGCGGCCAGCTTGGCTTCAGCCCGAGGGCCCATGGTGAACGGACCGAGGCCGGGAGGGCAGCTCAACCCCTTCTGGCTGCAGCTGTAGGCGAGATCCACGCCCCAGGCGTCGAGATGAACCGGCACGGCGCCGAGCGATGTGACCGTATCGAGCAGCAGCAGGCAGTCGTGTTGGCGGCAGAGATCGCCGATGCCTTCCATCGGCTGGCACACGCCGGTGGAGGTTTCGGCATGAACAAGCGCCAGGATCTTTGGCTTGTGGAGCGCCATCGCCGCTTCGAGCTCTTCGAGGCTGAAGGCTTCCCCCCAGGGGCGCTCGATCGTGACCACCTCAGCGCGGTAGCGCTGGGCCATGTCGACGAGCCGCAGGCCGAAATAGCCCTTCACGGCCACGAGAACCTTGTCACCCGGTTCGATGGTGTTGGCCAGGGTGGCTTCCATGGCGGCACTGCCGGTGCCGCTCATCGGGATGGTGAGGCGGTTGTCGGTCTGCCAGGCGTAACGCAGCAGTTCCTGTACCTCGCCCATCAGCTCGATGTAGATCGGATCGAGGTGACCGATCGGTGTGCGTGCCAGTGCAGCCAGCACCGTGGGATGGGCATTCGACGGCCCTGGGCCCAGCAGCAGGCGATCGGGGGTGGCGATCGGTTCCAGGGGGAGCCGATGACGATCGTTCACCGGGAGATCGGAAGACTGTGTGACCAAGGCCAGCAGGGCGTCGAAGAAGTGGATTGCAGCCTACCCAGAGGCCAGAGCTGGCCCTGGGCAGACACGGCTTGGAGCGGATTCAGCGGCAGCGCACGTCGAGCGCAGACAGGCCACGGGCCATGTGATCGAAGGGGACCCGCACGAGCGGAGCCGGATCGAAACCGGCTTCGGCCAGCCGCTCCATCACCACATCGGCCAGCAGCGTGATGCTGCGCACCGTGGGGCCCGTGGGAACTCCCAGGCTCTTGTAGGTGTCGTCGAGACCGTTCAATACCCGCTCGTTGAGAATCGTGGCGTCGTCGGCGATCAGGGCGTAGCTGGCGTAGCGCAGGAAATAGTCCATGTCCCGCAGGCAGGCCGCCAGGCGCCGGGTGGTGTAGGCATTGCCGCCGGGCAGCAGCAGCTCGGGATCCTGCTCGAACAGGCGCCGGCTGGCTTCCCGCACGATGTCGGTGGCTCCCTGGTTGATGATTTCCACCGCCATGAGCCGTTGTTCGCCTTCCGCCAGGTAGGCGGAGATGCGATCGATCGCGTTCCGATCGAAATAGCGCCCCAGCTGGTCATACCGGCCGATCAGACCGGTGATGGCATCGCGCATGACGTTGAAATCGACGCACCTGGGCTGGAAGCTAGCACTGTGAAATGCCCAGAACCCTGTCCTGCTGAGGGATCTGCCGAATCTGACAGAAACGGTTACGCAGGCCGTTCGGCCTGTTTCAGACCCGCCGGTGCCAAGGGGGCCGGGGTCATGCTGGTCTGCTGGTTCCCACTTGCGCTCCTCTGCCTTCCCCTTCGCCCATGGCTCTGACCGTCGATGACGTCTTGCGCCGGCTGCGCGATCAGGCGATCGAACGGGTCGATCTCGGCCTCTGCGACCTGTCCGGCCGCTGGCATCACCTCACCGTGGCCGCCGAGCTGATCCAGCCGTCCAGTTTCAGCGAAGGTGTGTCCGTTGCAGCCCTGCCCGCCGCTGGCTTCGACGGGGAGTCGCTCGCGGCAGGGGATCTGCAGGAAGCGGCGGTGGTGCTCGATGCCGCCAGTGCCTGGCGTGATCCGTTCCTACCCACCGCACCGCTCAGCCTGTTCGGCTGGATGCGCTGCCGCTCCGATGGCCATCCCGGCTGCGCCCGCTCGCTGGCCAGCCGCGCCACCGAGGCGCTGGCCAGCTCTGGCCTGGCGGACACGGCCCTGTTCCAGGTGGCTCCGCATCTGCTGCTGCGTGGCGCCGGTGAACGCTCCGCCGGCCGCATCCCCCTGGGGGGGCACGGACAGGCAGCAGCGTTGCCGGAGCGGTCGCTGGCCTTCCGCAGCGAATTGCTCTCGCTGCTGGGCACGCCGGCCCCCCTGCAGGCCGCGGAGCTGCTTCCCGCTGCCGATGGCCTGATGCGGCTCGGCTACACCGCCCATCAGCTGGCCGCCTGTTGCGGGCTGTCAGCGGCCCTGGTGGCGGCGGAGCGGCCGGTGGAGGCGGCCGGCTGCCTGCCGGTGAGCCAGAGCCTTCGCAAGGCCCGCCTGCCGTTGTTCTACGGCGAAGGCACCCGCGCCGATCTCTCCCAGACGGCCCGCTGGTACATCGGTGGGCTGTTGCTGCATGCCCCGGCCCTGCTTGCCCTCACCGGCACCGGTGCGTCGATCGATGGCGGTTGGGGGGGCGCCGGTAGCGCTGCGCCACTGCGCCGGGCCTACGCACCAGGGGTTGGCAGCACCGTGGTAGGTCTGCCGGTGGCCCGGCCCACGCCGGCCAGCCAGCGACTGGCGTTCGTGGCCATTGAGGCCGCTGCCAATCCCTACGTCTCCTGGAGCGCCCTGCTGCTGGCGGGCCTCGATGGCATCCGCCGCCAGATCGATCCCGGCGGAATCCAGGCGCTCGAGCCCTCCCATCCGCCGGCGGAGGCCCAGCCAGACCCGTTCCCGCCGCTGACCACGCACCCGCTCGCCGCGCTGGAGGCTCTGGCCACGGACCATGCCTTCCTGCTGGAGGGTGACGTGTTCAGCAGTGCCTGGATTGCCGTCTGGATCGAGCGACAGCGGCGGCGACTGCCGCTGGCCCCACCTCAAGGGGAGCCGTTCCTGTCGGTCTGAGCCCGCGATCGGACCGGTTTCGCCGGAAGATTCGGGCGCGTGGGGCTCGCGACCTCCGCGGCGATCCGCTGGAATGAAGCCGATGTGAAGGGATGTTCCCGCGCCGCCATGCCCGATGCCGTGAGCAAGCTCGCGTACCAGACCCTCCAGCAAGGCAAGAGCTTGGTGGGAGTGGCGCACAAGGAGCTGAGCACCCGTCTGGGGCAGCTGCTGGCCGCCGACGGGGGCCCGAAGACCGTCCCAGTGCCACCGGAGATGCTCAACCAGCTGCGCGCCTCCATGGACCGCTTGCTGGAACTCGACTGGCAGGAAGCGGAGCGGGGGGTCTATCCCGCCTCGCTGTTGTTCGATGCCCCCTGGCTTGACTGGGCCACCCGCTACCCCTTGGTCTGGCTCGACCTGCCCAACATCTGGAGCCGGCGCAGTCAGCGCAATGTCCGCGACCTGCCGCGGGATGTGGAGCCGGAGAACTACCCCGGCTACTACCTGCAGAACTTCCACCACCAGACCGACGGCTACCTGAGCGACCACTCCGCCGCGCTCTACGACCTGCAGGTGGAGATCCTGTTCAACGGCACCGCCGATCCGATGCGTCGCCGTCTGCTGGCGCCGCTTCAGCGGGGCCTGCGCGCCTTCGCCGATCGTCGTCCGGGTCAGCTGCGGGTGCTTGATGTGGCCGCCGGCACGGGCCGCACCCTGCGCCAGCTGCGCGGGGCCCTGCCCGGGGTGCAGTTGGTGGGCCTCGACCTCTCGGCCGCCTATCTCCGTGAAGCCAACCGCAGCCTGAGCCAGCTGCCGGGTGAGCTGCCCCAGCTGGTGCAGGGCAATGCTGAGGCCCTTCCGTTCGCCGATGGCTCCTTCCAGGCCGTCACCTGCGTGTTCCTGCTCCATGAACTTCCCGCCGAGGCGCGGCAGAACGTGATCAACGCCTGCTTCAAGGTGCTCGAGCCGGGAGGGGTCCTACTGCTGGCCGACTCGATCCAGCTGGCCGACTCGCCCCAGTTCTCTGCAGCGATGGAGAACTTCCGCCGTGTGTTCCACGAGCCCTATTACCGCGATTACGTGGGCGACGACATCGAAGCCCGGCTGCAACAGGCCGGTTTCGAGGCGGTCACGGCCCAGACGCATTTCATGACCCGGGTCTGGTGCGCCACACGCCCTCGCGAGGCAGCGGTTACGGTCTGATACGGCTGCTCAGCGCTTCAACCACAGGGCCAGCAGCATTCCGGCTCCACCCCAGCGCAGGGCTTTCCACACCACCTCCTCCTGCCAGTTGGAGGTGCGCAGGGCCTTGGGCAGCGGGTCGAGCAGGCGTTGGCCCAGTTCAAGCCGCTGGCGCAGGCGCCGGGCGCCACTGCTGTTGTCGTCCGGCTTGAGCCGCTCGGCCCGGGCGGCCACTGCCAGCATGCGTGAGAGGCTGTGCAGCCATCCCCCCGCCTGGCGACTGGAGGGACGGCTGCGAGGGGTCAAACCGCTGGTCATGCCGCCAGGATGGATCCCCCCCTTGGTTTCGTCCAGTGCCGATGCCTTCCGGCAGCTCTGCCCTCTCCACCGGCCCCTCCACCGGCACAGGCACCAACCCTGCCACCAGCACAGAGCCCTCTTCCGGCACTGGCCCTGCAACCGGATGGCCGCAGGGCAGCCGTGAGCTGGCCGAGCAGCTGCAGCGTCTGCTGGTGATCGATGGCCGCGACTGGCATGCGCACAAGAGCCATAAGCCCAGGCGCGCGGCCGAGCAGATCGCCTCGGCGCTGGTGCATCTGCTCAGCGAGGCCAGTCCGGCCCACCGCCGCGACCCTGTCGCCCATGCGGAGGCGATCGCCTTGCTGGAGCACGGCCTGGGCTGGCTGAAAGGGGAGCGAAGCGACCCCGGCTGCCCGAGCCATGGGCACGGCTCCCGGTAGGGATCATCCGATCGTGTTGCACCGGCAGCGATCTGCAGGCAGTGATCCGCAGGCAGTGATCCTCAGGTCGTGGGCACCAACCAAGGACCCTGCTGAGCACTCAGCTCCGTTCGGGCCGGATCTGCACCGCCAGCTGCAGGCGGTTGCCCCGGTCGCTCCAGCGCACATCGTCGAAGCAGTGGTGGATGAGGAAGAAACCACGGCCGCAGCAGGAGCCGGGTTCCTCCGGCAGCGCGCTGGTGCGCCGCGCTGTCGGCACGCCCGTGCCTTCGTCCTGGATCTGCCAGATCATCCAGCGCGGGGTCTGGATGCGACGGATGCGCAGGCACTTGCCCGGATCGCCGCCGTTGCCATGGCGGACGGCGTTCACCAGGGCTTCCTGCAAGCCGAGCTGAAGCTGGGCCAGGTTGTGGGCCCTGCGCATCGGCTCCAACAGCAGCTCCAGGAGCGGCGCCAGTTGCAGGGTGGAAGGGGTGATGAAATCGGTCCAGCGCAGGGATGGGACCAATGGCCGGGGCATCGACTCCGCTTTCCGCTCTGGCTTGACCCTAACGTCGTGCGCCGTTGCCCTCAGCGACACCCTTCACGCGCTGTTGCAGCGCCGGATGGCTGAGCAGCGCATCCATCAGCCGCACGCCCCGGAGCTGGTTGATCAGGGGCATATGCCCATCCGGTGCCTCCAACGACCAGGTGAAAGCCTTGGGGTAGCGGGTCCAGAGGCCCTCCTCCTTCCAGCCGAGCTTGGGCCACAACCGCTCCCAGCGGCCGCCGCAGGCCTGCAGCAGGCGCCCCTGTACGGAGAAGCCGAAGCGTCCGCGCGAGTAGCAGAGCCAGAGCCGATCGAGGGTCTGCAGATCGATGCCGCTGATCGGTGGCACCTCGCTGAAATAGACGTACCCGCGGGCCTCGGCGGCGGGCCCGGCCAGCTGGCGCAGGATCGAGCTCGTGCAGCGATCGGCCAGCTCGAAGGCCTGCTCGCTCAGGGCCGCCTGCAGAGGCTGGTAGTCGATGCCGCTGCCGGTAGGGGTTTCCAGCCACCCCTGGGGGTAGCGGCCGCGGAAATCGGCAGCCAGGGGGTCGGTCTCGCTCAACAGCCAGTGGATCAAGGCGCCCGGCACCCAGTCGTCGCCGCTGGCATCAAGCCCCGCCAGGCGATCGATCAGCAGAGGGCGCAGCTCGGTGCGACGTGCCTCCAGCTGGGCCAGCAGGCTGCGCTGCTGCCGTGGGGAAGCGCTGAGGAACCGCTCCAGCAGCTGATCGGCTGTGACCGTGGCAGAGGCGGGTGGTCCGGAAAGCATGGCGTTCAGCCAGCCAGAGCAGGGCCAGCGTGTTGCCCACTATGTCAGCCGAGCCCTACGGGGCGGAGACGACGCACCGTGAAGCGCCGATCCGGCTCTGCCTAGGATCGAATTTTCCACCCCTCTGCGATGACGGCTATTCAGTTCTTCCGCGGGGTGGACGAACCCGTGATTCCCGACATCCGGCTGACCCGCTCCCGCGACGGCCGCACCGGCCAGGCGATGTTCGTGTTCGAGGAGCCGGAAGCACTGGCCCCCGAAAGCATTGGTGACATCACCGGCATGTTCCTCCTTGATGAAGAGGGGGAGCTCGTGACCCGTGAGGTGAAGGCTCGCTTCGTGAACGGCCGCGCCAGCGCCATCGAAGCCACCTACACCTGGAAGAACGAAGAGGATTTCGAGCGCTTCATGCGTTTCGCGGAGCGCTATGCCGCGGGCCACGGCCTTGGCTTCGCCGGCCAGGACGACGAGGCTGACGCTGGAGCCCCTGCCGCGGAGTCGGATCCGGCTTGAACTTCGGGAACTGGCTTGGGTTCGCCGCCACCATCGCCGCTGCCGCACTGCTCTGGAGCCTGCGCGGTGTGGTGATTCAGGCCTTTGCCGCCGTGGTGCTGGCCATGGCGATCTGCACCCTGGTGGGATTCGTGCAGCAACGGTTGCGCTGCAACCGCTCGCTGGCGCTGTTGGTGAGCGTGCTCGGGCTGGTGGTGGTGCTGTCCGTGGCCATCGCGGTGCTCATCCCCCCCTTCGCCGAGCAGTTCGGACTGCTGCTCACCAAGGTGCCCGCCGCCGCCGCGCTGCTGCTGAAGATGGGCCGCGAAACCCTCTCCTGGGGAGGGGCGATGATCTACGGCCAGCAGGACACCCGCCTTGATTTCGAGTGGCTGACCTCCCTGTTGCCGGCCGGCGGGGACAGCACCGCCGCCCTGGCCGGCGGGATCGGCCAGGGGGCAATGCGGCTCCTGGGTCTGGCGGGAAATCTCGGCAGCGGCGCTGTGCAGCTGCTGTTTGTGGTGGCCGTGAGCCTGATGGTGGCGGTGCAACCCACCGCCTACAGGGAAGTGGCGGTGTTGCTGGTGCCCTCCTTCTACCGTCGCCGCTTCCGCCGCGTGCTCGAACTCTGCGGCACTGCCCTCAGCGACTGGATGGTGGGGGTGTTGATCAGCTCCTGCTTCGTGGCGCTGCTCTCAGGCATCGGCCTCTGGCTGCTGGGGGTGAATCTGGTGGTGGCCAATGCGTTGCTGGCCGGCCTGCTGAACGTGATCCCCAATGTGGGACCCACCTTGAGCACCATCTTTCCGATGTCGGTGGCGCTGCTCGATGCCCCCTGGAAAGCGGTGGCGGTGCTTGGCCTCTATCTGGTCATCCAGCATCTGGAGAGCTACGTGATCACTCCTTCGGTGATGCATCACCAGCTCAAGTTGCTACCCGGCCTCACCCTGTGCGCCCAGTTCCTGTTCACGGTGATGTTCGGACCGATCGGATTGTTGCTGGCGCTGCCGTTGGCGGTGTGTCTGCAGGTGATCATTCGTGAAGTACTGATCCACGACGTGCTCAACCCCTGGCAGCTTCAGCGCCGGCTTTCATGAAGCCTCGCTCTGTGCTCGGACTCCTGGGCCTCGTGGTGCTGGGGCTGCTCCTCTGGGAGCTCCGCTGGGTGCTGTTGGTGCTGTTCGGAGCCGTGGTGCTGGCCGTAGCGCTCGATGTGCCGGTCACCCAGCTGCGCCGGCGGCTGCCGATCAACCGGCCCACCGCCCTGTTGTCGGTGCTCGTGGTGTTGTTGCTGCTGGGCTGGAAGGTGTCGGAGCTGCTGTTGCCCGAGCTGGTCGAGCAGGCCGGTGAATTCACGCGCCTGGTGCCGGAGCTGGTTCAGCGCTTGGGGGAACTGGCCGGTGGGATCAAGGGGTTCCAGAGCCTCGAGCAGCAGTTCGCCAGCTTCACCACGTTGGACAGGCTGCAACCGCTCGGCACCCAGTTGCTGGGGGTGGCAGGCAGCACTGCCAATACCACCATCCAGGTGCTGCTGATGGTGCTGCTGGCTTTGCTGCTCGCGCTCGATCCCCGCAGCCACCAGCGCCTGCTGCTTGCCGTTTCCCCGCGCTTTGCCCGCCCCGGCATGGAGAGCCTGCTGCACGATTGCCGTCAGGCCATGGGCGGCTGGCTGGCGGGTATGACGATCTCCGCCGTCACCGTTTTTCTGCTGACCTGGGCCGGCCTGGCGCTGCTGAGGGTGCCGCTGGCCCTGCTCAGCGCTTTGGTGTGTGGCCTGCTTACCTTTGTGCCCACGATCGGTCCCACGGCCGCCACCTTGCTGCCACTGGCGGTGGCCCTGCTGATTTCCCCGGCCAAGGTGCTGCAGGTGCTGCTGCTGCGCCTGCTGCTTCAGAACCTGGAAGCCTTCGTGCTCACGCCCGTGCTGCTCAGCCGTACGGTCAACATGCTGCCCACAGTGGCACTGATGGCCCAGCTCTGCATGGGCGCCCTGCTGGGCCTGCCGGGGGTGCTGCTGGCCCTGCCGCTGGTGGTGGTGCTGCAGGTGATCTGCCAGAAGGTGCTGGTGGAACAGGTGATGGACCGCTGGACGCTGGAAGCGTCTTAACCGGCTCCCAGGCAGGGGGCGACGTGTGGCTGTGATCGCTGCCCAACCCACGGATCGCTGCGATCCACACGCTTGCTGCGTTCAGCGGAAGCGGTTGAACAGCTCCGGTGCCAGCACCAGCACGCCGATCGGCAGGGGGTGGCGGCTGATCGCAGCGATCACGGCGGCCATGGTGAAGTGATCACTGAGCAGGAGGAATTCGGTCCTGAGTTCGAGCAGCGCCAGCAGCACGAGCACCACCGGCACAAAGGGAATGCGGCTCATGCCAGCGGGCTGCGCGCCCGGTTCGATGCTGTGATCAGGCTGAGCAGGGTGGGCGCCACGCCGATGCTCGACCAACTGCCGACGGCGATTCCAGTGGCGAGCGCCACGGCAAACCAGAACAGGCTGCTGCCGCCGAAGAAGATCATGCCCAGCAGCGGCAACAGGGTGGTGAGCGAGGTGTAGAGCGAACGGGTGAGCGTGACATCCACCGCCACATCCACCTGATCATTGATGGGAAGGTGACCGAGCAAGGATTTCTGCTCCCTGATGCGATCGAACACCACCACGGTGTCGTTCACGGAATACCCCGCCACCGTGATCAGCGAAACAGCGAACAGAGAATCAACCTCCACACCCAGCAGGAGGCCCAGCCAGGCAAACAGCCCAGCGGTGATCAGCACGTCGTGGGCCAGGCAGACGATGGCCAGGGTGGCGAACAGGCGGTCGTACCGGAAGGTGATGTAGGCCGCGATCGCCGCGAAGCTAACGAGCAGGGATAACAGGCTGCTTTTCAGGAGCTGGTCGCCCAGGGTGGGGCCGATCGTTTCGATCGAGGTGTCGCCCAGAAGGAATGGCCCGATCCGGCTGCTGAGCTGTTCAATCAATGCCGTGCTCTGATCGGCACTGAGGGTGGGCATGCGCAGGTCGATCGAGCGCCCGCCGTCAAGCACCTGCAGTGGCGCGCGCTCAAGTTGGGGGGCGGCAGCACCAGCTTCTACAGGTAATTTCACCTGGGAGAGCTGTTCTTCCACCTGCGGTGCCGTGAGGGGGGAGCAGCTGGCGCCACAGGCCCTCTCCAGCTGAATGCGGGTGCCACCGGTGAAATCAAGGCCCGGCTTGAGTGGCAGCCCGATCGATGGATTCAGCCAACTGAGCAGCAGGCCCAGCAGGCTCAGCACACAGGCGGCTCCGGAGGCCCCCCAGGCGAGGCGGCGATAGCGATTGATGCGGAAAAAGCGGATCTCTGGAACCGGATCCGCGGCTGTGGGACTCATGGTCATTCAGGCAGCAGAGGACGGAAGCTCACGGCCCGGGAGGAAGTAGGTGGGGCGTCGCAGCGAGGGGTAGCTCATCAGCAGCCGCAGCAGGGTGCGGGTGCAGGTGAGTGCGGTGAACAGGCTCAGCACCAGGCCGATCGCAAGGGTGACGGCGAAGCCTTTCACCAGGCCTGTGCCCAGGGCGAACAGGGCCACGCAACTGATCAGGCCGGTGGCGTGGCCGTCGATGATCGAGGAGAAAGCCAGCGAGAAACCGGTGTCGATCGACCGGATGAGGGTGTTGCCGCCGCGCAGCTCCTCCTTTACCCGCTCGAAGATCAACACGTTGGCATCCACCGCCATGCCCACGCTGAGGATGAACCCGGCGATGCCAGGCAGCGAAAGCGTGACCGGAATCAGGGCATAGGCCGCGAGGTTGAACAGGGAATAGAGGAGCAGGGCCAGCACCGAGACGAAGCCGGGCAGGCGATAGACCACCACCATGAACACCGCCACCAGCGCCAGGCCGCCCAGAGCCGCCACCAGGCTGGAGCGGATGTTCTCGGCCCCGAGCGTGGGCCCCACGGTGCGCACTTCGATGATCTTGATCGGCAGGGGCAGGGAGCCACCGCGCAGTTGCACCTCCAGATCCCGCGCTTCTTCAGCGGTGAAGTTGCCGGAAATGCTCGCGGCGCCACCGGTGATCCCAGCCGCCTTGAACTGTTCGCCCACGCTGGCTTCGCTGATCGAGCGTCCGTCGAGCACGATTCCGAGCAGTCGGTTGGTGCCCGCGATCGATTGGGTGAGGCGCGCGAAGGCTTCGCCTCCGGCGCGGTTGAAGTTCAACGTCACATCCCAGCCGGGGCCGTTGGTCTGCTGTTGGCGACCGGCTCCTGTGAGATCACGGCCCGTGAAGGCGGCCGGTTCATAGAGAGCCACGATCCGCTTGTTCACTTCGGCCAGGAGCAGTTCGAGCTGGTCGGCTTCGCTGGCTCCCGCCTGGACTTCCAGGCCCAGGGCGCTGAAGGCCTTGGCCATTTCCTCAGCGGGGAAGCTGGGGGCTGGCGGGGGTGGCGCCCGGAGGGAGACCGGGGTGGAAGGATCAGCCGGGCGCCTGTTCTTCAGCCGGGCGAGCACGGCGGAGGCCTGGGTTTTCAGGCGCAGCAACCCTTGCATTTCCTGCTCTGTGCCGGGTTTCTGGACCCGGAACTCCAGCAGGGCCGTGGTGCCCAGCACCCTGGCGGCGCGGCTGGGATCTTGCTCACCGGGCAGCTGCAGCAGCAGTTGGTCATCGCCGACGCGCTGCAGGGTGGATTCGGCCACCCCGAGGCTGTTGATGCGGCGATCAAGCACCTCCTGCACAGCTTCGAGCTGCTCGGCCTGCACCTGCCGAATCGCGCCGGCCGGCATCACCTGGAGGGTAAGCTGGCTGCCGCCGCGCAGATCGAGGCCGAGCTGAAGCGGAAATGTGACCAGGACCACCCCGGCGGCAATCGCCAGGGCCAGGATCAGGGCCACCCATCCTTGTTGGCGTGCCATCTCAGAGGGTGCCTGCTTTGAGGCGACGGGCGGCCTCCACGATCTGGCTGGGTTGAATGATCGTGAGGTTCTCCAGACCGCCGTTGTAGGGGGTGGGGATGTCCTGACTGGAGAGGCGCAGGGGACGGGCGTCGAGATCGTCGAAGCAGTGTTCGGTGATCAGGGCGATCAGCTCGGCGCCGATGCCACCGGTTTTCATGCACTCCTCCACCACGATCACCCGATGGGTCTTGCGGATCGATCGGCTGATCGTCTCCATGTCGAAGGGTTTGAGGCTGATCAGATCGATCAGCTCCACATCAACGCCCTCAGCCTCGAGCTGCTGCACTGCCTTGAGGCAGTGGTGGCGCATGCGGGAATACGTGAGGATGGTTACGTCCTTGCCTTCACGCACCACATCAGCCTGATCAAGGGCGCAGATGTAATCGCCTTCCGGGATCTCCTCGCTGAGGTTGTACAGCAGCACGTGCTCGAAGAAGAGCACGGGGTTGTTATCGCGGATGGCGGCCTTCATCAGGCCCTTAGCGTTGGTGGGGGTGCTGACGGCAACGATCTTGATGCCGGGCACGGCATGAAAATAGGCTTCAAGCCGCTGGCTGTGTTCAGCCCCGAGCTGACGCCCCACTCCGCCGGGGCCGCGCACCACCGTGGGGATCGTGTAGTTGCCGCCGCTGGTGTAACGCAGCATCCCCATGTTGTTGGAGATCTGGTTGAAGGCGAGCAGGAGGAAGCCCATGTTCATGCCCTCCACGATCGGCCGCAGGCCGGTCATGGCGGCGCCCACGGCCATGCCCGTGAAACTGTTTTCCGCGATCGGGGTGTCGAGCACGCGCAGCTCGCCGTATTTCTCGTAGAGGTCCTTGGTGACTTTGTAGGAGCCGCCGTACTGACCCACGTCTTCGCCGAACACGCAGACGGTGGGGTCTTTTGCCATCTCCTCGTCGATGGCGTCGCGCAGGGCGTTGAACAGAAGGGTTTCTGCCACAGGGGAGATGCGGACCCGGCGCAGGTGCCGGAAGTGGGGCCAACTTATCTCAGGCCCGCCAGTCGCAGCCTCGCTGCGTTGGAGGGGAGGTGCAGGCTCGCTGGTCTGAGGGCTGCCAGGGTGAAGCCGGTGCCGCTCAGCCGCCGGCCGCGAAGGTGGCGAGCAGGAGCACCGACAGGATCATCCCCGGCGAGAGCAGCAGGGCCAGCAGGCCGAGATCGTGAGGGGTCATCGCAGCGGTGGGGGAACCGGTGGTGGGAGCAACCTTAGGAAGGCCCGGTGGAGCTGGCGGGCAAGAGGCTGCGAATGAACACGAGGAACAGGCCCAGGCCCACGAAGGCGAAGCTGAAGGTGGCCAGGAAGCTCATGCCCACGATCAGGGTCTTCATGGCGGTGCCGATGCTCTGGGCGAACGGTTTGCTGTAGTGCGGCGGATGGAGGGCGAAGTAGGTCACCACCCGTTGGCTGAGCAGCAGGCTCACCCAGGCCAGGGCGCCGCTGGTGACGGCACCGGAGAGGAAACTGAGCGGCCCCTTGCGGGGCGGAGCGGTGGGTGAGGCGGCGGCCGCTGGCATGCCGCTGCTGGAGCTGTTGCCGGAGGCGCTGCCGGGGTCGGTCTGCTGGGGGTCGCTCATCGTGGGGCGTCGGGATCGGGGACGGAGCCGGCCGGGGGCATGGCCTGATCGCTGATGACCCTGGCACCTGCCGGCGTGAAGCGGCAGCACCAGGCGTCGAACCCCGCGGCCTGCAGGGCCGGAGCGAGCTGCTGCTGGGCCGCAGCGGCTTCAGCGGCGCTGCTGAACAGAGCGAACAGGCTGGGCCCGGATCCGCTCATCGCCACGCCGAGGGTGCCGGCCAGGCCGCGCAGCAGAGCCAGGCCCTCGCGCACGCTGGCCTGCTCCGGCTCCACCACGGCCTGCAGATCGTTGCGCAGGGGCGGCAATCCGCGCTCCCCCCGCAGGGCGGCCAGCAGCGGGCCGCCGCGCAGGTACTCCCGGCGTTGCTCGAAGTCGGCCTCACAGTCGAGGTAGAAGTCGCCGCGCAACTCCCGGCAGCGCCCATAGGCCCACGGCGTCGACACACTCACCGCTGGATCCTTGATCAGCAGCACGGCCAGGGGATCGTCTGCCGCCGGCACCGGCTCCAGCTGCTCTCCCCGCCCGAAACACAGCTGGCTCCCCCCGGCGAGGCAGAACGGCACATCGGAGCCCAGCTCCGCCGCCAGTTCCAGCAGGGTCGGCTGCGGGAGATTCATGTTCCAGAGCTGGTGCAGGCCCACCAGGGCGGCAGCCGCATCGCTCGACCCTCCCGCCAGCCCGGCTCCGATCGGGATGCGTTTTTCCAGGTGGATGTCGGCGCCCCGCAGCGGCCCCTCCAGCCGCTGCTGCAGCAGCAGGGCGGCGCGGCTGATCAGGTTCGTGCCGTCCGTGCGCAGTCCCGGGCGGTCACAGCTCAGTTGGAGGCGGCCATCGTCGCGTTCGTGAAGGACCAGCCGGTCTTCCAGATCGATGCTCTGCATCAGCATCGCCAGCTCGTGGAAGCCATCCGGCCGCAACCCGAGCACTTCGAGGTGCAGGTTGATCTTGGCGGGAGCGAGAACGGTGAGGCTGCGGCTCAGTGCTGCCATGGGTTGCGTTGGGCTACGGATCGGGATGGAGGCTCGCCTTGTCTGCGCTGAGAGGGGCGGCTGGCGCCGAGGCTTCGGCCTGATTCAAGCCCTCCGCCAACGCCACCCAGCGCTGGGGCTCCAGGTCCTGGGGGCGCTGCTGCAGATCGATGCCGGCGGCAGCGGCCAGGTCACTGAGCGCCTCCGCCGGCAGCAGGCCCGCCAGGGTGTTGCGCAGCATCTTGCGCCGGGCTGCGAAGCAGCGCCGCAGCAGCCGCTCCACCGTGGCGGCCACGGAAACGGGCAGCCGCTCCGCCAGTGGCAAGGGCTCGATCACGATCACCTCCGAGTGCACCCGGGGCGGCGGCTGAAAGCAGCGAGGGGGCACGGCGCACACGCCCTTGCAGCGGGCCATCAACTGCATGCGCACGCTCAGGGCGCTGTAGGCGCTGCTGCCTGCACGGCAGCGGATGCGTTCCCCCACCTCCTGCTGCACCAGCAGCACCAACCGCGAGTACGCCGTAGTGGCAGGGCGGTCGAGCCGGCCCACCAGCCGCTCCAGCAGCGGACCGGTGATGTTGTACGGGATGTTGGCCACCACCTTGGTGGCCAACGGCAGCTCAAGCTCAAGCACATCCCCCTCCAGCAGGCAGAAGCGGGGATCGCCGCCAAACTGCTGGCGCAAGCCGACCACCAGGTCGCGGTCGAGTTCCACTGCCGTGAGGCTGGCCAGGGGGGTTTGCAGAAGCCGTTCGGTCAGCGCCCCCCGGCCCGGCCCCACCTCCAGCACCCGGTCGTGGACGTCGAGTTCGGCCGCCTGCACGATGCGATCGAGCACGCCGGCATCGGTGAGCCAGTGCTGGCCGAAGCGTTTGCGGGCCCGGTGGCCGCTGAAGGTCATGACCCTGGGCGTGAGATCTCCCACATTGCCTTCCGGTGCGGCTAGAGAAGGTGCAGTGACGGGGCCCGGGCGATGGCTGCATTGGTACGCGTTGAACCCATGGCACCCGTTGAACACGCTGAGCCCGCAGAGCGGGTGGAGCCAGTGGCATCGGCGGCTTCGGCCACGGCTGGCTTCCCTGAGGCCGTTGTGATTCCGCTGACCTCAAGGTCCGCTGGCGTCCCGCCGGCTGCCGTGAGCCCTGCAGCGCTCATCCGAAGCCGGGCGCGGCACATAGCGCACCCTGGCCGTCATTCACTGGCCTGGGTCGGCTGGATCGGTGCTTTGGCCATGCCCCTGCTGAGTGGTCCGGCGCTGGCTGGCAGCGCCACCGCCGATTCCGTCTGGGACCGTGACAACGCCAAACAAAGGGCTATGCAGCAGGTGCCGGCGGGCGCCACGGTCACCAGCACGCGTTGCGAAGACTTTTCGGTGGGAATGGACAACACCCGCTACCGCTGCACGGTGGAGTTCACCGTTCCCGATCCGTCGGTTCCCGGCACGAGCACGCCCGCCCCCGCTGGCCTGTCCAGCCCCTGAGCGGACCACCCGCGTTCACCATTCGAGCCGCAGCCAGCACACCGGTGCCCGGGCCGGTGGCAGCGGCACCAGCGCGCACACCGCTTCCACCGGCAGGTGCCTCCAACAGGGGTGTTTGCACAGCCAGCACGACCAGGCGGCCGCCAGCCGCTGCCGTTTGCGTCGATTCACGCTGGCCCTGCCCCAGCCATCGGCACCGCTGCGGCGCCGGCCCTTCACCTCCACCAGCAGCAACCGGCCCGGCTTCAGCAGCACGAGGTCGAGTTCGCCCCATCGGCACTGCCACCGCTGAGAGAGCAGCCGCCAGCCGCGCGTCTGCAGCAGCCGCAGCGCCCGCTGCTCCGCCCAACGGCCGGGCACGGTGCAACGGCTGCGCGCCCGGTCGGCGCTCTGTTGCGGTCGGGCTCCTTTCACGAACGGCCAAGGCGTGTGTTCCTAGGGTTCCCTCTCTGTCCCTTGCTGCCATGGCCTCCCCGCTGCGCTGCCGCGCCGGACTTCCTTGCCGTTCCTGGCTCGCTTCGCTGCTGCTGGTGCTGGCGCTGGGCGTGGCGCTATTGCCGGCGGCGCCGGCCCAGGCGGCGATGGACTATGCCAAGCAGGTGCTGATCGGCGCCGATTTTCATGGCAGCGATCTGCGCGGCGTCACCTTCAGCCTCACCAACCTGCGCGAGGCCGATCTTTCCGGTGCCGATCTGCGGGGGGCCACCTTGTTCGGCGCGAAGTTGCAGGATGCCGATCTCCATGGCGCCGACCTGCGTGAGGCCACTCTTGACTCCGCGGTGCTTGATGGCACCGACCTGCGCGACGCCTTACTGGAAGATGCCTTCGCGTTCAACACCAAGTTCAACGCGGTGAAGATCGATGGCGCTGATTTCACCAATGTTCCCTTCCGGGCCGATGTGCTGAAGAAGCTCTGCCTCGATGCCACTGGCACCAACCCCGTCACCGGCCGCTCCACCCGCGCCAGCCTCGGCTGCGCCTGATGGTTCTCCTTCTGTGCCATGAGCTTTGATCCCCGCAGCCTTGAGCGGCTTCGGGAGCTGGGCCGCCAGCTTCCCCAGCCCTTGCCGGCCCCGCAGGCCAGCCCCGCTGCCGCGCCGCAGCAGCGGCTGCATGCGGTGGAAACCGAGCAGGACCCGGACAAGCTGTTTCATGAGCTGATCAAAGCGAGCCCCGATGGCTTGGTTCCGCCCCATCTGATGGAGCGTCTTGCGACGCTCGAGACCGCCAGGCGGGAGCGTCAGCGCCAGCCGCCGCCGGCGGGTGCGCCTGCTGGAGCAGCAGCAGCACCGGCGGTTCCTAGGGGCCTTGGCCCCGCCCGAACGCCCCGGACCCCCCTGGCGGGCGCCCCCGCTGCCGCCGCCATCCGCGAGCACGAGCAGTTGTATCGCGAGTTCCATTCGCTGCTGCTGGAAGACGAGCCAGACAGCTGACCCGAGCGCTGATTCCGGGTGCCGGCAAGGCTGGACAGGCGCATCTACAGCCGCTGGCGCTGCTTTGGGTGGGCAGGCACTGGGTCAAGCGCCCGTGTGTCAGCGCCGCGATCGGCCGACAGTCATGGTCCGCATTTGCCGACTGATGCGACTGCGATGTGACTGGCTGTCAATTGTTCGCAATCTTCCGATACATTTCGGGGGTCAACCTTCTCCCTTCTGTGTTGGCTCACGCCGTCGCTCACCAGCGAGGCCTGCGTTCCCGTTCCCCTCTTCTGCTGATGTCTGTTCAACCCGGTGAATTTGTGCTTCTGGCCAGCCAGGCCGGCACCAGCTTCCAGGTGGTGAGCGTCGATGACATCGACGACCGCTGCTGGGTGCGCCGCTGGCCGCTCACCCGCAGCGGCTCGCCCCCGTTCGCTGTGCCGATTGCCGCTGTGATCAGCCTGCGCGCCGCTGCCGCCTGACCCCCGCGCCCGCCCCCTTTCCCTTCGGGGCCCCACCATGATCCCGATGCAAGCGATCCTGCTCAACAGCCTGCTCGGCAAGGGGTTTCGTTGCCTCCTGCTAGGAGCCTGCACCGCGCTGCTGGCGGAAATGCTGCTCAGCACCGCCGGCTGAGCTCACTGGTCGCGTCAGCTGGCGGCGGTGCCTGAACTGGCGCTACCAGCATGGGCCACGGCGGCGGCTGGCTGGCGTTGCTCCAGGCGGTAGCGCTCGCCGGCCCTTGAATCGATCAGCCGGCACCCCTCGGACAGCATCGCCGCCGCGGCCTGCAGCGATCCCCTTAGCCAGAGCAGCCGGTTCAGGGCACCCTCAAAGCGCACATCCCCGCCGGTGGTGCTCACCAGCACGGTGAGAGGCTTGAAACGCTCCACCAGCTGGGGCAGCACCTGCTGGCCCTTCACGAACGCCCCCACCAGCGGCAGACCCAGATCCACCACAGGCGTGATCACGGCGTCCAGCGGCTGCTCCGGCAGGCTGGGATCAAGAAACCCATGCGGTTCCAGGTAGAGACGGCCGCCTGGATGGTCGAACAGGTAGCCGTTTTCCGGCTGCGGCACAGGAGCCCCCTGCGAAGCCGTGAGGCGCAGCTGCTCGTGGCAGTGGCTTTCGCCGTGCGCCAGGGCGGTGAGCTGGGTGAAGCCAAGCGCACGCGCCCGGGCCACCGCCGCGGGAGACCCCACCACCGGAGTGGTCGGCGGGAGCAGCGCCAGGCTGGCGGGATGGCAATGGTCGGGCAGCCCCTGGGTGAGCACCAGCAGATCGACCGGCAAGGGAGCGGGACGCTCCTGCGGCAACTCGCCACGGAAAAACCAGGGGCCAGGTGGAAACTCCAGGGGGCCGGTGAGCCAGGGATCCACCAGCACGCGCAGGGCACCGAACTCCAGCAACCAGCCATTGGCACCGAGATAGGTGGCATGCAGGGCCATGCAGGCGGGCGAGCGGCTGGCCCCGGACGCTAGACGCCTTGCCAGCGCAGGCGCGAGGGGCGCCCACCAGATGCCGCGGGAGCGGGGCGGACCAGTTGCCACAGCAGCACGGCATGGGCGCTGAAGCGCACCGCGCTGAACACCGCCAGAGCGACGCAGAGGGGGCAGTGGGTAAGTCCCATGCGAAAGCGGGAAGTCCCCCCACCCTGGCACCGCTTGGTCTCGGTTGGTGGTGGATGGGTTGGGGCGCACAGCTTTGCAACCCTTCCGGCGGCAACCGGCCGGCCCGGCCGGCGCGACTCGGCCTGTGCGAGCGGGGCACGGACTGTTGGAATGAGGGGGTGCGTCAGGCCGCGCCAGGCGCGGTGGCAGATCCTGTGTTGCGGCTCAGCGAAGTCAAGCTCCCTCTCGATCACGGGGAGGAGGATCTGCGCCAGGCAATCCTGCGGCGGCTGGGGCTTCCCGCGGCCGCTCTGCTCGGCCACCGGGTGGTGAAGCGCAGCGTGGATGCCCGCAGCAAGGCGGAGATCCGCTTCAGCTACAGCGTGGATCTGGAGCTGGCCGACGAGAAACCGCTGCTGCGTCGCTTCCGCAACGATCCGCATCTGCGGCCCACCCCGGACACCACCTACCGCTTCGTGGGCAAGGCTGACGCCGCCGACCTCCAGGATCGCCCGATCGTGATCGGCGCCGGTCCCTGTGGCTATTTCGCGGCCCTGCTGCTGGCCCAGATGGGCTTTCGGCCGCTGCTGCTGGAGCGCGGCAAACCGGTGAAGGAACGCACTGCCGATGCCTTCGGCTTCTGGCGACATCAGCGTCCGTTCGACCCGGAATCCAATGTGCAGTTCGGCGAGGGTGGCGCCGGCACCTTCTCCGACGGCAAGCTCTACAGCCAGGTGCGTGATCCCCTGCACCACGGGCGCAAGGTGCTGGAGGAGCTGGTGGCCTGCGGAGCGAATGCGGAGATTCTCACCCTGCAGCGCCCCCATATCGGCACCTTCAAGCTGGCCACCGTGGTGCGTGGGCTGCGGGCCCGCATTGAGGCGCTGGGGGGTGAGATCCGCTTCCAGAGCCGCGTCGATCGCCTCGTGCTGGAGCCCTGTGACGGTGAGGGTGGCAGGCAGCAGCGCATCTCTGGGGTGGTGCTGGCCGATGGTTCCGTGCTGCCGGCCCACCACGTGGTGCTGGCGGTGGGACACAGCGCCCGGGACACCTTCGCGATGCTGGAGGCTGTGGGGGTGGCGATCGAAGCCAAGCCTTTTTCGATCGGCGTGCGGATCGAGCACCCCCAGGAGCTGATCGATCGGGCCCGCTGGGGGCCCTTCGCCGGTCACCGGCGTCTTGGACCAGCCGAATACAAGCTGGTGCATCACGGCAGCGCCGGCCGCAGCGTCTACAGCTTCTGCATGTGCCCCGGCGGGCTCGTGGTGGCCGCCGCCTCGGAGCCGGGCCACGTGGTGACCAACGGCATGAGCCAGCACTCCCGCAACGAACGGAACGCCAACAGCGCCATCGTTGTGACGGTAGGCCTCGAAGACCTGGCGCCCTATGGCAAGGCGCCCGGCGACCCCCTGGCGGGGGTCGCGTTTCAGCGCCACTGGGAGGCGGCGGCCTTCCGCGCGGCGGGCTCCACCTACCACGCCCCCGCCCAGCGCCTGGGCGATTTCTTGGCCAGCGGAGCGGAAGAGATCGACCAGACCGTTGCTCCTTCTGCCCCGGATTCTCACCCGCCTGGCCCGGCGTCTGGCCTGTCGGCGACGGCCCCCCAGCCCTCCTACGCGCCGGGGGTGCGCTACGGCGATCTGCGCGGCTGCCTGCCCCCGTTCGCCGTGCAGGCGCTGATGGAGGCCCTGCCGGCGTTCGAGCGTTCCATTCCCGGCTTTGCGGCACCCGAGGCCGTCATGACCGGGGTGGAAACGCGCACCTCATCGCCAGTTCGAATTCCCCGATTGGATGATTTCCAAAGCCTCAACATTGCGGGGCTCTTCCCGGCAGGGGAAGGGGCTGGTTACGCCGGGGGGATCCTCTCTGCGGCAATCGACGGCATCAAAGTGGCCGAAGCCGTTGCGCTCACTCGTCTTCGTCGTCGGAGCCCAGCGGGATGAGTCGGATCTGCTTGCGCCCCAGCTTGATCTCGAAATCATCCCCCGGTTTCAGGTCGAGCAGGGCGGTATAGGCCTTGCCAACCATCAGGTTGCCGTTGAACTGAACCTTTGTGGTGAAACTCAGCTTGCGACCGCCTTTTCCTACCTTTGGATTGGCCCCGAAATCCACCCCCTTGGCATTGAGCAGTGCCTCGTAGAAGGCTGTGAAATTCAGGCGCTCACTATCGTTCTTCTTTGTGGAGACATAGCCGCAGGCCCGCACGATGTCGGATTTGCTTGCATCCCCCATCTCCTTGACTTTGGCGAGAAGGTCGGCGCCACTCAACATTGGCCTTTCACCCAGAACCTTCTCATTATCTGATAAACGTTTGTTTGATGCAAGGGTTTTTGCGGTCCTTCAGGGCGCATCGACCACCTCATCTGGTCATGCTCATCGCTATCTCGCCCATGCACCGTAAGGATTCGCGGCTGGTGGTTCCCATGCCCCACGCTGTGGCTTGTCGTTTCCCCCTCGAGTTTGACCCGCACGATCATCTGGTTCCGCCGTGATCTGCGTTGCAGCGATCACCAGCCGCTGCTGGAGGCCAGCCGCCTCGGCACGGTGCTGCCGTTGTTCGTTCTGGACCGTCAGCTCCTGTTTCATCCGGAAACCGGTGTGGCCCGCGTTGCTTTCCTGCTGGCCACGCTGCAGGCCTTCGACCAAGACCTGCGGCGACGGGGCGGCCGCTTGCTGGTGCGTTTCGGTGATCCGGCCGCTGAGCTGCTGCGGCTGGTGCGGGAGGGCGGCGCCACTGGCGTGATGGCCCACACCGATAGCGAGCGGATCGTGGGGCGTGTGCGTGACGCCCGGGTCAATCGCCTGCTGGCCGCCGCCGCTGTGCCGATCCGCTGGGTCGAGCCGGTGGGAGCAGTGGACGCCTTGGTTCCCTATCCCCGTTATCGCCAGCTCTGGCAGCAGGCAGTGGCCCGCACGCCCCTACCGGCGCCCAGGCAGTTGATGGTGCCGGCTCCAGCCGATCCCGACCGGCCTACCGATCCCGCCGATCCGCTCGCGGATCTGCCGGTACCCAGCCTTGAAGCGCTGGGGCTGCAGCCCGATGGCAAACCGCTGCCGCCGGCCGGTAGCGCGGCGGCCCAGTCCCTGCTGCGCACCTTCCTCGAAGGTCCGGCGGCTCAGACCTACTACTGGGAGCTGAGCGTGCCCTCGGCCAGGGTCACCAGCGGCCTCAGTCCCCATCTCAAGTTCGGCGTGCTGAGCCCGCGCCAGGTGGTGGCCCGGCTGGGCCCCCTGGTCGCTCACCCTGACGATCGCCGGCAGCGCAGTGCCCGGCAGCTGATCAGCCGCCTGCGCTGGGGCACATCGATGGCCCAACGCTTCCGCTACCTGCCTCAGCTGGAGCTGCGCTCCCTCTGGCGCTGCTTCGATCAGGAACCCTGGCCGTTCAACGAGGAGCTTTATGCCGCTTGGAAAGAGGGGCGCACCGGTTTTCCCATGGTTGACGCCGCTGCCCGCTGCCTGCGCGGTTCAGGCGGCTGGCAGGAGCTGAACTTCCGCAGCCGGGCGATCTATGCCAGCTTCCTGGCCAATCTCTGCGGCATCGACTGGCGCTTCGGGGCCCTGCACTTCATGCGCCACCTGATCGATGGCGATTGCCCGATCGATCACTACCAGTGGGCGATGCAGGCCGGTGTCACCCAGCGGGAGGTGCAGGCCTGGACCCGCATCTATCACCCGGGGGCGGTGGCGGTGCAGCGCTGCGATCCCCAGGGGCTGTTCATCCGCCGCTGGCTGCCCGAGCTGGCCGAGCTCACCAATGACCAGCTGGCCTGTCCGCCGCCGATGGCGGCTTACCCTGCCCCGATCCTGAGCTACGAGCAGGCCCGTCGCGAGCGGATCCGCCAGCTGGCGGCACGGCGCGAGGCGGCGGATCCGGCCTTGAACCCCGCCCGACAGATGGCGGCGATGCCGGGCCAGCCGGTGCCCTTCGGGGCCGATCGCCTCCCTGCGGCGGTGGTGGCCTGGGCCCAGCAGGAGCGGGCCGAGCTGTTCCCGCCACCGCTGGAGCTCGCCGCACTCGACCCACCAGCGCAGGTTGCGCTCGAGAGCTGGTTTCGCCCTGGGGTGCGGCCGGGCCCCACGCGCCCGGCGGCTGCGTCGCGCCACCGGCGTGGCTCGAGCGGCCGGGTCAATCCCGATCAGCTGGAGCTGTGGCCGTAGCCCTGGCGGGCCACCTGCCCGTGCCGGCCAGGTCTAGCCCTGGGACACGATGCCGCTCCACTGCACCGCCTTCACCTGGTCCCGGCGCCAGGAGTGAAACAGCAGCGGCTCCGAGCTGGTGCAGAGCGGGCAGACACTGATCTGCTCGTCATGCAGTCCGGCCGCACGCAACTGGGCAGCGGTGGCGCGGCGGATGTCGAGGCGGTCGTGATCGGGGTGGGCATCGGCCTGGCGGGCACCGGCTTGCGCCAGCTGCTCAAGGGCTGTCTCGCTGGGCCAGGGAGCAGGAGAGACCGCTGCGGCCACCTGCAGGGAGACGGAGCGGTGCACCTGGTAAGCCGGGCCGCTGATGGCCGGGCCCAGGGCCACCCGCAGGTCGTGGCGCCGGCTGCCGTCGGCTTCAAGCCGCTCGATCGCCGCCGGCACGATCCGCCCCGCCACCCCCCGCCAGCCGGCGTGGCAGGCTGCCACCCGACCGCTGCCCAGATCGGCGATCAGCACGGGCGTGCAATCGGCGCCGCACACCCACAGGCTCTGGCCGCCCGCATCGCTCACCAGCCCATCAGCCTCGGGCCAGGGCTCGGCGATCGCCGCCGCGGCAGGCACCACCGCTGCGCCGTGAATCTGACGGGTGCGGTGAACGCTGACCCCGGCGCTGATGAAGCCGGCCAACTCGTGGGGCCCCCGGCCACTCCACTGGCGGCTGAAGAAGCCGTGCTCGAAGCCGGAGAGCAGATCGGCCTGCAGGTAATAGCCCCCGTAGGTGCCCACCCACGTCCAGCCGGCGAGGGCATTGAAGCCCACGTCTGTGCGATCAAAGGGGGGCGTGGTGGCTTCGGCCATGGAGTGGCGCTCAGCCGGCAGGGAGATCGCGCAGCAGCCAGAAGCCTTCGAACCGCTCTGAGCGCTCGTCGCTCTGGATGGCGAGGAACTGCAACCCACCGGCCTCGTCCCGGGCGGCCACGAAGGCCTGTTGGGCGGCTTCCGCCTCGGCCGGGTCCAGGCGACCCAGCAGCCAGCTGTTCTCCAGCCCCGCCTCCAGCACCAGTGCGCCCGCATCGAGACGCAGGCGCACGGGCTCAAGCCCGGCCACCCAGCCGGCGATCGCCAGGGAGCGTCGGGCACTGAACACCCGGATGCCAGGTACGGATGCCGTGTCGCTGAGCTGGGCGGGCAGGGGCACCAGCCCATCGAAGCCCACGTCCCAGCCGGCGGCTTCGCGCAGGTCGGCCACGCTGAGGGTGGCCCAGCTCCAGCTGTCGCCGCGCACCGCTTCCGGCAGCAGCATGGCCGGCGCCTGGGGCGGCAGCGGGGCAGGCGCCAGCGGACCTGCCATAAAGCCCTCCTCCATGGCATATACCTGCTGCTCCCGCTCCTGCAGCCACTCGATCAGCGCGTAGCAACGCCGGCTCGGCACGGTTTCAAGGCCGATGGCGTCGGCGGCACGCTGCACCATGGTGCGCATCGAGGCGCGCCAGCACCGCAACCGGCGCGGCGCTGCCAGGCCCTCGGCGGCGGCGGCGGTGAGGGCCTCGGCCAGCGCCTCCTGCAGCCAGATCGAATTCACGCTGGTGGCCGGACAGACCTTGACCCACCGGAACGCCGACCGGGAGTTCCCAAAGGCCGGGGTGCTGCAGATCAGCAACTCCCAGCGCTTCTTGCCATCGGCCTCGAGCACGGGCCTGGAGTAGTAGTCGAGTTCCCAGTCGGCGCTGGGTGCTGCGGTGGCAGGACCGCTCATTCCGGCGCCTGCTCCTGCTGCCGCAGGGTGAGGCGGGCCCGGTTGGCTCGATCGCCTGCTTCCAGCAGCACCTGTTCCTTGTTGATCAGCAGTTCACCCGGCTGGTTTTCCAGCAGGGCGGTGTTGAGGGCAATGCGGCCGCGGCCGGGGTCCACGGAGGTGACGATTGCCTGGACCCGATCGCCCTGATCGAACACCTCGCGCAGTTCGCGCAGGGTGCCGCCGGTGATGCACGACTGGTGCAGCAGGCCGCTCACCCCGCCGAGATCCACGAACAGGCCATAGGGCTTGACGGCCACCACCTGACCCTCCACCAGCTGGCCCACTTCGATTTCGGAGAAGCGGGCCGCTGTGGAGGCGCGCTTCTCGGAGAGAACCAGCTTGCGGTTGTCGGGACTCACCTCCAGGAAGGCGGCGCCAAGGGTCTTGCCCACCAGCTGCTCGTGGTTTTCGCCGTCCTGGAGCTGGGAGCGGGGGATGAAGGCACGTAGGCCCTCGAGGTCGCAGGTGACACCGCCGCGGTTGAAGCCGGTCACCTTGACCTGCACGACCTTGCCCTCCTTCTCCATCTGGCGCACCTTTTCCCAGCTCTGGCGCAGAGCGAGGGCGCGGGCGCTGATCGTGACCATGCCATCGGCGTTCTGCTCGCGGGTGACGAGCACCTCCACCGCCAGGCCTTTGGGGAAGCGTTCCTTGATGTTGGTGATCACACCGAGGCCGCATTCGCTCTTGGGCATGAAGCCCGGCGCCTTACCGCCGATGTCCACATACACCCCATCGCTTTCGACGCCGATCACAACCCCGGGCACCACCTCGCCGGAAACGCCCACCGGCTCGTTTTCGTCAAGTGCGGCAAGGAAGGCTTCTTCGTCGAAATCGAAATCGTCCACCTGACGGGCCGGCGCCGCCGGCTGGCCGGGCGCCGCTGCTGCCGAAGGCGCTGTTTTGCGTGCCGCTTTGCGGCCGGTTTCCGGGGCGGGCCCCAGCAGATCGGCCATCGTCAGGCCTTCGAGGCTGGCGGTCTCGAAGCGGTCGTCGTCGGAGATGGCGGCGGCTTCCGGGGCCAGGGGCGCCGGCCGCACGGTCATGGGAGCAGCCACCGGTGTGGGCGGATCAGCGGCGATCGGGGCACTGGTGTCGGCCACCGGCTCGTCGTCCTTGCGGCTGATGTGCAACACCTGCGGAGGCTTGCGCACCGGAGCGCCTGCGGGTTGCCGCGGCGCCGTTGGGGGCACGGGACGCCGGCTTCCTTCCCGGGGCTGTCGCGGCTGCTGGTTGCCGGAGCCGGCCATGGTCCAAGGGAGCACACAGTTGCCCACTGTAAGGATCAGGGCCGAACACAAGGGTTGGGTGATGGAGCGAGCGCTGGAACGGCTCAGCTGGCCTCAGGTGCGTGCGGCGGCGAGTCGCCCGGGAAGCACCGTGCTCTGGCCCTTCGGCGCCGTCGAGCAGCACGGTCCTCACCTGCCGCTCGGCACCGATGCTCTCTTCGCCGATCGGGTGGCCGATGCCGTGCTTGCCCGCCTGGCGGACGATCTGCCGATCTGGCGGCTGCCGGTGTCCTGGTTCGGCTTCTCACCTGAACACGCTGCCTTCCCCGGTACCTGCAGCCTGCCGGCTGAGCTGCTGATCGCCCAGGTGATGACGATCGGTGCCCAGCTGGCGGCCGCCGGCTTTCAGCGCCTTGTGCTCTTCAACGCCCACGGCGGCCAGATCGCCCTGCTGCAGGTGGCTGCCCGCCAGCTGCGCGCCGCCCATCCGGCACTGGCGGTGCTGCCCTGTTTCCTCTGGAGCGGTCCGGAAGGGATCGGCGCCCTGCTGCCTGAACCCGAACGCAGCGATGGTCTGCACGCCGGCCTGGCGGAAACCAGCCTCATGCTGCACCTGCAGCCGCAGTGGGTGGGGCCCGAGCGCCCCTGCGACGGTCAGTTGCAGCCCCCACCCCCCAGCGGCTGGAGCCTGGAGGGCGCCGTGCCCTACGCCTGGCTCACGGCGGATGTGTCGGCCACGGGGGTGGTGGGCGATGCACGCGGCGCCAGCGCCGCCCTCGGCGAGCAACTGTTCGAGCGGCTGGTGGCGGGCTGGTGTCAGCGGCTGGAATCCCTGCTGGCCAGCCCGTGGCCACCGCGTGGGCGCTTACGCAGCGATTGAACGGCGGCAGACCAGAGATGGCCGGCGGTGGTTACAGTCGAAGTCTTCACGATTTGTCCTCGATGCCTGCGCTCGACACTCCGGCGGCCAGCCTTGACGTTCAGACGTCATCCCTTGGAGCCGGCGAGGAGGCCGGGGCCGATCTTGCCGGACTGCCGGACTTCACCACCGACCTCTACAAAGACGCTTACAGCCGCATCAACGCGATTGTGATCGAGGGTGAGCAGGAAGCCCACGACAACTACATCTCCCTTGGGACCCTGCTTCCCGATGAGGCGGAGGAACTGGCCCGCCTGGCGCGGATGGAGCTGAAGCACATGAAGGGCTTCCAGGCCTGTGCCCGCAATCTGAGCGTCACGGCAGACATGCCCTTCGCCAAGAGCTTCTTCCTGCCGCTGCACGGCAACTTCCAGGCGGCCCTGGCTGAAGGCAAGGTGGTGACCTGTCTGCTGATTCAGGCCCTGCTGATTGAAGCCTTCGCTATCTCGGCCTATCACATTTATATTCCGGTCGCTGATCCTTTCGCCCGCAAGATCACTGAGGGTGTGGTGCGAGATGAATACACCCACCTGAACTACGGCCAGGAGTGGCTGAAAGCCAACCTTGAAGCCTCCCGCGCTGAGCTTGAGCAAGCCAACCGCGACAATCTCCCTCTCGTGCGCCGCATGCTCGAAGAGGTTGCTGGTGATGCAGCCGTGCTCGGCATGGAGAAAGAAAGCCTGATCGAAGATTTCCTGATCGCCTACCAGGAAGCGCTCACCGAGATCGGCTTCTCCACCCGCGAGATCGCCCGCATGGCCGCTGCCGCCCTGATCGGCTGATTCAAGGAGGGGGTCTGGTGGCTGGATCGGGGTTCGGCCCTCCGTCTGTACATGGACCCTGCAGCTGCCTCGGTTTGCAACCGCCGATGTAGCGTGCGCAACCCTGTGGCCCCCGCCACCTTCCCCTCAGCCTGAGGGTACGCATCTCCCATGTTCGGTCTGATCGGTCACTCCAGCAGCTTCGAAGAGGCGCGTCGCAAGGCCGGAGCTCTCGGCTACGACGAGTTCGCCGCCGGCGATCTGGACGTGTGGTGCAGCGCGCCGCCTCAGCTGCTGGAAACGGTCAGTGTCACCAGCCTCACGGGCAAAACCATCCAAGGGGTCTACATCGACTCCTGCTTCGTGCCGGAGATGCTGAGCCGCTTCAAGACGGCCACGCGCAAAGTTCAGAACGCCATGGAGCTCGCCCAGAAGAGCGGCATTGCGATCACGGCGCTGGGCGGCTTCACCTCGATCATCTTCGAGAACTTCGATCTCTCCAAGTTTCAGCAGATTCGCTCCACCACCCTGGAGTGGGAGCGTTTCACCACTGGAAACACCCACACCGCCTGGGTGATCTGCCGCCAGGTAGAAACCAACGCTCCGCATCTCGGCATTGATCTCTCCACCGCCAAGGTGGCGGTGGTGGGCGCCACCGGCGACATCGGCAGTGGGGTGTGCCGCTGGCTGAGCCAGCGCACCGGCGTGGGTGAGCTCCTGCTGGTGGCCCGGCAGCGTCAACGCCTGCTGGATCTGCAGAGCGAGCTCGGAGGCGGCCGCATTCTTCCGCTTGAAGACGCCCTGGCAGAGGCGAATGTGGTGGTCTGGGTTGCCAGCCTGCCGCAGACGCTCACGATCGATCGTGAGCGTCTGCAGCACCCCTGTCTAATGATTGATGGCGGCTACCCAAAGAACCTCGACACCAAGGCGGCCGGTGATGGTGTGCACGTGCTAAAAGGTGGCGTGGTGGAGTTCTTCAACGACATCGACTGGCAGATGATGGAAGTTGCCGAAATGGAGAATCCCAAGCGCCAGATGTTTGCCTGTTTTGCAGAGGCGATGCTGCTGGAATTCGAAGGCTGGCATACCAACTTCAGCTGGGGCCGCAACAACATCAGCGTCGAGTCGATGGAACAGATTGGCAACGCGTCCCTCCGCCATGGCTTCCAACCGCTCGGCCTCGAGCCGGTGGTCCCGCAGCCGCTGGCCGCCGCCGTCGCCTGACCCTTTCGGCTCGCTACTCCCGCCTCCCCCCCCACCCCATGGCCCGACGCCGCGAGGACATCTTCAGCGCCCTCACTCCGGCGCAGAAGATCCAGGTGGCCCGCCACCCGCAGCGTCCCAGCACCCTGGATTACATCCAGGTGATCACCGATGAGTGGCTGGAGCTGCATGGCGATCGCCGGGGCTCCGACGACCAGGCTCTGGTGGGTGGAGTCGGCCGCATCGGCGATCAGCCCGTGGTGCTGATCGGCCATCAGAAGGGCCGCGACACCAAGGAGAACGTGGCCCGCAACTTCGGGATGGCTTCCCCTGGCGGCTATCGCAAGGCGATGCGGCTGATGGAGCACGCCGATCGTTTCCGGCTGCCGATCCTCACTTTCATCGACACTCCAGGCGCCTATGCAGGGGTTCTGGCCGAGGAGCTCGGCCAGGGGGAAGCGATCGCCGTCAATCTGCGCGAGATGTTCCGGCTGCGGGTGCCGGTGATCGCCACCGTGATCGGTGAAGGTGGCTCCGGTGGTGCGTTGGGCATCGGCGTGGCCGATCGGCTGCTGATGTTCGAGCACAGCGTCTATACCGTGGCTAGCCCTGAGGCCTGCGCGTCCATCCTCTGGCGTGATGCGGCCAAAGCCCCTGTCGCTGCCACCGCCTTGAAGATCACGGCAGCGGATCTGCTGCAACTCGGGTTGATCGATGTTGTGCTCAATGAGCCCTCAGGCGGGAATCACTGGGGGCCGATGCAGGCGGCGGACACACTCCGCAGCGCCTTGATCGAGCAGTTGGCCGTACTGGGCCAGCTCAGCGAGGCGGAGCTTCTGCAACAGCGCTACGACAAGTTCCGTCGCATGGGACGGGTGCTCGGTGCCGGTACCACGGATTCCACCGTGGGTTCTTAGGGTTTCAGCAGGAGCGGTTTCGGTTTGCCGTCGGTTTTGATCACGGGTGCCTCCAGGGGCATCGGAGCTGCTGCAGCTCGCTCCTTTGCCGGCGCTGGCTGGGATCTGCTGCTGATGGCACGCACGCTCCAGGATCTGGAAGCCGTGGCTGAGCCCTTCCGGCAAAAGGGAAGGCAGGTGGGCATCGCCACCGTGGATTTTGCTGATCCCAGGGCCATCGCGCCGGCCATCGCCGCACTGCTGGCAAGCCACGCGGCGCCGAACGTGTTGATCAACAACGCTGGCGCGGCTTACACCGGCGAACTTGCCGCCATGACACTGGAGCACTGGCAATGGTTGTGGCAGTTGAATCTCACCAGCGTCTTCCAGGTCTGCCAGTCGGTGCTTCCCGCCATGCGTCAGATCGGTGGGGGACAGATCATCAACGTGAGCAGCCACGCAGCCCGCCGCGCCTTCCCCGAGTGGGGCGCCTATTGCGCCACCAAGGCAGCGCTTGAATCGTTCAGCCGCTGCCTCGCCGAAGAGGAACGTAGCCATGGCATCCGGGTGAGCACGCTCACCCTCGGTGCCGTGGATACCCCCCTGTGGGGGACGGAAACCGTCCACGCTTCCTTCGATCGGCGTGCCATGCTTTCAGCAGATCAGGCCGCTGAAGCTCTGCTGTATCTGGCCCAGCAGCCTCCGTCTCAACTGGTGGAGGATCTCACCCTGATGCCCGCAACTGGTGTTCTTTGAGTCTTCCATGACCTCCACATTTTCCTCCACCCCGCTGGATCGTGCCCTTACGCCTGAAGTGGGTCCGGCACCTGTAAGCTTGCGCATTCGTGAGCGCCTGCAGCAGGCCGGGGTCTCCTTCTTCGCTAATGACAACCTGGCCGATCATCTCCAAGAGGGGGAGCTTGAGCAGCTCGAGATCGAGGTGGCAGGAAAAGTGCGCGAGATGTTGCGTAGTCTGGTGATCGATATCGATAACGACCACAACACCGAGGAAACGGCAGAGCGTGTCGCTCGCATGTACCTACACGAGGTGTTCAAAGGCCGCTATCACAAGCAGCCCAAGATTGCCAGCTTCCCCAACGTCAAAAAGCTCGACGAGATCTACACTGTCGGCCCGATCTCGGTGCGTTCGGCTTGCTCCCATCACCTGGTTCCGATTCTTGGCAGCTGCTGGATCGGCATCAAGCCAGGCGATCGGGTGATCGGCCTCTCCAAATTCGCTCGTGTGGCCGATTGGGTGTTCTCCCGTCCCCACATCCAGGAGGAGGCCGTGATGATCCTGGCCGATGAGATCGAGCGTCTCTGCCAGCCCCAGGGTCTGGCGATCCTGGTGAAGGCACAGCACTACTGCATGAAGTGGCGCGGCGTCAAGGAGCCCCAGACCAGCATGGTGAACTCCGTGGTGCGCGGCGATTTTCGCCACGATCCCAGCTTGAAGCAGGAATTCTTTGAGCTGGTGAAGCAGCAGGAGTCAATGCTCACCAGCTGAGCTCAGATCATTGGCCCAAGGGGCCGAGTGGGGGCGACGCTTCGCGTTTCACCTGCCCGTTTTCCGTGGTTACAGCCACCACCATCAGCAAGCTGCCTGCATCAGCCGGCTTGATGGTGTATGCGCCTCCCTGCGCTCCGGGAATCAGGATCCAGGTACTCTCCCCCGGCCGCTTCACGTACCAGTGGAACTCCGGGGTGCTGAGGGTGGCCAGGGTGGTGGCAATCAGCTGGGCAGTCAGCACGGATCCAATGGCGGTTTCCCCCTGCAGCAGCAACTGGCTGAGTCCTGTGATCTGCTGATCCACAACCCCTTCCATGGCCGTGTCGGCGCTGATCTGACCCTGCATGATCTGGATCTGCTGCTCAGGCGTTGTGGTCAGCCCAGGCACGCACTGCAGGTCGGCGCCCACCAACCGGCAGCCAGCGATCATGCCCTGTGCCACGGCCGCCTGACTCCCGGTCAGGGCCGTCAGCAGCAGCAGCGGGGCCAGTGAAAACGATGGAATGGGTCTCAAGGGGAAGGGGGGATGGCTACCCCGTGATGCTCGCCCGCTTTGGGGCCAACCGCCAGCATCAGCTCCCGCCTGCTGCGTTTCCGCTTCCCTTCACGGCCTCCACCAGAGCTGCCACCCGGGCCAGGTCCTTGTCCCCCGGTGCGATTTCCACCCCACTGGACGCATCAAGACCGTCGGGCTGAAGCTGCTCCAGCACCTCACCCACGTTGCCCGGACTCAGCCCCCCCGCCAACCACCAGGGGCAGCCGGGGGCAAACCCTTCCAGCCAGGCAACCGGCAGGCGGCGGCCGCTGCCGCCCAGTTGATCCGGCACCCAGGCATCGAGCAGCAGGGCGGCCACCACCTCGCTGTAGTCCTCGGCCCGCTGCAGATCCCCCGGGCTGCGAATCCGCAGCGCCTTCCACACCTGGCACTCAAGCGTTTCGCTGAGCATCCGGCAGCGCTCGGGTGTCTCGTTGCCGTGCAGCTGCAGCAATTGATGTCCGCCGATGAGGGGATCCAGCTGCTCCTGGATCGCGTCCTCGGGATCGGCCACCACCAGCACCCCCAGGCAGGCGGGATTGGCCTGGCGTGCGGCGCTGAACACCGCAGCGCGCTGCTGGGGCTCCAGCCACCGTGGTGACCCAGGCACCGCGATCACACCGATCGCCTCCACCCCCAACGCCGCCACGGCGTACGCCTGGTCCGGGCTGCGAAGTCCGCAGATCTTGAGAAGTGGGGTCATCGCAGCCTGCCCATCCGCCAGGTTTCTAGGATCGGGCTTCGACGGCCTTGGGTCAGCCCTGGGGCACTACTGGATAACGGCGTGGGCGAGGGTTGGATGTTGTTCAAGATCCGCGGCATCCCGCTGCGGATCCATCCCAGCTGGTTCATCGTGCTGGGTCTGGCCACGGCAGGCTTCCAACAGCAGTATTCCGTCTCCCTGGTGGGGCGCGCCTCCCCAGTGGCGTTGTGGCTGCTGGCCTCTGCAACGGCTGTGCTGCTGTTCGTATCGGTGCTGCTCCACGAGCTGGGGCATTCGCTGGTGGCGATCGCTCACGGCGTCAAGGTGCGCAGCATCACACTCTTCCTGCTCGGTGGGGTGGCCACCGTGGAGCGGGAATGCAGCACCGCGATCGGTGCCCTTCAGGTGGCGGCTGCCGGACCGTTCGTGAGTCTGATCCTGGCGGGGCTGCTGCTGGCGGGGGCCCATCCGGCTGCCCATCTGTCGCCCCTGCTGGGCGAGATGGTCACCCAGCTCGGGGTGCTCAACCTGATCCTGGCGCTGTTCAATCTGCTGCCTGGGCTGCCGCTGGACGGCGGCCTGATCGTCAAGGCGCTGGTGTGGCAGTTCACCGGCAGCCAGCGGCGCGGCATTCAGGTGGCGGCGGCGATCGGCCGTTTCCTCTCCCTGATGGCGGTGGGCATGGGCACCCTGCTGGTGCTGCGAGGGGGAGGTTTCGGGGCGTTCTGGTTGATTGTGCTGGGCTGGTTTGGTCTTGGTGCCTCCCGCAATCAGCTGCAGTTGCTCTCGTTGCAGCAGGCCCTGCGCGATCTCAAGGTGAGTGAAGCAGCCCGGCGTCGTTTTCGGGTGCTCGAGTCCAGCTGCTCGTTGCGGGAGCTCAGCCAGCTGCGCCGCAAGGAGGAAACGATCCAACCGGCCGATTGGGTCCTGATCTGTGAGCAGGGCCGTTGGCAGGGCGTGATCAACGACGACCCCCTCCAGTCGTTGCCTGTTCAGCGCTGGGATCAGGAACGGGTGGGCGACCACCAGCAGCCCCTCTCCACGCTCCCCTCGATCCGGGAGGACGCTCCCCTCTGGCAGGCCGCCGTCCAACTGGATGAGCCCGGCGTCGATCGCTTGCTGGTGCTGGGGGTCTCCGGCCTGCCCACTGGCACGATCGAGCGGCCTGAGCTTTCTGAAGTCGTGCTCAAGCGTCTGGGGGTACGCCTGCCTCCGGCGCTGCTTGAGGCGGCCCGTCGTCAGGGCACTTACCCGCTCGGTATGGCCATCGCTCAGGTGGCCCGCG
The DNA here is from genome assembly GCF_977927515.1 of Cyanobium sp. ULC065. The sequence continues at coordinate 2,466,603 of NZ_OZ376393.1, read as the reverse complement.
GCATGGCGTTGGAATCGGCCGGCGGTGACGTGCCGCGCTGAGGCCCATCCCTCACCACCACGGCCGCCTCCGCCCCCTTCGCCTCAGCCGCCTTCCGACCGCTGCCGCCACAGCGCACGGCGAAGTTGCCGCGGCGCTGCTCCACCTCGTCCCATTCCCTGCGGCTGAGCGGCCGGCTGCTCCAGCTGCCGCCCAGATCCTGCTGGGCGGCTTGCCGCAGGCCCTCGATCAGCGCCTCACCCTCCACCGGCAGTGGGGCCAGCGCGGCCGGGGGCTCCTGCCCGAACACCTCCAGCCAGCGGGTGCTTGTGGGCCGCAGCAGCAGCGTGCCGTGCTGCAGCAGGTGCCCACGCCGCCAGAGCTGGGCGCTGCCCACCCGCTTGGCCCCAGTCGCCTCCACCAGGTCGGCCGCCGTGCTCGTGGCGAAACAGCTGCTGCGCTGACGGCTGGCGGCCTGCTGCCCGGGGTGAAGGGGATGGCCCCACCCCGCCAGTGCCTGCCGCAACCACTGGACGGCGCGGCAGTAGGTCTGGGCGCGGCTTCCGCTGGCCGCTGGCCAGTGCAGCGCGTAGGTGAGGCAGCCGTCATGCAGCACGGCTCTCCCGCCGCTGGGGCGTCGCACCATGGACAGGAGGCCGGCATCCACAAGCGCCTGCCAGTGGGGTTCCAGCCGGTGCTGGTGGTGCCCCAAGGACAAGGTCGGCCGGTCCCAGTGGTAAAGACGCAGCACCCCCTGGCCAGAACCCTGCACCAGGCCGTCGAGCAGCAGATCATCGATAGCCATCTGGCGATCACCGCTGCTGGTCAGGGGCGGGATCCAGCGCCAATGCGTGGGCAGGGTGGGCGTCAGGGAAGATGCAGGGGCCAGTGGCTGGGCGTCAGGGCGTCACCATGCTGATCGACCTGCTGGCACTTCTGCCCCTGCTGCTGATGGGGGTGGTGGCCGGGTTGCTGTCGGGCCTGCTCGGCATCGGTGGCGGGCTGGTATACGCTCCGATGCTGCTGCTGGCCGGTCTGCCGCCGCATGAGGCCCTGGCCACCAGCACCGTGGCGATCGTGCCCACCACCTTGGGTGGCACCTGGTCGCATCTGCGGCAGGGCCACCTCGCCGTTCGGCCCTGCCTGGCGATCGGCGTGGCGGCGGCCGTCAGCGGCGTCGCGTTCAGCCGCCTGGGCGGGCTGCTGCAGGGCTGGCACCTGCTGGCCCTGCAGGCGCTGATGTACGCCGTGCTGGCCCTCACGATCGAACCCCGTCGGGGGGCGGCAGCCGGCGCAGAGGAGCCACCCGTTCCCCTGCCAGGGCTGGTGGCGGTGGGAGGGCTGGCTGGCTTTGCCGGGGGCCTGCTCGGTGTGGGCGGCGGGCTGATGATGGTGCCGCTGATGGTGAAGGGCCTGAGGATGCCGTTGCATGCGGCCATCCGGCTCAGCACCCTGGCAGTGCTCTGCTCCGCCTCGGCCGCCTCGGTGGAGTTGCTCTCCGGTGGGCGTGCCGATGCGGTGATGGCCCTGTTGCTTGGGGGCTCAGCCGCCATGGCCGCCCGCTGGTCGGCGGCGCGGCTGGACAAGGTGAGCGAGGCCCGCCTGGTGCTGATGCTGCGCACGATCACGGTGGCGCTGGCACTGGATAGCGGACGGCGCGGCTTGCAGTTGCTGCTCGCCTGAGGCTTCAGTGCTCCGGCAGTGCGGCCCAGAAGGCTGGGTCGAGATCAAAGCCGAGCACTGCCGCCATCTGACCCAGACCCTGGCGGCAGTGCAGGTCGTGCCGGCGGCTCCAGTCGTCGAGCAGAAAAAGCCGGTGCGTGATCCAGAGCTCCAGGCTTTCCGGTGCGAAGCGAATCCCCTCGTTGCGGCTGAAGCCGTGGGGCAACAGCATGGCCACGTGCCGGCACAGCTGGCCGCTGCCGCGATCAAGCACGAACGGCAGCCAGGGATTCAGGGCGTCGGCCCGCAGGTTCCAGAGCCGCACTTCCGGCACTTCCGACAGCTCGCGCGGATCTTCCTGGGGACGGGGCCACTCAAAGCTGAGCTGCAGGCTGCCCGCCTGCTCGATCAGCTGGGCGGCGGAGAGCGAACTCCAGGCCATCAGGGGTGAGGTGTCGAGGGCCCGAATCTGATCGGCGGAGATGGGCAGCAGGGAGGGAACGGAGGAGATCAAGAGCTGTGACAGCCCAACGGTTGGGTCGGGCCCATGGCAGGGTTGAGCCAACAATGGTGGCGTCAAACGCTTGTTTTCGTCGGCCATGGTCACCTCTCTGAGCCAGGTTGAAGTTCTGATCGCGCTGGTTGTGGCGGCCCACGCCGGCGTGCTGGCCATCCGTCTGAGCGTCAGCCTCTACAACTCCTGAAGCTTCAGGCCTTGGCAGGGGGCGTTCCGCCTGCTACAAGACGGCAACCCCTGCGCCGCCCCCATTGGCTTCCGCCCTGCGCTCCCGTCAGGCTCCCACCGACAGCCCGCGCCGGGCCAGCCGTGCCAAGCCTCCTGCAGGGGGAAAAGATCTCCCTCGCATTGGCCACGGACGATCTGCCGCCCCAGCCGGGGTTGTCACCCGCCTGAGCTCCGCCGCCTCCAGCACCACCGCAGACCTGCACCCCGACGGCTGGCAGGCCTCGAGTGAACGCCAGGAGCTTCTCTGCAGCGTGATCGGCCTGGCGGTGAAGCTGGGCTTTGGCCTGCTCGCCTCTGTGAGCCTGGTGCACCTGGCTGGGGCTTACCAGCAGCGGCTTGACAGCCACGGCGAAATCAGCGCCATTCTCGATATCGAAAAAAATAAACTCCGCAAAGTTCAGCAACGCTTCGATCAGCTCTTTTCCAAGGACGGCGAACAGCGTTTGATTCGTGAGCAGGATCAATGGATCGCTCCCAATCGGCTGCGGATCGTCTGGGAAGATTCCCAGCTCAAGAATTCATCAGCCGCCCAGTCCACACCGGCGTCGAAGCCCGCTCCAGCAGGCGGTTGACCCTGCTTCCTCCCTTCCCCTGGGGCGCTCGTTGCGCGTTTCCTTCTGTTGAATCTCGCCGGTAAAGCCCCGGAGACCTGAGGCTCCCTCCTTAGGTTGAGGCGCACCGCGTCCCTTCAACCCATGGCGACAGAGCAGACCTCCGCCTCTTCAACGGCCGGTACCGCAGTCACCACCGGCCAGCCCGGCACGGTGATGGTCACAGGTGCGTCGTCGGGCGTGGGTCTTTATGCCGCCAAGGCACTGGTGGACTGCGGCTGGCAAGTGGTGATGGCCTGCCGCGACACCGCCAAGGCCCGCGCGGCCGCCACGGCTCTGGGCCTTCCGGAGGCCAGCCTCACCCACCTGCAGGTGGACCTCGGCGATCTCGACAGCGTGAGGGGGCTGGTGCAGGCGTTCCGTGCCACCGGGCGGCCGCTCGATGCACTGGTGTGCAATGCGGCCGTGTACCTGCCACTGCTCAAGCAGCCGCTGCGTTCGCCCCAGGGCTACGAGCTCTCGATGGCCACCAACCATCTGGGCCACTTCCTGCTGATTCAACTGTTGCTCGAGGATCTGCAGCGCTCCACCCATCCGTCGCGTCGCCTGGTGATCCTGGGCACGGTCACGGCGAACTCCAAGGAGCTGGGCGGCAAGATCCCGATTCCGGCGCCGGCAGATCTGGGCGATCTCTCCGGCTTCAAGGCAGGGTTCAAGGCCCCGATCACCATGGCCGGCGGCAAGCCGTTCAAGCCGGGCAAGGCCTACAAGGACAGCAAGCTCTGCAACATGATCACCACCCAGGAGCTGCACCGGCGCTTGCACGAACGCACCGGCATCGTGTTCAGTTCGCTCTATCCGGGGTGTGTGGCGGATACGCCGCTGTTCCGCAACAGCTATCCCCTTTTTCAGAAGATATTCCCCTGGTTTCAGAAAAACATCACCGGCGGCTATGTCAGCCAGGAGCTGGCCGGCGTCAGGGTGGCACAGGTGGTGGCCGATCCAGCCTTCGCCGTGTCCGGTGCCCACTGGAGCTGGGGCAACCGGCAGAAGCAGGGTGGCAAGCAGTTCGTGCAGGAGCTCTCGGAGAAAGCCAGCGATCCCGCCATCGCTGCCCAGACCTGGGACCTTTCCCTGCAACTGGTGGGCCTGAGCTGAGCCGTCGCCGGCCAGCCCCTCTTCGCTTTCTTTCCCTGATTCTCCCCTTCTCTGTTCTTCGCCCAGCCTGTCGATGCCCCGCTTCCTGCGCTGGATCCTTGCCCTTGGCCTCGCTGCCGCTCTGGTGGGGGGCGCTGTGGTGCTGCTCCCCTTCTCCGACTGGCTCCCCGGCGGCACGGTGGGCGATGTGCCCGCCCAGCAGGTGGTCAACGGCACGGCATTCAACCGCCTGTTCCCGGCGGCCTCGCCGGGCGAAGAGCTGGTGTTCAGCCAGGAGAAGCGTGGCTTCAGCGAGGCCAGGCTGAAGCGAAGTGGCGAAGTGGTGGCGCTGTTGGCGATCTCCGACACCACCACCGCCCCCGAGGCCCGCGAGAAGTTCGCCGCCGCTGCTGACACCCTGGCCGGCTGGCCCCTGGTGGAGCAGGGCAGCCAGGCCAGCGCCGTGCTGGTGGGTGGCCGCTTCCAGGTGAAGGTGATCGGCCAGGGCGTCGGTCTCGATGCGCATGAGCGCCATGAGCTTCTGGAGAGCTTTGACCTCAAGGCCCTCGCTTCTGAGCGGCCCAGGCGGCTCGGCCCCTCGTCAAGCCCTGCCGCCACTGTCCCATCCCTTGCTCTGGTGCGCTGATGGCCCGCCCAACCGTGCTTGAGCGCCTTGAGCGTCTGCCCCGCCGGGGCCTCACCGTGCTGGCGCTCCAGGGCATCAGCACCCTGGTGCCCGGGGGGTGGACCAACCTCCGCAGCGCCGAGGACCTGATCAAGGAGGTGATCGGCGACGACGATCCTGCCCTGATCGCCCGCATCCGTTCCCGTGCCGATCTGCTGAGCCGTGCCCGCGGCGAGGGCTACGGCCGCGCGCTCAGCCTCTACGACGCCGTGAACCGTTCCCAGCACGCGGCCGGTGGGGTGCGGCTGCTCGCCAACGTGAGCGCTGGTCTGCCCTTGCTCAAGCGACTGGCAGATCTGACGCCGCCTGGCGACACCCTGCAGGCGGTGGATCTAAGCCTGAAGGTGGCGGCGGAGTTGCTGGCCTTCACCCAGGTCAATGGCCTGCCCGGCGACAGCTTCGGCGCCTTCGGCGCTGCCCTGGCCGACTATGCCGGTGAAGCGAGGGTGCGGATGGCTGCCTTGATCTGCTTCGATGCCCTGCTGCCGCTCGGTGATCAGGCTCTGCAACGCCTGGACGGCCTGCTGGGGGCGGCTGGCCAGAAAGATCTGCAGCGGCTGCCCTCCTACCGGCAGATGGCCGGTCTGATTCCGGGGCGCGGCGATCAGGCCCACCTCAGCTTTCTGCGCCGGGGCGTGGACCAGTGGCTGGGCTGGGCCGGCGGATTCACTGCTGAACTCGCCCTCACCGGCCAATCTGCCGTGCGGGCGATGGAATCAACGCTGGGACCGTGGCAGGGGCGACTGGATCAGTTCGCCGTGTTCCTGGACGCCTTTACCGACACCTATGCCCACACGGGTGTGCAGGCAGTGGCCCGCCGCCTGGTGGAACGGGCGGCTGCCGAAGTGTGAACCGCCGGAGTCATCGCTGCGGGAACGTGTCATGCCGGCGACAGGGGGGTGTGCCGCCGGCGATCCGTACTCAGTCGAAGCCGAGCAGATCGAAGATGTCCCGATCCTTGAGGGATTCGGCCTCCAGCGGTTCCACATCGCTGAGCATCTTCTGAGCAAGGCTCAGGTACTCCTGTTGCACCGCCTCCACTTCCGGGCTGGGTTCCATCTCAAAGATGGTGCACTTCTTCAGGCGTGATTTCCTGATGGCATCAACGGTTTTGAAGTGGGCCATCGTGCGCAGGCCCGTGCGCTCGTTGAACTTATCGATCTGGTCAGTTTCCTCCGAGCGGTTGGCAATCACACCACCGAGCCGCACCTTGTAGTTCTTGGCTTTGGCATTGATCGCCTGCATGATCCGGTTCATGGCGAAGATCGAGTCGAAGTCGTTCGCCGTGACGATCAGGCAGTAATGGGCATGCTGAAGGGGTGCGGCGAACCCACCGCAGACCACATCGCCCAGTACATCGAAGATCACCACATCGGTGTCTTCCAGCAGGTGGTGCTCCTTGAGCAGTTTCACCGTCTGGCCGGTGACGTAACCCCCGCAGCCGGTGCCAGCCGGCGGCCCACCCGACTCCACGCACATCACGCCGTTGTAGCCCTCGAAGACGAAATCCTCCGGCCGCAACTCCTCACTGTGGAAGTCCACGGTTTCGAGGATGTCGATCACCGTGGGCACCATCTTCTTGGTGAGGGTGAAGGTGCTGTCGTGCTTGGGATCGCAGCCGATCTGCAGCACCCGCTTGCCGAGCTTCGAAAAGGCGGCCGAGAGGTTGGAGGAGGTGGTGGATTTCCCGATCCCCCCCTTGCCGTATACCGCAATCACCAGGGCGCCGGTCTCGATGTTCATCGAGGCGTCCTGGTGCACCTGCAGGCTGCCTTCGCCGTCTTCAACGCGATTGGTGGGAGTCGTGAGCGTGGCTGTCATCAGCGCGATCCTTGCCTTGAAACGGGGCCGAACAATGGCTTGGTTCCATGCAAGGTCAGCACGGCCAAGCGTGTTGGCGCATGGTGCAAACCGAAACATCTCCCGGCTGCTCTGCGCTCAATCCCTCACTTGCTGTAATGCGCCTTGGCGTCATAGAGGACCTCTTCGGTGATCGCCACCAACCCGTGCTCACGGGCGAAGGTTTCGGTGTTGGTTTTCACCTTGCCACGCACGAAAAAGGGGATCTTGCGCAGGGCGGCTTCGCCGTCGGCGCTCCAGACCGCGACGCCTTCGGACACTGAGGGAGGTGCCAGTGTGGCCGTGGCGCCCGCTGCTCCAGCGCCATTGCCGGTGCCGTTGGCCGCCGCTGCCAGGGACGTCCCGGCCACCGCGGCCTGGACAGGCTCGGCTGCCGCAGCCTGACGGGGCGGCGCTCCCTCAGCCAGATGACTGCGGTGCCCTTCGACGAATTCGAAGTCGTGGCGGAACATGCCGATCAGGTGTTCCTCCAGGCCCATCATCAGCGGGTGTACCCAGGAATCAAAGATCACGTTCGCCCCTTCCCAGCCCATCTGCGGGGCGTAACGGGCCGGCACGTCCTGCACGTGCAGCGGAGCACTGATCACCGCACAGGGAATGCCCAGCCGTTTGGCGCTGTGGCGTTCCATCTGGGTGCCCAGCACCAGCTCCGGTGCGGCCTCTCCCATCGCCTTCTCCACGGCGAGGTAGTCATCGGTGATCAGGGCTTCCAGCCCCAGGTCCTTGGCTGCGGCCCGCACCTCGCGGGCCAGCTCGCGGCTGTAGGTGCCCAGCCCCACCACCGTGAAGCCGAGCTCATCGGCGGCGATGCGCGCAGCGGCGATCGCGTGGGTGGCATCGGCAAAGATGAACACCCGCTTGCCGGTGAGGTAAGTGGAATCCACCGAGCGCGAGTACCACGGCATCCTGGAGCGCAGGTCGGCCTCGTTGGCTTCGGGCGCTTCCAGATCGAGCACGGTGCTCAGTTCGTCAAGAAACCGCCGCGTGGCTCCCACACCGATGGGCACGGTGCGCACCACCGGCGTGCCGAACTGACGCTCCAGCCAGCTGCAGAGTGGCCCGGCCACTTCCGGATACAGGCAGACATTGGCGTCAGCTTCCGGCAAGCGCAACAGATCGGCAGGCCTGGCGCCCATCGGTGCCACGACGTTCACATCGATGCCGTGTTCGCTCAGCAGGCCGCGGATCTCCTTGATGTCGTCGCGGCAGCGGAACCCGAGCAGGCTCGGTCCGAGCAGATTCACCCGCGGCCGACGGCCTTCGGACCGCCAGCGATCGGGTGAGGGCCGCGGAGTTCCGGGCGCCGGCACCTGCTCGCGCAGCAGGCTGCGGCAGAGCTGATAGAGGGTTTCGGCTGCCCCCCAGTTCTCTTTCTTTGAATAGGCGGGCAGTTCCAGGTTCACCACAGGCACGCCGAGATTCATCCCACCGGCAAGCGCACCCGGCTGGTCCTGGATCAGTTCCGCCGTGCAGCTCTCGCCCACCAGCAGGGCTTCGGGCTGGAAGCGATCCACCGCCTGCTGGATCGAACGCTTGACCAGTTCAGCTGTGTCACCGCCGAGGTCGCGGGCCTGGAAGGTGGTGTACGTGACGGGGGGACGGCGATCTCGCCGCTCGATCATCGTGAACAGAAGGTCGGCGTAGGTGTCGCCCTGGGGCGCATGCAGCACGTAGTGCAGCCCTTCCATCGAGGCGGCGATCCGCATCGCGCCCACATGAGGGGGGCCTTCGTAGGTCCAGAGGGTCAGTTCCATTTCAGGAGTTGGCGGCGGTGCAGCGGACGGGCAAACAATTCGGCGAGATCGGCGGCCTGGTCGATGCCGTGGATGGGGCTGAAGACGAGCTCGATCGACCACTTCGTGGCGATGCCCTCCGCTTCCAGCGGATTGGCGATCCCCAGCCCGCAGACCACAAGATCGGGACGGGCGGCGCGCACCCGCTCCAGCTGCCGCTCCAGGTCCTGGCCTTCACTGAGCTGCGTGCCCTCCGGCAGCAGGGCCAGCTCTTCTGCCATCAGGGGGCGATCGAGATAGGGGGTGCCCACCTCCACCAGCTCCATGCCGCATTCGCGGCTGAGGAAGCGGGCCAACGGGATCTCCAGCTGGGAGTCGGGCATCAGGAAGAGACGCTTGCCTTCGAGTTGCTGCCGCAGTGGAGCCAGAGCCCGGCGGCCCCGCTCCACCAGCGGATCGAGCACCTCCGCCACGAGGCCGGGGTCGACACCGAAGGCGGCGGCGGCGGCGGCCATCCAGGCGCGGCTGCCCTCCACTCCCAGGGGGTAAGGGCTGGCGAGGCGGGTGGCGCCGCGGCGCTCCAGTGCCCGAACGGTGTCGCTGAGAAAGGGCTGGGCGAGCAACAGCTTGGTGCCGGGCCCAACGGCGGGGAGATCTGTCGACTGGCGTGGCGGCAGGCTGCGCACCGGCCCGACCCCCAGGCGCTCGAACAGGGTGAGGAAGCGGTCCTCGACGCCATCGGCCAGGGTTCCCACCAGCAAAAGCTGGCTTTCATCGCTGCTGGGCAGCAAGGGAACCAGCGCACTAAGGGCACCGTCTTCGCCCTGAGTGAAGGTGGTTTCGATGCCGCTGCCTGAGTAGTTCACCACCCGGACACGGCCGCGCATGCGAGTGTTGATCCGCTCTGCGGCCTTGGCCAGGTCAAGCTTGATCACTTCCGACGGGCAGGAGCCCACCAGGAACAGGGTGCGGATTTCGGGCCGGCGCTCCAGCAGGTCGTTCACCACCCGGTCGAGCTCTTCATTGGCATCGGCCAGGCCAGCCAGATCCCTTTCCCCCAGGATCGCTGTGCCGAAGCGGGGTTCAGCAAAGATCATCACCCCTGCCGCCGACTGCACAAGGTGCGCGCAGGTGCGGGAGCCCACCACCAGAAAGAAGGCATCCGGCATGCGGCGGTGCAGCCACACGATCGAGGTGAGACCACAAAAGACCTCCCGCTGGCCGCTTTCACGCAACAAGGGCGGCAGGGTTGGCGTCGAGGCCATGGGCACGGGTGTTGGTCCCTTCCTGGTTAATCCGTCCGGCGTCAAAGAGAGAGGAAAGCTGGCCACATCAGCGGTTTCCTTCACAGGGCGTAACGACCTGGAACCCATGAGCAGCGCTTATCGGGTTCACCATGGACGGTGATGGGAAGGGCCACCCAAATCGCTTGACGCAGGGGTACCCCGAAGAGCAGTGTTCCTAGCGAACCTCCTCCTCACAGTTCCGGAGTCGTCAATGGCGAATGAAACCATGGGCATCGCCCTCGGCATGATCGAGACCCGCGGCCTGGTGCCCGCGATCGAAGCGGCCGACGCGATGACCAAAGCCGCAGAAGTGCGTCTGATCGGTCGTGAGTTCGTCGGCGGCGGCTACGTCACCGTGCTGGTGCGCGGTGAAACCGGCGCTGTCAACGCTGCTGTTCGCGCTGGCGCTGACGCCTGCGAGCGTGTCGGCGACGGCCTCGTGGCAGCCCACATCATTGCCCGCCCGCACCGTGAAGTCGAACCGGCGCTCAACAGCAGCTTTGGTCTGGGCTCCAAGGACTGAGAGCTGAACCGCCCCTGAATCGAGGGCTGCCCAGCTTTCCCCTTCCCACCCGACCCACCACGAGATTTCCCCCATGAGCAAGAAGTACGACGCCGGGGTCAAGGACTACAGAGATACGTACTGGACTCCCGACTACGTTCCCCTCGACACCGACCTGCTGGCCTGCTTCAAGGTCACCGGCCAGGAAGGCGTTCCCAAAGAAGAAGTGGCTGCCGCCGTGGCCGCTGAATCTTCCACCGGCACCTGGTCCACCGTGTGGTCCGAGCTCCTCACCGATCTCGACTTCTACAAGGGCCGTTGCTACCGCATCGAAGACGTTCCTGGCGACAAGGAATCCTTCTATGCCTTCATTGCCTATCCCCTCGATCTGTTCGAGGAAGGTTCGATCACCAACGTGCTCACCTCCCTGGTGGGCAACGTGTTCGGCTTCAAGGCCCTGCGCCACCTGCGTCTGGAAGACATCCGCTTCCCGATGGCCTTCATCAAGACCTGCCCCGGCCCGCCGAACGGCATCTGCGTCGAGCGCGACCGGATGAACAAGTACGGCCGTCCTCTGCTCGGTTGCACCATCAAGCCCAAGCTCGGCCTTTCCGGCAAGAACTACGGCCGGGTGGTCTATGAGTGCCTCCGCGGCGGTCTTGACTTCACCAAGGACGACGAAAACATCAACTCCCAGCCCTTCCAGCGCTGGCAGAACCGTTTCGAGTTCGTGGCAGAAGCCGTGAAATCGGCGGAACAGGAAACCGGCGAGCGCAAAGGTCACTACCTCAACTGCACCGCCGCCACTCCTGAAGAGATGTACGAGCGGGCCGAGTTCGCCAAAGAACTGGGTCAGCCGATCATCATGCACGACTACATCACCGGTGGCTTCACTGCCAACACCGGTCTGTCGAAGTGGTGCCGTAAGAACGGCATGCTGCTGCACATTCACCGCGCCATGCACGCGGTGATCGACCGCCATCCCAAGCACGGCATCCACTTCCGGGTGCTGGCCAAGTGCCTGCGTCTCTCCGGTGGTGACCAGCTGCACACCGGCACTGTGGTCGGCAAGCTTGAAGGTGATCGCCAGACCACCCTGGGCTTCATCGACCAGCTGCGTGAATCCTTCGTTCCTGAAGATCGCAGCCGCGGCAACTTCTTCGACCAGGACTGGGGCTCCATGCCCGGCGTCTTCGCCGTGGCCTCCGGCGGTATCCACGTGTGGCACATGCCCGCACTGGTGGCGATCTTCGGCGACGATTCCGTGCTGCAGTTCGGTGGTGGCACCCACGGCCACCCCTGGGGTTCCGCCGCTGGCGCCGCAGCCAACCGTGTGGCCCTCGAGGCCTGCGTCAAGGCCCGCAACGCCGGTCGCGAGATCGAGAAGGAGAGCCGCGACATCCTCATGGAAGCCGCCAAGCACAGCCCTGAGCTGGCCATCGCTCTCGAAACCTGGAAGGAAATCAAATTCGAGTTCGACACCGTCGACAAGCTCGACGTCGGCTGATTTTCCCCAGTCCGTTCTGGCGGTGAACCTGTTTCACCGCCACTGCGGAGCTCCTCTGAACCTTCCCCTCCACTTCAAGGACCCCCATGCCCTTCAAGAGCACCGTGGGTGACTATCAAACAGTCGCCACCCTGGAGACCTTCGGCTTTCTTCCGCCGATGTCCCAGGACGAGATCTACGACCAGATCGCTTACATCATTGCCCAGGGTTGGAGCCCGCTCGTTGAGCATGTCCACCCCAGCCGTTCCATGGCCACCTACTGGTCGTACTGGAAGCTCCCCTTCTTCGGCGAGAAGGATCTGGGCGTGATCGTGAGTGAGCTCGAGGCCTGCCATCGTGCCTACCCCGATCACCACGTGCGTCTGGTGGGCTACGACGCCTACACCCAGAGCCAGGGTTCCTGCTTCGTGGTTTTCGAAGCGCGCTGAAGCGGTGTGGGTCCCGCTTCGGCGGGACCTCTTCCCCTTCCTTTCACTCCAAACGCTCCCAGTTCTGTTCAGTACCTCATCGCACGGTCGATCGGTCTGACGCTGCGCGCAAAGAACGTTCACTGGCACTTTCCTTACCGGGCGGATATGGCAACTCAATCCAGTCGCGAAGCGGCACTGGCACGTCGATTGGCACTTTCCACCGCCGGAAAGTCTGCTGAGAAGCGTTATTCCTCCAGCCCCAACCGGGTGCGTGGTGCTGCCGAAGCTCGCCCAGCCCGCACTGTGGAAGCGGCCCCGCCCAAACCTGCTGCCGTTGTCTCCGCTCCCGAGCGCCGCTCGCCTCGCTTTGAACAGCTCGGCGCCGCTCCCAGTGGATCCAGCCAGCGCTCGATTTCGTCGCGCATCGCCAACCCCAGCCGGGATCTGGTGCTGGCCCGCCGCGAAGCCCTCAGCAAGAAGGGAAAGCGCGCCGACACCAGCCGCGATCGCACCCGCAAGGAAGCGCCTTCCACCTCTGCTGCCGCCAAGCCAGCCGATTGCAAGTGCAAGGGCAAGACAGACGCCGCCGCTGCTGCGGCTGAACGCCCTGCGGCTTCAGACCAGTGGTCACTCGGCAGCAGCCGCACCGCCGGTCTTGGTTCCACTAGCTCTGCTAGCCGCAGCGACGATCGCCGCCTTTCCGGCAACCGCCGGGTGGCCCAGCACAACCCCAGCCGTGCCCGGGGCCTGGCCCGCCGCGAAGCCCTCTCCAAGCACGGAAAATCCGCCGCCACCAATGGCTCCAACGGCACAGCCGCCGTCGTGCGGCAAGGCAACCCCGAGATGAGCAGCCGCGAACTCGCCCAGCGCCTTCGCGACCTCAAGAGCAAGAACGGCGCCGGCGCCGTGGGTCCTTGCGGTGGCACCTCGCGGCCCTGCGGTCCCCGTCGTGGAGCCAACCGGCCCGTCGGCGCTCAGGACGCCACCTGGAAGGTGGGCGCCAGTGAAACCACCCGAGGTCAGGTGGTCACCGGCACGCAGGCCAATCGTTCCGAGAAGACCACCGGCAACGAGGCCAGCACCTGCCGGCCGGTCACCGGCACCGAATACATGGGCGCCGACGTCTTCCGCCTGTTCTGCCAGAACGAGCCCACCCCCCTGCAGCCCGCCAAGGTGCGCGTCACCGCTACCACCCATGGCAACCGCGTCACCGGCAACGAAGTCGGCCGCTCTGAGAAGGTCACCGGCGATGAGCCCGGTACCTGCAAGTTGATCACCGGCACCGAATACATCTCCGCTAACCAGGCGGCGGCTTACTGCGGCACCACCGGTTCCCCCAGTCCCCGCAAGGTGGGCCTCAGCCAGACCCTCGGTGGCCGCCCGGTCTCCGGTGTGATGGTGGGTCGCTCCGAGAAGGTCACCGGTGATGAGCACGGCGCCTCGGTACGCACCACCGGCACCCAGTACGTCGGCAACGACTCGATCGCCAGCCCCGGTCAGGCGCCGCCGAAGGTGGGCCAGGTGCACACCCTCAGGGGCACGGGCATCACCGGCACTCTCGTGGGCCGCTCCGAAAAGGTCACCGGCAACGAGCCGGGCACCTGCCGCCGGGTCACCGGTGATGAATACATCGGCAGCCAGCAGTACGAAGGTTTCTGCGGCGCGCGCCCCGAGCCGGAAGCGGCCAAAGTGGGCTTCAGCCTCACCGGCAAGCAGCAGATCGTCTCCGGCACCAACACCGGCCGCTCCTCCAAGGTCACTGGCGATGAGCCCGGCACCTGCAAGGCCGTCACCGGCACTCCCTATGCCGGCCTTGAGCAGGCTTCCGGCTGGTGTGCACCCGAAGCGGTCCGCACGATCCGCCAGAGAGTCCCCGTCGGCATGGGCACCCCAGGACCGCGCCTCAGTGGCCTTCAACCTGGCATCGGCGGCATCATGACCGGCGCCTCCAAGGGTGCCTGTGAGCCAGTCACCGGCACCCCGTACGTGGGCGCCGACCAGTTCAACGAGGCCTGCGGTGCTGCCGAGGGCCATGAGGCGGATTTCCCTCAGCCGCTCGACACCCAGCCCTGGCAACAGTTCAGCGTTCAGTCGCCGGCCCGCGCCGCCCATCAGCAGCGGGAACGAAGCCATGCCGTAACGGGAACCCGCTACGAAACCAGCGCCAGGATCACCGGCCCTTTTGATCTGGCCGGTGACAAAGTCACCGGCACCGAACAGTTCCGCTTCGACCGCCCCACCAGCCCCAGCGTGGTTGCCACCATCCCCATGGCCCGGCGCCTGGCCCCCGGCCCTGCGGTGGTTTCTGCTCCCCCGCTCGCTGAACCGGCAGAAGGCGAACGCCCGCTCTCACGGGTGACCGGCGAAGGCATCTCTGCCGGCCTGCACATCACCGGCGATGACTGGGACCGGGGCAAGCGTGTCACCGGCACGGAGGGAGCCTCGGCCCGCCGCCGCAATCCCACCCGCTCTGGTCCGATGTCGGCCATGGCTCCTGTTCAGCCGAAGCGCAACGACGAGATTGCCCAGCCCGTGAGCCGCGTGACCGGCTCCAGCGGTGGCACGGACAAGGGCTCCCTGATCACCGTTTCCGGTGGTGCCCGCGGTTGATGCTTCGTTTCGTCCCTTCGCTTGACTGCTGACGTTGGCTTCTTCGCGCCGCTATCCCTCCGTTGAGAGGCCTCTGGCTCCCACGGCTCCGCGGCGCCGTCAGGACCAGACCGGTATCCAGGCGATCGCGCCCGACTCACTCATGCGGGCGGCTCCACAGGAGTTGCGCTCGCTCGCTCCCGAACCCATCCTCCGGGCTGCCGATCCGCTGTCTCTGGCCCGCGCCAAGGCGGGCGCCCGCGGTCCGTTCCGTCCCACCCGGCCCATGCGCGGCCGTCGTCCGCTGCCAGCGGGGGCTCTCCACCCGCTCACCGATTCCGCTGCCAACGAACGCCTGCACGCCTACGACACCCAGGTGAAGGGGGCCTTCGACCGCATCGTGCCGGTGCTCAAGCGGCTCTCGGCGCTTCAGCACGAACCCGATTTCATCGCCCAGGCCCAGCAGCACGCTGCCGCCGAACTGGGCTTTGAGCTGCCCCTGCCCATCCTGGAGTCGGCCTGGGTGCAGCAGCTCGACATGCGCACCCTGTTCGCATGGTGCGTGTTCGAAACTTATGAACAGGTCAGTGGGGCTTTCTTCCGTGAAGACCCACTCGAAGCCCAGGATGGAACCCCGGCGGCTGAGGCCTTCAATGCCTTCCTGCTCGCGTCCGGTTTCCATCTGCTCGATGTGACGCCCTGCGCCGATGGGCGTCTGGCCCACGCCATCACCTACGCGCTGCGCCTGCCGTTCAGCTCCGTGCGCCGCCGCCCCCACGCCGGCGCCCTGCTGGATGTGGAGAACACGGTGGATCGCTGGGTGAAGACTGAGCACCTGCGTTACCGCGAGGGTCGGCCGAATCCCGCCCACGAGCCCACCCGCTACCTCAAGGTGGCGATGTATCACTTCAGTTCCCGCGATCCGCTGCACGAGGGCTGCGCCGCCCACGGCTCCAATGATGTGCTGGCCGCCGCTTCTGCCCTTGCCCGCCTCCGTGACTTCCAGCAGGCGGTGGAGAACAGCTTCTGTTGCGGCGCTTCGGTGGATCTGCTGCTGATCGGCATGGACACCGACACCGATGCCATCCGCGTACACGTTCCGGCTCAGGATGGGACCACGGATCTGGAGCGCTGGCTGGATGCCCGCCAGGCCTACGACGACACCCAGGCCCTGACTCCTGAGGCTGCCCGCCACAAGCTGCTCTCACTGGTGCGCCAAGCGGCTCCCGGTGAACCCGACGACGGCATGGTGGCACTGGTGGCCCGGCTTCTGGAGCACAATCTTTCCCAGATTGATTATGTGCGCACTTATCACGAGGGAGCCTATGTGGACGCTGGCCATGCCGAACGCTTCATCGGTGTTGGCATCGGTTTCAAGGAGATTCATTTGCGTAATCTCACTTACTTCGCTCACATGGACACCCTGGAGGAAGGCTCTGCAGACATGGATGTGGGCGTGAAGATCTTCAAGGGACTGAATGTGTCACGCGGACTGCCGGTGCCAGTGGTGGTGCGTTTTGATTATCACGGCAGCGTGCCGGGGGCTCGGGATCGGGCCATCCAGCATTGCCGCCGCACAGACGCGGCCATTCGCAGCCGCTACAGCCAGCTGTGTGCGGAGGGATTGCTGCAAACCCTGCTGACCGTGCGCGACCGTGATCAGCATGCCCCAGCCGAAGCCGTAGGGTCTTCGATCAGCTTCGGCACGGGAGGAGGGCACTGAGATGTTGATCTGCAAAGTGCTCAAGCCTCTGGTGGCCACCAATCGCATCGCTGAGTTCGAGCACAAGCATCTTCAGGTGGTGCTGGATGGCAGTTCCCAGAAAGTGGCGGTCGATGCCGTTGGCTGCATTCCCGGTGACTGGGTGATCTGCGTGGGTAGCTCTGCTGCCCGGGAAGCAGCCGGTAGTAAGTCGTATCCCAGCGATCTCACAATCGTGGGCATCATTGACCACTGGGATCCTGAATCTGGATCGGCCGAACGGAGATCTGCCTGATGGAGATCATGCAGGTCACCGGATCGCTTGTCTGCACCCAGCGGATCGAAGGTCTGCGTCACTGCCACCTGCGGGTGCTGCGCAACACCAAGGGCAAGCTCAGCGTGGCGGTCGATCCCATCGGCGCCCTGCCCGGCAACTGGGTGTTCACCGCCAGCGGCTCTGCAGCCCGCTTCGCCACCGGTAATCCCGACATCCAGACCGATCTGACCATCGGCGGGATCATCGACCTGTGGGACCCGGACGGTTGACCCTTCCCGCTCCAACTTCCATACCGTCCGTTCCTGCTGCCCCATGGCCACCCCCTCCTCCCGCCAGCCCTCGTCCCGCCGCACATCGCCCGCCGCTGCCGTGACCCCTCCCTCCACGACAACGGCGTCAGCGGATCCGGCCAAGGCCTTGCCTGCCGTCACCCCTGCGGCGGCCGCGCCATCGGCTTCAGCGGCCACTGCAGCCCCCGCACCCACACCCCAGGCAGCGGCCCCAGCCGCCAGCAGCACCCTGCGTCCAGCAGCGCTGCTCCAACGGTGGCTGCCGCGGCTTCGCCGTCGGCTGTTTCCTCCGTGTCGGCTGGAGAAGCGTCCCCGCCGATCACCGTCCCGGCGAAGGCGATCGCCACCAGCAGCCCGGCCCGTTCGGCGCCGGTCCGCTCCACCAGCCGCCGCAGGGCGCCGTCCACACCCACCCCCGGCGAGCGACCCCCTCCCGCGCCGCCACCCCCTCCTCTGCCAGCCGCGGCTCCTCCCGCGGCGGCAGCGGCACCCCCCACCCCATCCCCTACTGAGAGCACAGCCATGGCCTCCACACCGACCGGCATCGCCCTCGGCATGATTGAAACCCGCGGCCTGGTGCCGGCGATCGAAGCCGCTGACGCCATGACCAAAGCAGCTGAAGTCACCCTGATCTCCCGCGAATTCGTGGGCGGCGGCTACGTGACCGTGATGGTGCGTGGTGAAACCGGCGCTGTGAACGCTGCCGTGCGCGCCGGTGCCGATGCCTGCGAACGGGTGGGCGATGGCCTGGTGGCGGCCCACATCATTGCCCGCCCCCACTCCGAACTGGAGCCCGTGCTGACCTTCAGCGGCGCCCTGCGCAGGAGCTGATCATGCAGGCCGGTACCCATCCCCGGGTGCTCGGCTATCTCGGCCGGGCCCTCAGCCTGGAGCTCTCCGCGGTTCAGCAGTACATGACCCAGGCGTCACTGCTGAGCCTCTGGGGCCATGAGGAAGCTGCAGAGCGCTTCAGGCTCGACACCGCCGAGGAGATGCAGCATGCCCAGCGCCTCGTGGAGCACATGCTCCTGCTTGGGGTGGCTCCGGCCGCTTCGCAGCTCACGCCCGTGAGCGTTGCCGGCGACCTGGTCGGTCTGCTGCGGCGCAATGCCGAGCTCGAGCAGCGCCTGGTTGATCACTACGGGGAAGCCAGCCGTTTCTGCGCCTTGATCGGCGATACCGCCAACGGCCATTTCTTCCACCGCCTCTGGACGGAAGAACGCCTGCATGGTGAGCAACTGCACGACTGGCTCCACCAGTTGCTGGGCGACCAGCGCGCTTTCGTGAATCAACGCGCCACTTTCTGAGTGTTCGGCCCCCAGGCGGGCTTGGCACAACAAGACTGCTGAACGGTCCACGTCCCAACCCACCCGTCGCGCCACCTTGCTCACGGTCGCCGCTCCGCACCTGATCATTCAGCTGGCCTGGCTGATTCCTCTGTATGGCTTCGTCGGCGTCGTGCTGTCGCTGCCGTGGGCCTGCGGCTGGATTCGCCGCGATGGCCCCAGGCCGGCCGCGTACCTGAACATTCTCGTTTCGCTGGTGGCCTTCCTGCATGGCAGCGCCGTGCTGGCCGTCGTGCTGCGTGAAGGCCCCTTCGCGATCACGGTGCCCTGGTTTCAGGCCGCCGACCTCACCCTCTCGCTCAGCTTCGATCTCTCGCTCACCAGCCTGGCCAGCCTGGAGCTGGTGACAGGGCTGAGCCTGCTGGCCCAGTTCTTCGCGCTCGGTTACCTCGACAAGGAGTGGTCGCTGGCGCGCTTCTACGCCCTGGTGGGATTTTTCGAGGGGGCGATGGCGGGGGTGGTGCTCAGCAGTTCGCTGTTTCTCACCTACTTCCTGCTGGAGATGCTCACCCTCTCCACCTACCTGCTGGTGGGCTTCTGGTATGCCCAGCCGCTGGTGGTGACGGCCGCACGCGATGCCTTCCTCACCAAACGGGTGGGCGACGTGCTGCTGCTGATGGGGGTGGTGGCGTTGTCGGCGTGGGCGGGGGTGATGCGCTTCGACGACCTTTACAGCTGGGCGGCAGGGGCACAGATCAGCCCGCTGGCGGGCAATCTGCTCGGCCTGGCGCTGATCTCCGGGCCACTGGGCAAGTGCGCCCTCTTTCCGATGCACCTCTGGCTCGATGAGGCGATGGAGGGGCCGAATCCAGCTTCGATCCTGCGCAACTCGGTGGTAGTCACCTGCGGCGCGCTCGTGCTGCTGCGCCTGATGCCGATCCTGCAGCTTTCGCCCCTGAGCCTGGCGGCGTTGGTGGTGCTCGGCTCGGTCACCGCCATCGGCGGTTCGCTCGTGGCCATCGCTCAGGTGGATATCAAGCGAACGCTCTCCTATTCCACCAGCGCCTCGATGGGGTTGGTGTTCATTGCCATCGCCATGCAGCAGCCAGGTATTGCCCTGCTGTTGCTGTTCGCCCATGCCGTCGGCAAGGCACTGCTGTTCATGAGCATCGGTTGTGTGATCGCCACCACCAACTGCCAGGACCTCAGCGAACTGGGCGGTCTGGGTCGGCGCATGCCCGCCACCACCTGCGCGTTCCTGGTGGGGGCGGCAGGTACCACCGGCCTGGTTCCCCTCGGCTGCTTCTGGGCGCTGGGTCTGGATGTGCAGGCGATGCTGCGCAGCGCTCCCTGGCTGGCGGCGATCGTGCTGCTCGCCAACGCGCTCACCGTGCTCAACCTCACGCGGGTGTTCCGGCTGGTGTTCCTCGGCGCGGCCCAGCCCAAGACTCGCCGCACCCCTGAGGTGAACTGGCAGATGGCCCTGCCGATGGTGAGCCTCACCGTGCTGGTGCTGGTCACACCGCTGATCATGGTGGTGATCGACCCGGTGCCCGGCCTGGCCTCGTTCTCGCTGCCGGTGGCGCTCTCGCTGCTGCTTACCAGTGCCGGCGCCCTGGTGGCCGGCTGCCTGCTGCCGCTGCGCAAGGGCTGGTCGGTCACGATCCTGCGGCCGCTGCGCCTGCTGCAGGATCTGCTCGCCTACGACTTCTACACCGATCGGATCTACCGGCTCACGATCGTGGCGCTGGTGGCGGGGCTCTCGCGTGCCGCCGCCCGCTTCGACCGCGATGTGGTCAACGCTCTGGTGAACCGGGTGGGCAGCCTGTCGTTGGCCAGTGCCGAAGGCCTCAAGCTGAGCGTCAACGGTCACACCCAGACCTACGTGCTCACCGGGACCGTGGCGATCGTGCTGCTGCTCACCTCGCTCTCCTGGGTGGTGCGATGACCCTTCCTTCCGAACAAGTGCCGCCATGTTGAGCGGTCTGCTGCTGATCCCGCTGCTCGGTGCCATCGCCCTGCTGCTCTGGCCCGGTGAGGTGAGCGGAGAGCGTCTGCGTCGCACCTGCCTGGCGCTGCTGGTGTTGCAGGTGGCCTGGTCGCTGCGGGTGCTGTGGCAGTTCGACCCCGCCATTCCCGGCCTGCAGCTCGAGGAGATGGCGCCCTGGGTTGGCAGCCTTGGCCTCGACTACCGGCTCGGCATCGACGGCCTTTCGCTGCCTCTGGTGCTGATCAATGGGGCGCTCTCGCTGGCAGCGGCGCTGGTCACGTCCACCTCCACGCCGCGACCCCGCCTCTACTACGCCCTGCTGCTGCTGATCAGCGGGGCGGTGAACGGCGCCTTCCTCGCCCAGAATCTGCTGTTGTTCTTCCTCTTCTATGAGCTGGAGCTGATTCCGCTCTGGTTGCTGATCGCCATCTGGGGTGGCAGCAACCGCGCCTATGCGGCCACGAAGTTCCTCCTGTTCACCGCCGTGTCCGGTGTGCTGATCCTTGGCGCCTTCTTCGGACTGGCGCTGGCCACCGGCACGGCCGATTTCAGCCTGCAGCCGCTGCTGGGCCAACAGCTGGGTATGGGCCTTCAGCTGCTGCTGATGGGGGCCCTGCTGGTGGGGTTCGGCATCAAGATCCCGCTGTTTCCATTCCACACCTGGCTGCCGGATGCCCACACCGAGGCCTCCACGCCGGTGTCCCTGCTGCTGGCCGGGGTGCTGCTGAAGCTCGGCACCTATGGACTGTTGCGCTTCTGCCTTGGCCTTTTCCCCGATGCCTGGCAGTTGATGTCTCCATGGTTGGCGGGCTGGGCCGCGGTGTCGGTTCTGTTCGGCTCGCTGGCTGCGATTCAGCAGCAGGACATGAAACGGATGGTGGCCTACAGCTCCGTGGGCCACATGGGCTACGTGCTGCTGGCAGCTGCCGCTGCCACTCCGGTGAGTCTGCTGGGCGCGCTCTTTCAGATGGTGAGCCACGGCCTGATCTCCGCGCTGCTGTTCCTGCTGGTGGGGGTGGTGTACGCCACCACCGGCACCCGCGACCTGAACGTGCTGCGTGGCCTGCTCAACCCTGAGCGGGGTCTGCCGATCACCGGTTCGCTGATGATCGCCGGGGTGATGGCCAGTGCCGGCATCCCCGGCATGGCGGGCTTCATCTCCGAATTTCTGGTGTTCCGCGGCAGCCTGGTGCCCTTCCCGCTGGCCACCGTCCTGTGCATGGTGGGCTCGGGCCTCACGGCGGTCTACTTCCTGCTGCTGGTGAACCGGGTGTTTTTCGGTCGCCTTTCCCCTCCGGCCGACGACGTCGACACGCCCTTGCCGGCGGTGCCCCTGGCCCGACAGATCCCTGCACTTGCGCTCACGGTGGCGGTGCTGCTGCTCGGGGTGGCGCCGCAGGGACTGGGCACCCTTGCCACGGCCACCACGACGGCGATGAGCCGGGCGCCGCACAGCCTGGCGGCTCTGCCTGCCCCGGTGGTGCCTGATGGCCTGGTCGCCGGGGGGAGGGGGCGATGACCCGTCAGCCTGAAGCGGCAGCGATGCTGGAGCGCCTGCTCGCAGGGGTGCCGCTGCTCGATCACTCCGCCGAGCATCTGCTGGAGGTGGTGGCGGTGCTGGAGAGCTATGGGGAGGTGCTCGATGCCTACAGCCGCAACCTCATCCACCAGGCCCAGCGCGAGTTTCTCAATCCCTTCCCGGTGCTGCGCTTCCTCAACGGGGAGGTCACCCCGCAGCGGCTCTGGCGCCACCTGATCCACGACCGCATCAACTTCGAATACGCCGAGTATTGCCAGCGCCTGATGCTCTGGCATGGCACCGGCGGCCTTGATGCCTACCTCGATTCGCCTGCCTTCCAGCAGCATTGTGCCGTGGTGATCGGCCACAAGCGCCGCCGTGATCCGCTGCTGGCCCTGCTGGATCCTCTGTTCCCGGAGTTCCTGCCTGAGCTGATCCGCTCGGCGGCCACCGCCAGCGCGCTGGGCCAGTTCTGGCGGGTGATGAGCGATCTGTTCCTGGATCTCGCCGCCTCCCACCGCCGCGGTGAGGTCGCCACGATCGCCGCTGTGGTGGCCTTCATCCGCGAGGGGCTGGTGGCGGCTGCCGGCCAGCCCATCTGCTACACGGTGGAGCTCGATGGTGTGCCCTTCGAGATCCTGCCGCCTGCCGCCGGCCTCACCTTCCTGAGTGATGTGGCGGTGCCCTACGTGGAGGCGGTGTTCCTGCGGGGCAGTCCGTTCCTCGGCACGGTGTCGTTCAACGCGCAGGCGCGCCAGATCCCGATCGATCAGGCCTGTTTCCAGTACGGCGCGCTCTATGCCGATCCACTGCCAACCATGGGTGCGGGCATTCCGCCCAGCCTGCTGATGCAGGACATGAGCCGCCATCTGCCGGCGGCGTTGCTGCAGGTGTACCGCAGCCGGGGCCGGGGGGAGGGTGATCTACGCGTGAAGATCTGCGCCAGTTTTCAGAAGGCGATGTTCTGCGTCACCAATGCGGCGATCGACGGCACCTTTCCCCACCCGCTCTCCAGCAGTGACCCAAGCGAACAACAGGCCAACCGGGCCTATGCGATGGCCTGGATCGAGCGGTTGCGGGTGGCGCGCATCGACTGCCTGCCTGACCGATTGGCCGCCGCGGCTGGATGATTTCCCTGCAGTAGGTTTCCCAGATGGAGCAACCCTGGACCCATCGGCAGCGACCCGAACGTCTGGAGCGGCGGCTGGAATTCGGCGACTACGAAACCACCCGCGTCTTCCTCGAGCAGCTCAACGATCTGTCTGAGCGGAGCGGCCGCTTTCCGGACATCAGCTTCGGGCGCACCTACGTGAATCTCACCCTGCGCAGCGAAACAGAGGACGGCCCGATCGGTGAACCAGAAACCGCGTTCGCCGAGGCCATCGATCGTCTCGTGCCCTGATGGCCCCCTCCACCGTCGGCCCCAGCTCCGATCCGGTGATGGCGGATGACACCCCGGTGGATCTGCGGGCCGCCTACGAAGGCACCGGTGTGGGTGATGTGCTCGATCAGCTCGACCGTGAACTGATCGGGCTCAAGCCGGTGAAGATGCGGATCCGGGAGATCGCCGCCCTGCTGGTGGTGGAGCGAGCCCGCAAGCAGGTGGGGCTGGCCACGGCGGCCCCCAGCCTGCACATGTCGTTCACGGGGCATCCAGGCACGGGCAAAACGACTGTGGCCGAGAGGATTTCCGAAATCCTGCACCGGCTGGGGTATGTGCGCAAAGGCCATCTGGTCACGGCCACCCGTGATGATCTGGTGGGCCAGTACATCGGCCATACCGCCCCCAAGACGCGGGAGATGCTCAAGCGGGCCATGGGTGGCGTGCTGTTCATCGATGAGGCCTACTACCTCTACCGCCCTGAGAATGAGCGCGATTATGGCGCTGAGGCGATCGAGATCCTGCTGCAGGTGATGGAGAATAACCGTGATGATCTGGTGGTGATCTTTGCGGGCTATAAAGACAAGATGGATGTCTTCTATCAATCGAATCCCGGCCTATCTTCCCGTGTAGCCAACCATATCGACTTCCCGGATTACACTGCTCCGGAGTTGCTGGCCATCGCCAAGCTGATTCTTGCCGGAGAAAGCTATCGCTTCAGCGATGAGGCCAGCATCGCTTTTTCTGATTATATCCAGCGGCGTATGTTGCTGCCGTTTTTCGCCAATGCCCGCTCGATCCGCAATGCCATCGATCGGGCCCGCATGCGTCAGGCGAACCGGCTGTTCAACCACATGGGGCGCGGCCTCACCAAGCGGGATCTGATCACGATCGAGGCGGAAGACATCACCGCCAGCAGTGTGTTCCAGGGCCGAGTCGAAGGCCTCGATCGCAGCCTGCCGCTCACCTGAGCCAAGGGCCGATCAGCGGCTGCGGATTGGCGGCTGCAGATCACCACCAGCTTCTAGCGTCGGCGGCGGCCGTCGATCTGCAAGAGATCACGCACCTGCTGCAGCTGGCGGGCCAGGGAAGGATCGCTGGCCAGCTTCTTCTCCACCTGCTCCACGGCATACATCACGGTGCTGTGGTCCTTGCCGCCGAACACATCGCCGATGCGGGGCAGGCTCAGATCGGTGGTCTGGCGCATCAGATACATGCCCACCTGGCGCGCCTGGCTCACGGCCCGCTTGCGGCTGCTGCTGCGCATCTCCTCGATGCTGACACCGAACACCTCGGCCACCTTCTCCACCACCTGCTGCGGCGTCACCACCACCTCGTTGCCCACCGGATCGAGCATTGGCGCCACCGATTCCACCGTCATCGGCAGACCGGTGATCGAGGCGAAGGCCACGGCCCGGGTGAGCGCCCCCTCCAGCTCCCGGATGTTGGAGGTGAAGCGGCCCGCCAGGTACTGGATCAGGTCGCGCGGCAGGGTCATGCGTTCCTGCTCCGCCTTCTTGTGCAGGATCGCCATGCGGGTCTCCAGGTCCGGTGTCTGGATGTCGGCGATCAGGCCCATCGAGAAGCGTGAGATCAACCGCTCCTGCAGGCGGGGAATCTGGCTGGGGGGGCGATCGCTGGCGATCACGATCTGGCGCCCCGCCTCATGCAGGGCGTTGAAGGTGTGGAAGAACTCCTCCTGGGTGTATTCCTTGCCTTCGATGAACTGGATGTCGTCCACCAGGATCAGATCGGCGGCCCGGTAGCGGTCGCGGAATTTCTGCATGCCGTCCTTACGGATCGCCTGGATCAGGTCGTTGGTGAACGACTCTGTGGATACGTAGAAAACGCGCGCGTCCGGGTCGATCTCGACGCGGTAGTGGCCGATCGCCTGCATCAGGTGGGTCTTGCCCAGCCCGACCCCACCGCAGAGGAACAGGGGGTTGAACTCCCGCCCCGGCGCCTCCGCCACCGCCAGCGACGCCGCATGGGCCATGCGGCTGTTGGGCCCCACCACAAAGCGGTTGAACACATAGCGGGGGTTAAGCCCCGGCGCCGGCCGCCTGGGTGTTTCACCGCTGGCGGTCGCCGCCAGCACCGGGGCGCCGGAGGACGGGCCCGCCATCGCCCTGGCACCGGCGGCCACCGGCCCCCCTTCGCCGGCCATGGCCTCCGGCAGCCCATCAGGGCTCTGCTCAGGGACCGTCTGGGCGGTGGACACCTCTACGGCGACGCCGTGCCCGGCGAGCTCAGAGGCGACGGCGGCAATGGTGGTGAGGTAGTTCTTGCGCAGCCAGCCACAGGCGAAGCTGTTCGGCGCTTCCAACTGCAGCACCCCGTTGCTGAAGCCGGCACAGCGGGCTGGACGGATCCAGGTTTCGAAGGTGGGCTTGCTCAGATTGGCCTGAAGCGAATCCTGAACCCGGTGCCACAGCTGATCACCCTGCTGCACCACCACCCCAACGCCCGGGGGCCGAATATAGGCAGAGACCTTCCAGGCGGGCGGCCTCCGTTGAGGCGCATCCTGACCTGGCTTGCCCGCCCACGATGTCCCCTGTCCGCCTCCCCCGTCCGCGCCGGTTTCCACGGGCTGGCCTCACTGCCGGACTGCTGGGAATCGCCATGAGCGGCTGCGCGGTGAGCCTGCCGGACCTGCCCGGCTTGCCCCAGCTGCCGCAGCTCCCCCGGAGCGACCGTGCTCCCGCACTGCCGAAGGTGAGCGATGCGCCGCCGGCAGGGCCGCTGCAGACCGGCAACAGCTTCATCGTCAATGCGGTCGAAAAGGTGGGTCCGGCCGTCGTGCGCATCGACACGGTCAAGCGGGTGGTCAACCCGCTGGGTGGCCTGTTCGGGCGTGGTCCGGCGATTCAGCAGCAGCAGGGGCAGGGCTCGGGCTTCATCACCCGCTCCGACGGGGTGATCATCACCAACGCCCACGTGGTGGAGGGGGCCAACGAGGTGTCGATCACGTTGCCAGACGGGCGCAGCTTCACCGGCAAGGTGCTTGGCAGTGATCCGCTCACCGACATCGCCGTGGTGAAGGTGGTGGCCCAGGGGCTGCCAGTGGCGCCGCTCGGGGATTCCGCCCGCGTGAGGCCCGGGGAGTGGGCGATCGCGATCGGCAACCCGCTGGGGCTCGACAACACCGTCACCGCAGGGATCATCAGCGCCATCCAGCGCACCAATGCCATCGGCGAAGGCCAACGGGTGCCCTACATCCAGACCGACGCGGCCGTGAACCCCGGCAACAGCGGGGGGCCGCTGATCAACGACCGGGGACAGGTGATCGGTGTGAACACCGCCATCCGCCAGGCGCCCGGTGCCGGCCTCAGCTTTGCGATCCCGGTCAACCTGGCCCGTCAGATCGCCGCCCAGATCCTGGAGAAGGGCCGGGCCTCGCACCCCTACATCGGTGTGCGCCTACAGGCGCTCACGCCCCAGCTGGCGCGCGAGATCAACGCCACCTCCTCTGAGTGCGAGCTGCCGGAAGTCCAGGGCGTGGTGGTGGTGGAGGTGCTGCCCCGCAGCCCCGCCGAGCAGGGGGGGCTCAAGCCCTGCGACCTGATCGAACAGGTGGACGACAAGGCCGTGCGCAGTCCTTCCGAGGTGCAGGTGGCGGTGGATCAGGTGCGGGTCGGCAGCGACATGACCATCAGGGTGCGCCGTGGCAGCCAGACCCTCACGCTCAACATGCGACCGGCGGAGCTCAAGACTCCTGGATGAGCGAGGCTGAGCCGGCTCCCTCACCCAGGGGGCAGCGTGTTCTGGTGGTGATGGCGCGCTGGCCCGCCCCGGGCCGCTGCAAGCGGCGCCTGGGGGCCAGCATCGGCGCCGTTTCGGCGGCCCGCATCCAGCGCCTACTCACCGCCCACACCCTCGTGGTGGCCGGGGCTCTGGCCGCTGCCGGCCGCTGCTCCACGCTGCTGGCCGTGGAGGGGCTGGGCAGGCGGGCGGCAGGGCGCTGGGGGCGCGGCGCAGGCCTTGAGGCAGTGGTGCTGCAGGGGAAGGGCAACCTGGGCGTGCGCATGGCCCGCCAGTTTCACCGCGCCTTTCGCGCCGGGGCCCACCGGGTGGTGCTGATCGGCACAGACCTGCCGCTGCTGGAGGGCGCGGATCTGGCCGCTGCTTTCGTGGCGCTGGAGCACAGCCCCCTGGTGCTGGGCCCCGCCACAGATGGCGGTTACTGGTTGATCGGCCTGCGCCGGCCCGAACCGGCGCTGTTCTGTGGCATCGACTGGGGCTCGTCGGCGGTACTGGATCAGACCCTGCATCTGGCCCGCCAATGCGGTCTGGAACCCACTCTGCTGACGCTGCGCAGCGACCTCGACCGCGTCGGCGACCTGGCGCCATGGCACAGCTGACGGCCGCCGCGCCACCGGGGGGGATCGCCGTGGTGATCCCCGTGCGCAATGAGGCGGCCCATCTGCCTCTGCTGCTGGCCGATCTGTCGCTGGCGCCACCGGGGCTGATCAGCGAACTGCTGGTGGTGGATGGAGGCAGCTCCGATGGCAGCGGCAGGCTGGCGCGGCTGGCCGGTGCGGCGCTGCGGCAGGTCGCCGGGGGCCGGGGAGCCCAGCTGGTGGCGGGAGTGGCCGCCACGGAAGCCCCCTGGCTGCTGCTGCTGCATGGCGATCTGCGTCTGCCGCCGCGCTGGTGGGAGTCAGTGCGGGCGGCGCTGGGGCAGGCCGAAGCCGCCTGGTACTTCCGTCTGCGGGTGCAGGAGCCGGGCCTGGCCCTGCGGCTGATGGAGGCGGCCGTGGAGCTGCGTAGCCGCTGGGCGTGCATGCCCTACGGCGACCAGGGGCTGCTGCTGCCGCGGCGCCTGCTGGAGCGGGTCGGTGGGCTGCGCCCTCTGCCCCTGATGGAGGACCTCGATCTGGTGCTGCGCCTGCGCCGGTGGGCGCCGGTCCGCTGCCTGGGACCTGTGGTGTGGGTGGAAGGCAGGCGCTGGCGGCGGCTGGGGGTGTGGCGCACCACCTGGCACAACGCGCGGCTCAGGCGTGCCTGGCGCCACGGCACCGAGGCCGGCGAGCTCGCCCGCCGCTATTACCAGCTTTGAGAGCGAGTGGTCGGGCGATGGTTCAGGGGGAATACCAGAAGGCGCAGCGCCGCTGACGCGGCTCCAGTTCCCAGCCCTGCGACTGGTAGAAGCCCACCACGTCGGGGTCGGCGAACAGGCTCACGCGCTCCACCTCCATGGTGCGCAGGCGATCGAGCACGTAGGCCATCAGCTGCCGCCCCAGCCCCGCTCCCTGATAGAGCGGGTGCACCGCCACATCCCACACCGTGGCTTCCAGCACGCCATCGCCGGTGCAGCGGGCGAAGCCCACCAGCCGCGGCACGCGTGGATCGTGACGCCATAGCCCAACGCGCAGCAGGCTGTGCTGCAGCGCCTTGCGCACCCGCCGCAGCGGCCGGCGGCTCCAGCCCACCGCATCACAGAGTTTTTCGAGCTCCACCAGATCGATCTCCCGGTCTTCGCTCAACACCAGCTGCAGCTGCGGATTGGGCGTGGGGCAGAGGCGGAATCCGACGCCGTAGAAGCTGGAGAGAAGGGGGTCGGAGTCCAATCCTGAGGGCCGAGGCAACGCAATGGGACGATCCTGCCCGATCGGCGGGGTTCCGTTGCAGGCTGGAGGCCTGCTTCGCCCCTGGATTGCCCCGTTCCGTTCCGGCTGACCAGGGCGTCGCCCCCCCTCCCGCCGCTGCCGGGGAAGAGCGGCCACTGCTGGTGTGCCTGCACGGCTGGCTGCTGGCCGGTCGCCTCTGGGACCCGCTGCGCCTGGCACTGAACGGGCGCCAGCGACTCTGGACCCCTGACCTGCCCGGCTTCGGTGGCACGCCCCGTCCCCGTTCCCTCCACCCCACCCTGGCCAGCTACGGCCGTTGGGTGGCCGACCAGTGCCTCAGCCTGGAAGAGCGGCGCGTGGTGCTGGTGGGCCACTCGCTCGGCGGCAGCATGGCGCTGCATGCGGCGCCGCTGTTGGGCGATCGGCTCCTGGGGGTGATTCAGATCGCGGCGGGGGGCGGGGTGTACCAGCCGCGCGCCTTCAGCCAGTTGCGCAATGGTGGTCGGCTGTTCCTGCAGTGGCGCCCCAGCTGGCTGGCGGAGCTGCCGGGCACCGGCGCCATCCGCAGCCCCCTGATCGCCGAGCAGCGGGCGGCCCGCAGCCTGCTGGCCTGCAGCACCAACCGCGGCGCCGTGCGCCAGCTGCCGGCGCTGGTGGCCGGCCTGCAGGTGCCGAGCCTCTGGATCGCTTGCAGCCGTGACCAGGTGATGGAGCCCCGCTACGTGCGCCATCTGGCGGGTTACTCCGATCGCCACGAGCTGGCCGAACTGCAGGGCTGCGGCCATCTGCCGATGCGCCAGTCGCCCCATCAGCTCGCAGAGGTGATCGAGAGTTGGGTTCAGAGCCTGGCCAGGCCACGCTCCTGAAGATCGGCCAGCTGGGCGTAGAGCCCACCGGCCTGGCGCAGTTCGCGGTGTGTGCCCTGCTCGATCAAGCGGCCGCGCCGCAGCACCAGGATCCTGTCGGCGGCCTCCACGGTGGCCAGGCGGTGGGCGATCACGATCGCGGTGCGGGTATGCAGCAGTTTGTCGAGGTCGCGTTGCAGGGTGGCTTCAGTGGAGGGATCCATGAAAGCGGTGGCCTCATCCATCACCAGCACGGATGGGTCGCGGATCGCCACCCTTGCCACCGCCAGCAGCTGCCGCTCGCCCGAGGACAGGTTGCCGCCCCGCTCGCGCAGTTCGGTGGCCAGCCCATCGGGGAGGCGCCGCAGCAGAGCATCGAGGCCGAGCTCACGGCAGATCCGCTGCAGCTCGTCGTCGGGGATCGCCGCATCGAGGCGCAGGTTGTCGGCCACGTTGCCGCTGAACAGGAAGGTGTCCTGCAGCACCACGCCGAGCCGTTGGCGCAGCGTGAGGCTGGGCAGCTCGCGGATGTCGATGCCATCGAGCAGGATCCGCCCCTGCTGCGGCTCGTAGAGCCGGCAGAGCAGGCGGATCACGGTGGTCTTGCCGGAGCCGGTGGGGCCCACCAGGGCCACATGCTCGCCAGGGGCGATGCGGAAGCTGAGGTCGGTCAGGATCGGATCGTCGGGCCGGTAGGCGAACGAGACGTTCTCGAAGATCACCTCGCCCTCGCTGGCCCGTTCGCGGCCGGAGCGGCGGGCGGCGGCGGTGCGTTGTTCGATGGCCAGATCGCTGATCTCGATCGGTTCCTCCAGCAGCTCACCGATGCGCTGCACGGCCGTGAGGCCGCCCTGGATCTGGGTGAAGCGCTCCGCCAGCTGACGCAGTGGATCGAACAGGCGCTGGGAGAACAGGATGAAGGTGGTGAGGGTGCCCAGGCCGATGGTGCCGTCGGTGACCATCCAGCCGCCCAGGGCCAGCACGAATGCCACGGCTGTGAGGGCCACCCATTCGATGAAGGCGGAGATCGAACTTTCGTAGAAGATCGTGCCGTCGACCGCCTTGCGGTAGGCGTTGGTGGTCACGCCGAAGCGGGCGCTGTTGACCGCCTCACGCCGGAACATCTGCACCACATCCAGCCCCTGCAGGTTTTCCTGCAGGTCGGCGTTGAGCTGGCTGAGCTCTTCGCGCACGCGGTAGTTGGCTTTGCGGTAGCGCCCCTGCAGCCAGAGGATCACCACCACCACCGGAATCTGGATCACCAGCAGCAGGGCGCCAAGCCGGAACTCGATCGAGAGCATGGTGACGGCGATCACCACCAGGGTCACCAGGTCGGCGAGCACACCGATGGCGCCGCTGCCGAACACTTCGGCCAGGGCGTCGACATCGCTGGTGAGGCGGGTGAGCAGCTTGCCCACCGCGGTGCGGTCGTGGAAGCGCAGCGACAGGGCCATCGCATGGCGAAACAGGTCGTCGCGGATGCGGGCGGTGAGGCGCTGCCCCACGGCCTGGACGCTGTAGCTCTGAACCCCCTGCAGCGCCAGGCGCACCAGCACCGCTGCCAGCAGGCACAGCACCAGGGTGCGCATCGCCTCCGACACGCTCTGGCCCACCAGCCAGGCGGCCCTGGGCTCGTTGCGAAGCACCGAAATCGCCTGGCCCACCAGCAGCGGCTGCACGGCCGCCGAGAAGGCGACGGGAATCAGCAGCAGCAGCGTGAGCAGCAGCCGGCGGCGGTCGCGGCCCAGGTAGGGAATCAGGTTGAGCAGCCGCTGACGGTCGCGGGCGGCCATCAGCGCGCCTCCAGACGGGCCGCCGCCACCCGGTCGATGATCGTCTGCAGCTGGCCCTGATCCAGTCGCAGGGCCAGGGGATGGCCGATCAGCCGGGCAGTGCTGTGGAACAGGTCCTCAATGGCCACCAGCCCGTTGTCGCGCAGGGTGCGGCCGGTGGCCACCAGATCCACGATCGCCTCAGACATGCCGGTGATCGGTCCCAGCTCCACTGACCCGGTGAGGTGAATGAGCTCCACCGGCAGGTCGAGCTGGTTGAAGAAGGTTTCGGCGCAGCGCACGAACTTGCTGGCCACGCGGCAGTGGGCCGGCAGATCGGCGGCCCGGCGGTAGCCGCTGCTCGCCTTCACCGCCACGGCCATGCGGCAGCCACCGAAACCAAGGTCGACCAGGGGGGCCACCGGCAGCTGGTGCTCCCGCAGCACGTCCTCGCCGACGATGCCGAGCTGGGCCTGGCCGTAGGCCACGTAGACAGGCACATCAGCGTTGCGCACCAGCAGGGCGCGGGCGGTACCGCACGGGCTGGGCACCATCAACTGGCGGTTGTCGCTGTCGAGCAGGGCGGAGAAATCAAGACCGGCCGCGGCGAGGCAGCGCACCGAATCCTTCAGCAGGGCCCCTTTGGCCAGAGCAACGGTGATCATGGGCGTGCTCCGCAACCTGGACTTTACCGATGCAGACCTCCCGCAGCGAGCCGCCGGCCGTGGCAGCAACGGGAGGGCGGCCACCGGCGCTGGCCGTGTCGCTGATCCCGGTGCTGAACGACAACTACGTGTTCGTGCTGCACGACCCCTTGGTGCCAGGGGCGGAACCCGGCCGGGCGGTGGTGGTGGATCCTGCCGTGGCGCCGCCGGTGCGCGCCTGGCTGGAGGCCCACCGGCTGGAGCTGGTGGCCGTGCTGCAGACCCACCACCACTCCGATCACATCGGTGGCACCGCCGGCCTGCTGGAGCGCTGGCCAGCCGCTGCGGTGATCGCCGCCGCCGCCGACCGCGACCGCATTCCGCTCCAGACCCTCTCGGTGCGTGGCGGTGACAGCCTGACCCTGCTGGGCCGGGCCGTGGAGGTGCTGGAGGTGCCGGGGCACACCCGCGCCCATCTGGCCTATGTGCTGCCCGAGGTGCCGGGCGGGCACGGGGAGCTGTTCTGCGGCGACACCCTGTTCGGCGCCGGCTGCGGGCGGCTGTTCGAGGGCTCGGCGGAGCAGATGCACCACTCGCTGCAGCAGCTTGCGCAGCTGCCGGACAGCACGCGCGTGTGGTGCGCTCACGAGTACACCCGCGCCAACCTTCGCTGGGCTGCTGCGCTGGTGGCGGCAGAGCCAGAGGCTGCCGCGGGCGCGATCACGGCACGGTTGGCGGCCGTGGAGCTGGCCCGCAGCCAGGGGCAGGCCACCATCCCCAGCACGATTGCTCTGGAGCGTGCCACCAATTTGTTCCTGCGTGCCGGCAACGCCGCCACGCTCGCCGCGCTGCGTCGGCACAAGGACGGCTGGCAGGGCTGAGGCGTCAGGGGGCTCAGAGGCAGGGGAGCAGGGGCAGCCGCTGGGGAAAGAGCAGGGCCGGTTGCTGGGGCCGCAGGCCCAGGCGGCAACGTTCGGAGAGCTGGAAGGTGCGCTCCAGCGGCAGGCGCAGCCGCAGGCGGAACGGGGCCGCCTGCGGCTGTTCCAGCTCCACCTGCAGCAGCCATTCCCGCCCCAGAAACTCCCGACCCATCACCCAGGCAGTGCCAGCCGGATCGGGGGTCAGCTCCAGGGCATCGGGTTGCAGCAGCACCTCAGCCGGTGCCCCGTCCGGGCAGGGGGAGGCCGCCGCGCCGGAGAGGGGCGCGAAGGCCCCCAGTGGCGTGACCACCTGGCCGTTGCGCCACTGGGCCGGCAGCAGGTTGCGTTGCAGCACGAAGTGGCCCACGAAGGCGGTGGCGGGATGCTCCACCAGCTCCTGCGGCGCCGCGCACTGGTGCAGCCGCCCGTCCTTGAGTACCGCCACGCGGTCGCAGATCGCCAGCGCCTCCTCCGGGTCGTGGGTGACGATCAGGCCGCTGGCGCCGCAGCGGCTGAGCACGCCAGGCAGTTCGCTACGCAGCCGCAGCCGCACGTCCACATCCAGGTTGGAGAAGGGTTCATCGAGCAGCACCAGCTCCGGTGCGGGCGCCAGCGCCCGGGCCAGTGCCAGCCGTTGCCGCTGGCCGCCGGAGAGTTCGTGCGGGTAGCGCTGCTCCAGACCCGCCAGTCCCAGCAACTCCAGCAACCAGGCGGCCCGGCTGCGGTCCTGGCGCGGCCGCAGGCCGAAACAGGTGTTCTGCCAGGCATCGAGGTGGGGAAACAGGGCGTAGTCCTGAAAGACCATGCCCACCCCGCGCCGCTCCGGCGGCACCCAGACGGCCGGACCGGCCACCTGCCGGCCCTGCACTGCCACCTGCCCCCGCGACGGCCGTTCGAAGCCGGCGATCAGGCGCAAAAGTGTGGTCTTGCCGCAGCCGGAGGGACCAAGCAGGCCCACCAGTTCCCCCGGGCCCAGGTGCAGGTCGATCGCTTCCAGCGCCCAGTCGTTTGCCTCGCCAGGGGCGCCGCCGCGCCCGTAGCGGTGCCAGACACCATCGAGGCGCACCGGATCGGCCGGCATGGACTCAGCGGCTGCAGGTCGGTTCCCAGTGGCGGCGTTGGCAGCAGCTGCAGCGACAGCACGGGCAGCGGCCGCTGCGGAAACCCCGGTGGAGCTGGCGATAGGACACCCTTAAGCTCGTTTTTCCCATCTTCCAACGCCATGGGCGCCGGCCAGTCCATCGAGGCGATCCAGACTCCCGCCGCTCCTGAGCCGGTGGGCCCCTACAACCAGGCCGTGCTGGCGGGCGGCTGGCTGTTCTGCTCCGGCCAGATCGCCTTGGATCCCGTCAGCGGCGCGATGGTGGGCGACGGCGATGTGGAGGCCGAGACCCGCCAGGTGCTCAGCAACCTCGTGGCGGTGCTGCGGGCGGCAGGCAGCGGCCCGGACCAGGTGGTGCGCACCACGGTGTTTCTGGCCGACCTGGCCGATTTCGCCCGGGTGAACGCGATCTACGCCGAAACCTTCCAGGGGCCTGTGCCCCCCG
Source organism: Cyanobium sp. ULC065 (assembly GCF_977927515.1). Next base: position 2,432,214 of record NZ_OZ376393.1, on the reverse strand, counting down.
CCCGCGCCTGCGTGGAAGTGGCGGCCCTGCCGCGGGGCGCGCGGGTGGAGATCGACTGCATCGCGTTGCTCGGTTGAGGCCTGGTGGGGCCACCGTCAGGTAACGAACACGACATCACGTAGTCGACGTGACAGTCAGCAGCTGGCACAGGACCGACACTGTTCCTCTGCGTTACGACGTTCATGGCGTTCTCCCCCTTTCGTCGCTCTGCCCCCGCCGCCGGTTCGCAGCGGCTGTATCGCCTGGTCGACCGCCAGTGCGCTCCTCACCCTGTGCTCGACGACCACTTCGAGTCGATGGATGCCGCCTGGGAAGCGGCCCTGAGCTGGTGGGAAGAGCAGGCCTGTGCAGTGGAGCAACCGATCGAGATCGGCATTGAGGTGAGCACACCCCGCGGCGACTGGCGAACCCTGCGCTACCCGGGCGGCTGGCCCGGACTGATGCACTGAAAGAGTCGATAGTCTTGGCGCGTTGGTTGTCAATAAGTGCTGGAGGATGAGCGGGTCAAGCCGTTCATCACGATCACTTCTCCCTTCCTCGTGTTCGGTGGCCCGTTCGCCACCGGCGCCTCGGCACCGACTTCACGCTGATCGGCACCATCGTGTCGCGCAAGCGGGCAATTGAACACTCGTACTGGCAGAACCGGCTGAGCAGCTGGAGCCTCAGGCGACTTCTAACTGCTGCCGCAGCGGCGGCGGCAGCCTGATCCCGGAGAGAAAGGCGAGTGCCACCAGCAGGCACGAGGCCCACAGGCAGGCCTGCAGGCCGCCCACCAGGAACAGGGCGCCCGAGAGCAACGTGCCCACCAGCCGGCCGGCCGCATTGGCCATGTAATAGAAGCCCACGTTGAGGCTCACCGATTCGGCATCGGTGTAGGCCAGCACCATGTAGCTGTGAATCGAGGAATTCATCGCGAACACGGCGCCGAAGGCGACCAGCCCCACCACCAGGGCCACGCTGGGATTGCCCACCTCGCGCCACAGGCTGATGGCGATCAGGGCGGGAATGGCGGTGAGCACGGCGCTCCAGAACTGCACCGCAGACACCCCTGGTGGGCCGCTTCTGCCCCAGCTGCGCCGCAGGGCCGGCACCGAGGCCTGAATGATCCCGTAGCCGATCACCCACAGGCCCATGAAGCCACCGGCCTCCCAGTATTTCCGGCCCAGCACCGATTGCAGAAACACCGGCAGGGCCACCACGAACCACACATCACGGGCACCGAACAGGAAGAAGCGGGCGGTTGAGAGCACATTGATGCCCTTTGATTTCGAGAACAGTGCGGTGATCGCCGGTTTCTGCTTCATGCGGCCGATCTCACCGGGCAGCACCAGGGTGAGCAGAAAGGCCAGGAACAGGCCGGCCGCCATCGCTCCCACGGCGGCGCTGAAGCCGATCGTGGCGAGCAGCACCCCACCGAGGAAGAAGCCCACCCCCTTGAGGGCGTTCTTGGAGCCGGTGAGGATCGCCACCCATTGGAACAGCTGGCTCTCGCCCCGGCTGTGGTCGTCAGGGGTTTCCGCCACCACGGTCTTGATGGCGCTTTTGGCGCTCATCTTGTTGAGGTCTTTGGCGATGCCGCTGATGGCCTGGGCCACCATCACGTAGGCCACGCTCCACCAGCGTGGCCAGTCGTCAGCCACCGGAATCAGCATCAGCAGGGCGCCCACCTGCAGCAATGTGCCGGCCCAGAGGGTGAGCCGCAGCCCGAAACGGGCCCCGAGCCAGCCGCCGTAGAGGTTGGTGACGATGCCGAAAAATTCGTAGAACAGGAACAGAAAGGCGATTTCCAGGGTGGTGTAACCCAGCTGGTGAAAGTGGAACACCACCAGCATGCGCAGCGCCCCGTCGGTGAGGGTGAAGGCCCAGTAGTTGGCCGTCACGATGCCGTATTGCTGCAGGGCAGTGAGCTGCTTCATGATTCGGAAAGCTCGCGGACCGCTGGCCCGACACTGGCTTCGAGCGCCGCCACGTGGCAGGCCAGATCGGCCATGCGGCAGCTGTAGCCCCACTCGTTGTCGTACCAGGCGAACACCTTGAGCTGGGTGCCGTTCACCACCATCGTGGAGAGAGCATCGATGATCGAGCTGCGGCTGTCGTTGAGGTAATCCACCGACACCAGCGGCCGCTCTTCGTAGCCCAGGATTCCCTGCAGTGGGCCGGCGGCGGCGGCGGCAAAGGCCCCATTCACCTCCTCCACACTCACCGCGCGCTCCAGTTCGAACACCGCATCGGTGATCGAGGCATTCGTGAGCGGCACCCGCACGGCGTGGCCGTTGAGCTTGCCCTGCAGTTCGGGAAAGATCAGACCAATTGCCTTGGCCGATCCGGTGGTGGTGGGGATCAGCGAGTTGCCGGCGGAGCGGGCGCGGCGCAGATCGGATTTGAAGGCATCGATCACCACCTGGGTGTTGGTGATGTTGTGCAGGGTGGTGATCGAGCCGTGGCGAATGCCGAAGCTTTCGTGCACCACCTTCACCACCGGCGCCAGGCAGTTGGTGGTGCAGGAGGCGGCGGTAAGCAGACGGTGGCGGCTGGGCTCATAGAGGTGATGGTTGATGCCGAACACCACGTTGAGGGCTTCTGCGCCGGCGACCATGCCTTTCACCGGGCAGGCCACGATCACCCGCCTGAGGCCCGGCACAGTGAAGAAGGGCTCAAGGGTGTCGGGGGTCTTGATCTTGCCGCTGCATTCGAGCACCAGGTCCACGCCGGCGTCGGCCCAGGGCACGGCGGTGGGATCCTTGTGACGGCTGTAGCTCACGGCATGATTGCCAATGCGGAAGCCGTCGGCTTCGGCCTGCACCGCCTGAGACCAGTGGCCGTGCACGGAATCGAATTCGAGCAGATGGGCGGCAGACGCAGCGTCACCGGCAGGATCGTTGACATGGACCAACGTGTAGCCCCCGGCGTCCGCGCTGCGGTGGGCCGGGCGTTCACAGAGCGCGCGGAACACAAGGCGGCCGATCCGGCCAAAGCCGTTGATGCCGATCTTCATCGCAAGGCGATCGCAAGCAAACCGACGTTAAATCAAGTTTGGTTGATGGATGCGTGTTGTGGGACACGCCGGGTGCCGTTGTGCCTGTCCGGCACTCCAGCGCCCCAGCTCCAGGCGGGAGCTTCGGTGTGATTGGATATGCCTTAATGGGCATCACTCAGCATGAGTGATAGTGGCATGGTGAGTGGGCTCTCGGAAGCAGCCCGCAGCCGGATTGCCGACTTCTGCCTGATCGCCGACCTCACAGGCACTGATCTGCATGTGTTCGCGTTGAGCAGCGGCCGCTTCGTGGCCTGCAATGACTCCGCACACACCCGGCTGGGATACAGCAGAGCCGAACTGCTCACTCTCCCCGGCCGCCATCACCCTGGCGCAAGGCCTGGGGATGGAGTGCATCGCTGAGGGGGTCGAGACAGAGGAGCAACGCCAGATCCTCGAGAACCTCGGCTGCAACCTTTACCAGGGCTACCTCTGCGGCCGCCCCCTGGAGCTGGACGCCTTTGAAACCCTGCTCCGTGATCGCCTCACCAGCCCAAAGAGCGGAGATGACACCGGCCGTTGGCAGAGCCAGGTGAGCCTGCAGCCCAACCGGCAGGGAAACAGCACATCCGTGCCCAGCACGTTTGAACAACTGGAACTGCTGCGTTCCGCCTTCGATCTGGCCGACGACTACTTCATGCTGCTGCAGGTGATCCAGGGGGACGAGGATTCGATCACCGACTTTCTGATCCTGGAGGCGAATCAATCGGCCTGCGCCACGATGCAGCAGGAACGGGAGGCCATCGTGGGCAAGACCCTACTGACCATCTTTCCGCAGATGGAGCAGAACGGCCTGCTGGAGATCCACATCGATGCCGCCTCCCGCAGCACCCCTACGTTCATCAACGATTTCGTCTACAAGGATGACACCCTCATCCAGGTCCACCGCTGCTACGACATACAGATCCTGCCCACACGCGGCTTTCTTGTGGTGAGCTGGCGCGACGTGACGGATCGCCTCAGGGCCGCACGCACCCTGGCGAATTCTGCAGGCCCTATCTCTTGCTCACCGACAACATCGTGGAGGTGGTGATGCTGCTCAATCAGCAGGAGGAGGTGGTGTGGGTGTCTCCTTCCCTGGAGCCGATGACGGGCTGGCGAGAAGACCAATGGAAGGGAAAGACCTTCTGCGAGCTGTTTGTGTCAGCCGAGGGTCGGCCAGAGCCCCTGCAGCTCGATGCCTGGCTAACGCCCCATGGCCCGATTCACCAGGGACGCCTGCGGCTGGCGGATCCCAAGGGAGGCTGGAGCTGGGTGGATCTGAGTGTGAGGCGCCTGCAGGAGGAGGGGCGGCGCAGCGGTGATTCCAGCGCCGCTCCCGAGGGATCGCCGGCTGCGCTGAATCTGCACGAGGGCTATGTGATCACCCTGCAGCCTGTGGATCAGAAGGTGATCGAAGAACAACGACTGCTGCAACGGGCCAACCACGATCCCCTCACCGGCCTTGACAGCCGCGACGCCATCCTCAGCCTGCTGGAGCAACGCCTGCTGGATGACAAGACCCTCAGGGCCCAGCCGCTGGCCCTGCTGTTCTGTGACTGTGATGGGTTCAAGGACATCAACGACAGCTACGGCCATGCCTGCGGCGATGTGGTGCTGCAGAGCGTGGCGCGGCGTATCCAGCAGGTGATCCGCCACCGTGACCATGCTGGCCGCATCGGTGGCGATGAGTTTCTGGTGATCCTTGATGGGATTCGGGCGTTGGAGCATGCGATCGCGGTGGCAGAGAAGCTGCAAGTGGCGATTTCCAGGCCGGTCCCCTGGGCGGATCAAAGCATCACCCCCTCCTTCTCCATCGGCGTGGCTCTGCACGGCGCCGGAGAGGATGCGGCCCTGTTCCTCAGGCGCGCCGACCGCAACATGTACGCCGCCAAAGCAGGCGGCCGCCACATGGTGGTGGCCCTCTGAGCCTGGTGCCAGCGAATCATGGCCATCAGGCAGGGCTCTTCGCTACGGCGGTCGCCATCGATGCAGTGGGTGCCCGCCGGCCCGGCAGTGAATGCTGGCGGCGAGGTGTGAGCTGCAGCCTGCTGAATCGAAGGCCTGGATTGAGTGTTGAGGGGAAAGAGAGGTGCCGAGAAGGGAGAGGAGTGCTGAGAAGCGACGAAGACTGCTGCGTAGCGCGAAGATTGCTGCGTAGAACGAGGATTGGAGTTCTGATTGGTGTGGCTGAGCAGTGAGTACCCCGTTGTGGGTTGTGTGTCTTTGTTCAGCGCTAGAGTGTAACTTTGTGCGGCGCATTGCTCAGTTTGCGCTGCGGAGTGAATGGTTTGTGTGCTGAAAGACCCAGGCGGAGCCCTTCTGAAGCTGGCTCCCCACCATCCGTTGTGCCCGATCATCCTTATTCTGCAGCATCTTTACTCACCCCTCCATGCTTCGCCTCGTGGCTACGGATCTCTGGGTGGCAGAACAGGCGCAGACGTATTTCGGCCTGAGCATCGGCACCAGGATGACGGTGATTCGCCTGCAGGACACCGGCAACCTGCTCGTTCTTTCTCCGATCGGGCCCACGGCGGAGCTCGTGGACGCACTGACCACACTTGGCCGCATCGACCATATCGTGGCGCCGAATTCCTTCCACCATCTGTATGCCAATGCGTTCAAGCTCTGCTTTCCGCAGGCCAGGTTATGGGGGACTGCCGCGCTCAAGGCCAAGTGCCCTGACCTGATGATTGATCAGCTGCTGACTGCTGAAGCGCCCTCCCCCTGGCCGGATCTGCTTCTGTGCCAGCTGCAGGGCCTGAACACGATGGGCCCCCTTGGCCCTGTGCCTCTCGATGAAATTGCGTTCTGCCACGTTCCCAGCCAGACCCTTCTCCTCACCGACAGCGCGTTCAACTTCGACGCCTCTTTTCCCTGGCTGACGCGGTTCACGACCCGCATCGCCGGCGGTTTCAACCGCCTGGAGCCCACAATCCTCGAACGCCTCGCCTCATCGGATCGGCGTAGGGTGCGTGCCTCGATCGATGCGGTGTTGGCGTGGGACTTTGATCGCGTGATCGTTGCCCATGGCGCCATCGTTGAAACCGGCGGCAAGCCCATGCTGGCAGCGGCGTATGCGGGGTTTCGGAGCTGATCGCTGTTCTCACCATTGGTTTGCCTTCTGTGGTGGCCGGCTCAATGGCGCTGGAGACGACGATGCGACCGTGCTGCTGGGGTGTTGCCTGAGAACAGCGCCGGTGCGCTGCACTGGGCCACAAATGCATCAACTAGAATTGATCAACTATGCAGGAATGGTCCCGTGAGCGTCGCCACCACGGGCCTGCCGACGGAGCAGGCGCGCCAACTGCTCAAAGCCCTCGCTGATCCGCTGCGTCTGCAGGTGATCGAGGCCCTCGGCCATGGCGAGCGTTGCGTCTGCGATCTCACCACGGATCTGGGCCTGGCGCAATCGAAGCTGTCGTTTCACCTCAAGGTGCTCAAGGAGGCCGGGTTGCTCGCTGATCGCCAGGAGGGTCGCTGGATCTACTACCGCCTGCGCAGCGAAGCCCTCGTGGCGCTCCAGCACTGGTTGGCGGACCTGTCTGCAGGCTGCGCCGCTCCCGCTCCCCCCTGCTGCTGATCCATGGGCATCTTCGAGCGGTGGCTGAGTGTGTGGGAGGCGTGCATCAACCTTGTGCATCGGCGCTGATCGATCGGTGAGCCGTCGCGTCAGGACCTGATCCACTGCTGAAGTCGTCCGCTCTCTGCTCGTCCAGGCCTTGATGGCGTGAGCGTCCTTTGGCCGTTCAGCTCGCCAGCTCCCTTGTCCTTCCCATCGCCCTTTCTTGCATGGCCCCGGAATCCAACGACCATGGCAGACGGGCCGCCGATGACGAGGCCGTCTTGGCCCAGCTGTCGTTGCTCGACCGCTTCCTGCCGCTCTGGATCCTGCTGGCGATGGGCGGCGGCCTGCTGCTGGGCCGCTTCTTTCCTGCCATCCAGGGTTGGCTCGATGCCGTGAGGATCGGCAACACCTCCCTGCCGATTGCTCTGGGGCTGCTGCTGATGATGTACCCGGTGCTGGCGAAGGTGCACTACGAGGAGTTGGGCAGGGCGGCGCGGGATCGCCGGCTGCTGAGGCTCTCCTTGGTTAGCGCAAAGACCGTAGATACATGCAGGGTTATGGCGATGAATCAACAGTCACACCAACCCAGCCAATTGGCTTCGGCAGTCGATGGGAGAAAGTCATCTTCTTGACGTGTTCTGATGTTCACACGATTGCCGTTCCTGGCGAACGTTGCCTGCAAGATCCAAGCTGGAACTGTGGCGGCAGGCTCTTCGATGCTGAGGAAGTCCCTTGAGGTCAATGCCGATGATCCGGGACTCCTGTAAGCATTGGCTTGTTCGGCTTGATTCAGTCAGTCATAATACAGTGAGACTGATTTCGGTTGATAAAGAACAGTGCAGCTGAACTCGATTCGGCTGACTGCAACAAGGCTGGAATCTCCTACTCGCTGATTGTAAATTCCTTTCAGGTTAACACAAGCAAAGGGAATCATTTCCCTTGAGTATCTCAAATCACCCTGGGAGGCCAGGTGGAGCGCTTTCGCGTCGAGCATCAACAGGATCGGCCATGCAAACAGCGCAACCTGAACCCCCTCTTAGGCTTTGAGGATCACGTAGGAACCGGCGCCGATCATCAATCTACCGGCAACCTTTCGGGTGATCCTCTGCATGCGACGTGACTGCAAACGTGCAACCAGCGTTCGCGCCGAATAGGCATAGATCAGCTTGACGCCACCGACGGCGACGATGGTGATCGTGGCAATCATGCCGATGCCAAATGAGGTCAGTAAGCGCAGGTTGAACAGAGTGGGGAAGAGGCTGGCATAGAACAGAATGGCCTTGAGGTCTCCTACGGTGAGGAATAAACTCGACAGGAAGCTGGAAGCAAGTGTTAAGGGCCGCTGGTCGACCGAATACGCCGCAGTGGGATCGTGACGGGTACGCAGCAAGCCAATGCCCGTCCAGATGAGGTAGCCACCGGGGAGGCAACGAACGAGGGAGAACAAACTTCCCATGCTCTCGGCAAGGCTGCTCATCCCGTAAATGGCCAAAGCCGCCAATGCGAGATCACCGAGGACAAATTCCACCGGCGACCGCAGCTCCGTTGAGGAATCCAAGGGTGGCTGAACGTGAGACAATCAACCCGACGCTGGCACTCGGAATGGCTGCCAAGGCCAGCATGACCGAGAAGAATATCAGGAAGGAGACCAGGTTCATAGCCACCAAGAGAATTGCCCCTCAGGTGAAAGACATTCACCCCAGATGCCCTGCAACACTTGAGCCGCGTCACATAGATCAGCCAAACCAACTTGAACTTTCGATCCACCCCGTTCGTTCACCCGTTGCAGGACATCAACGGTGACGGGCGGGTCATGATTCGGATTCTCAGCATCGTTAATGGCAGAAAACGTATCGAATTACTAAATCAATGAATGCCCTGCAATACCAACGTCTAGCTTCACCACTTTTCCGGATTCGATCCCGGTGGGGAGCGGAAGGGACATCCCCCCATTCGTTACAACATAGATGCTTGTGCGATCTCCGTCTCCCCGCCCAAACGCAAGTGCTGTACTTCCAGTCATTCCCTGTTCAGCCTCGGCAATGATGGTTAAATCTCGACTCGGTGTGATTTTGACCACGTTATTGTAGACATGAGTTGTGCCATACACATTGCCGTCTTGGTCAAAGGCAAAGTCATCCAGATTGACTGGGTGCAGGAAAATCTCCGGCTCGCCAGGCTGACCATCCAGTAAAATTGGGATTCGAAGAAGTTGCATCTTTTCAGTATTCGACGCATAGAGGAAACCACCATAAACTTTTAATCCATTCACCGCCGGAAAGTCCTTGTCGGAAGAGCTTCGAGCCAAGTCAGAATGCTCTAGCCAAACCCTTGCCGTGCTTTCAGCAATACTCACTTCCCAAATGCAACCTCGATAAGAATCTGCAATCAGACAGCGATCATCCCCAAGAGGAGTGAGACCATTCAAGAACATGGCATCTGGCAGTTTGACCAGCACTGTTGCTGCCCCTTGAGGCGAAATCGTATAGACAGTGGAAGTGTTCTGCTCATCCCACGCACTAAGCAACAAGTTGCCATTTGACACAAGTGCAAGCCCTGTGGCCTTGCCCGTGATGGCTGCATAAAGAATTGGGATGCCATCTGCTCCGATCCGAAACACCTTGCCATCTAAGTGGCTGGTAACAAATAGCGTACCGTCGGTATCAACAGCAATGCTCTCCAAAAATGTATTGATCGGGAAGTTAGCGATTTGACATGCTGGAACAAGGTCAACGGGTGATTGCGCGAAGATTGGCGGCAGTCCTGATGGGGTTGACATTGTGGCTTTCCTTCTGCCAAGTTTGTTTCAGGCTGAATCTACCACGTTCTTGTTTTAACGCAGTGTCTTTCACTGAGTCTAGATCATTGTCCAACGCCTGAGTTCACGCGCTGCCCAAAGCAGTCAAGTTGAGCCAAATGTCAGGCGGATCACGATTGAGCACTTGCCAAGCATAAACGCAGGGGGATCATAGTGGATACCTCGAATCCTTGCCGCTTGTAGAAACGCTGGGCTGACAGATTGGTTTGATCTGTGAGCAGCGTGATGCGCCTGCACCCACCTGCCTTGGCAATGACGATCGCCTCTTGCATGAGACTAGACCCGACACCGAGGTCACGAGCCGTATGGCCGACAACCATATCTTCAAGTAGCGCGACCCGCTCACCAAGTGCGGTTGATATTGTGAAAAGAAGGGTAACCATTCCAAGCACCTCAGAACCTTCCTTCGCAACCAAGACGATACCGACATCCGGGTGTGTGATGATTCGGAGAACGCCTCGACGCTGCGCCTCGGGATTTGGCTTGAACTCAGCCTCCTGTTGAAACAACATCGTCAAGAGCTCCGTCAGTGCTGGCACATCTGCTTCAGTGGCTACTTCTATATGCATGGACTTGTGCCTTGAGACGCCTAGCTTAACTTTCGACGATTCTACGCCTTCCTCGTGTCCCGGTCGTGTTCCACGTCATACCAGCTGCTGCATATACTCCAGGTCAATCGGTGTCCTTGCCACTGAAGCTGGTGTCGAAGCTGAGCTAGAGGTCGTAGTTGAATGTGGTGGGCCCACCTCCTCGCGTGTCGCGCTACTTAATGGGTTGTTGGCCCTGCGGCTCCCGGCTCAGCCAAGAACGAGGGATGAGAAAAAGATCCGAAGATGCAGAGGACAAAGAAGGCACCCAGTGCTACTACGGGATGAAAGTCCACATTGACAACGACAAGGGCCAAGACCTCAGCTCCAGTGAAGACTACCGCCACCTCAAGCCAGCAGCCCAGCCAATGCTCTTCAGGCATCTGGATCACTCGTCATCGCCAGATTCACCTAGAGGAATCAGCCGGATCTGCTTGCGTCCCAGCTTGATCTCAAACTCATCACCTGGTTGGAGGTCGAGAATCGCGGTGTAGGCCTTACCGATCATCAGATTACCGTTGAACTGCACCTTGGTCTGGTAGCTCAAGCTGCGGCCACCAGGCCCTTTACTTTTGCGGTCCCCTTCCCCAAGGCTGACGCCCTTGGCCTCCAGAACAGCCTCATAGAAAGCTGAGTAGTTCAACCGCTCACTGCCGTCCGTTGTCGTGAACACATAGCCGGCAGCTCGCACCAGATCGGACTTCGAGGCCTCAGGCAGCGCTTTAATGATGGCCAGCAGATCCGATCCGGTGAGGGCCATTGGCAAACGACGTCGACTAGGAAGAACTTAACAACCAACCCAAGAGCTGCCAAGAGACAGCTCAATGGATGGCCACCTTTCACGAGACCCTAGCTGAAAGAATAGGTCATGCCCCCTATGCCGGTCCGCGAGGTTCTCGGGAAGGGGAGAGGCCGTCGGGGAACGAAGGCTGAGTTCACAAAGTAGATTCCGCCTTCATCAATCAGAGCTCTTCGTGGTCCAAGTGTCGACCCCCACGCCATGACGATCCATGCTCAAGGCAATCGCTGTCCATGGCAAGGGATAGCCGACCTTGCCATGCTGAATTCAACGTCAAGGTGAAGGGTGCCGAGATGATCAAAATCACCATCGAAGTTACAGACGCAGAGCTGGTGGAAAGCCTTGACCTCAGCGGAGAGCGTGAGAAGGGGTCTGCTGTCCGCCACCTGGTGGAGAAGGCTCTGCAGCAGCACCGCACTGATCAGAACGCCCAACGTCTTAGCCGAGGGGAATGGGGGGTGGAGCTCAAGACCTATGAGGCCAACCGGGACCGCGAGAGTCATCGGGACTAAGAGTCCGACTCAGCTCCTGCCGATAGACACCCGCCCCCCGACCTGACTTCGACGGTGCAGGATGCCTCTGTCCCAGCCCTGTTGAAGCTGTTGATTCCTGTCTGCAGGCTGGATCACGAGACCAACCGGAGCGAATCAGTGCGCTTCAAGGAACAGCTCTCAGCTCAGCTGTACTGGACACTGCCGGCGTAAGAGCAACCATCCCTTGACGACGGCCGACGCAGCATCCACCAGCCGCGGAGGAAGAGCCCAATCACAGGCCAAGGCCCATCCCTCCCCATTGCTAACTATGGGGTCCCTGATCGGGCGAAACGGGGCTGTGGCAGAGAAGCCCTGACTACGCCAAACCCCTCATCATTCTCCACTGAGTTGATCAGGGGCGACAGTATGTGCCTATCAAGACATTCCAGTCTGATGATGATGGTGATCGCCAGGATGGGCCACGCTCTTCCGGCCCCATCCTGTTGCGCGTTCAGCCACTGATCCAACTCATCGACCACGAGCCTCAGGTGCTCGAGATGCTGGCCCCGGTCTTGGAGAAGGTGGGCTGGCACGTTCTCCATGCCGGTGACGGACACCAAGGCCAGGCCATGGCCATGCAGCACCAGCCCCATCTGATCGTGCTCGACCTGCTGCTGCCCAAGCTGGATGGCCTCTCGGTGCTGCAGCGCCTGCGGCGCGATCAGCGCACCGCGCGGGTGCCGGTGATGGTGCTTACAGCACTAGCCAGCAAGGAAGACAAGCTCAAGGCCTTCAACTGCGGCGCCGACGACTACGTCCTCAAACCCTTCGAGGTGGAGGAGGTGTTCGTGCGCATCCGGGCGCTGCTGCGTCACCAGCTGGAAGCGCCGCTGGCCTTGGTCACGTCAGAGATCCTGTCTTACGGGCCGCTCACGCTCCGTCCGGAACAGCTGGAGGTGCTCTGGTACGGACAGCGGGTCCGCCTCACCCGCAAGGAGTTTGAGCTGCTGCACTGCCTGCTGCAGCGCCATGGCCAGGCCGTGCCGTGGGGAGTGATTCTCCATGAGGTGTGGGGCTACGCCAACGACGACGACATTGAGTGCATCCGCACCCAGATCCGCCACATCAGAACCAAGATCGAACCGGAACCGCACCGTCCGCGTTTTCTCAAGACGATCTACGGCATGGGCTACTGCCTGGATCTTCCCCAGCAGCAGATGTTGGCACTGGCCTGAGGCCAGGCTCAGGGCGCTCCACTGCCAACAGGGCCTGGTTCAGAGAAAGCTGCCGTTGTGTGTGGGTGCTCCCTGAGGCGTGTAGGGGGTGAAGCGCACCTGGCTTCTGCCCACAGCGCTGGGCTGCAGCAGAGGGGCCTGAACAAGTGCGGGAGCTGGTGCCTGAAGGGGGAGCGGCGCCTGGTGGTGCAGCACTTCCTCCAACAGGAAGGCGCACAGGTTGGACATGGAGCGCCCTTCTTCTTCCGAGCGGTTCAGGAGTGTTTGAAACACCAGATAGCTGATGGTGATGGAGATGCGGTGTGGTTGACGTTGCATGATGCGAAAGCGCTCGCTTGTGGTGTGGGATGGACTCGTTGCTGCTTGACCTGAATGAGGAGTTGTGGAATTCATGACAGGTTGCGGGTTGTTGAATTGATGATCTATTTCGTGAAAACGCAGGAGGGTACTGCCGTTGACACGGAGACTGCTTGATTTCAACGTACGTAGATCGCGAGGTTGAAAGTGTCAGCGAAGGTTGCTGTCACGATGACAGTAGAGGTATCACAAGCCAGCTCTACCTATGAAGCGTTCAGCTCGGCGCTCAACCAACCCGTCACACAAAGCTGATCAGAATCTGTCTATTTCATAGGCTGCCTAAGCCGCCGAGTCCGCCTGAAAGGCGTCCATACCATCAGCATAGTGGTAGTAGACAGCTTGGTTTCCGTCGCGGGACAGCGCGCGAGACAGATAGACCCCTAAACCCAGGCCCGTACTGAAAAAATGAGCGGAAAGCACCTTTGGTAGTGCTTTGCATAAAAGTTCACCTGGTGAAGATTGAATGAGTTGGGTTTGCGCATGCTCCGCTCTCTCGTTCAGATCCACTGCAGCCGAGGAGGTCTGGGCAGATTCACCCACCAGAACATCAGGGTCTCAGCCCGGCTCAGCTCTCGGCGTGTTATGAGCAACGGGACCTCCTGATCCGGGAGTAACTCGCCGGCGGTGATCTCCAGCCGGTGGTAGTCCCGCTCCCAGCGGGTGGGCCGAAAGCGCAACACCTGCCGGCCGTCACTCAGCCACCCCTCCTGCGGGGTCAACGGAACCGGTTGGCTGGGCTTGGGGCTCACGCCGCGTCAGGCGCCCAGCCCAGTTGCCGCGCCTCGGAATGGTTCATGGGCGCGTAAAACAACATTCAAAAACTGCGGGTATCTGCGTGAATGTTCGACCGCTGAAGGTAGGTGGCCACCCAGTCCTTCGGATCCCGGCCTGCTGGCAAACGGGCCATCAGCATTGGGCAGGTCAGGATGGCGTGAACTGTGTCGCCCAGTCGCTGAACAGAGCGGCTGCCAGGCAGGCGCTTAAGGAGCTGGTCGTGCAGTCTCCAGAAGTACCAGAGCAAGCCATCGAATCCCGGAGAGAATTTGTTCCAGCCATCCAGATCTGAACCGGCATCGAGCAACTTGTCACGGGAGTTGTGGGCCTTGTCGGCTGAGGTTACGAGCAGGGAGGCTTCCGAAAGCTGCGCCAACGTCTCAATGAAGCGCTGTTTTCGCAGGATCCACGGTTCGGTAACCCCATGACCTGGAACTTTGCCGGGATCGGTACAATCGCGCACAATATCGGCCACCCTGACTCCGAACCGTTCCTGGATCGAGGCATGGGTTTGGCCCGCATCTTCAATGGTGTCATGGAGCAGGCCAGCAATGGCTTGGTCTTCAGTGCCGCCGTCTTCCCACACCAGAGCACTCACGCTGATCACGTGCGCGAGGAAGGGCACCTTCTTGCCGGGGCGCGATTGGTTCCGGTGCAACTCTTCAGCCCAGCCAAGGGCCTCGGTGTAGCGAGGGGATGTGTGCATGGCGTATGTCGTCGGGTCAGCGGAGTTCTCCCAATCGGAGAGCAGCAATCGAGCTAGGTGATGAACTTGGAGGTGACGCAGTCGTTCACTCCGTCTACCGTCACCGAGATGCCGAGGTGAGCACAGCACCCACTGGAGATCTGCAGCGCTGTCATAGCCTGCTCGTCACATCAGATACCTTCCTATCCTTCCTGGTCATCATGTGTACGAAGGGCAATTCGGCACGAACGTCGTGATGTGGGCCGGCTACAGCGAGGAAGGCTGACGCTGCCAGTGGGGCAGATGACACCACCGGAATTTGTGGTGGGTCTTCGTGCTGGACGGATTGTCACCAGTGCCCATCTGCGATCCCCATGACAGCGCGGAAGGCAACGTACCCTCTGTGCCAATCAAGCGAGCGACTGGATCTCCTTTGGAGCCTGTTGATCATCGACCAATAGGCTCCTGATGGACCACGCCCGGCCAGGCATCCACAGGATGATGCCTGGCTGCGTCGTAGCTTCAGGCTCAGCTCATTCCGGTTTTGTCCTTGACGTCTTCGACGGCATTCCGGACTTTTGCCTCGGTCTGCTTCGCCATGCCAGCGAGACGATCTCCCTGGTTGCCCGTGACGTTGCCAATCGATTCCTGGGTCTTGCCCTCAAACTCCTTGGCGTCAGCCTTGACTCGGCCGGCAGTCGCGGCTAGGGGCAAGTGGGGGGCGCTGAGGGTGAATGCTCCAGATGCCTGGGCGGGAGAGCTCAGAGCCGGCGTGGCAATCAATACCAGCAGGCTGAATGCAAGGCCAAGGCAAGTGGCGGCCAGCTGGCGCAGAAAACGAAGTTGGTGTTTCATGGTGACGATGGCGAGGGGGAAATGAGGTTTAGCGGTATAAGACTGTGCCAGCCCATGAATCACGCCCAGTGCTGCTCAATAATCAGTGGTCTCTGATTATTGAAGACTGATCATGATCATCTGATCAGATCATTGGGGTTCACGCAGCGAATCACGTTACGGTGCGCCGGCCGGTGATGAATGAAACCAAGGCAAGCACGAGAAACACAAGAAACAGGATCTGGGCGATGCCTGCAGCTGATCCGGCGATCCCACTGAAACCGAGGACGGCAGCGACGATCGCAATGACAAAGAAGGTTATGGCATAGTTCAGCATGATGGAACTCCTAGGGGGTGTTAACTAGCTGGGCGATTTCTTGCTGGCTTTTGCCGAGCTTCTTCTGCAGATGGCCAAGGAATTCCTCTTCCTGTCCTTCGGTATAGTCTAAGTCGTTATCGGTGAGATCGGCGAACGTTTGTCTGAGCTTTCCTTTCAGCTCGTGCCATTCTCCTTTGAATTGGAGCTTGTTCATGATCGGGTCCGCAAGGGTCTGAGATCAATGGCAGAGGGTATGGAGCGGCTGGATCCGTACCTAAGCAAATCCTTTCGCGTGTCACGCCATAGCCCTCTGCATTCACTATGGGCCTGAATGGAGTAGTTGGTTGCTGTAGATGTGCCTCATGTCCACGTCACAACCAAGGCCTAGCATTCAATGCTGATTCGTCTGTGTTGCTCTGAGCTTTTGTTCTTTGTCAAGAAATCCACTTGCTGAATGCATCACCACTGGTCCTTGTTTACGCTTTGGCTAGGAGCTTTTTGCTCATAAAGCAGATGCCTGCGACTTGACAACCTCGCTGTAACGACGCATTGCTTTGCCCAACAAGGCTCCCCAGTGGACAAGGTGGTCTGGATACAGAGGCGTGAACTGCCTTGGTAGAGGGGGCCTCTGCTGGAAACGGGTGTTGACGTCTTGCTCCAGCGCTGATGCCTCCCGCTACTCGTGGCGCTGCCATCAGTGGTTCTGCCACCCTTGATCTGTTCAGAACATTGTCGGCGAACACCCAGCAGCCCCTTGCTTATCTCATGGGGTGTGAGCAGCAACCGGCACAGGCTGATGCAAGCACGTTTGGCGCCCCTCCAAGAACGCAATCGGAAACAGCCTTGATCAGGGGGCAGCAGCAGACCCGCAGCACCAAGGCCCAGGTGAAGGAAGATATGCCCAGTCCACTCGCGGTCCTAGAGGGTCAATCCGCCTTAAGGTGAATATCGGTGGTCAGTTCAGGCAGCCCGAGCAGGCAACTTCGCTGATAAGTTCCATTACGAAGAGGCCCATGCGATTCCATGCAATTGCCACCGACTATGACGGAACGATTGCCCACGATGGCGTTGTGGATGAAGCCACCCTGGCAGCGTTGGAACGGGCAAAGAAGTCAGGCCGCAGACTCCTCCTTGTTACCGGTCGAGAGCTCCCTGATCTACAACTGGGGTTTCCACATCTCGATCTGTTCGATCTCGTAGTTGTCGAGAATGGGGCGGTTCTCTTCAATCCACAGTCAAAAGAAGTCCGGATTCTGGCCGAGCCACCTCTGCCAAAGTTTGTGGCCGAACTGAGAGCGCGCAGGGTATCGCCCCTTTCCACCGGACATGTCATCATTGCCACCCATGAACCAAACCACATCGAAGTGTTGAAGATCATCCACGAGTACGGACTCGAACTCCAGGTGATCTTCAACAAAGGTTCGGTGATGGTGTTGCCGTCTGGCGTGAACAAGGCAACGGGGCTTGCAGCGGCACTCGCGGAGCTCGCCCTGTCACCGCACAATGCCGTAGGTATTGGGGATGCCGAGAACGACCATGCCTTCATGCGGCTTTGCGAGTGCTCCGCAGCGGTTGCCAACGCCTTGCCCGCTGTCAAGGAGGCAGCCGATCTTGTCACTGGTAAAGCTCGCGGAGCAGGTGTCGCAGAACTCATCGATCACCTCATCGCAAATGATCTATCCGACCTGAAGGCACTTTCTCGTCACCACATTCTCATTGGTGAAACGGACGACAAAACCGAGTTGTCGCTCGATCCGGCTGGCCACGGAGTGCTCGTGGCCGGTACATCGGGCAGCGGGAAGTCGACAATCACGACGTCCATCATGGAAGGGTTATCAGACGCAGGCTATCAGGTGCTCGTCATCGATCCCGAGGGAGATTACGAGGCTTTCGAGTGCGCAAACCACATCGGCAATCCATCCCAGGCACCGCTGCCAAATGATGTCACTGATGCGCTTAAGGATCCGGGGCGGTCGATCGTCGTCAATCTTTTAGGAGTACCTCTCAACGATCGGCCGACGTTCTTCGCAGAACTGTTGCCACACATCCTCCAGGAGAAGGCACGAACAGGTCGACCACACTGGCTTGTGATCGACGAATCCCATCACTTGCTCCCGCACGGTCCTTCGAGTGTCGCGCTTGCGCCGCTGTTGCCTGAACGCGGTACCCTGTTCATCACCGTTCACCCAGGCGCTGTGGAACCGGCGACGATGGCAAACGTCGGCACAATCCTACTGATCGGCGGGAAGCCAGGCGACACGTTGGCAGGGTTCTGCAAGGCAACGGGAGAAAATGAGCCGCTATGCCCAGTGGTTCAGGGCAACGAACTCCCGATGGGGGACGCGATGGTGTGGCGACGCGGCGATCCGGGAGCCATCGTGATCCACACGAAACAACCGCGGACCGTACGGAAACGGCATTCGCGAAAGTATGCTGAGGGGAATCTGGGCCCAGAGGGAAGTTTTTACTTCAGAGGCCCGAATGGCAGCCTGAACCTGAAGGCCCCAAATCTGCAAGTCTTCTTGCAACTGGCCGATGGTGTGGACGATGAAACGTGGGAATACCACCGGAGGAATGGCGATTTCTCGAAGTGGGTGCGGGCACAGATTAAGGACGAGGATCTTGCTGAAGAGTTGGTCCAGATCGAAGTGAATCAACAGGGGAGACCGAATGACACCCGGGCAGCCGTCCGCGTAGCCATCGAAGCCCGTTATACGCTCCCCGCCGACGTTGCCAGCGGGTAAGACCGAGTGCCATCATGTGGGGCCATTGCACATTCTATCACGCGCTCGTCATCAGTTTCGGGTTGGGAAGCCAATGGACTCAGAAGCATTTCCCGCGGAGGCCTTGGGCCCCGACCTGATGATCCCGCAGCACGGCTGAATGCAAGGTTGAAGCAGCCGATACGCCGAGAGAAGAACCATGGGCTGGGAGTACACGGGCAGCCATTCGGTCGTCCAGCAATGTTGATAATGATTGCCAGGATGCGAAAAGTTCTGGCACAGGGTCACCCGATTGCCCGGAAGACTCCGCAACCCGCAAGTCCTGCTCCGGGCAGTGCATGCAGCAGCAGATCGCATTGGTAGTCAACTTGTGAGGTTTGCCAGATGGCCACAAGCGCGGCCTTGATAGCGCTTGAGTCGCAGGCCATCAACTAGGACATGCGCTTGGCGATCGCGACGGGGAGTGTGGAAGCGAGTACGCCAATGGGCCTTCTTCAGAGTGGCTTTACAGAGCTGCTTCGTGACGTAAGTGCGCTGGACCTAAGGCAGGGAACGGCCTTTCTGGAACTGGATACCGTTGCGTTCCAGGAGACGACTGGTATCTGTGAGCCCGCCCAGGCGCCCTGGAAGGTGGCGGCGGAGCGAGCTGGGTCTTCAAGATCAACGATACAGCTCCGAAGCAGCCCCAGCGGGGCCTTTGGCTTCATCCTCCCAGTCAACCCAATCAACGGCGTGGGCTTTGAGATAAGAACTGACAGCCTCCCCAACGGTGGCAAAAAACCGCTCTTCTCCAAATTGTGAGAACAGCCCGATGCGCTTGAGTTTATCTTTGACGGGGTCTTTCATCTCGGACATGCAGAGCCTGATTCCTGCCGTTGCCAAGGTGTGATCCAGTTCATCGAGAGTGTCCGCAGCGGTGACATCGATGCTGGTGACAGGCTCAGCCCCGACGACAAGCCAGTTGACACAAGTTTGTGATGACTCGACCACCGTCATCACACGGTCCCGGAACAATTCAGCATTCGCAAAAAAAAACAAGGGTGCATCCCACCGGAACAGGACCAGGCCCGGGACCTGGCATGACTCCGGATAACGGCTGATGTCGTGATATCCATTGACACCATCGACCCGTCCCAGGACCGGTGAGTGGGGACGCCACCCATCCCAGTGAAACTCGATGACAGCAATGGCGATCGCCAGCCCGATCCCAGGAATGGCGCCAAGATAAGCGACCCCGGCTAGGCAGAGCATCGACAACCAGAACTCCCAGCGCTGGATGCGGTAGATGCGTCGAAGGTCAGCCACCTCGATCAAGGCGATCGCTGAAGCAATCACTACCCCTGCAAGCGCGGCTGCTGGCAGGTTTCGTAAAAGGTCAGCCGCCGCCAGGAGTAACGCGGCGACAGTCATTGCACCGACGACCCCGGTCAACTGTGTCTTGGCGCCTGCTGCCTCGGCAACCGGAGTACGAGTAGCGCTGGCGCTGATTGGGAGGCCCAGAAACAGACCTGCGACCAGGTTGGCCGCGCCCAATCCGACCATCTCCTGATTGGCAGCGATCGTGTCCCCAATCCGCGAGGCATAGGTTCTCGAAAGCACGCTCGTATCGGCGAACGACACAAGGGCGATGGCGAAGCCTCCGAACAACACCGGCACGATGTCGCCAGTGTGGATAGAGGGAACAACCAGAGCGGGCAGACCTCTGGGAAGTGGACCGAGCACCGCCACGTCAAAGCGGGTCGCAAGATTGAGGACCGTAACGCTGACAGTCGCGGCAACGACAGCCAGCAGAACTCCCGGGACGCGCCTGCTGCGTCTCAGCAGCCCGATCATCACCAAGGTGCCGATTCCGACGACCAACGCTGCCCCATTGGTCCTGCCGGCCAGAACGGCTGCCATAAATCCCCACGCTTCGTTGAGCAGTCCGTCGCCCTTAACAGTGAAACCGAACAAGGCTGGCAACTGGCTGACGAGCACGGTCAGAGCGATGCCGTTCATGTAGCCGTAGTGGATCGGCTTTGTGAGCAACTCGGTGATGAAACCCAGGCGAGCGGTTCCCGCCAGAACGCACAGACTGCCTGAGACGAGTGCCATCATCCCGGCCAGGGCCATGGCGCGCTGGGAATCACCCGCAGACAGCAGCAGCACGATGCCGAGGATGAGGGCGACAAGCGAAGAGTCCGGTCCGAGGACCAGCATCCGGCTGGGGCCGAACAGGGCATAGGCGAGCAAACCGAAGATGGTGGCATACATGCCACAGACGGCCGGAACCCCGGAAGCAACCGCGTAGGCAATGCCGACCGGTACCAACACGGCCGTCACCGCCAGGCCGGCTCCGATGTCATGGCGGAGCCAGGCGATCTTGTACTGGCGGATGGCAGACAGTCCAGGGACCCATCGCCTCCAGCCCATGGAGGTTTTGCTTCGCTTGATGCTTGGGTTAGGAGATGGGGTGAGGGGCGATGGAGGAGGGGTGGATGCGCTCAATTCAAGGATGCCTGTTTCGCTTTGAACTTGTTTGCTTCCTGTCCAACCTGCTGAGGAAGTAGTAACTTGCTAAACCCAGAAAAACCATGGCGAGCATGAATGCTGGATAGGACACACGCCAGTTGTCGGGGCCTGTGATCATTGACCATTCGGACATCCCCCCAATCCCGGCAAGCAGTGTCAACGGCATGAAGATTGTAGTGATCAGTGTCAGTCGCCTGACTGTCTTATTCGTCTCATTGGCTGCCCTTGCCATTTCGTTGTTTAGTAATGAGAGATACATTTCCATTAAGCTAGTAACGATGTCCCGGTATGACTCGGTCAGCTCGTAGAATCGGACAAGGTGATCATAGATATCGCGATAATGATAGATTGATTGCTCCGAAATAAATCGACAATCCTTTCGGCAGATCTTGTTGAGGATCTCGCGCTCATGAAACAGGCTCTTGCGCAGCCTCAGAAGATAGCGCCGGAACTTTATCAATTCCGTCGGATTAAAGCTCGCGGGAGCTGAGATGAGTGCTCCTTCCACATCATCCAACTCATCTTCGATGGCCTCAATGGCAACAAACTTATGGTCTACGATGTAGTCAAGTATTAAGTGCATGACGTGGGATGGCCCCTGCCGAGCCGCTTCAATGTTCTTTTCGATGATGTGTTGAATATCATTCAGATATGGTCGCTGCTTGCAATTGAGGTGACTGATGCTAACGAAGAACTTGTCACCGATGAACATATTGACTTCGCCAACTTCCAGCACGCCTCTGTCGTACTCAAAAATGTTAAAGAGAATGAATGTGTTATCTGTAAAGTCATCAATCTTAGGTATCTGACTGTCATCAAGGCAATCTTCAATCGAAAGGGAATGGAGCCCGAGCAGCTCAACGAGTCCAGTGAGTTCCGTCCGTGTTGGCCCGTTGTAGTGCAACCAGGCAAAACCATTCCCGTCTGCTGCTTCAACTGCAGATACTGCCGTCTCAAACCGCTTCGGGGGGCCGTTGTTGCAGATCTGATAAAAGAAGGAGCGGGGCACGTCACCTTAAGCGGAGTTGATTTACGAGAGTAGGATGGATAACCCTGTTGGCGAATCTTGGCCGGTGGGGTTCAACCATCAGTTCCTTAAGGAACTTGGGTGTTAACTCCGGCAGTCTACCCAGCTGGAATGGCTTAGCTTGATAGGAAGCTGTTCCGCTTCAGCCATGGGCGAGATGCCAGTATTTCATGGCTTGTAATCTATCCTGTATGGGGATGGCGCGGCGTTCCGCGTCAGGGCTCCCCTTACCGAGTAGGTCTCCGTGATAGGAACGTTAAACGGCTGGAATGGAATCGCCGAACCGATGAATCCCGAGAAGCGGGGCTGTTGGTATGTCGCTGTTGATGGTGCGAAGGTGGGCGATCAGTTCAAGTATAAGCTCAGAACAAAGGCGGGAGTCGTCAAAGCATGGACCCCTTTGCACGTTGGGTCACGAACTCCGTTGGCAATGCCATGAGTCATGATCCCAGTTCTGGTAGAGAAGGTGACGACCAATCAAGCCCCAGCGATCTCGAGCCATGGTTGGATGATGGTTAAGTGAGGAATGGCAGGGCGGTGTCTATGTCTACAACGATGACCGTGCACTGACTCTCTGGCCGTTCACCGATGGGATAGGGGTGGTTCTGGGGATGATGTTGTTGTGATCGCTAATTTCTTTCATAAACTTCAGGATGGCTGTGTCTTGGGATGTCCGGACGTCAGCACTTGAAGACTACGTTTCTACAGAGATTGGCGAGGTTACAGTGAGAATTCTGAGGAACCCCCGAGCGATGACGCAAAAGGAGTTCGAAGCGACCGTGACGGGCTTCCGTTTCATGCCACAGTATCCTTTGAACTCTTTAGTGTTCTGATCCACTCGCAGTAGGGGCATCTACTTACCTTGATGAATCGCTATCAGATTGTCCATCGCACTGCCTACAACTATTCTGGCGCTGTTCAGCTCGGCTCCCATGAGCTTCGTTTGCGTCCGAGAGAGGGGCATAACCTGAGAATTGAATCCTCAAGGATAACGATCCAGCCAACGGCATGCCTGCGCTGGCATCGCGACGTGGAAGACAATTCTGTTGCCATTGCAAGTTTCAGAGCACCTGCAGATCTGCTGCTGATCGAAAGCAGTCTGATCATCCAGCAATACGATCAAGAGCCTCTTGACTTTCTGGTGGAAGACTATGCCGTGTCTTATCCCTTCACCTATGTCCCAGAAGACCGCCCCGTTCTCGATGCTTATCTACTCACAGTGCCAGCTCCGCAGGCCGGACCATTGGCGCAGTGGACTTCAACGGTCTGGCAGGCCGGCGTGGCCATCGAGAGCTACTCCTTGCTGCAGCGCCTGAATCTTGCCATCCACGAGCTTATCTCCTATCGCCAGCGAGAAGAACCTGGTGTGCAGACCCCGGCGGAAACCCTTAGTAGAGCCTCTGGATCCTGCCGCGATCTTGCCTTCCTGTTCATGGAAGCGGCGAAGCTGCTTGGATTTCCCGCTCGCTTTGTGAGTGGCTACAGCTGCACGACGCATGCAGCGGTTGATGCGGGCAGCACCCATGCCTGGGCTGAAGTTTTTCTCCCGGGTGCCGGCTGGAAGGGATTCGATCCCACACGCGGTGAAATCGTTGGTGAGAACCACATCTCGGTGGCGGTTGGCCGCTTACCCCACTCAGTTCCGCCCATCGCTGGCTCGTACATCGGCGATTCGAGGCTGCTGTCGATGGACGTGGCAGTCCGGGTCAGACGGCTTTAGTGCTGTTGGCCTGAGCTCAAGCTCTGATGTGTTTTGGCAGGACGGTGATGGATCCGTTGTTCTCCAGAATAGCCACGTGCACATCATTGATCGAATCGCAGCCGGCAGCCCTGATGGCGGTGTCAAGTTCGTGGCGGGTGAGTTGCGCATGCATCAAAACGTCGGGATAGAATCTCCCATTGTGTACCAGTACTTCCGGGTGCCCTTCAATGAAGGCCTCAATGCGTTTGCTACGACTGGTGGCGATGCCAACAAGATAGTTCAGTCCCACGAGCGTCAAAGCAGAGACGAGTCCCCCGATTAGAGAGCTGTCACCACCATTCATCGAGTTCTGCACGGCATTAGAGAGCACGAGCAAGAGAACAAGATCAAACGTGGCGAGTTGACCGATCTGTCTTTTGCCCGTTATTCGCAGCAGAACGAGCAGAAAGATGTAAACGACTGCTCCGCGAAGCACGAACTCCCAAATCGGAATAGCAAGTGTCCACATCGACCATTCCCAGTTGGACAGTGCTCCTAGTTTAGGCGCCGGCTCTAGGCTTAGGATTGCAAGGACCCCTTCCCCGGTACTGCTCCCCGGTACTGCGTCACAGGATTTCAGGGATAGCACCGGCGATTAATCAGCCTGAGCTGACCCCTGCGAGGCCTCCACACGGCCTTGATGTGTAGTACCACCAGGTTGTTTAGTAGGCGAAGGGGCGTGAGGCCGACAGGTTTGTACTGCGTCCCAACAGCCCAGCACCACTTCCGGGTCAGCAGGTGCGTCGGGGCGGGCCTCACCCAAACGCGGGTGTCCCACTTGCGGGACATTCACGAGCGCCAACCGGAACTGGCCGGCGGCGACTCCGGCGAGACCCTCAGCTATGCCGCCAGCCTGCTGGGTTCAGGGGCGCCGCCGGAGCCGGAAACGGTCCAGCAGGCCGGCCACCAGCAGGGTCACCGCGGTGAGGAGCAGCAACGTGACCACAAGGACGGGCGTCAGGGGCGCCAGCTGCAGGACCCGCTGGAGGGCGGGGAAGGCCATCAGCAGCAGCCACAAGCCCAGGCCGATGCCGGTACCGGCGGCGGTGATGCGGCTGTGGGGATCCCCGTTCAGCCACACGAGCCCGCCGCCGGCGAGCAGCAGCAGCGAGAACACCAGGCTGCGGCGTGATTCGGTGTCCGTGTCGGGCCAGAAGGCCAGCACCAGGGCGGCCACCATCACCACGGCCCCCTGGCTGAGGGAATGGCGCCAGGTGTCGGGGCCGAACAGGGGCGCCTCCGGCGGCCGGGGTGGCTGCCGCATCAGGCCCGGTGAGGCCGGCAGCGCCTCAAACACCACCGTGCAGGCCGGATCGATCACCAGATGCAGCAGGGCGATGTGCACCGGCAGCAGGATCAGGGCCTGGCCCGGCAGCAGCAGCGGCAACAGGCTGAGGGCCGCGATCGGCAGGTGGATCGCCAGCGTATAGCCCAGCGCCCGGTGCAGGTTGGCATCAACGCGCCGGCCCAGTTCCAGGGCCTGCACCAGATCGCTGAAGGCGTCTTTGAGCAGCACCAGATCGGCGGATTCCCGCGCCACGGCGCTGCCGCGCTTGCCCATCGCCACGCCGATGTCGGCGGCCTTGAGGGCCGGGGCGTCATTGACGCCATCGCCGGTCATTGCCACCACCTCACCGGCGGCCTGCAGGGCGCGCACCAGTTGCAGCTTCTGCTGGGGCATCACCCTGGCGAACACCGACACCGCGCCGATCCCGGCCGCCAGCGCCTGCGGGGAGAGCGCTTCCAGCTCGTGGCCGGAGAGCACCGGTCCCGGCGGCAAACCCGCCTGATCGGCGATCGAGCGGGCCGTCACAGGGCTGTCCCCCGTGATCATCACCACCCGCACGCCAGCCGCCTGGGCCGTGGCGATCGCCGCCGGCACATCTGGCCGCAATGGATCCGCCAGGGCCAGGAACCCCACCGGTTCGAACGGGTAGTCGTGCACGTCCTCGGGCAGGCCAGCACCGCTGCTGGAGGCTTGCCCCTCGTGCACCGGCACGCCATCGAGCCCGCGGGCCACCGCCAGCACCCGCAGTCCCCGGGCGGCGAGTCCATCGGCGGCCGCCAGCAGGGCGGCGCTCCGCTCGCCATCCAGGTGGCAGAGATCGGCGATCGCCTCGGGTGCCCCCTTGGCCGCCAGCTGCAGGTGCCCGTCGCCGTCCCGCCAGAGGCGGGAGAACACCAGCAGATCGCTCTGCAACGGATACTCCCGTTCCAGGGGCCAGTCGGGATGCAGGTGCTCGGTGTTGTCGAGCTGGTCGGCGGCCAGGCGCTGAATCGCCTGTTCCATGGCATCCACCGGATCGCCACGGCTGGCCAGCACCGCCAGCTCCATCAGCTGGTGGAAGGGGTCCTCCAGGGGCGTGCCGGCCTGCCAGTCCTTCAGATCCGGCCAGGTGAGTAGCTGCTGCACCCCCATGCGGTTCTCGGTGAGGGTGCCGGTCTTGTCGACGGCGAGCACCGTGGCGCTGCCGAGGCTCTCCACCGCCGCCGGCCAGCGGGCCAGCACGCCGATCCGTGCCAGGCGCAGGGCGCCGAGGGCCAGAAACAGGGCCAGCACCACGGGAATCTCATTCGGCAGCACCGCCAGGGCCAGGGCCAGGGCGGCCAGCAGGGCCCGGGGCCAGTCGCCGCTCGACGCTCCCTGGACCACGGCCAGGGCGGCACAGAGGGCCAGGGCCGCCAGCGAGAGCCGGGTGGTCAGCTGCCGGGTCTGGCGCTGCAGCCGGGTGAGAGGCGGCTTGACCGTGGCCAGGCTCTTGCCGAGTCGGCCCAGCTCCGTGGCTTCGGCCACCGCCACCACAGTGGCCCAGCCCCGTCCTCCCGCTACCAGCGTCCCCGCCAGCACCCGTTCGCCAGGGACCGTGCGAGCCACCGGCAGAGACTCACCCGTCAACAGGGACTCATCCAGCCACAGCCCCACCGCCTCGGTGATCGCGGCATCGGCCGCCACTCGATCCCCCTCCTCCAGGCGCAGCAGATCGCCAAGGCGCACCTGATCGGTGGCGAGCTCCAGGTCCTGGCCATCGCGGCGCACATGAGCGCGGGGTGCCGACAGGCGGGCCAGTTCCGCCAGGGCGTGGCTGCTGCGTTGCTGCTGGACGGCGTCGAGCAGGCTGATGCCCAGCACGAATGCCAGCAGGATCGCGCCGTCGATCCATTCCCCCATCAGGCCGTAGAGGAGGGCACAGGCCAGCAGCAGCAGATTGGTGGGCTCGAGCCAGGACATCAGCTTCCGTCGTTGGGCCCTTCTCCAACCTGAGCCGTCCGCCATCACCGGAGTGCCAATGACACAAACCTCAACGCCCATGCCGCAGCCGCCGGCCGTGGTGCGCTTCGGCTGCGAGTGTTCTTTGTTTGCCCCCCCGCTCGCTTGGGGAAGGAACAGGCCGCTCCGAAACCCGCGACTGAGCCGAGTTTGATGCACTCTCCTGGATGGGCTTTGCCTGAGCAATCTGCTGTAGTTACCGGTGCTGACTATGTAGCCAGATGACTGGAACTCGTTCCTAGTGTCTTGCCCTACGGAGCAAACCACAAAGTTTACTGACAGGTTTCAAATCTGTAAGACGAATGTCAGCCGTAAAGCTCCGGACGCAGGTCTTCGTGGTATTTGGTGCCGGCTGGATGTGTCGGGCCGTACTCGTTGGGAATACAGTCGGCGAGCAGGAGGGTGGGCTCTGGCCTGGCAGCTACCAGCACATCTCCATAGGGGCCGCAGATGATGCTGTTGCCCAGATAAGCAGCCATCACCGTTCCGTTCACCGTTTCATCGCCGCAGCGGTTGGCATAGGCGACGAAACAGGCGTTCTGAAAGGCATGGGCTGGGATCAGGGTGCGTGAGACGTCTGGATAGGTGCGATCGGTGCGCTGGCCGTTGCTGAGCATTGCCCAGGCATCCGCGGCGGTCGGGATCAGCACGAGCTTCGCGCCCAGCAGAGCGAGGCAACGGGTGAGTTCAGGAAACTCGGCTTCGTAGCAATTGAGCAGGCCAACTGGAACGCCATTGACGACCTGAACCGTGAACGCAGGACCCTCCTCGACGTACTGGTAACCGGGGCTCCAGCAGAGCTTCTCGTCCGGACCCCACAGATGGGTTTTGCGGTAGTTGCGCAGCAGAGTGCCATCGGGTCCAAAGAGGGCAATCGCGTCGTAGAAGCGCTCCTCTCCGGCCACCTGGGCACGTTCTGGATAGGGGCAGGCCACCGCCAGGTTGTGGCGGCGGGCGGCGGCGGCCACCCGCTGCAAGCTGGAACCATCCACAGATTCGGCCAGAGGACGGGCCAGCTCCGGGGTGACGATGTAACCACTGAGGTAAAGCTCGGGGAAAGCCAGAAGCTGCACCTGGCGCTCAACGGCGATGGCGCACACGGCCTCGAGTCGCTCCAAGTTTTCCACCACCGCTTCCGGGGTGGCCGCTGCTCCGGTGCCCTGCCAGATGCCGAGCCGCAGCCCCTGTCCCCAAGCGGGGGGCTCGGGACGGATAAAGCCATGAAGCCGGTAGTGGACGTCCATAGGGATCTTGGGCCCAAGCACCGGGCCCAAGGCGGATTCTGAAGGGTTTGCATCTTGGTGGAAGCCTGGCAGCGTCAAAGGCTCCACCGAGCCTGTAGAGAGACGACTCTACCGGTGATCACGTGCGAAAGGGAAACGCCTCGACAAGTGACGCACCACACCCTTGGCCTAGACGATGCCTCTTGAATGGAACATCTATAACCCAGCCCCACCCAATGATGAAAAACTCGACAGTTCAGAAGCACCGTTCCACCAACCTTGGGATCGACGCTGGGTTGAGCGCCAGGCTGAAAGCGGCCAACCTGCCAGCGGAGATCCCCCGCGATGTGCTGGCTGAGCACGGCCTCGACGCTGAGAACGCCTACGAGTTGATTCACGACCACCTGATGCTCGATGGCAACGCCCGTCTCAACCTGGCCACGTTCGTCGGCACCTGGATGGATCCGTGCGCCCGCCGTCTGATGGAGGAATGCGTCGACAAGAACATCATCGACAAGGATGAATACCCGCAGACCGCTGAGTTGGAGGTGCGCTGTCTGCGGATCCTGGCGGACCTCTGGAATGCCCCGGACCCAGAACGTGCTGTGGGAACCTCAACCACGGGCTCCAGTGAGGGCTGCATGCTGGGCGGGCTGGTGATGAAGTGGCACTGGCGGCAGCGTCGGCTGGCGGCTGGACTCGACACCAGTCGCCCCAATCTGGTGATGGGCACCAACACCCAGATCTGCTGGGACAAGTTCTGCGCCTACTTCGACGTGGAGCCCCGGCTGGTGCCGATCACATCGGAACGTTTCCAACTGGGCGCCGAGGAAGCGGTGGCCAGCTGTGATGACAACACCATCGGGGTGGTGGGAATCCTTGGCAGCACCTTTGATGGCAGCTACGAACCGATCGAAGCCCTGCAGTTACAGCTGGACGACCTGCAGGATCGCTCGGGTCTCAACATCCCCATCCATGTGGATGCTGCATCAGGAGGCTTTGTGGCTCCTTTCAATTCCCCTGATCTGCTCTGGGATTTCCGGTTGCCGCGGGTGGTTTCGATCAACAGCAGCGGCCACAAATACGGCGGTGTTCTGCCTGGGGTGGGCTGGGTGCTCTGGCGCCACGACGACCTGCTGCCCGAGGAACTGCGTTTCAACGTCAACTACCTCGGCGGCCAGATGCCCACGATCGGCATGAACTTCTCCCGCCCCGGAGCTCAGATCGTGGGACAGTATTTCAACTTTCTGCACCTGGGCCGTGCCGGCTACGCCCATCGCATGGCCATCCTGGAGGCAATCGCCTGCCATCTGGCCGATGGCATTCGCGACCTGGAACCCCTCCGTCTGGTCAGCCATCCCCTTGGTCAGCTGCCTGTCTTCGCCGTGGAGGTGGATCCGGCGGTGACCAACTGGACCGTCTTCCACCTCTCCGACAAGTTGCGCGAACGGGGTTGGCAGGTGCCGGCATACACCATGCCAGCCAACTGCGAAGACCGGGCGGTGCTGCGCTTCGTGGTGCGTGCTGGCTTCAGCCGCGACATGGCAGAAGCCCTCCTTAACGACATCGATCGGGCTGTCGGCTGGCTTGTGGGGCTCAAGGACCCCCTGCCTCGGACTGAGGATGCCTCTTCGACGTTTCGGCACTGAAGGTGTTCCGAGACGAGACGCTGACAATCCCTGACTGGATCGGGGGTGGCGATTAGTTGAGAACGTAGGTGTACTTCCTATGCTCCAACAGGGATCATTCGGATCTGATTACGCCCCAGCGTGATCTCGAACTCATCACCAGGACTGAGGTCGAGCAGCGCGGTGTAGGCCTTGCCCATCAACAGGTTGCCGCCGCCCTGCACGGATCCATAGAAATGAAGCAGATCTGCTGTTGATACGCATCAATTCGCCCAGATCAGAAGATGGCTGAGTAGAAACAGCGATCCTGCAGATTTAATGCAGGAGAACTTAAGGAAGGCAAAAGATCATTGGTGAATCAATGCTCGTGTTCCTGAGCAGACTTAAAGAACACGTCCATATCACATGGATGTGAACATCCACAAAGGAGTCAGTCATGGGTATGGGAAAAGACATGAAAGCCACCGCCAAGAACATCGAAGGCAAAGTTCAGGAGGCCACTGGCAACATCACCGGTAACAAGAAGGATCAGGTAGCAGGCAAGGTCAAGCAAGCCCAAGCCAGCGGTGAACATGCCGTGGAAGACCTAAAAGACTCAGTGCGCGACGCTACCAACTAAAAAGAGATCGCCCAGCTAGTTAACACCGCCTAGGAGTTCCATCATGCTGAACTATGCCATAACCTTCTTTGTCATTGCAATCGTCGCTGCCGTCCTCGGTTTCAGTGGTATCGCCGGATCAGCTGCAGGCATCGCCCAGATCCTGTTTCTTGTGTTTCTCGTGCTTGCTTTGGTTTCATTCCTCACCGGCCGGCGCAGCGCGCTGTGAATAAGCATCTGAATCACAATGGTTCAATCAGGTCATTGTGATAGGAGTTGATTTGTCGGCAACCCCTGATTATTGAACAATCCTGGGCAAGCAGCATTGGTTGCCACGGATTTTCCTGCACTTGCGCCAAATCTCTTTCACCCCCTCGCCATCCTCACCATGATTAACCAACCTCGTTTTCTGCGTCAGCTGGCCGCCACTTGCCTTGGCTTGGCCTTCAGCCTGCTGGTGTTGATCGCCACGCCGGCTTTCAGCGCTCCCGCCCAAGCCTCAGGAGCCTTCACCCTCAGCGCCTCCACCTTGCCGCTGGCCGCCACCGCCGGCCGCGTCAAGGCGGGCGCCAAGGACATTGAGGGCAAGACTCAGGAGTCGGTTGGCAAGGTCACTGGCAACAAGGGAGATCGCCTCGCCGGCAAGGCGAAGCAAGCTGAGGCCAAAGGCCGGAATGCTGTAGAAGACGTGAAGGGCAAGGCCGGAATGGGCTGAGCCAGGAGCAGGAGCTCGGCCAGGCATCATCAACGATGATGCCTGGCCTGGCCTCTTACATGTTGAAGCCTTTTGCGCATAGGCCAACAGGCTCCAAGGCTGAGACCAACGATTCCGCGTGTGTTCCCGTCGACCCCTCAGACTGAAGCGACGGACGACCCATCCCCCAAGCGGCCCAGGCTATGCAGATTCACGTGGGCTACGAGCTGATCTACCGATGCCCGAAGCCCACGCCGATGATCCTGACGCTGAGCATCAACGACAGCCGCGCTTCGGACCTGATCGAACCGGACCGCATGGAGATCACCCCAGCGGTTCCGGTGCAGACCTACCGGGATTCCTACGGCAACCGCTGCAGCCGGATCCTGGCGCCCGCCGGCCTGATCACGCTCAGCGGCAACGGCGTGGTGGCCGACAATGGCCTCCCCGACCCGGTGCTGCCCTGGCTGGATCAGGAACCCGTGGAGGCCTTGCCGGAAGAGGTGCTTGTGTTTCTTTTGGGCAGCCGCTATTGCGAAACCGACCTGTTGTCGGAGACGGCCTGGCAGCTCTTTGATGACGTGCCATCGGGCTGGAGGCGTGTGCAGGCCATCTGTGGTTTCGTGCATCACCACATCAGCTTCAACTATTGCCAAACCAGTCCAACAAAACAGCCCATCAGGTGTATCAGGATCAGGTTGGCGTCTGCCGTGACTTTGCCCATCTCGCCATCACCCTCTGCCGCTGCATGAACATTCCTGCCCGCTATTGCATGGGCTACATCAGCGACATCGGCGAATCCCCGCCCTCTTCCGACATGGACTTTGCCGCCTGGTTCGAGGCCTACCTGGGTGGTGAATGGCACACCTTCGATCCGCGCAACAACAAGCCCCGAATTGGGCGCATCCTGATCGCCAGGGGCAGGGATGCGGCCGACGTCGCCCTGACCACCAGCTTTGGCCGAGCAACCCTGGAATCCTTCAAGGTCTGGACGGAGGAGTGGAACGGAGAGAAAGGCCAGCTGGCCAACCTGCCGAACTGAGGGAGAAGCAACCCAGTCAATGACCTACTGCGTCAGCATCCTGCTGAAGGAGGGAATCGTGCTCGCCTCCGACTCCCGCACGAATGCCGGCGTCGATGATTTCGCGAAGCTCTGCAAGATGACCTGCTTTGAGCGGGTTGGTGATCGGGTGATCATTCTGCTCAGCTCCGGCAATC
The DNA here is from genome assembly GCF_977927515.1 of Cyanobium sp. ULC065. Next base: position 2,400,121 of record NZ_OZ376393.1, on the reverse strand, counting down.
TGGCTGGCACCCAGGCGTTGGTGAGCCTGCTGAAGCAGCGGGGATCTCTCCAGGATGGGCAGATAACCTCTGGACGAGGGGCATGGCGACCAAACGACCTGATTATCGATCAGTTGCCTGC